>PAZF01000017.1 GCA_002715505.1 Candidatus Pelagibacterales bacterium
AGTTTTTAGTGATCAAGAATATGCAGAAGATATTAGACTTAAGTATAGATTTCTTGATTTAAGAAGAAAAAAAATTCATGAAAATATTATTTTAAGATCAAAGGTAATTTCATTTATTAGAGATAAAATGATAAAAATAGGTTTTTTAGAATTCCAGACTCCTATTCTGACCGCTTCAAGCCCTGAGGGAGCAAGGGATTTTTTAGTTCCCAGCAGAGTACATCCAGGAAAGTTTTATGCATTACCACAGGCTCCTCAACAATTTAAACAAATGGTTATGATTTCAGGTTTTGATAAATATTTTCAAATAGCTCCTTGCTTTAGAGATGAAGATGCTAGAGCAGATAGAAGTCCTGGAGAGTTTTATCAATTAGATATTGAAATGGCATTTGTCAATCAGGAAGACATATTTAGTTTGTTAGAAAAAGTAATAGAAAAAACTTTTACTAAGTTTTCTAAAAAACCAATTTCTCAAGTTCCCTTTCCAAGAATTCCTTATGCGGAAGCATTAGACAAGTACGGAACAGATAAACCAGACCTTAGAAACCCTTTAAAGATACAAGAATACACAGAATTCTTTAAAAGTGATAAAGTTAACCTAAATATTTTTAAGAAAATTATCGAACAGGAAGGAATAGTCAAAGTTATAGTAGCACCTTTAGGAAATGAAAAACCTAGATCTTTTTTTGACAAACTTAATGATTGGGCAAGAGATGAGGGGGCTTCAGGATTAGGATATATGACCTTTAAAGATGAAGGACAAGGACTCATAGGAAAAGGACCGATTGCAAAAAATATTGAAATAAAAATGCAAAAAAAATTAATTTTAGATTTAAAAATTAAAGAAGATGATGCAGTTTTTTTTATTTGTGACAAGAAAAAGGAAGCTATTAAATTTAGTGGTAAAGTAAGAATTAAATTAGCAGAAGCTCTAAATTTAATTAATGAAGAAAAATTCATGTTTTGTTGGATTGTAGATTTTCCAATGTATGAAATTGATGAAAATACAAAAAGGATAAATTTCAGTCATAATCCTTTTTCTATGCCACAAGGAGGCTTAGATAGTCTTGAGACAAAAGATCCATTAGAAATTAAAGCATTTCAGTATGATATAGTCTGCAATGGGGTAGAACTTTCTTCAGGAGCTATTAGAAATCATAATCCAGAAATTATGAAAAAAGCTTTTGATATTGCAGGTTATACCGAAGATGTAATAAAAAAAGAATTTCCGTCTCTTTATTATGCATTTCAATTTGGAGCTCCTCCTCACGGTGGTATAGCTCCGGGACTAGATAGAATTGTGATGCTAATAGCTGGTGAGCAAAATATAAGGGATATTACTATGTTTCCTATGAACCAAAAAGCTGAAGATCTTCTAATGGGAGCGCCTAGTGATGTTAAAGAAGAACAACTTAAAGAACTTAATATTAAACTTTTAGAAGATGAAGAATAACTTTCTAATATTTAGTCGCTGACTTTTATCAATAGTTTACCAAAGTTTTTACCCTTCATAAGACCTATAAATGCTTCTGGAGCTTTATCTAAGCCATTTACGATATCTTCTTTCCATATTAACTGTCCTTTGCTTAACCAAGATGCCATTCTTTTCCTAGCTATTGGATATCTTTGTTCAAATCTAAAAACCAAAAATCCTTCAACGGAAGCTTGATTTGTAAGAACGGCTCTTTGTACTCGCATACCTGCCTCCATCTCTGTCAGGTTATATTGTGATATAACTCCACAAACTCCAATTCTACCAAATGGTGCAATATTAGAAATAACATCGTCGGAAATTTTACCTCCAACATTATCAAAGTAAATATTTACTCCATCAGGACAATATTCTTTTACCTTTTTATAAACATTATCTTTTTTATAATTAATAACTTCATCAAAATTTAAAATTTTCTTAATATATTTACACTTTTCTTCTGTCCCAGCAATTCCAATAACATTACAACCAGCAATTTTAGCTAACTGACCTACTAATTGACCAACTGCTCCTGATGCTGCAGAAACTACTACATTATCACCAGGAATAGGTTTACAAACTTCAAAAAGTCCAAAATATGCTGTCATTCCAGGCATACCTAAAACTCCAACAGCTGTTTGTATTGGAGCAAGATTTGTATCTATTTTTCTAATATTATTTGTACTTATTTTTGCATACTCTTGCCATCCTAGCGTAAATCCTTCAACTATATCCCCTTGTTTATATTTAGGGCAATTGCTGAATACAACCTTCCCAACTGCTCCTCCTGTAATAACATCACCTAATTGAAGAGGAAGTGCATAGCTTTTAGCTTCACTCATTCTTCCTCTCATGTATGGGTCCAATGAAAGCCAAAGTATTTTTACAATCACTTCACCATAATTTATTGTTTCGATTGTCTCATTGACTATTTCAAAATCATTTATGCTAGGAAATCCTACAGGTCTATTTTTTAAAACTATTTTTTGATTTGTATACTTCATATTATCTCCTTGAAATTAAATTTTCCATTGGACTCGTAGCATGACCATAATTCTTTTTTTTCATTCTTTCTGCCAAAAAGCATTGTCTTCCAGCAATTACTGCGTTTTTGAATGATTTTGCCATTAATATAGGAAATTTAGCTTCTGCTATTGCTGAGTTTACTAAAACTGCTTCACATCCAAGTTCCATCGCCAATGAGGCATCTGAGGCTGTTCCTAAACCTGCATCTAAAATTACAGGAAGTTTTGCTTGTTCAATTATTAATTGTATATTTAACGGATTTAATATGCCAAGACCAGATCCAATTGGTGCTCCCAAGGGCATAATAGCAGAGCACCCAGTTTCTTCTAAGATTTTACAAAGGACTGGGTCATCGTTACAATACGCCAAAACTTTAAATCCATCAGCTACTAGTTTTTCTGAGGCGTTTATAGTTTCAATCATATTAGGATATAAGGTTTTTTCATCTGATAATACTTCCAATTTTACCATATCCCAGCCTCCGAGCTCTTTAGCTAGTCTTAGAGTTCTAAGAGCTTCTTTTGCGTTAAAACATCCTGCTGTATTAGGCAAAAAAGTATATTTTTTAGGATTAATATAATCAGTAAGCTTAGGTTTATTTTTATCAGTTAAGTTAACTCTTCTAATGGCTACAGTTACAATTTCAGCGCCACTTGCCTCAAGGGCTTGCTTATTTATTTGATAGTTGGAAAATTTACCAGTTCCAATAATTAATCTGGAAGTAAATTTACCATTTGCTATCTTGACTTTGCTATCTGAATACTCATTCACTCTATCCTCCTCCTATAAACTGAACAATTTCTATTTTGTCATTGTTTTGTAAAAATGTATTTTTATATTGAGACTTAGGTATAACACTACAGTTTATTTCAATAGCTATTCCATTATTACTTATTTTAAGATCTTTCAAAAGAGTTTGTAGGTTATTTTGTTTATCAAAAGTTTTTTTCTTTCCATTAATAAATACTTGTATTTTATTTTGCGTCATTTTTATTATAATATAAGAAAATTTAGTAAAATGACTAATAAAAAAATTTTAATTATAAATGGTCCTAATTTAAATTTATTAGGAAAGAGAGAGTCTAAAATATATGGACTCAATAGTTTAAAAGACTTAGAGAGGAATATGAAAGCCTATTCTAAAAAAAAAAAAGCTAAAGTTTCTTTTTTTCAATCTAATTCGGAAGGAGAAATTATAGATTTCATACAAAAAAATATTGAAAAATATTCAGCAATAATCATAAACGCTGGAGCATACTCTCATACCTCATTAGCTATTTGTGACTGTTTACGTATTTTTCAAGGCTTGATATATGAAGTACACATTAGTAATATCTATAATAGAGAAAAGTATAGAAGATATTCTTATTTATCTGATATAAGTAGTGTAGTAATATGTGGTTTAGGGTTTTTAGGATATGAAGTTGCAATAGATTTAGCTCTAGTTAACCATAAATCAATAAAGGATGGGTATGTTTAAGTTTAAAATTGATAAAAAAGCAATAGAATTACTCTGTGAAGTAATGAAAAAAAATAGTTTGACAGAGATAGAAGTAAAGAATGGAAGTAGGTGTATAAAATTATCAAAAAATTATAACAATAATACATTTGTTAATACTGTCAAAGAAAGCTCTTCTCTAAACGAGGAAAAAAATAGTAAGAGTATTGATAAGAAAAAATCTTTGAGCTTAGAAAATACTGTTAAGGCTCCTATGTTAGGGACTTTATATCATTCTCCTTCTCCTAATGCTAAGCCATTTATAAAAGTAGGATCTAAGATTAAGGCCGGTGATGTAATATTTATAATAGAAGCAATGAAGACAATGAACCAGGTTAAAAGTGATAAAGCTGGTGTTGTTAAAAAAATACTTGTAAAAAATGCTATGCCTGTAGAATTTGATCAAGACCTAATCGTAGTTGAATAAATGTTTAAAAAAATCCTAGTGGCTAATAGAGGTGAAATTGCCGTTAGAATAATAAGAGCTTGTACAGAACTAGGAATAAAGAGTGTTGCAATTCATTCTAAAGCTGATGAAGATGCAATGCATGTTAAAATGGCGGATGAGAGTATCTGTATTGGCGGTAATTTATCTAAAGATAGCTATCTAAATATTCCGGCAATAATAACAGCAGCAGAGCTTACAGCTGCAGAAGCTATTCATCCAGGCTATGGATTTTTATCTGAAAATGCAAGATTTGTAAGTATTTTAGAAGATCATGATATTACCTTTATAGGGCCAAAGTCAGAACATATAGAAATAATGGGAGATAAAATTAAAGCTAGAGAAACTATTTCAAAAACTGGTATCCCTTTAGTTCCTGGATCAAAAGGAGACATATCAAATTTAAATGTTTTAAAGAAGACTGCTTTAGAAATAGGTTATCCTATAATAATTAAAGCTGCCGCCGGAGGAGGAGGAAAAGGAATGAAGGTAGTGCAGGATGAAAGTTCTCTCTTAGAACAATATGAGTTAGCTAAGGCAGAAGCTAAAGCGAACTTTGGAAATGATCAGGTTTACATTGAAAAGTTTTTAGAAAACCCTAAACATATAGAATTTCAAATTTTTGCAGATAAATACGGCAATGTCATTCATCTTGGCGAAAGAGATTGTTCTATGCAAAGGAGGCATCAAAAAATAATAGAAGAGGCTCCAGCTTTGAACATTAATTCAACTGCAAAGAAAAAGGTTTTAAAAGCTATCACTACTGCTATGAAAAAAATAAAGTATATAGGAGCCGGCACTGTAGAAATGCTATATGAAAAAGATAAATTCTACTTCATAGAAATGAATACCAGGTTGCAGGTAGAACACCCTATAACAGAAATGATTACAGGTTTTGATATAGTTGCTGAACAAATAAAAGTAGCTAGTGGAATAAAGTTAGAAATTAAACAAGAAGATATAACCTTTAGAGGACATGCGATAGAATGCAGAATTAATGCTGAAAATTCTAAATCATTTCAGCCTTCACCAGGTTTAATATCTGCGTATCATACTCCTGGAGGTCCAGGAGTGAGAATAGACTCTGCGGCATTTGATCAGTATAGAGTATTACCATATTATGATAGTTTGATAGGAAAACTCATAGTACATGCTAATAACAGAGAATTAGCAATTTCGAAGATGCTTAGAGCTTTAAACGAATTTATTATAGAAGGAATTGATACAACTTTAGATTTACATAAAGAAATTATTTCTTCTAAGGAATTTAAAGCTTATAATTATGATATTAAATGGCTAGAAGAATACCTTGCTAAAAAATAAACTTAATTTCCCTAATTACAGAATTCCTTTAGATACGGTATTACAAGCTTATAAAGATGGCCTGTTTCCTATGGCAGAAACTGCTGAAAGCAATGAGATATATTGGGTTGAACCAAAAAAGAGAGGAGTGTTTTTTTTTGATAAAATTAGAGTTCCTAAAAAATTAAAAAAAATAGCAAAAAGTAATCCTTTCGAAATATCAGTTGACTTGCAATTTAATGAAGTAATCGAAAACTGTTCAAAACTTACCTCAACAAGGAAAGATACTTGGATAAATAATACAATTAAATTAATTTATTTAGAACTATTTGAAAAAGGATTTGCCCATAGTGTAGAGTGCTATTTGGATAAGAAGTTAGTTGGAGGTCTATATGGTGTTTCTATCGGAGGAGTTTTTTTTGGAGAAAGCATGTTCAGCTTTGTAAGTAATGCTTCTAAATTTGCCTTATTTCACTTAATAGAGAGATTAAAGGTTGGTAAATACGATTTTATAGATACTCAGTTTATTAATGATCATTTATCACAATTTGGAGCAATAGAAATCACCAATAATAGTTTCAAGCGTTTACTTGCAAGTAGTCTTAGAAAAAATAGTAATTTTTATAAATACAACCCAAAAGGATTTATTTCCAATAAACTATTTCCTTTAAATAATAAAATAATTTAACTTATTTTTTTTTACACTCTAATAACCATATATCGTTTATAGGATGTTCTAAACTATTTATGCTTGGGCTTGATGAAAACATCCAACCCTTAAAAATATTTTCATTTTTTTTTAAATCTTTAATTATAATATAGGCATAATTCTCAATTTCCATATTAATAGGATTTTGATAGCAGTATTTTACATTAATAGATAATTTAGAAAAATTAACTGTCTTATTTATAGGGGTATTTAAAATAAAAGATCTTCCTGTTGTTCTGTCTATTGCTCTAAGTTTAGCTGTTAATTCTGCAAAAGCATTTTTAAATAAAAAACAAATAATTAAAGAAAAAAAAACTTTTTTAAACATCTTTTATGGTATTTTTCATATTTTTTACTATATCTTGTATAACTTTTTTAAATTGATTTTCATCAACTCCAATTAAAACCGCCTCGTCAAATATATCTTTAAGCATTTCGGTTAGCTCATCTAAATTACCATTAATTACCTTGATTTTTTCCTTACATGATATTGTATTTTTATTTTTATCAACCCAATATTTAGGGATTAATTTATTGTTATTTCTCATTTTAATTTGGTGTCCAATATTTATTTTTTTTTTGTACTGATTTTTTTGATTCACTTATTTTTCTTACTGGATGGTATGCTTGATTTGTTCCGGTTAGATTTTGTTTTCTATCTTTTTCCCAGATATACTTTTGATCCTTATCAAAGACGTTTACATCCTCACTGGTTAGCCATAATTGCCACTTGACTGGAATGGCAGTAGGATCTTTTATTTTATTATAGACTACCCATTTTTTTTTAATTTTTTTTTTAGAAATATAATAGCGATTTCCTAAGCTATCTATACCAACTTCTTTTCCAAAAAAAATGGTATATAAAATTGTACCTAAATTATTAACTAGTAATATATTCATTTTGACTATATTTTCTTAATAATCTCTTCTAGCTTTTTCATATCATAAGCACCTGGATAAAGTTTTTTATTAATAATAAAAGTTGGAGTCCCTCTTACATTCAATCCTTTAGCAAACTCAATATTATCTTCTATTATCTTGGCTGTTTTTTCAGAGTTCATATCTTTTTTAAATTTCTTCAAATCTAAATTTAAACTATCAGCTAAATCAATTAGATATTCATTACTTATTTTTTTTTTACTATCCAACAAAGCTGTGTGATAACTGAAATAAGCATTTTGTCTATGAGCCGCGATTGCTGCTTTTGCTGCAGAATAAGAAGTCTCTGATAATATAGGGAAGTCTATAAAAACAACTTTTATATTTTTATATTTTTTTAAAAGCTTATTAATAATAATCAGTGTTTTTTTACAATAACTACAATTATAATCTATAAACTCTGTTATAATAATGCTTCCAGAAATATTCCCTGTATGTGGAAAGTTTTCATATTTTTTATTTTTATAATAAGCTTCTATGTGAGACCTTTGTTTTTCCTCAAATTTAGCTTCCTGATTACTTCTATATTTTTCTAGAGATTCTATTAATATTTCAGGATTTTCAAGCAAGTATTTTTTTATTATTTTTTCTATTTCAGCTTGGGATGTAATATTATCTATGGCTTGAACATTAATTACCATAAAATAAAAAATTAAAAATTTAATAAAAAATTTCATACCTTAATTAATATAATAGTTTAATTCAATTTACAATATTTAGAATATCATTTGCTCTTATGCTTTCAGGGCTATTAGTTTTGGTGTTTTTTACTACTCTCTCAGCAAAATACTTGCTTCTATTAAAGTCTCTCCTTATTAAAAACTCTTCGGCTGCAGATAAATCAGCCAGATTTTTCTCATTTAATTTATTGTGTGCAATACCCTTTAAATGCCAAGCTAGTATATTATTAGGTTCTAAAAATATAGTTTTTTCTAATAGATTTTTTGCATTTGTATAAGATGAAGAACTATTTCTTCTTTCTAAAAGCATATTTGCAAGCGCTATCATAATTAATGGAGCAGGCTTTTCAATCACACTAAGAGATTTTTTATATGCATTTATGGCATTTTCTATCTTTCCATTTTCTGCATATATTTGCCCTTTTAACTCTAAAAAGTAGGGGTCACTGGGGTAATCCTTTAATAGTGAGTTTATAGATAAAATAGCTTCTTCATACATAGGAATTCTAAAATATGCTATAGCTCTAGCATACCTCTGATGGATACTATTATCTTTATTGACAAGTAAAGTTTTTCCAGGAGGGTCTGTAAATGCATTTATCTTTGATTGTAACCTTTTATAAAGAATTTTATCTTTATTAGGCTCTACAATTTTGTCAGATAATTTATGTTTTCTTATAAACTTTAATCTTTCTCTAGATAGTGGATGGGTTCTAAGAAAAGGGTCTTGTCTACTTGATATCAGTAACTCTTGACCAGCAAGTTGTTCTAGTATAATGCCTAAGGCTCCAGGATCTCTATTAGCTTTCTTAAGATATTTTATACCTAAAGCATCAGCAGCAAACTCATTTGCTCTACTAAATGCAAAAAACCTTCTTCTTGATATATCAGGTCCAATAGCCAATATACCTTTTGCAATTTCCGCAGAGTCATTTCTGGAAATAGTCTGACTTTTTGCTCCTACTAGTAATACACCAATTCCTAAAAGACTGGTAAAAAATTGATTATTAGATAAATTTTTTATTTTTTCTTTAATTTTCAAAATATGACCCGCAGATATATGTCCAGCTTCATGAGCTATGACTCCAATTACTCCACTAGCACTCCCAGCTTTAGTTATAAGGCCAGTATTAATAAACATATTATTGCCATCAATTACAAAAGCATTTATTTTCTGATCAGCAATAATATGTATTTTTATTTGCTTAGCATCCATATTAGCTGCTTTAAATATGGGTTCAGCCCAACTATCTATAGCAAACTCTAACTCAGTATCCCTTATATAATTTGCGGAAAGAATATTCTTTTCTAAAAAGAAATAAGCAATAAAAGAAAAAAGCAATAAAAGCTTAAATTTTTTATAAAAATATATCATACTTACATTTTGGAGGATATCACAATTTCTGAAAACAAAGACAAAATAAAACCTTTTTATGCTATAAAAATTTTTGAAAAAGGTAAAGAAATAGATCCAACAGGTAAAAAAACTATTCATTTATCTTTAGGCGAACCTTCGGTCTCGTTACCAAAAAAGCTTTTAGATCACGTAGGAAAAAAGCTATTAAAAAAAAAAAATTGGTTACACAGAGTCTATAGGTCTATTAGAACTACGAAAAGAAATAGTTAAACATTATTCTATAAGATACAATATTAACATTAATGTAAATCAAGTGGCTATAACTTCTGGAGCATCTGCTTCTATTTTGCTTTCACTAATGTCTCTATTTAAAAAAGGCGATACTATTGCAATAGTATCACCTGGTTATCCATGTTATTTAAATATATTAAAATCTTTAAACTACAAAGTTTTTAATATACAAACCACAATAGAAAAAGGATTTAATATAGATTTAAATCAGATAGCGAGTCTGCCATACAAGGTTAAGGGATTAATTCTAGCAAGCCCAGCGAATCCTACTGGTGCTACAATAGAATCTTCTAAACTAAAAGAAATAAATAATATTTGCTTAAAAAAAAATATTACTCTTATTTCAGATGAAATTTATCAAGGTATTAATTATCATAAAAACTCCAAAGAACAGAGCCTTCTATCTCTCAATTCCAATGGCGTAATAATAAATAGCTTTTCAAAATATTTTTTAATGACAGGATGGCGTTTAGGCTGGATTATAAGTAACAGAAAGCATATAGAGAAAATTAGCAGGATAGCGATGAATATTTATCTAAGCCCTTCGTCTATATCACAGTATACTGCATTAGAAACTTTCAAATATTATGATTATTTTGACAATGTGGTAAATGGTTACTCTCAAAAAAGAAATTACCTAAAAAATAGGTTAAAAGAAATAGGACTTAATAACTTTTTTATTCCTAATGGTGCTTTTTATTTTTATATTAATATTTCAAAATTTACTAAAAATTCTTACAAATTTTGCGAGGAAATGGTAAATGATCTAAATATTACCACAGCCCCTGGAATCGATTTTGATAGCAAAAACGGAAATGCGTATATCAGGATATCATTTGCTGGAAAAAAAAATGACTTAGTAACTGCTTTAAATAAAATAGAAAAATGGTTATGACTATTTTTTCCACCATCCTTTTTTAGCTTCTTTTATACTTTTAGAGTCTGCTGCTTTATTTTTTGTTGAAGCAACATTTTCGCTTTTCTTTTTTAAAGATACTCTTCTCTTAGTTTTGGATGTAATAGGGTTTTTTTTTCGAGTATTTACTGATTTTTTCTTTTTTAAAATGCTTTTTTCTTCACTAGATTTTTCTTCTTCAGTTAAATTTTGATTTGATTTTGCTAAAGGTGCTTTCTTTAATTTTTTTTCTTTTTCTAAAATAATTTCTTTCTTATTTATTTTTTTTCTAGCAGCCTTTATAGTTTTTATATTTTTAGTTTTATTTAATATTTCCTTTTTTTCTTCGCTAGTTTCTAATGTATCTTTTTCTATTATAGAAAATTTATTTTCTTGCAAACTTTTATTAACTACTATCTTGAGAGTGTGATTATTAAGTGCTTGATCACCATTAATTAACTTATGCTTATGATTGAGAAGATATTCTGCAAGTCTGGAATTTAGTTCGAGTGTAATATCTTTTTTAGTATTACTTTTAATTAATAAATCTAAGTTTCTTATAATTTGCAAGCTTTGAGATTCTATTGATCTAACTATTCCTAATCCATCACAGGCTTTACAAACTTTAAAGTTTAGTTCAAAAAGGCTTGGTCGCATTCTTTGCCTTGACATTTCTAAAAGACCAAAAGGAGAAATACGTCCTATTTGTATTTTAGCTCTATCATTTTTTACAGAACTTTTTAATACATTTTCAACCAAAAAGTTATTCTTTCTAATATTCATATCAATAAAATCTATGACTATTAGGCCACCTAAATCTCTAAGTTTTAATTGCCTAGCTATTTCTTTTGCTGCCTCTAAGTTAGTTTTTACGGCCGTAGGTTCAATATCTCTTTCTGTTGTGGATCTACCAGAATTTACATCAATAGAAACTAAAGCTTCAGTAGGTGAAATAACAATTGATCCTCCAGATTTCAGTTGTACTTCAGGTTTAAATACATAATCAATTTGTTTTTCTACATTGTAAAAGTTAAAAATTGGAAGTTTTTCTTTAAATTTTTTTATCAATTTAACTTTGCTTGGCATTAAGGTTTTCATAAAAGATTTTCCAATTTTGTAAGCATTCTCTCCTTCAATTACCACTTCAGAGAGATCATTAGAAAAGTAGTCCCTAATAACTCTTTTAATAATATGATTTTCTTGATGAACTAATACAGGTGCTATTGACTTTAAAGTCTTATTTTTAATTTCTATCCATAATTTGGATAAATTTTCATAATCTCTTTTTATTTCTGATTTAGTTTTTAAAGAACCAGCTGTTCTAAGTATTACAGACATTTCTTTTGGAACTTTAATAGAATTTAAGGTGTCTTTCATTTTTTTTCTAGTTTTAAATGGTATTTTTTTGCTAATACCACCAGAATTTGCAGAATTTGGCATCAAGACACAGTATCTTCCTGCTAGTGACAAAAATGTTGTTAAAGCGGCCCCTTTATTTCCTCTTTCTTCTTTCGTAACTTGTATTAACAATATTTGTCTTCTTTTAATAACTTCCTGTATTTTATATTTGGAATATAGTTTACTACGTCTAATACTAGCCTGTTTAAGGTTCAAACCTTCATTAAACGAGATTTCTTCTTCTTCACTCTTAGCAGTTACAGATATAGACTTCTTATCATTCTGCAAATTGGAACTATCATCTTTATTGTTACTAGAATTATTTTCTTTTAAAGTGCTTTCAATCAGTTTCTCTTTATCAGAAATGGGAATCTGAAAGTAATCAGGATGTATTTCATTAAAAGGTAAAAATCCATGCCTATCATTACCGTAATCTACAAAAGCTGCTCTTAAAGAGGGTTCTACTCTTGATACTTTAGCTAGATAAATATTTCCTTTATATTGTTCTTTTGTAGTACTTTCAAAATCTAATTCCTCTATTGTATTTTCTGATAAAACTAAAACTCTGGTTTCCTCTGAATGAACAGCATCTACTAAAATGCTTTTTTTCATTTTTTATTAAACTCCAATGTAATAAATTCATAATTTTATAATATTTTTAATTTAAAATTGATAAAACATATCAATTTTATTTATTGTGACATTATACTAAATAAAAACTATTTACAAAACATAATATATATTATTATTAATCTTAATGAAAAACCTAAGTAAATATTTATTTTTTTTTCTGATATTTATTATTTTTACCAATGCATTATCTAAACAAAATACTATTAAAAATATAAGGATTTCTGATAAGCCTGATAATACTACTACTAGAATAGTTTTTGATCTCACTAAAAAGACTGCTTATTCAGTTTTTATTTTAGATAACCAACCTAGATTAGTAGTTGACCTAGAAGCATCATCTTATAAGAAATTTGAAGAATTTAAAAGTAATATCATAAAAAATATAAGAATAAATAATAATGGCAAAGGTGTTATTAGATTAGTATTTGATTTAAAAAAAGTCGCCTTCATTGAGAGAAATTTTTATTTAAGTAAAAATAATAAAAATGTTTTTAGATTAGTAATAGACCTTAGAAGTCAAAAAAAAGTTAAAGGAAATATTAAAACCAAAATAAAAGCAAAAAAACCTTTTACTATCACTATAGACGCTGGTCATGGAGGTCTTGACCCTGGAGCCGTGAGGTATAAGTATAAGGAAAAAGATATAACTTTATTAGCAGCAAAAGAATTAAGATTACTTTTAGATAACAAAGGATACAAAGTGTATCTTACGAGAAATAAAGATACATTTATTTCTTTAAGGAAAAGAAGGAAGATTGCAAAGAAGTACAATAGTGATTTATTTATATCTTTACACGTAGATAGTGTTAAGAAAAAAGCTACCAGAGGAACATCTATTTATACATTATCTGATAAAGCCTCTGATAAAGTTACTGCAATGCTGGCTGAAAGAGAAAATAAAGTGGATTTAATAGCTGGTATAGACAGTACAAAAGTAGACAATGAAGTATTTTCTATTCTTTTAGATTTGCAAAGAAGAGACACTAAAAATGCCTCTTCATCATTCGCAGAAATATATGTAGGGAAAATAAGAGAGCATGGATATAGAGCTTTAAAAAGACCTCATAGGCATGCTGGTTTTGCAGTTCTAAAATCGCCTGATATCCCCTCTGTTTTAATAGAGTTAGGTTTTTTATCTAATCCCAAGGATGCAAAATATTTAAGTAATAAAAAATCTAGAGCTAGAGTTTTAAAGGCTCTCTCAGAGGCAATAGATCTTTATGCTAAAAGCAGGTCTAATATTTAGTCAGGTGAGGTACCTAGTGCAGGACCACCTACTTCAGAATTATCAGAGTCAATTTCCGTTTTTGGGCTAAAGTTAATATTTTCTATTTCTTCGAATACTGCTCTATAAGTATCATAATCTCTAGAATTCTTATGATTTGCTTCAAGTAACATTTTCTTTGCAACAGAATTAAATGGACAACCTCTTTTTTCCATTCCATTTATTTTATGCATCCAATTTCCTGCAATATCAATTTTACATGAACTAGAATTACTTACTATTTCTGACATAGTTAATGTTCTAGTATTAACTCCTAGTCCACTAAGTATATTAACGCTAAGCAAATAATTTAGATTAGGTATTTCATATAAATTACCATCAATATCTAAAACTAAGGTTCCTATTGATGACTTTACCTGCTTATATGTCTTGGGTAGTATAAAAAATAAAAGCTTATTTTGAGCATCTAGTATTTTTCCTCCTAGCAATGAAAAACTTAATAATCTAGCTTCAGCTATATCCGTGGTTGCTACAGTATTATTATCACCAAAAAAAACTTTTTTTACCTCTTCAGATAGCAATTCCATTATAACATTCTGTTGAGTTGCAAAATCATTCATTAAAATATTTATTCCATCATATAAGTTGATAGGTTTGGGAGTAACTTGATTTTTTATAAAATTTAAAATAATTTCATTATTATTTTTTGAAGCTAACGTAAATGCTTTTAGCATATCTTCATATGGAAGTTCATAAGCACCTAAGAGGGTATCTCCAAAAAAAACTACTTCGGAGCAATCACTTAGAACTAATTTTATTTTAGAAGTAAACTTTTTAAAAATTTCTAAGTCATTTTGATTGAGAGTAGAAAAACTGAGTATATCCATCCTCATTTCTCTAGAGTCTTTAAGCTGCTCAGAATAATGTTTAATTTCTAATTGCTTTAAATCGGCTCTAGATAGTCTAGGTCCTTCTTCATTTGATCCCTGCTTAAAAGGCGTGAGTTCTTTTTTAATAAAGTCTAAAACCTGCTTATTAGAGTTTATTCTACATTTTTTTTTTGTTTCTTGAGAAAAAGAATAACTTGAGCTAAATACAACAAAAAGTGTAATTAATATAAAATATTTAATAAATTTTATCATTTTAGTGTGAAAGTAGCATAACAATTTATTATTTCAATATCTCAATTTTTTTTATAAATTTTCCAGTTTTTATACTATAAATATTAATTAATAACTTTTTAGTATTTTCAAAAGATAAATAGATTTTTTCATCGTATAGCTTATAATCCAAAAAATTCATTTTATAAGGCTTATTAATAGTAATTGCATCTATACTATTGGAACTAGATAAATTTTTAAATTTAAAGTATAAGGCAATACCTAATGATATGACTCCAAAAAATATTATGAAACCCATGAAAATAACAATAAATTTAAGTAATTTAATATTCATTTTTTTATTTTATAATTATTAACAATTTTATAATAATTTTTTATAGAAAAAAACTTTTATTAATATTTAAATTATTTGTTAAAACTAAAATAAAAATGAATTTTAATAAAAATAATCACAATTTAATTGTAGTATACGAAGATGAATTTTTAATAGTAGTAAATAAGCAGGCAGGAATACTTACGCATGCCAAATCTTTGAAGAATGATTTTAGTTTAATTAACTTATTATTAGATAATAATATTACACTTTGTAAAGGTGAAAATATATTGAGACCAGGAGTAGTTCACAGATTAGATAAGGAAACTTCTGGACTTATAGTTTTTGCAAAAACGGATAAAGCTTATTTGTCTTTAAAACAACAATTTTATCAAAGAAAAGTTGAAAAGTACTATCATGCAGTAGTCTGGAGCACCCCAAATCCTATTGCCGGAACTATTAATATACCAATAGCAAGCCACTTAGGTAAAAAAAAAATTAATTATTCTAAAAATTCTAAAGAAGCAATTACTTTATACGAGACAAAAAAAACTCATTTAAAAAAATTTTCATTAATAGAATGCAGAATTTTAACAGGAAGAACACATCAAATAAGAGTACATATGCTTTCCAAGGGTTGTCCTTTAATAGGCGACAAATTATATTCTAAAGGAAGAAATTTATCAAAAGACATGTCTGAAAAAGTAAAAAAAATAGTAGGCAATTTTGATAGACACGCATTACATGCTACAACTATAATATTTACTCATCCAATTAATAACAACTTACTAAAGTTAAAGGCAGAAAAGCCAAGTGATTTTTTAAAATTAGAACAAGTTTTATTTGAGCATTAAGAAAATATTTGTTACTCTTAAGTTATGTCAAAAATAACTCTGCCTAGCATTTCTTCTCAGGGTAGTTTAGCAAAGTATTTGCAAGATATCAGAAAGTTTCCAATGCTTAAGTTGGAAGAAGAATATACTTTGGCGAAATCCTGGCAGGAAAAAAAAGATATAAATGCTGCTCACAAATTAGTTACATCTCATTTGAGATTAGTAGCTAAAATTGCTTTGAAATACAGAGGATACGGACTACCAATACCTGATCTTATATCAGAGGGAAATGTTGGATTAATGCAAGCAGTAAAAAGATTTGATCCAGATAAGGGCTTTAGATTAGCTACATATGCTATGTGGTGGATAAAAGCAGCCATACAAGAATATATACTTCATTCTTGGTCGCTCGTAAAAATAGGTACAACAGCAGCGCAAAAAAAGCTTTTTTTTAATTTAAGAAAAATAAAAAATGAACTTAAACTTATTCATGATGGAAGTTTAAAACCCGATGAAATAAAGTCAATTTCTGAAAAACTAGAAGTTGCGGAAAAAGAAGTAGTAGATATGAATAATAGAATGGCTGGGCCAGATCATTCTTTAAATGCTCCTTTAAAACGTGACAGTAGTTCAGAGTGGCAAGATTGGTTAGTAGATGGTGCAACCAGTCAGGAAGAAACACTGGAAGAAAGTCAAGAATACAAATTTAGAAAAACAATTTTAATGAATGCGTTATCAGTATTGAATGATAGAGAAAAATATATATTCAATGCACGAAGGCTACAGGAAAAGCAGTCTACATTAGACGAATTAAGTAAAAAGTTTGATATTAGTAGAGAAAGAATAAGACAAATAGAAGTAAAAGCTTTTGAAAAAGTACAAAGTTCAATAAAACAACTTATGAAAGATAAAAATCAAATAAAGTTTATAGAAAGAACAAAAAACTAGTTATTGAAAGGATCTTTAAATAAAATTGTATCTTCCCTGTCAGGACTTGTTGATAACATTGCAACAGGAACTCCAACAAATTCTTCTATAAAAGAAATATATGTTTTAGCATTTTTTGGAAGATCAGAAAATTTTCTTGTTCCTTTAGTCTCTTGATTCCATCCATCTAATTCAATATAGTTTGTAATAATTTGACTAGTATCTTCTATTTCTAAAGGTAAATATTTATAAGTTTCGCCTTTATACGAGTATGAGATACAAACTTTAATTTTCTCAAAACTGTCTAAGACATCTAATTTTGTCAATGCTAAGCCTTTTAGTCCAGCAATATTAACAGACTGCTTTAATAAAACTAAGTCTAACCAACCACAACGTCTTTTTCTACCAGTCACAGTACCAAATTCCTTTCCAAGCAAACCAAGTTTTTCACCAATTTCATTGCTTTGCTCCGTAGGAAAAGGTCCTTCACCAACCCTAGTTAAATATGACTTGGTTATTCCTAGATTAAAGCAGTTTTCTATTAACCCAATTCCTGTTCCAATTGATGCTTGAGCAGATACAGTATTTGATGATGTTACAAAAGGATAAGTACCATGGTCTATATCCAATAAAGCTCCTTGAGCACCTTCAAATAGAATATTTTTATTTTCTTTTTGAAGTTTAAATAATTCGTCCCAAACATTTTTTACAAAAGGTTTAATAAAATCTGAATAACTATCAATTTCACTAATAATTGTATTTTTATTTAACTCTTCAATTCCAAGTCCTTTTCTAATTGGATTGTGGTGAGATAACGCATTTTCTATTTTGTCGCTTAATTTTTTTTTATTAAATAAGTCACAAACTCTCAAGGCTCTTCTTCCTACATGGTCCTCATAGGCCGGGCCAATACCTCTGCCAGTAGTTCCGATTTTTATACCATTTAATTCACTTTCTCTAGCTTTGTCCAACTCTTGATGATAAGACATAATTAATGGTGCACTTTGAGATATTGCTAGAATACTGTTATCAATTTTAATATTTTTTTCTTCTAATGTTTTAATTTCGTTTTGTAAGGCTTTTAAATCCAACACAACACCATTGCCAATAAATGATTTTTTTCCTCTTATCACTCCTGATGGGAGAAGACTTAGTTTATAGGTTTGTCCTTCAACAACTAGCGTATGCCCAGCATTATGACCTCCTTGAAATCTTACAACAGCATCAGCTTTATATGATAGCCAATCTACTATTTTTCCTTTTCCTTCATCA
Source organism: Candidatus Pelagibacterales bacterium (assembly GCA_002715505.1). Taxonomy (GTDB): domain Bacteria; phylum Pseudomonadota; class Alphaproteobacteria; order TMED109; family TMED109; genus JAYYAX01. The sequence goes on from PAZF01000017.1 coordinate 18,336, forward strand.
CCCCATTGAGATCCTATAACGATAACATTACTCATTTATTTAAAATTTACCTTTCCTATTAATATATTTAAAAGCACTACAAATATTATTTGTAATCAATGTAATTCCAATTCCTAACTCTTTGTTTTCCAGAATATAATCTCCGCCAATTGCAATTACACTAGAGTCATTCTTATTATATATTTTAAAACCTATATTTTGATAATTTAAAAAATTATTACCTTCAGAAATATCTACTGTGATTGAAATATCGGAGTTATTTTTTTTTAGATAATTTAAAGATTTAAAGAAATTTTCTAAAATAATATTAATTTTTGATGGGAATGAAGACTTTTTAAAATTTTTTTTTGCCTCATCTAAGGTACCAGAACATTCAATTATACTTTTTAAATAATTATATTTTTTATTAGTGATAATACTACTGTCCTTATTCTCTATAGCTTCTCTTATCATTTTCCCTTCAGTTTTTTTAAAATCAATAATTTTTTCTAAATATCTCATTAAAGAGGGGACAGAAAAATCTATAGTAGTATTTTTCATTTTCAAGCTTTTTATGATACTGTTAGCTAACTTTATTATTTCTAATAATCCTTTGTTATGAGAAGCGCCAATAAGTTCTGCTCCAATTTGTTTAAACTGTCTATCTGATTGATATAAGTTTTTGATATTTCTCAAAACTTCTCCAGAATACATAAGTCTTAAAGGTCTTTTAATATGGTTTAACTTTGTTGAAGCTAATTTAGCAATTTGAGGTGTTATATCAGATCTTATGACTAAAATTTTTTTCGTATCAGGTTCTATTAAAATAAATGGTTCGTGAATAGTATCTTTAGTATATAAACTATTAATATTAGGACTTTGATACTCAATTATTGGAGTTTTTACTAATGCATAATTTTTTTTAATTAAAATATCAAGTATTTTTCTGGATATTAACTCTTCTTTTTGAGCTTCGTTTGGAAGTAATACTTTAAATCCTTCTGGTAATATTTGATTATTTATATATTTATTCATTAGTTTAAAAAGATAGTTTTTTTATTTTCTTTACATTAGATATTTTTTCTAATCTTTTTACTAATTCTGTTTCTATTTTACCATCTATTTCAATAAGAGATACAGCCTCTCCAGATCCTGTTCTACCCAAATTAAAAGTAGCTATATTAACATTAGCATTTCCTAATTCTGTTCCCAAAGATCCAATAAATCCTGGTTTGTCATTATTAGATGTATAAAGCATTGTTTTAGAAATTTCTGCCTCTATTCGCATTCCATTTATAGAAATTATTCTTGAGCATCCTGCAAACAATGCACCAGCATAATTTAACACCTCTTTTTCAGTAATAATTTTTATAGAAATTTCAGACTCATGGCTTTCAGTTTGTTCTTGAAATGAATTTACAATCTCAATATTTTTATTTTTAGCTACAACTTCAGCATTAATTAAGTTAACACTCTCCATCTTAATTGAAAGAATACTAGAGATTAAGGTTGATGTAAGAGGCTTGGTATTTATTTTTGACACAGACCCTTTAAAAGTAACATTTATTTTTTTAATATTACTTTCTAAAATTTGCCCCCCAAACTTTCCTAGATTTTGACATAAGCCCAAATAAGGTTTAAGTAATGGAGCTTCTTCTATACTTATTGGAGAAACATTAATGGAATTTACTATAACATCATTTAATAAATAGTCTGAAATTTGTTGTGCAATTTGTATTGCTACATTTTCCTGTGCTTCTTTTGTTGATGCTCCTAGGTGTGGAGTTAATATTATATTTTTAGCTTTGAATAAATTTTTATTTTTAGGAGGTTCTTCATCAAATACATCTAGTGCAGCTCCAGCCACATGGTTTTCTTCTAGCAATTTAAGCAAATCCTCTTCTACAATTAAACCTCCTCTTGCACAATTTATAATTCTGACTCCTTTTTTGCATTTCAGCATAGTGTCTTTATTTAGTATACCTTTTGTTTCACTCGTTAGAGGAGTGTGTAGAGTAATAAAATCAGCTAAATCATAGATATCATTTAGCTCAACTTTTTTGGCACCAATTTTCTTAAGTTGTTCTTCAGAAACAAAAGGATCATAAACTAAAACATTCATCTTTAATCCAATACTTCTTTCTGCTACCAAGGATCCAATATTACCACAACCAATCATTCCTAATACTTTGCCAAATAGCTCTGTCCCCATAAACTTTGATTTTTCCCATTTTCCTAATTTGGTTGATTGATCTGCTTGTGATATATTTCTAGCTAATGACATCATTAAGCTTATAGTATGTTCTGCTGTAGTTATAGAGTTTCCATAAGGAGTATTCATTACTACTATACCATTATCTGTAGCCGAATTAATATCTATATTATCAACGCCTATTCCGGCCCTTCCAAGCACCTTTAAATTTTTACCTGAATTAATAATTTTTTGCGTTATTTTCGTAGCAGATCTTACTACTATAGCATGATAATTATTTGCTATATCAATAATTTCACTTTCATCCAACCCTACTTTAATATCACAAGAAATTTTATTGGCACTGAAAATCTTTTCTGCCTCTGAGCTAAGCTTATCTGCAATCAAAACTTTACTCATTTTCTATACATCTTTTTTAATAAATTCATAATAACCCCATTCAAGCCAATCTAGTAAAATTTCTATATCTTTGCAATTAATAGTAGACCCACCCCATATTCTTATTCCTAAAGGTGCATCTCTATATGATCCTATATCACACGCTATATTGTTTTTTTCAAAATAACTTAATAATTGTGACATCTTATCTTTAAGAGTTTCCGAATCCATTAATTTTAATATTGAGGGTTTTATTTTAAGACATATAGAAGTACATGATCTTATTTCTTTTTTCACAGCTAAAAATTCTAGCCAGGAAGAGTTTTCTATTTTACTTTCAACCATAGAAAGATTTTTTTTACTTATTTCAATCGTTTTATTTAAACCTCCAATTTTTTTAACCCATTGCAGTGAGTCTAAAACGTCTTCTACACATAACATTGAAGGTGTATTTATAGTATTTCCAGTAAAAAGTTTTTTGTTAACTTTAGATTTACTCATTAATTGAAATATTTTTGGTATAGGCCTATCTATACTAAAACTTTCCAATCTTTCAATCACTTTTGGACTAAGTATTATAATGCCATGCTGTGCTTCACCTCCAAGTACTTTTTGCCATGAAAAAGTTGTAGCATCCAATTTACTCCAAGGCAACCTCATAGAAAAAACAGCAGAAGTGGCATCGCATATTGTTAAACCTTCTCTATCATCCATAATCCAATTAGCATTAGGGACACATACACCCGAAGTAGTGCCGTTCCACGTAAAAACAACATCATTTTTAAAGTCAACCTCATCTAGATTTGTAATTTTCCCATAGTCTGCTTTAAGTACTCTGGTATTTTTAATTTTAAGTTGATTCACTATGTCTTTAACCCAATCATTTCCAAAACTTTCCCATGCTAGCACATCAACTGGTTTTTCTCCTAGCAAGTTCCAAAGCAACATTTCAATTGCTCCAGTATCAGATGCAGGAACTATTGCTATGGAATAATTTATGGGTACTTCCAATATTTCCCTAATTAATAAAATTACTTTATTAATCCTTTCTAAAGCTAATTTAGATCTGTGTGATCTTCCTAATATGGCGTCAGATAGTACTGATAAACTCCAACCGGGTCTTTTAGGACAAGGTCCTGAAGAAAATAAAGAATTATTAGGTTTTACTTTAGGTTTGTCAATCATGATTAAATTTTAATGATAAATAAATAATAAAGTTATAGAATAACTATCTTAAATTCATCGGTCAAATAATTAGTTAAATTAATTATAAAAAATGATTTAGAGGATTATGTCCATTTCCTATGGTATGACCTCTTTTAATTCCCTTTATAACATATTTTCTGGCATTATTTATACTATCATATAGATTAAATCCTTTAAATAAATAGCATGCTATTGCCGATGCTAAAGTACATCCAGTGCCGTGTGTATTTAAGGTTTTTATTTTAGAAGATACAAATTTATAAATCTTTTTTCCTGCAAGTAGCATGTCAATTATTTCATTGCTTTCAAGATGTCCTCCTTTTAAAAGGATATTTTTAATATTCATACTATCAAATTTTTTTAAATTAAATTCCATATCCTCTGAGTTTTTAATTTTAACATTTAGTATTTTTTCTGTCTCTGGAATATTAGGGGTAATCAAAAAGCTCTTTGGAAATAATTCTTTTTTTAAGGTTTCTATAGAATTAATATCCAATAAACTGTGTCCACCTTTTGCAACCATAACTGGATCAAGAATGATAGGTATTTCGGGATAATATTTTTTTAAACAAAAGCTTACTACTTCTATAATACTAGCATTAGAAAGCATACCAATTTTTATAATAGAGGTGTTTAAATCCTTGCTTATAGACTTAAGTTGTGCCTCAATCATTTTATTAGGTATATTGATAACACTATCTACTCCCATAGTATTTTGCGCAGTAATCGCAGTTATTACAGTAGAAGCGTAAATCTTATGAGCTGAAAAGGTTTTTAAGTCTGCTTGAATACCTGCTCCAGCACTTGAGTCGGACCCCGCTATAATTAAAGACGAAGGGTTGATCATATATTTATATCTTTAAGAGCTTTTTTAGTTTTTTCTAATACTTTATTAGCAACTATTTTATTTTTTGATTCTACCATAATTCTAATTTTATTTTCTGTACCTGATTTTCTTACTAATAGCCTTCCATTTGATTTAAGAGACTTGCTCAATTTGAGTATTTCATCTTTAGAATTTTTTAAGATTATTTCTGCAGAAGTATTTTTTTTAACGTTAAAATTATCATTTAATTGAGGATAGGGTTTGTAAAAATTGGACAAAAAAGACAGTTTTTTTCCTCTTTCTTTTAAGGTGTGTAAAACTTCAAGCGATGCTAGTAATCCATCACCTGAAGAACACAAACTACTGAGAATTATATGTCCAGAAGGTTCACCACCAAGTATCAAATTCCTTTTTTTCATTTCTTTAATAATATTTCTATCCCCCACATCAACTCTTACAAAGTTTATATTTTTTTTTTTAAAATATTCATGCAATGCAGAGTTAGTCATTGATGTTCCCACTACCGTATTATTTTTTAAAATTTTTTTGTTTTTCCAATTAGTTGCTATTATACCTAATATCATATCTCCATTTACTATATTACCATTTTCATCAATTAAGACACATCTGTCAGCATCTCCATCTAAAGCTATTCCTAAATCAGCCTTAGTTTTTTTAACTACTGATATCAGTTTTCTCAAATTAGTAGAGCCACCGTTTTTATTAACATTTGTTCCATCGGGAGTTATATTTATTGGTATAACTTCAGCACCAAGCTCCCATAGTATTGTAGGACCCACTTTGTAAGCGGCACCGTTAGCACAATCAAGCACAATTTTTAAACCATCTAATCTTAAAGAATAGGGCATTCTTGATTTCAAGTATTCAATATATCTTCCGCCTGCATCGTCAATTCTTTTAGCTCTTCCTAAATCTTCAGACTTTACTAATTTGAGTTTTTGGTCATCTATCAGTTTTTCTAATTCTATTTCTTGATCATCTGAAAGTTTAGTTCCGTCTGGACAAAAAATTTTAATTCCATTATCAACATACTCATTATGAGAGGCTGATATCATTACACCTACATCGCAACGCATTGATGATACAAGGGATGCTACACCTGGTGTGGGGAGAGGACCTGTAAGATAAACATTCATTCCCATGCTTAAAAACCCTGAGGTAAGAGCAGGCTCAATTGTATAATTTGAAAGTCTTGTATCCTTTCCTATCAATACGTGATGCTTATGTTTTCCCCTTTTGAAAAGTTTTGCTGAAGCCATACCTATCTTAAGTGCTAAGTTCGCATTCATTTTAGAAGAATTGGCTCTTCCTCTTATTCCATCTGTTCCAAAATATTTTTTAAAATAATTATTTTTATTCAATTGTTAGCCTTTTTAAATATATTAATAGCTTCTTTTGTAGCTTTTACATCATGTACTCTTATAAAACTAGATCCTTTAAGAAAAGAGTCTAAAGCTAAAGAAATTGAACACGGTAATCTGTCTTCTTTTTCATTTTTAATAAATCTTCCAATAAAACTCTTTCTAGATAAGCCTATCAAAACTGGTAATCCTAAATCAAGAAAAATTGATAAATATTTCAAGATTTGAAAATTATGATTGTCATTTTTACCAAAACCTATTCCAGGATCTATTATTATTTTAGACGTATTAATTTTTATTTCTTTCATTATATTTATTTTTTCTAAAAAAAAATCATATATTTCTGAAATAACATTCTGATACTTAGGGTTTATTTGCATATCAGCCGGCGTTTTAACAGAATGCATGAGAACATAATAACAATTATATTTCTTTATCACATTTAAAGAATTTTTATCATAATTTAAACCAGATACATCATTAATAATTTTTACTCCTTCATCTAAAACTTTTTGCATAGTTAAAGAGTTTCTTGTGTCACAAGATACATTAATATTGTTTTTACAAAGTTCTTGTACTACAGGGAATACTCTATCAAGTTCTTCTTTTGGCGGTATTGCCAAGGATCCAGGTCTTGTAGACTCACCGCCAACATCAATAATATCTGCTCCTTCTTTTATTAATTTATAAGCCTGGTCTATTGCCTTAGAGGTATTAAAGTATTTTCCTCCATCATAAAAGCTATCTTTTGTAATATTAAGTATACCCATAATTTTAGGTTGGTTTCCCCTAAACAAGCTTGGTATTTCTTCTCTGGTTTGATGAATTTTACTAATTCTTTCTCGTAAATTAGAATATTTAAGAGATACCTTTTTTAATAAATTATCATTACTTAATTTTATTACTTCTGATAATTTTATATTATTGTTTTTGTCTAAAACATATAATTCTATATAATCATAGCCTAAATCAGAATTATATTTTAGCTTATTTTTACTTTTATATTTTAGATCATTTTTGATTACTTTTATATTGCTAGGCAATAAAAAGTAATTATTGAACATAAGTAAGAGTTAAGAAATATTTTTTGCTGTTAAGGGAACTGATCCTAAAGGCTTCTGTTTGCTTTTTGTTTTGTTTATTTGCTTTTCAGTGCTTTCTTTAAATTTGTCATCATCATCTTTAGGTCTTTTAGGCTTTTTGCCCTTTAATAAAAGATTAATATCGTCAGCCGTAAGCGTTTCGTATTCAAGCAACCCTTTGGCTATAATGTGAAGATCTTTAATATTAGCGGAAATAATTTTTCTTGCGTTAGTTTCTCCGTTAACTACTAGTCTTTTAATTTCTAAATCAATCATTTTTGCAGTTTCATCAGAGATATTTGTTTGTTGAGAAACAGAGTGTCCAAGAAAAACTTCTTCTTGATTACTTTCATATCTTAAAGGTCCCAATTTATCAGAGAAACCAAATTCTTTAACCATTCTTCTGGCTAAATTAGTAGCTTGTTGTATATCATTTCCAGCACCAGTAGTAATATTATCTTTTCCATAAATAATTTCTTCTGCAATTCTTCCTCCAAATAAAGAAGCTAGCTGGGCGTTTAACTCATTAAACGTATGAGCAAGCTTATCTCTTTCGGGCAACCACATAGTAACTCCTAAAGCCCTACCTCTAGGTATTATAGTTACTTTATGAAGGGGTTCATGACCTTTAGCATTCAGCATTACCAGGGCGTGGCCTGCTTCATGATATGCAGTTTTTTCTTTTTCTTCCTCTGTCATAATCATAGATTTTCTTTCAGAGCCCATCATTACTTTATCTTTAGACTCTTCAAATTCTGCCATAGAAACATTTTTTTTACCTTTTCTGGCTGCTAATAAAGCGGCTTCATTTACTATATTAGCTAAGTCTGCTCCTGAAAAACCAGGTGTGCCTCTTGCTATAACACGAGCTTTGACATCAGGTGCTAGCGGAACTTTTTTCATATGAACTTTTAAAATTTTTTCTCTACCTAAAATATCTGGATTAGGAACTACTACTTGACGATCAAACCTTCCAGGCCTAAGAAGAGCAGGGTCCAGAACATCAGGCCTATTAGTAGCAGCAATTAAAATAACTCCTTCATTTGTTTCAAAACCATCCATTTCTACAAGAAGCTGATTTAGTGTTTGTTCTCTTTCATCATTTCCCCCGCCTAAACCAGCACCTCTATGTCTTCCTACAGCATCAATTTCATCTACAAATATAATACAAGGAGCATTTTTTTTACCTTGTTCGAACATATCTCTTACTCTAGAGGCACCAACTCCTACAAACATTTCTACAAAATCGGACCCTGATATAGTAAAAAAAGGAACTTTTGCTTCACCTGCAACTGCCCTTGCTATAAGTGTTTTACCTGTACCAGGAGGACCTACCAATAAAACACCTTTTGGTATTTTTCCACCCAATCTTTGAAACTTTATCGGATTTTTAAGATATTCGACAACCTCTTCTAACTCTTCTTTAGCTTCATCTACTCCTGCTACGTCTTTAAAAGTTACTCTACCTTGTTTTTCTGTTAAAAGCTTGGCTTTAGATTTTCCAAATCCTAAGGCTCCTCCTCTTCCACCCTGCATTTGCCTCATAAAAAAAATCCAAATTCCAATAAATAAGAGCATAGGTAACCAATTTAAAAATAGTCCTAAAAGTGGCGAAACTGGCTCTTCTTCTGGTGCAGCATTAATGACTATATTGTGGGAGGATAACTTCTCAATTAATGTTGGATCATTAGGTGGAGTATAGGTTTTAAATTTAGAGCCATCATCAAGATGTCCTATTATGTTCCTACCAACCATTGAAACATCATTAATTTTATCAGTTTCTACTAGTTTTAAAAATTCGGAATATGGAATTTGAGAGGGTTTTACAGTTTTTTTGCCGCCTTCAAACATATTAAAAAGTAAAACTAAAACTAATGCTACGATTACCCAAACTGCAAAGTTTTTTCCAGAATTATTCAAAAATGTCTCCTTTAATCATTAAAAATTACCTAAAGTATTACAATAATCAATACTTTTTAAATTAACAACGCTTTTTAATTTTATACTATTATATATATTTAAATGGGGTATGTAGATATAACCTTCAAGTGTTTTAATTACAGGAAGTGTTTTTCTAATCTCGAAGTTAATTTTTTTTATATTTTTTTTATTTAAATTATAAAATCCTTGGAAATCAATATTTTCTAATTCCTTGCCTAAAGGCGTTATGAAAAAAACCATTTTTTTTGATGTATTTGAAATTGAAAATTTTTTATCCCACAAAATACTCTCTCCTTCTTTTAAAATAAATTCAAGATTTTTTATTTGATTAAACTCTCTAGTAATTGATATGGTTCCCGACTGATTCTCTAACAAACACCCACCAACTGATATTTTAGTGTTTGATTTTTTTAAAATAAATTTTTTTAAATTATTTAACTTACTGCTTCTCAGAGGATAAAGATTATTGCCAATGTCCATAATTGCTTTATTTAAAATTCTTAATACCAAAAAATCAGGTAATTTTGAAAGATTATCTCTTTCTATTAAAATATAGCCTTCTTCTTTAAATATAACTTTTTTATCAAAAAAATTTATAGTGTGATAGTCAAAATATTTTCTTAACTTACAGAACAATCGCGAGGACTTTAATAGTTTAGATTTTAAATCCTTGTTTTTTTCTAAATACATTCTAATTTGTGTTCTGAGGTATTTATAATTTTTATTACTAGGGTCTTCAAAAAATTTTATATTATTAAATTTAGCATAATTATAAATATCTTTTTTAGAAATTCTTAAAAGAGGTCTCACCAAATTTATATCAAAAAGCTTTCTATTGGGGATCATGGGACACAATCCATCAATTCTGCTTTTTTTAAAGACTCTCATAATAAAAGTTTCTACTAAATCATCTGCGTGGTGACCTAATAATAATATTTCAATATTTTCTTTTTTACAAAAATTAGAAATTGCTAAATATCTAGCTTTTCTAGCTTCTTCTAAAATATTTTTTTTTGGGGGATTTTCCCATTTTAGTATTTTATGTTTCCATCCAAGCTTTTTACTAATATCTTTAACATAGTTTACTTCAATTAAAGACTTTTGTCGTATATTGTGATTATATGAAATAATATATAATCTTTTATTATTTTTTTTGGCCCAAGCATTACTCAGATGCAATAGAGTCATGCTGTCAACTCCAGCCGAGACAGCAACTGCAATAGTATTTTTATTTTTTATAAAACTTAGTGGTTCTAAAAAATTTGAAAAATTTTCAAGATTTAAAGATTTATTAGGTTTAGCATTTAGCACTAATTTTATATTCTTTTGCTCTATTTTTAATTCTCTTCGAAGCATTTGGAAATTCTAGTTCTAATTTAGAAAAAGCAGCACAGGCATCTTCATTTTTTCCTAGATTAACAAAAGTCAAAGCTAGTTTGAATACTTGGTCTATAGCTTTATTGCCTTTAGGAAATTTTTTATACCCTTTTGCAAAACTTATAGCAGCTTTTTGAAATTGTTTTTGAACATAAAAAGTTTCTCCTAACCAATAGTAAGCATTAGATGCAAGTGGATCATCTGGGTTCTCTCCTAAAAAAATATTAAAATATTTTTCTGCTTCTGAAAAATTTTCTTGAATTAACATGTTATATGCAAGTTTATAAATATCAGAAGGATTTTTAGATAACTCTTCTAATTGACTTTCAGAAATAGAACTTTCTTTTTGAGAAATAAGATTGTCTGGTTCTTTAATATTATCTTTGCTATCATTTTGACTCATATTATTATCATCATTTGTTTCTTTAACGGGCTCTTCTGATTCATTATTTTTTATAACACCTAAAACTTTCATGCTTGGATTTTTTTCCATATTAGGATCTTCAGATGTAATGGTTTCAGAATTTTTTTCTTTTTCAAATACATTTACGCTTTCTTCTTGCAACGTATCTGGCTGCCTTGTATTTTTAGAATTATTAACAGATTTTATATCTTTTAAATCATTAGATATATTTTTTAACTCATAGAAAACTTCGTCTATCTTTCCATTCAAGGCTCTTAATTCTTCTTCCAAGTCAATTAGTCTTTTTTCATGAGAGGCTATAGTATTAGTGGAGGAAACCAAAGTATTTGAATTTTCAACACTAATGCTGTCTTTTTGAAGTTTTTCAAGGTCTTTCTCCATTTTATTAATTTTTTCTATTACGGTGTTTAGGTACTCTTCAGCGTATACTATGCTTAATTTCGGCTTACTAAAAAACACAAAAAATACTAAACTATAAAATAGTAAATTCTTTATTGGCAAGAACCATCTCCTATTGGTTGATTACTGTTATAGCAGTTCTATTTTGAGCCCAGGATGCTTCATTTTCGTTAAGAGATTGCGGCTTTTCTTTTCCATAAGATATTACAGAAATTCTACTTTCTTCTACTCCCAACGAAACTAAAAAACTCTTTACTGAAAAAGCTCTTCTTTCTCCTAAAGCTAGATTATATTCTCTGGTACCTCTTTGGTCACAATGTCCTTCTATCCTGACTGTTAAATCTTTATTATTTAAAAGAAATCTTGCCTGTCTTTTTAAAGTTTCAACGCCCTCATTTTTAAACCTAGACTCATCATAATCAAAGAAAACCCGGTCTCCCACCTCTATGAGTTCTTCAATTAAGATTTCTTCCATTGATTTTTTATTTTCACTTGCATTATCAGACACTTTAATTTCAGAGCTATCATCTTGATTTTTTATTGTAGTATCTTCACTATTGTTATCCGATGTCACATCAGCACCAGTAATGGGAATATTTTTTGTATTCTCTGTGCAAGAAGCTAATACTATAACTAATATCAAATATAAATACTTTTTAATTAAAAACATATTTTTATTTTACACAAAATATAAAAAAAATTAATACTTAATTGAAGGTCCCCAATCAGGATCAGATGCTTGGTAGGGTGTAACTAATTCTTTTTCAAGATTACCTGTGATGTCAATAGTAAATAACTTAGATTTATTTTGATTATTTTGGTCTTTAACTATTTTATAAAATGCTAAGGTTCTTCCATTAGGAGACCAAGTAGGACCATCCGCAAGGTATCCTTCAGAAATTAGTCTTTCACCTTTACCATTAGCTTTAATCAATCCAATATAAAATTTTTTTTTATAAGATTTGGTGAATGCTATGTAATCTCCTCTTGGAGACCAAACGGGCGTTGCATAATTACCTTTGCCATAAGTAATTCTTTCAGCTTTCTTAAAATTATTCACAACTTTTTTAATGTAAAGGTTTTGTTTTCCAGCTCTATCAGAACTAAAAACTATTTTTTTTCCATTAGGAGAAAAATATGGTGATGTATTTATATATTTATTATTGGTTACTTGAAAATTTTTATTTTTTTCTAAATCTTGTATAAATATATTTGATTGACCTCTACTTGTAAGAGAAAAAATAATTTTTTTTCCATTAGGTGAAAATCTTGGAGCGAAACTCATACCCAAATAGTTGCCCAGTATTTTAGTATTTTTAGATTTAAGATTCATAAGGTAAACACTAGCTTTATTATTTTTATATTGTAAAAAAACTATATTTTTTCCATCTGGTGAAAATCTTGGAGTTAAAACTAAATCTTTTCCATCAGTTAATATTTTGTGATTATTTCCATCATAATCCATTATTGCTAATTTTCTGGATTTTTCTGCTCCATCACCTTCTTCTGCTACATATACTACTTTTGTATCAAAATAGCCTTTTTCTCCCGTAATATTTTCATAAATTATATTTGAAATTATATGAGAAGAAGTTCTCCAATCAGACTCTGAAATGCCAGAGATATTTTTATTTACTACTAATTTTTCCTGATAAATATCCCATAACTTAAAATTTATTTTAAGTAATCTGTTATTTATAAATATCTCTCCGCTAATAAGAAAATTAGCATCTATCAGCCTCCAATCACTAAACAATGGTTGCAAAAATACTTCATTTTCTGATTGTAAAAATGATTTTTCTGAGAGAATCTTAAAAAGACCTGTATTTCTTAGATTATTAGAAATAATTGTATTTATTTTCAATGAATAATCTTCTTCTGTAGCATCTTGTGAGTTAAATTTGACAACCGCTATTGGTAAAGGCTCTATTTTGCCTTCAGTTACATCTATTTCCAATCCGCTTAGAGGATTTACATAAATGTTAATTATATAAAATATCAATAACAGTATTTTTTTCATTGGTTTGCTTCAAAAGGCATAAAATTAATATTTATTTTTTTCCATATATTATATCTATGTTTTTCTAATCCTTCAAATGGAGAAGATTTTTTTATAGCTCTTATAGCAGAATCTAAATAAGGGCGCAAAAATTTATCGTCTCTTATTTTTCTATTTGTGCTACTCGGAATGTTAATACTGGTTACATTTCCATAGGGATCTAAAGTAATACTTATTTTAATAGTTAGGTTTTCTATGTTTTTAATTCCCGGAGGTCTTGTCCAATTATTGTTTATTTGCGTCATTAGAATATTAACTATGGTATTTAGTTCCTTTTTATTTGTATTAATACTTTGAGTATCAATATTTTTTTTAGATAAATTTTCAATTTTTTTATTAATATTATTTTCATCTTCAGTATTCTGCAGTATGTCTTTTTCTGCCAAGTTTTTTAACATGTCATCAAATCTATTATTATTTATTTTCTTTAAAGTTTTCTTTTCAGCATCTTTCTTTTTTTTTGTTATTGTAGGTTTTTTATCTAAATTTTTTTTAACAGATTTTTTGTTTTGTTTTTTTTTAGGTTTATTTTTTTTTTCTTTTAGACTTTTATTTGTTTTCGACGTTGTTTCTTTCTTTACTTTCTTGTTTTCTACATAAGATACATTTATAACCCTGTTATACTTGGTTTTGTTATCAAATTTTTCAACATTAAAAAAAGTAATAAGTAATAAGTGAAAAAATAAAGAAAAAATTAAAAACTTAATCAAAGTTTCTCAGTTCTTAGGGTTAGTCATCAGACTAATATTAGTAATTTCAGAGTCTATTATTTGCTTCATTACTTGCATAAGTAGGTCATAGGATACTACTTTGTCAGCTTTTAAAAATATTCTGATTTTTGGATTAGCTCTTTTCATTGCTAGTAGTTTGGGAGTTAAATCATTATAATTAATTTTTTTATCTGATAAAAAAACTTGTTTATTTTTATTTATACTTATTACAAGAGGTTCATCACTTTCGGGTATATTCGGAGTATTAACATCAGGTAATTCTAATTCTACTCCTGTTTTCATAAGTGGTGCTGTAATCATAAAAATAATTAACAAAACTAGCATTACATCAACAAAAGGCGTGACATTTATTTCAGACATGGGTTTTCTTCTATTGTTAAAATTATATCTTAAGTGATGCCTTTTCATTTTTTTGCTATTTGCCTTGCCAAAATAGTTGTAAAGTCATTAATAAAAATTTCTAATTTACTACTATAATTATTAGTATCTCCTGAAATCTTATTATAAAAAATTACAGCAGGAATTGCAGCTAAAAGGCCAAGCGCAGTTGCTAGGAGAGCTTCTGCAATACCTGGGGCAACTATTGCAAGTGAAGTATTCTTAGCTGTAGCAATTGATTGAAAACTATTCATAATTCCCCAAACAGTTCCAAACAGTCCTATAAAAGGAGCAGATGAGCCTGTAGTGGCTAAGAAATTTGTATTTTTTTCAATGGCTTCCATCTCCTTGTTAAGCGTAGACCCCATGGTTCTTTCCAAGCGTCTTTCTAAAGTTTGAACATCAATATTATTAATACTCTTATTTTTTGTGGCTAACTCCCATTCTTTAATTCCCGCAAAGAAAACTGCCTCATAAGGGTGAGAAGGACTATTGCCTATTGCGTCTTTTATTTGATCTATTTTAATTCCTGACCAAAAATTATTTTCAAAATTCAAGGCCTCTTTTTTCAAGCTTTTAATTTTAGTAAGTTTTTCAAATATTATAGCCCAGCAAAATATTGATAACATTAGTAATAGCAGCATTACTATTCTTACAACTAAGTCAGCTTGTAAAATTAATCCCCAAATACTTATATCTATATTATCTGTCACGGAAATAGTTTCATTCATAATGTCTCCTTTCCTGTCATTTTTAAAGTATAATATATTTTATCATTCATCCTACAGATTTTTCCATTATTATTTATACAGCAGACTGTTGCTAATATCTTTGCAATAATATTTTTATTTTTATAAATTAATTGTTTAAAAATTACTTTAGCTTTATTTAAATCTTGAACAATAGTTTTAATAACCAGCAAGTCATCTAAGCAAGCAAAATTGATGTAATCAATTTGTAATGATTTAACAACAAAAACTATTCCATACTTATCTTTTATTTTTTTTTGCTCTAAATTATTCTTTCTAAGGAATTCAGTTCTGCTTCTTTCAGCAAAATTTAAATATTTAGAATGGTACACGATTCCACCTGAGTCTGTATCCTCATAATAAACCCTAACTTTTAATCTATGTTGCTTTTTAAAATACATAAATTTAATTTTGAAATTTAGATATCCAATATAAAGCTAAAAGAGAGGCTTCAGCGATTCCATCATTAGTTTTTTTTTCCCAAACCTCATTATTTCCAAATTTTAATCTAGCCATATCTAAACTGTCTTGTTTTGAGGCTCCGATTCCTAGATATTTTTTCCATACTACTGGTGCTACATAATCAACTCTTTTTGCTAATAAATAAGCTAAGGATTCTAACGCTCCAAAGCTCCTCCCAAATTGAAAGCTAGAGGTCACGCCCTGTCTTGGCATTGCATGAACTTTTTCTATAATTGAAACATCTATTTCAAAAACCTTTATTGACTCATATATTTTTTTGATATCAATTATTTTCTTTCCATACATGCTTATAGTAGGCATTTTGAGAAAAAATATTATTTGAGGTAATTTATTATTTTTTGTTTCCAGTATAGATATACCACCTGTAGATCCTGGATCTAATCCCATTATGATCATTCTTTTCCTGCTATTCTATTTATATTTTTAATCATTTTGAAATTTTTTTAAATTATCCTCAGATATATTTATATTAGTATAGACGGATTGTATATCATCATTTTCTTCTAATGAATCTATTATATTAAATATTTTTTTAGCATCATCTAAGTCTATTTCAATCAAGTTGATAGGGTTCCAAACCAGTTTAGCTTTAACAGGATCAATGTACTTTTTTTCAAGCAAGTTCCTAAGACTGCCAAAGTCATCTGGTTTACATAATACTTTAAAAATATTTTCTTCCTCTAAAATATCTATTGCTCCATTTTCTATTGCAAAGTTTATAACTTCGTCTTTACTATCCAAATTGTTATTAAAAGAGATTTCTCCTACTTGTTCAAAATTAAAGGATACGGAGCCTGTTTCTCCAAGATTTCCTCCATTTTTGGTTAAAATAGATCTGACTTCTGAAGCAGTTCTATTTTTATTATCAGTAAGTGTTTCAATTATAATAGCGATACCTTTATTTCCAAACCCTTCATACCTCATTTCCAAATAATTATTAGAGGAGTCTTGTGAACTTGCCTTAAGCAATGCTTTTTTAATTTTATCATTAGGCATATTTTCGCTTCTAGCATTTATTATTGCATTTCTAAGTCTAGGATTTTGTTTAGGATCAGATAATCCAGTTTTTGCTGCAACTGTTATTTCTCTAGCAAGTTTTGCAAAAATTTTAGCTCTTTTAGCATCTTGAGCTCCTTTTCTGTACATTATATTTTTAAACTGTGAATGCCCGGCCATTATTTATTCCTTTTTGAAAAAATTATCTTTAGGTATCTTATTTTCAAGAACTGTGCCTATTATTATTTGTTCTGCAAGAGATGATAATCCATCATTTTTTTTCACTTTTATTAATGCACCACATAGAGTCGCATTATTTTTTGATGCGTAGATTTTTTTAAAACTATTTTTAACTTCAAATTTCTCAATCCAATTGTTTTTATTTCCTCCTATTACAGAATCGTAGTCACCACACATACCAGTATCAGTTTGAAATGCTGTACCATTTGGTAAAACTCTTAGGTCAGAGGTAGGTACATGAGTATGAGTTCCTAGTACCGCAGTTACTTTTCCATCTAGCATGTAAGCGAATGCTTGCTTTTCTGAAGCAACTTCTCCATGTAAATCTATAAATATTGCATCACAATCTTTTTTAAGTTTTATATTTTCCAATAATTTTTTAATTTCAAAAAAAGCATTATCTGCTTTTTGCATAAAAAGATTACATAAAATATTTATTACTATAATTTTATTACCTAATTTGTCTTTGAAAACACCTAACCCACTTCCTGGATTTTTTTTTGGATAATTTAACGGTCTTAAAAGTCTATTTTGTTTAGCTATATAGGGTATTATTTTTTCCTGATCCCATATATGATTTCCAGAACTAATGACATCAATTCCTAGATCAAATAACTTTTCACATAAACCAGGTGTGATGCCGTACCCATCAGCCAGATTTTCTCCGTTTGCAATCACAAAGCTAACGTTGTACTTATTTAAAATATTAGCCAGATTTTTTTCAAGAAATGGTAATATATTTTCGCCTACTAAATCTCCTAAAAAAAGTACGTTCATTAAATTTTTACTTCTATTATTTTTACAAAAGCATCAGTCACTATTGCATTAAGTTTTAAGTCATGTTTCTCAAAAGGTAAAGCGCTAAAGCTTAATTCATTATAATTGTAACCTACGTAGATTTTAGATTTATTATTATAATAATATTTGTCATAAAAGCCTTTTCCATAACCAACCCTATTTCCATAACAATCTAATGCCAAAGCAGGAGTAATAATGATATCTGGTGTAATAGTTTTTAACTTTTGACTAGGTGAATAAAACTTGTATCTGGAATAGTATAGTTTATCCTTTGGTCCCCATTGCTTAAATAACATTTTATTATCAATAATTATTGGTAAAGCTACTGAGATTTTTTTTTTCATTAGATAGGTAATTAGGGGTCTAGTATCTATTTCCGAATTTATAGGCCAGTAGCAACCTACAGATTTTAAAAGGTTTACATTGAAATACTGTATAAAGTTTTTCATTACACTAAATGATCTGTAATATTTATAGATTCCCAGTAATTTTCTTATTCTGATACTTTGTTTTCTAATTTGACTCTTAGTTTGGAAATTATTTTTCTCTTTTAACATTAATCGTGCTAACTACTGATTCTATTTTATTTGCAGTT
This sequence comes from Candidatus Pelagibacterales bacterium, assembly GCA_002715505.1. Classification (GTDB taxonomy): domain Bacteria; phylum Pseudomonadota; class Alphaproteobacteria; order TMED109; family TMED109; genus JAYYAX01. The sequence continues at coordinate 36,571 of PAZF01000017.1, forward strand.
TGTTTAATTATTTCTTCCATTTTATCTTGATTTTCATCAAATTTATCAAGTAAAACTAATGTTGCTAATAGAATCATACGAGCTTCTCCCAATTGTCCTATTTTATTCGCTAATAGTTTTACTTCATTATCAATTTTAGATGATAATAATTTTATCCTTTCTTCTTCTCCATCTTTGCATGATATTCTGTAGGTCCTACTATTTATTATTATGTCTACATCAGCCAATTTATTTTCTCTTATTCATACTATCAGAATTTATTTTTTCAATTTCAATAATGATCTGATTAATCAATTCAATAGTTTCAATTTTAATATTTTTATTTTTCTTAATTTGATCTTCTAATTTATTTATAATAGCTAAATTTTCATTAGCTTCTTTGACTAAATCACTGTTTCTCATTAAAATTTCCAATGAGTCATCAATTTTTTTTAGATATTTTGCTATCTTGCTCATATTATTATAGAAAAATTATTTTTTATCTAATAATAAATATAATTGTTTAAGTTATAAAAATAAATAATTATTCTTGTGACTTTTAAACAAAGAAACTATAAGTATTAATATCAGAAATTTTATCAAAAATTATGAAGTTTACAGAGAAAGATAAAAAAAAATATTCTTTGATGGCTAATGCTATAAGATTTTTATCTATAGATGCTGTAGAAAAAGCGAAGTCAGGGCATCCTGGAATGCCAATGGGAATGGCTGAAGTAGCAACTATTTTATTTGCATTACATCTAAATTTTTATTCAAAAGATCCCAAATGGAAAAATAGGGATAGATTTATACTATCAGCTGGACACGGTTCCATGCTTATTTATTCTATTTTATATCTTTTAGGATATGAAGGGATAACATTAAATGATATAAAGAATTTTAGAAAAATTGGTTACCCTACAGCCGGTCATCCTGAAGTAAATGAAATACCAGGAATAGAAACTACGACAGGACCTTTAGGACAAGGCTTAGCAAATGCAGTAGGTATCGCAATATCTGAAAAGATCATTAGAAATAAGCTAGGTAAGGATAGTTTCAATCATTTTACATATGTATTAGTAGGAGATGGATGTATAATGGAAGGTATTAGTCATGAGGCCGCTTCTTTAGCAGGTCACTTATCTTTATCAAATTTGATCGTGCTTTACGATGACAATGAAATTTCAATAGATGGCCCAACTTCTCTAACAATGTCTGATAAAACACTAGAAAGGTTTTCATCCTATGGCTGGCACACTGAAAACATTGATGGATACGATTTAGATGCTATTAATTCTGCCATAGAAAATGCAAAAAAAGATAATCGTCCATCAATAATAAGTTGCAAAACTCTTATAGGATATGGATCACCCAATAAACAGGGTACTGCCGGAAGTCATGGATCACCGTTAGGAGAAAAAGAAGTTAAGTTAGTAAGGGAGTCAATGAATTGGAACTACCAACCTTTTGAAATTCCTGAAGATATTATTGAATTTTGGAGAATATCAGGTTTAAGGAATAAAGAGGTATATGAAAGTTGGATTATTAAGAATGAGAATAAATTAAAGGATTTTCAAATTAGCAAAGATGATTTTATAGAAAAAGTTATAAATGCAAGAAAAAAAAGTAGTAAATTCTTTGCTGAAAATAAGTCAGAAATGGCAACAAGAAAGTCTAGTGAAATTGTAATATCGCATCTTATGAATAATAATCTAAACCTACTAGGTGGATCAGCAGACCTCACAGGTTCAAACAATACCTACGTAAAACAAATGAAAGTCCTAGACAAAAAGAATTTTACAGGAAATTATATTCATTGGGGTGTAAGAGAACATTGCATGGCAGCGGCCATGAATGGGATTTCCCTGCATGGATTTTTCGTTCCATATGGTGGAACTTTCTTAGTTTTTAGTGATTATTGTAGGCCTGCTTTAAGATTAGCCGCATTGATGAAACAAAAAGTAGTTTTTGTATTTACTCATGACTCTATTGGTTTAGGAGAAGATGGTCCTACACACCAACCAGTTGAACATTTATCTTCTTTGAGAGTGATTCCTAATCTAAATATTTTTAGACCAGCTGACTCTATAGAAACCTCAGAATGTTGGGAGTTGGCTTTGTTAAGTGATAGCCGTCCGTCTGTTATTGCATTATCTAGACAAAACCTGCCTCTTCTAAGGTGTAAAAATGATAATTTTGAAATAAATTTAAGTAAAAAAGGAGCGTATATTTTAATTGATAAAGAGAACCCGCATGTTACTATTATTGCCTCAGGATCTGAAGTTGCTTTAGCAAAAAAAGTTAGTGAAGAATTAGTTAATAAACAAATACATATTAGAGTAGTTTCTATGCCATCTATGGAATTATTTGACCAACAAAATCACAATTATAAATCATTAATTTTAGATAAAACTAAGAATATTTTTTTAGAGGCAGGATCAATGCAGTCATGGAATAAATGGATGAGAAATGATGACGTTTTTATAGGGTTAGATGATTTTGGAGCATCTGGTCCAGGAGAAGATGTATATAAACACTTTAAAATATCTATAGAAAGAATTAAAGAAGAAATAGCTAAAATTATTAAAAAATAAAATGATAAAAGCAGGAGTTAAAAATGATTAATGTTGGAATTAATGGGTTTGGAAGAATTGGAAGACTAGTTTTGAGAGCTTCTTTAGAAAAACTTGATAAAAAAATTAGAGTAGTTGCAATTAATGATATTGGAAATATAAATCAAAATGTTCACCTTTTTAAATATGACACTGTACATGGAAAGATAAGTCATAAGACAGAAATCAAAGATAATAATATGCTAGTTGATGGCAATCAAATTTCTTTCTTTGATAATAGAGCTCCTGAAGAAATTCCTTGGAACAAAAATGATGTAGATATAGTTTTGGAATGTACAGGACTTTTTACGAATGCAGAAAAAGCAAAAGGGCATTTAAATAACAATGTTAAAAAAGTATTAATTTCGGCTCCATCTAGTAATGCTGACATAACGGTAGTTCATGGAGTGAATGATAAATCCATTAAAGAAAATCATAATATTGTTTCTAATGCATCATGCACGACAAATTGCTTAGCTCCTGTTGCTAAAGTTATAAATGAGAAATTTATAATTAATGCAGGTTTTATGACAACTGTTCACTCATTTACATCAGATCAAAAAATTCTAGACTCTATTCACTCAGATCTTAGAAGAGCAAGAACAGCAGGAAGCTCAATGATACCTACATCAACTGGTGCTGCAAAAGCTGTAGGGCTAGTTTTACCAGAACTAAATGGAAAGTTAGACGGAACTGCAGTAAGAATTCCAACTCCTAATGTTTCTATGATTGATTTTACCTTTCAGTCTCAGAAAAAATTATCGATAGATTCTATAAATAATGTGATATACGAAAGTTCACTTAATGAATTTAAAAATATAATTGAGTATAATACAGAACCACTAGTTTCTATAGATTTCAATCATAACCCAGCTAGTTCAATATTTGACGCAACTCAAACACAAGTCGTAGGAGATAACTTTGGAAGAATATTAGCTTGGTATGACAATGAGTGGGGTTTCTCAAATAGAATGATAGACGTTTGCAGTAGGCTTGGAAATTATCTATGAATCTCAAAACCCTAGATAATTTAGATCTCAAAGGAAAAAGAGTTTTACTTAGATGTGATTTAAACGTTCCATTTGATTTGGAAGGAAAAGTTTTAGATAGTACAAAAATAGAAAGACACAAACTTACTATAGATGAATTAATACATAAGCAAGCTAAAATAATAATAATTTCTCATTTAGGGCGACCAAAAGGAAGCTATCAAGAAAACTTATCTTTGAAAAAGGTATTAAAAGTTTTTGCCAATAAAATAAAAGTTTCTCAAGTAACAGTTATGCCTTTTTGCAAACCTGATATTCTTAAAAAAGTTATTAATGACGTTAGTGGAGGTACTATCACTTTTATGGAAAATATTAGATTTCACCCTGAGGAAGAAAAAAATGACGAGAAATTTGCAAAAGAATTAGCTGAATGTGCTGATTATTTTGTTAATGATTCATTTTCAGTTTCTCATAGAAAGCATGTTTCTACCTATGGATTATCAAAATTTTTACCTACAGTGGTGGGAAGATATCTAGAATTAGAAATAAGGATGTTAGATAAAATATTTAACAATATGAACAAGCCAGTTATGGCAGTTATAGGAGGATCAAAAATTTCAACTAAGATAATTTTATTAAATAATTTATTAAAAAAAGTTGATAAATTAGTAATAGGTGGAGCAATGGCAAATACTTTTTTAGCTGCAAAAAATTTTAGTGTTGGAAATTCTTTGATAGAGAAAGATAAAGTTTATATAGCAAAAGATATATTGCTCAAAGCAAAACAAGAAAATTGTGACTTAATTCTTCCTCAAGATGTTATTGTAGCAAAAGGTATCAATGAGGTAGACGGTATAAAAAATGTAGGAGTTGATGAAATTGAGGAAGGTTTTTCAGTTTTTGATATAGGAGAAAAATCCATTGAAAAAATTAGCAATGAGATGGCCTCTTGTAAAACTGTTTTTTGGAATGGACCTTTAGGATTATATGAACAAGAACCTTTTGATAATTCTACCAATGTGATAGGTAGAACAGCAGCAATCTTAACAAAAGGTAATATTATTACTTCTGTAGTAGGAGGTGGAGATACAGTTGCTGCTTTAAATAAAAAAAACTTAACAGGTGGTTTTTCTTTTGTGTCAATAGCCGGAGGAGCACTAGTTGAATGGTTAGAGGGAAAAACTCTTCCTGGATTGGAGTTTTTATCAAATTAATAACTTAGGAGATAAGAAATGGTTTATACAAGTAAAGTTATGAAAATTTTAAATAACTATGAAAATACAAATGCAGGAATTAAAGCAAACTTAGGAAGAATATTAACACATGGTTCTTTAGGAGGTACAGGAAGGTTGCTAATACTTCCAGTAGACCAGGGTCATGAGCACGGACCAGATAAGTCTTTTTTTGTAAATCCCGAAGCATATGACCCTGATTACCATTATCAACTTGCTATAGAAGCAAAATTAAGTGCATATGCAGCACCCTATGGTTTTCTAGAATCAGGAGCAGAACGTTTTGCTGGTCAAATACCTACTATTTTAAAGATGAATAGTTCTAATGGATTAAATGACCAAAAATATCAATCAGTAAACGGAAGTGTAAAAGATGCATTAAGGCTTGGTTGTAGCGCTGTAGGTTTTACTATATACCCTGGATCAGAATATCAATACGATATGATAGAGGAATTTAAAGAAATTTCACAGGAGGCATCGGAGTTTGGACTTCCATCAGTTTTATGGTCTTATCCCAGAGGAGGAAAAATATCAAAAGAAGGTGAGACCTCTCTAGATATAATTGGTTATGCAGCACACATAGCCGCACAACTTGGTGCACACATTATAAAAGTAAAACCACCTAGTACAAATGTAGAAAATAAAGATATAAAAAATATTTTTAATAATAAAAAAATCGATTTTAACTTATTATCAAGTAGAATATCACATATTAAAAAGTGCGCTTTTAATAATAAAAGAATTGTGGTTTTTTCAGGAGGTAACTCAAAAAATACTAATGACCTTTTAGACGAAATTAAGCAAATAAAATTAGGTGGAGGAAACGGTTCTATTATAGGAAGAAATACTTTTCAGAGACCAAGAGAGGAGGCTCTAAATTTATTAAGAGAAATAATTTCAATTTATAAAAGTTAAAGATAAAGGAAAAATAAAATTAAAAAGTTAAAAAAACCGGAAATTTATTTGATATCACCAAACAATATTGAATTTAAAAGTTTTGCAAATGACTTTCAAAATATTGTTGCTTTAAAAATTTTAAAAGTTTTTCAACTAAGAGTCAAAACGGCTAGCGACGAAACTTTAATTAATTTGATTAACTTCATATTTCCTTTATGTAAAAAAAATAATATTAAATTTATAATAAATGATAGGCCAGATATTGCAAAAATTTTTGATTTAGATGGAGTTCATGTAGGAAAAGAAGATCCTGGTATTGGCTATTGTAGAAAATTATTAGGGAAAAATAAAATAGTTGGAATTAGTTGTTATAGTTCAAATTTCCTAGCTAATAATGCTCAAATTTTCGGAGCAAGTTATATTGCTTTTGGATCTTTTTTTAAAACAAAAACTAAAGAAAAAACTAATAAAGTTTTTAGACCAAACATTATTGCTTGGAATAAAGTTAAAAAAATCCCTTCTGTTGCAATAGGAGGAATTAATTATAGAAATTTTTTTAGATTAAGAAATTTAGGTTTGGACTATGTAGCAGTATCCTCAACAATATGGAAATCAAAATTAAGGCCTGATTTATCATTAAAAAAAATTAAAAACTTAATTGACAATTTTTAGTTAAACATTGATTATCTAAATATTTAACTTATGAAAATAAATGGTAACAGCTTAAAACCCGGAATGATAATAAGCCACAAAGGCTCAAACTGGAAAGTAGTGTCTGCACAATCTGTTAAACCTGGAAAAGGGGGTGCATTTGCGCAAGTTGAGCTCAAAAATTTAAAAGATAATTCTAAACTAAATGAAAGATTTAGAGCTAGCGAAGATGTTGATAGGTTATATGTAGAAAGTAAAGAATTTCAATTTTCTTATAAAGATGATAAAGATTTTTATTTTATGGATACAGCTAATTATGAGCAAATAAATCTTAATATAGATATAGTAGGAGAGTTAGAGAGCTTTTTACAAGATAATATGTTAGTTTCAATAGAATTTGTAGATGATAAACCAGTATCCTTAAAATTACCGGAACATATTAAAGAGAAAGTAGTTGAAACTGAAGCTGTGATTAAAGGCCAAACAGTTTCATCTTCATTTAAGCCTGCAATTTTATCTAATGGTTTTAAAGTTATGGTGCCCGGTCATATAGAAAATAACACTTTTATAATTATTTCAACAACTACATTCACTTACGTAGAAAAAGCTAAAAGCTAGGATGTTATCATCTTCCAACATCCAAGTTATGAGTAACGCAATATTAAAAGCTTCAAAGAATTTGAGAAGAGATTTTGGTGAGTTAGAAAAGCTTCAAAATTCTAGAACCGATGTAAAAAAGTTTGTAGAAAATTCATTTTTTAATACAAAAAATGCTATTTTCGACGAATTAAAGAACGCTAGACCAGATTGGACTTTTTATTTTCAGAGATATGACGATGCTTTAGAAAAAAAACAAGATGATAAATTTTGTTTAATAAAACCTATTTCTGGTATTGCTAACTTTTCAAAAGGAATAAGTTACTTTGCTTCTTCAGCAATATATTATAATAATTTTATACCAGAAGCTGTGGTAATTTATGATCCAATTAAAGATGAATTATTTTATTCAGAAAAAGGAAGAGGAGCCTTTGTAAATAATTCAAGAATAAGATTTTCCTCAACAAAGAATTTAGCAGAAGCCATATTTGTATTTGATAAAAGGGATCTATTTCTAAAGGTTATAGATAAAAATTTTTTCAATAAAATAAAATCAGAAATAAGAATATTTGGTTGTAGTTGTCTAGATATAGCAAATTTAGCATCAGGAAGAATAGATTGTTATATTAGTGAAAATAAGTTGGATCAAATTTTAGAACCAGGGTTTTTATTAATACAAGAAGCAGGAGGTATTATTTATCAAAATAAAGCTATAAAAGATATTACTTTTTATTCAAATAATCATATTAGTGATATATTGGAAAATAAATTATGAGTTTAAGTAAAAAATATTTATTAATTCTAATATCTTTTTTAATGGGAGTTTGCACCACCAGCCTTTGTCAAGAATCTTATTTGATAGAAAAAAAAATTATTAAAGAAAATAAAGATATAAAAGAAAAAAATAATAAAAGTTATAAAAAACCTGTTAAAAAAAAAGAAAGCCAAACAAAAGCTATAAGTAACAACAAAAAGAGCAAAAAACTAGAATCCTTTAAAGATAATGTTATATTAAGAGAACAAAATGAGCTCCGTATTATTTATAAACCCAATCAATCTAATTTAAATCAAAAAGAAGTATTAAAAATAATAGAATTAACAAACAAACTTAATAAGGAAAGTTTGGTAACTTTAAAATCCTATGCTTCTAAAGCAAAAGTACAAGGAAGCAGTGAAGCAAGAAGATTATCTTTGAGCAGAGCCTTAGAAGTAAGAAGTCTTTTTATTGAAAACGGATTTACAGCTACTAATATAATAGTTAAGGCGCTAGGCACAGATAAAAATAAAGAAGATTTTACTGATATACTAATAATTCTCATAAATTAGCATTACGTATATAAAAAACTATTTATAAACTCAAACTTATAGTATTATGCTATAATGCTTTATAATAAGTATATTATTAGGATATTAATATTTATATTTTTTCTTATATTAATTACTATTATAAATTTTTCTTATTTAAAGACAGTTTTTTTCTTTAATAAAGAACTAAATTCAGGGATACTAATTATATTTTTCCTCGGGATTGGTCTGACTTTAAAGCATATTATTTACATAAGAAAAGAACATAAATGGCTTGCTAGCTTTTTTTCTCAAAATGTAACTTCTTCTAACTATACTCCTATTTTATTAAAAGATGTTAAGGATGAAATAAAAATTGAAAATGACTTTAGTATAGAGGATAAAAAGGCAAAAATACTTTTTGAGAAAATAGTTTCTAAAATGGACTTTGATAAGGAAGTAAATAGATATCTTATAGTAGTTTTAGTGTTTTTAGGCTTATTGGGAACTTTTTGGGGCCTTTTGCTAACGATAGACTCCGTAGGGAAAACTATAGGTGAGCTAAGTATAGAAGAGGACAATATTCTTTTAACTTTTTTAAGTTTAAAAGAGTCTTTAAAAGCCCCACTCGCAGGCATGGGAACAGCCTTCGCAACATCGCTTTTTGGTTTGGCAGCATCATTGAGTTTAGGATTTATCGACTTACAATATACTAAAGTACAAAACGACTTTCTTATTTATATAGAAGAAGTATTTTTCAATCTAAAAAAGAAAAGTAATTTTAATATAGGAAATAAATCAGAGGCGGGCGAAGAATATTTATTAGCGCTCTTATCACAAACAGCGGAAGGGGTCACTAATTTACAAAAACATCTAGAGAAAAGTGAACATTCTAGAAGAGAGCTAGAAGACTTAATTTCGAATGCTGTTAATACAATTACAAAAATAAATGATGAAATAAATATTAGAAATAATCAATTTCAAAAAGGAGAAATGGTAAGTCTCGATCATCTAAGAAATATAGATAATAATATTGAAGTATTTAAAAACCAGATTAAAGGTGAGAATATAGCCCAATTAGAAGAATTATCTTCACAAATAACATTGCTGGCAAAAACAATATCATTAATAAAAAATAAATGAGAAGAAAACAAATATCTCAAGTAAATATATGGCCAGGATTTGTTGATGCAATAACCACTTTATTATTAGTTTTTGTATTTTTATTAGCTATTTTTATGATATCTCAAACATTTTTAACACAGTCTATTTCAGGCAAAAATGCAGCTCTGCAAAGTTTAAGAGATCAGTTACAAAAACTAGATAGTGATTTGGAAGAAAATATGGGAAAAAATAAAAAACTATCAGAACTAATTGCAACATTAAATCAACAAATTGAGATTTTAAACTTAGAAAAGAATAATCTTGAGTCTAATTTATCAGAAAAAGAGAACTTAAATAAAAAATATCAATTAAATACTAAGGAGTTGGAAAAAAAGATCGCTAATTTATTTGATGAGTTAGGGATAGAAAAATTAAATCTTAAGACTGAAAAACAAGAATCAAAAAAACTAAATTATAAAATTGCAGATCTTAATGAAACAATAGAAAAACTAAATATTAAGTTATCCGAAGTTCAACAAGCGTTGTCAATTTCAGTTGATGATATAAACATTAAAGAAGTTGAGATAGATAATTTAAAATTGAAGCTTGATGTTGCTCTCAAAGAGAAAATTGGAGAATTATCTGAATATAGATCAGAATTTTTTGGAAAATTAAAAGAAATTTTAAAAAATCAAAAAGAAATAAATATAGTGGGAGATAGATTTGTATTACAGTCAGAAATTCTGTTTAAATCTGGATCAGCCACAATAGGAACAAAAGGAAAAGCCAAATTAGCTGAAGTAACCACTTTATTAAAGTCAATTACAAAAAAAATTCCAAATAAAATAGATTGGATAATTCAAGTAGAAGGACATACTGATAACATCCCTATATCTAATGATGAGTTCCCTTCGAATTGGGAACTTTCTGTAGCTAGAGCTATTGCGGTATCTAAAATAATGATAGATAATGGTGTCGAGCCTAAAAGAATTAATGTAGCAGGTTATGGAGAGTTTAGGCCATTAGTAGAAAATAGCAGCCTAGAAAATAGGAATAAAAATAGAAGAATTGAATTAAAGCTGACTCAACCATAATGAAAGCCTTACAAAATGAATAAAAATAAAATAAAAATAAGCTTTGAAGAAGCTTTAAAAGATTTAGAGGAAATAGTAGAGGATCTAAATAGTGATGATTTAGATCTAGAGAAAGCTATTACTGCTTATGAAAAAGGTATGGAACTTAAAAAAATATGTGAAACAAGGCTCAAGGAAGCAAAACTTAGAATAGAGACTATTAAAGATGAAAAAATAGAAATAAATAAAGATGACTAAGGGTAATGTATTTCTAAATGAAAGAAAAAAAAAAAATTGATTTAAATTTAAAGATAAATAAGCAAAAAAGGCTTATAGAAAAAGAATTAAAAAAAACGCTTGTAAATATTTCTGCTCCAAAAGACTTAAAAAGTGTCATGTCATACGCAGTTTTAAATGGAGGAAAAAGAATTAGACCTTTTATTGTTTCAGAAGTTTCTAAATTATACAAAGTTAATTACTCTACATACAAGTATCCTTCCATGGCTATTGAAATGGCACATTGTTTTTCTTTAATTTATGATGACCTTCCTTGTATGGATGATGATGATCTAAGAAGAGGAAAACCATCGGTCCATATAAAATTTAATGAAGCTAATGCTCTATTAGGTGGTGCATCGCTCTTAATCTTTGCTTATAATACACTTTCAAGTAAAAAATTCATAATAGATAAAAAAAAAAAACTATTACTTTTGGAAAGTTTTTCTAACTCTATAGGACATGAGGGTATGTTAGCTGGACAGTTCCTTGATTTGGAAGCTGAAAATCCAAAGTTTAAGATTAATTTAAAAAAACTTAGTGAAATTCAAGAGAAGAAAACTGCTTTATTAATTGCATTTTGTTGTTATGTGGGAGGAATTTTAGGAAATGCTACAAAAAAAGAATTGGCAATATTATTTGACTTTGGTCTTATTTTAGGAAAGATATTTCAGATTACTGATGATCTTTTGGATAAAGAAGGTAATCAAAAACTCACAGGAAAAAAAATTAATAAAGATGAAACTCTTAACAAGGCTACTATTATTAGGGTAAAAGGAATTAACTTTGCTAAAAAAGAGTTAAAGAAAAATTCTTCTGATGCAAAAAATAAATTATCTTATCTCAATAAAAATACTGAGGTTTTGAGTCAATTAATAGATTATATATGCTCTAGAACAAGCTAATGAAAGAAAAGTTTCGTCTAGATAACCTGTTGGTATTAAACAAACATGCAGAAAACGTAAATAAGGCAAAGGCTTTAGTAATGTCAGGAAAGGTCTTAGTTAATGATATGAAAATAGATAAGCCAGGAACAAAATTTACTAATGATGTAATTATCAGAATTATTAAAAAGTCTCACAATTGGGTGTCTAGAGGAGGAATTAAACTTGAACATGCTATCAATAAACTTAATATAAAAATTGAAAATAGAATATGTGCGGATTTAGGGTCTTCCACAGGAGGGTTTACAGAGGTTTTATTAAGCAAAAAAGCAAGACAAGTATATAGCGTTGATGTAGGTAAAGGATTATTAGATTGGAGAGTTTTGACCAATAAAAAAGTAACCCTAATAGAAAATACGAATGTTAGAAAATTAGCTCTAGAAGATATATCTTCAGAAATAAGTTTTATCACTTGTGATTTATCATTTATAAGTTTAACTAAAGGATTGGAAAAAATCATAGTCACCAAGAATAAAAACATATCAATATTAGCATTAATTAAACCTCAATTTGAATTGTCTAAAGATATGATTGGTAAAAAGGGTGTAGTAACAAATAAAGACTATAGAAAAACTGCTATAACTAAAATTATATCTTGGTTTGAGATTAATGGATGGATTAAAAAAGATATTATTGCAAGCCCTATAACAGGAATGGCTGGAAATAAAGAATATTTTATTTATTGTGTAAAATAATACTCTTTATTTGGTTGCATATTAGTTCCTGAAGCAATTCTATTAGTCATATTGAAAAATGCACAAACTTCTATAATTTCTAATATGTGGTGCTCAGTAAAATTAACTTTCCTAAGTTTATTTCTATCAGATTCATCTATCAAATGACTAGTTAATGTAAGCTTCTCAGCAAAATTTAACATCTCTTTATGCTTTTTACTTAATTCAGCAATCTTATAATTTATAAGTATTTTTTTCGAAAGTATTTTATCATTCATTAGTTTTCCTAGATTGTATGAATGGGAAACACAACAATACAAACATCTATTCAGAGAGGATACTACTACAGCAATCATTTCCTTTTCCACTTTTTTTAGAAAGTTTTCTTCCTGCATTAATCTATTATAAAAAATATTAAATGCATCAAATTTCCTTTTATCAATAGTATTTGTTTTTAAAATATTTGGAACTAACCCAAGTTTTTCTTCACATATTATAAGATATTCTTTTATATCTTTATTTACACCATTAATATTTATAGGGATCTTTAAAGACCATAATTTTTCAGTATTTTTTTTTATATTAATTTTTTTTTTCATTTCTATTTAAGGCATAATTTCTTAATAAGTGGTCCGCAAGAACTAATGCTACCATTGCTTCTGCAACCGGAACGCACCTAATACCTACACATGGGTCATGTCTTCCTTTAGTTCTAATTTTAGTGTTATTTAAATCTGTTGTTATAGTTTTTTGGAATTTAAGAATTGATGAGGTAGGCTTGACAGCTAGTCTACAAACTAAGTCTTGACCAGAAGATATACCTCCTAAAACTCCTCCTGAATTATTTGATAGAAATTTAACTTTTCCTTTTTTATCTACAATAATTTCATCGGAGTTTTGTTCCCCGGTCATTGAAACTACACTAAATCCTGCTCCTATTTCTACTCCTTTTACAGCATTAATGCCCATGAGGGCTGATGCTAAGTCTGCATCTAACTTTCCATATATAGGCTCTCCTAAGCCTGTTGGCATACCATTTACATTAACTTCAATAAGAGCTCCACAGGAACTACCCGATTTTCTAATTTTAGTTAAATAATTTTTCCAATCCTCTATTACTGAAGGATCAGGGCAGAAAAAATCATTGCTGGCAATAAAATCACTATTCCATTTTTTTCTATTTATTTTTTTTTTTCCTATTTGAATAACTGCTCCTTTGATACTTATTTTTGAACCTAGAATTAATCTTGCTATAGCCCCAGCTGCTACTCGCATAGCAGTTTCTCTTGCACTTGATCTTCCACCTCCTCTGTAATCTCTTACGCCATATTTTTTAAAATATGTATAGTCAGCATGAGCAGGTCTAAACTTATTTTTAATATCGTCATAGTCCTTTGATTTTTTATCCATATTTTTAATAACTAGGCCTATAGGAGTTCCTGTTGATCTTCCTTCAAATAGTCCTGAAACAATTTTAATTTTATCTTTTTCTTTTCTTTGTGTTACAAACTTTGAGTTGCCTGGTTTTCTCTGATTTAAATATTTTTGAATAAAGGCTTCCTTTATTTCAATATTTGGAGGCACTCCATCCAACACTGCTCCTATTTGCTCTCCATGACTTTCCCCCCATGTTGTTAAACTCAATATTTTTCCAAAGGTGTTACTAGACATTTATACTTTACTTATATCTGGAGCGTTTACATTCTTCATACCAATTACATTATATCCTGCATCTACATGTAAAATTTCTCCCGTAGTTCCGCTGCTTAGATCGGATAATAAATACACTCCTGCTCCGCCTACATCATCTAATGTAATGTTTCTCTCTAATGGGGAGTTGTATTGATTCCATTTTAAAATATATCTGAAATCAGAAATTCCTGATGCTGCTAAAGTTCTGACCGGTCCTGCCGATATTGCATTAACTCTCATGTTCTTTTTTCCTAAATCAACTGCTAAATACTTAACACTGGTTTCTAATGCAGCCTTTGCTATTCCCATAACATTATAATGAGGTATAACTTTTTCTGCTCCAAAGTAAGATAGTGTTAATAAGCTTGCATTTTCATTTAAATAAGGAAGAGCGTTCTTAATTAGCGAAGTAAAAGAATAGCAAGAAATTTCCATAGTTTTTAGAAAATTTTCTTTAGATGTTTGAACATAGTCACCATTTAATTCGTCCTTGTCTGAGAATGCAACTGCATGAACTATAAAGTCAAGCTTTCCAAAATTATCTGATAGTGTTTTAAAAAACAACGGAGATCCTTTATAATCTTGTACATCAAATTGATAAGTAAAATTAGAGTTTACTTTTTTAGCAAGTGGAATAATTCTTTTTTTTAAAGCATCACTTTGATATGTAAAAGCTAGTGATCCTCCACTGTTAAATGCACTATTTGCGATACCCCAAGCTAAAGATCTTTCATTGGCAACTCCTACTATTAAGCCTCTTTTGTTATTTAGTAAATTGCTTTTCATTTAGTTTAATTTTTAATTTAATTTTGAATATACATAATTTTTATCATTTTTTACAATACAAATATAGTTATTATTTTTATAATATTAAAATTATGAAAGCTTTATTTTTTGATATTTTTGGAACATTAGTAGACTGGAGAACAAGTTTAATTAGTGAAATTAAAAAAAATAAAATTATTAAAGAGAATGATTTGTATATAGAAAAATTTGTAATTAATTGGAGATTAGAATACCAGCCTATTTTAAATGAAGTAAATAAAAAAAAAATTCCTTGGATGCTATTAGATGAATTGCATTTTATCTCCTTGAACCATGTGTTAAAAAAAATGAAAATTAATCATTTAAGTGAAAATCAAAAAAGAGAACTAATATATTGTTGGCATAAACTTAGACCTTGGAGTGATAGTGTGAATGGATTGATTTCACTAAATGAAAAATTTATTACTAGCAGTTTATCAAATGGAAGTATTGCCTTACAAAAAAATTTAGTGAAACACGCAAATTTAAAATTTAACTTTTTGATTTCTGCAGAGAATTTTAAAAAATATAAGCCTGATTTATCTGTTTACCTTAGGGCAGCAACTACTTTGGGATTTAAACCTCAAGAGTGTGGATTGGTAGCTTCTCATAAAAACGATTTATTAGCAGCCTCTAAAGTAGGATTTAATACGATTTTTATTAAAAGAGAAAAAGAATATGGTAATTTTTTCTATAAATTTCCCAAAACTTCTTATGAGCCAAATATCTCTATAAGTTCATTAGATAATTTAATAGATATAATATTTAAAAAATAATTAAATAATTTTTATATAATTTAGCTTTTTAATTAAGAGTATAACAAGCTTAATGTCTCAGCAACTAAAGCAAGCTTATTACTACCTTGTATTTCAATAGTTACTTTACTGTTTAGCATTATTCCTCCTTTATAGTCTTTTACATTCTGCACTAAAATATTTGCTCTAATATTACTATTACAAATTACAGGAGAAATAAATCTTATTTTTTCTGTTCCATAATTTAAAATTAATTTAAGATTTTTACATTCCCAAATTTCATTAACAAACTTTGGAATTAATGATAAAGAATAGTAACCATGTGCAATAGTTTTTTTAAAAGGACTTTCTTTTCTTGTTCTTTTTTCGTCAACGTGGATCCATTGGAAATCATCAGTTGCTGAAGCAAATTGATTTATTTCTTTTTGTGTTACTAATTTCCATTTACTAACACCTAAAGATGTTCCTATTAGTTTTTTGAAATCTTCAGGGCTATCTATTATTTTTTTCGACACAAAATAAGATTAACATTTAAAAAAAAAAATGCTATTTAATTACTATGATCGATAAAAATAGTTTAGCTTACAGAGTAACTAGAAACGGAGAAACAGAACCTCCATTTTCTGGAGAATATAATAACAATAAAAAAAAAGGAACTTACTTTTGTATTAATTGTAATAGTCCTTTATTTTCATCCAAACAAAAATTTGACTCAAGGTCAGGGTGGCCTTCATTTTTTGATGCTATAGATAAAAAATTGGTCAAAGAAATAGAGGATAATAGTTATGGAATGAAAAGAATTGAAGTAAAATGTGCTAAATGTGACTCACATTTAGGACATGTTTTTCCTGACGGACCAAAACCCACGGGGTTGAGATATTGTATCAACTCTGTATCCTTAAAGTTTAAAGAGAATACTTAATTTATCTTTATTTGTAACTAAAGAGCTTGTGGTTTATTAACCATTTTAGCCATTTTTTTTCAATAGATAATCCAGAATCATAATGACAAACAGAACTTTCAAAAATAGTGGATAATATAGCACTATATTCTGGCTTCTGATTTTTATAAAGACTTAGCATTTTAGAATTATAAAATATAAAAGTGTTAGTAAATGTTTGATCCCAAAAAGTTTTTGTTTCACCTATTTTGTTAAAATTATCTATTGTATTGTTAAATAATTTCAAATTTATACATTGATCATAGTTTAATTCTTTATCAATTAAAAATGCTTTTAACGCATTATTATATCCAATTAATCTTGTTAACCTTTGAGTAGTTCCTAAAAAAGGCATAATGCCATTTTTAGTTTCGTTAAGTTTAAGTATAGTACTCTTTTCAGCTTTAATAAAGTTGCATAATAAGGCTATCTCCATAGCTGGACCCATTACTTCACCTTTAATTTCAGAGGTAAATAAAATTTTACTTTCTTGTAAAATTTTAGAAACTGAATGAAGCGTATTTAAGGTATTATCTAAATCAATATTACCCTTTCCAACGATCATACTTTCTAATAGTAGTTTAGTTTTAAAGTTTCCAATAATTCTTAACTTTTTAAAGTTACTTTCATTTTCTATTTTCTGTAATAAACTTAGAAGATTTTTAAAACTATTAAAATCAAATTCTTCACCAATAATTTCAAGAGCAGAATTTTTTTCAGAAAATTCAAATGTTACTGGTATCACACTAAACTCTTTCTATAATTGTAGCTGTTCCCATGCCTGCACCTACACATAATGTTATTAATCCTGTGCAGAGCTCTCTTCTTTCAAGTTCATCTAAAAGGGTCCCCAATAACATTGCTCCTGTTGCACCTAATGGATGACCCATAGCAATAGCGCCACCATTTACATTAACAACGTCTTCATTAATTTTCATTGCATCAATAAACCTTAAAACGACTGCAGCAAAAGCTTCATTAACTTCAAATAAATCAATATCATTAGCATCCATATTTGCTCTTTTAAGAACTTTTTTTGTTGCATACTCAGGACCGGTTAACATTATTGTTGGTTCTGTTCCTACAGAAGAAAAGGCTTTAATTTTTGCTCTGGGCTTTAAATTTAATTTTTTTCCTATTTCTTCATTGCCTATTAAAACAGCTGCTGCTCCGTCAACTATGCCAGATGAATTTCCAGCATGATGTACGTGATTTATTTTTTTATTTTTAGGATATTTCATAAGAGCTATATCATCTAGGCCTGTATCTTTTCCTATATTTTCAAAAGAAGGTTTAAGTGATCCTAAGGTTTGCATAGTTGTACCTTTTCTAATTAATTCGTCGTGACTTAGCATTAAATCACCATTTTGATCATGAATATCAAAAACACTATTTTTAAAATATTCTTTACTCCAAGCATTGCTGGCTTTTTTCTGAGAGTTTACTGCATAAAAATCAACATCATCTCTATTATAATTATATTCTGTAGCTAACAAATCAGCGGATATTCCTTGAGGAATAAAATAGGTTTTAAAAGCAACAGATGGATCAGTCATCCAAGCTCCTCCTGCACTTCCCAATGGAACTCTGGACATAGACTCCACTCCTCCACCAATTGTTAAATCAGATTGTCCGCTAATAACTTGTGCTGCAGCTATGTTACATGCTTCTAGACCTGAAGCACAAAATCTATCAACTTGAGTTCCAGGCACTGACTGGTCATAATCAGCGTCTAATACTGCTATTCTTGCTATATCTGATCCTTGTTCAAAAACGGGATGCACACAACCTAATACAACATCATCCAAAAAACTAGTTTTTAAAGAGTTTCTATCCTTAATTTTTCTGAGAGTTTTTGAGGCAAGTTTAATTGGAGATATTTGATGTAAAGAGCCACTTCTTTTTCCTATTCCTCTAGGTGTTCTAATAGCATCATAAATATAAGCATCATTCATAAATATCTCCTATAATTTTCTACTTATTATTTCCTTCATTATTTCGTTGGTTCCACCATAAATTCTTTGCACTCTCGAATCTAAAAAAGCTTTGGCAATTGGATACTCTTGCATATAGCCATAGCCACCAAATAATTGCAGGCATTCATCCATCACTTTAAATTGTAAATCTGTACACCATAATTTTGCAATAGCTCCATCTTCGGCTGAGAAGTTATTTTGAATATGTTCTCCTATGCACTTATCAATATAAGTTCTGGCAACAGTAATTTCAGCTTTTAGTTTTGCTAAGATAAATTTAGTATTTTGAAAATCTATTATTTTCTTATCAAAAGCTTTCCTGTCTTTAGTATAAGAAATTGTCCAATTTAAAGCTGATTCTGCAGCTGAAATTGCAGTAACAGCTATAGAAAGTCTTTCTTGGGGAAGTTCATCCATAAGCTGAAAAAATCCGTGTCCTGAATTACCAAGTATATTATCTAAAGGCAATTCAATATCTTCAAAGTATAGTTCTGAGGTATCTTGAGCTTTCATTCCTATTTTTTTAAGGTTTCTTCCTCTTTTAAATCCCTTTCTATAATCTTCACATAATATAATCGAAATTCCTTTAGCTTTTTTTTTCAAATCTGTTTTTGCTATAACTAAAATTAAATTAGCGTTTTGACCATTAGTTATAAAAGTCTTTGATCCGCTTAAAATTATCTTATTTTCTTTTATTATTGCTTTAGTTCTTATATTTTGCAGATCTGATCCTGTATTTGGTTCAGTCATAGCTATCGCTGTAATCATTTCACCTTTTACCATTTTAGGAAGATAAGAATTTTTTTGCTTTTCTGAACTATAATTAACTATATATGGTGCTACTATGTCAGAATGTACAGCAAATCCAGGGCCTGTAGCTCCTACTTTAGCAAGTTCTTCAATTATAATTACATTAAATCTGAAATCACCACCTATTCCCCCATATTTTTTAGGAACATTGGGACAGAGCAATCCAACTTCTCCTGCTTTTAACCATAAATCTTTGGGCACTATACCATTTTGCTCCCATTTTTCATGAAATGGGCGTATTTCTTTTTCAATAAATTTAGATGCAGTTTCCCTAAAGAAGTTTTGTTCTTCAGTAAATATATTTCTTTCAAACATTTTTTAAATTTTATATTAAATAATTGTTTTGTAAAATGTAATCATTACTTTATAAATTGTTTATAAAGCTTTCTCATTCCAATAATCCATTTATCTGTATCATCTGCTTTAATTTTAATATATTTTTTTACTATTTCATGAGGAGTTATTAAAAATTTTCCTAAAACCATTTGGTCTAAGGCTATTACAGCAACTTGATTTGCTTCTAACATTCCATTAATTCCTGCTACTCCACCCTTTTCTATTTTTGCAGTCATAGGAGTATTCACGCCTTGAGGACAAAGAACACTTACTCCTATTCCAAGATCACCATACGTTATTGATAACCATTCTGCGAAACCTACTGTAGCGTGTTTAGTTGTTGAATAAGTAGCAGATCCAACTTGAGATAATAAACCAGCTGCTGAAGCTGTTATTAAAAACCATCCATTCTTTTTTAAGAGCATTTTTTTAATAGAGTTCCTTACTATATTGGTATGTTGTAAAACATTTGTTTTCCAAATATTATTCCAATGTTCAACTGTAGCTAAGCCATCATCATCTCTTGCTATCCCAGCATTGCTACATATTAAGTCAATTGTATTATATTTTTTTATGATTTCTTCAAATACTTCTTTTATTTCCTTGTCCTCTCCAACATCGCATTTATAAAAGTCAACGTTATCTTGGTCACGCCTTAAAATATCAATATTTATAATTTTTTTTGCTTTTCTCTTTTTTAATTCTTCAATAATTGCTAAACCTATACCGCTGGATCCTCCCGTAACTACACAAATTGAATTAAGAGGATTAAATCCTTTTTTATTAGCATAAGTTTTATTTTCAATCATGAGATTTTCTTTTAAAATATTTTTTTATGGAATATAGTATATTGATAAAAAATGTTAATAGATAGAAAAAGTTACAGAACCATATGGCACGATAAAGTTTTAGAAAAAGTTCAAATAATTGATCAAACTAAACTACCATTTTCTTTAGAAATAATTTCTCTTGAATGCCTTGACGATGTTTTAGAGGCAATAAACAGTATGCAGGTAAGAGGAGCACCTTTAATTGGAGCAACAGCAGCTTTTGGTATTTATCTGGCTTATAGGGAGCTTAAGGATAAAACTAAAATAGCTGAAGCTGCAGCTAAAATTAAAAACACCAGGCCAACTGCAGTAAATCTTTTTTGGGCAGTTGATAAAATGATGGGAAAAATTAATCACAGCATAGATAAAAATATTATGCAAAAAACTTTATTAGAAGAAGCTGAAAAAATTTGTGAATCTGATGTAGATGCATGTAAAAAAATAGGAATAAATGGTTTTGAATTAATTAAAAAAATTCATGATAATAAAAAAAATACGGTAAATATTTTAACTCATTGCAATGCCGGTTGGTTGGCAACAATAGACTGGGGTACAGCTACTGCTCCTATTTATTTAGCAAAAAAAAATAATATTGATATTCATGTATGGGTTGACGAAACTAGACCAAGGAATCAAGGTGCTTCTCTTACAAGCTATGAATTAAATCACGAACAAGTCGATAATACTATAATTACTGACAATTCAGCAGGACTACTAATGCAAAGAAATCAGATTGATTTATGTATTGTCGGAGCTGATAGGGTTACTTATACTGGACATGTTGCAAACAAAATAGGGACTTTTTTAAAAGCAGTGATTGCAAAAGAATTTAGAATTCCTTTTTATGTAGCAATACCAATAAGTACCATAGATTGGAATACAAGGAACTATAATGATATTGCAATAGAGGAGAGAAGTGATAATGAACTAAGAAAAATTACTGGTTTAGATAATGAAAATAGAATTAAAACCTTAGATATTTACCCGAAAAATAGTAAGGTATACAATCCAGCTTTTGACATTACTCCTAAAGAATTCGTTCAGTCTTTGATAACAAATAAAGGCATTATAAAACCTAATGAAGATGATATAGCAAAGCTGAAAGATGATTGATTTAAAAAAAAAGAAAATTATAAAATATTCTAAATTATTAGTAAAAAATGGTTTATCTCCACTTAGGTCTGGAAATATATCAATAAGACATAAAATTAAAAATATAGATGG
The DNA here is from genome assembly GCA_002715505.1 of Candidatus Pelagibacterales bacterium. Lineage (GTDB taxonomy): Bacteria > Pseudomonadota > Alphaproteobacteria > TMED109 > TMED109 > JAYYAX01. Next base: position 58,250 of record PAZF01000017.1, read on the forward strand.
ATTTTTTATTTCACCTTCTGGAAAGAAAAATGACCAGATAAAAATAAATGATATCGTTTTTGTTTCAATGTCAGGAAAAATATATGAAAATAAAAAACCTTCTTCTGAGTGGGGCTTTCATTTAGATCTTTATAAGCATACTAATTGTAATGCTGTTGTTCATGCTCATTCAAAATTTGCTGTTATAAGCTCTTGCTTATATAAACAAATACCAGCATTTCATTATATGGTTGCTCTAACAAATTCTAAATCAATTAAAGTAGCAAGATACGCTTTATTCGGCTCTAAAAGCCTTTCTAAAAATATTATAAAAGCTATTGGTACATCAAAAACTTGTTTAATTTCAAACCATGGTCAAATTAGTATAGGGAATTCTATAGAAAACGCTTTTGAATTAGCTGAAGAAGTAGAGTTGCTTTGTGACTATTATTATCATTGCCGATTACAAAAAATACCTAAAAATATTAGTAATAAGGAAATGGATAAAGTTCTGAATAAAATTCTTAATTACAAATCAGACTAGTTTTTGGTGCTCCAAGGCAGAATTGAACTGCCATTTCGCCCTTACCAAGGGCGTGTAATAACCATTATACGATTGGAGCTTTTGCGTAATATATCAAATAATTTGTAATTATAAATAATTAATTATTTTTTCGATAAAACTGGTGAACTAAAAAAAAAAAAGTAGCGTAAAAAATGTAGTAAAAATAAGGAGCTATAATGAAAAATTTTCTATTAATTTTAAGCATGTTAATTTTAACTACAAAATCTTTTGCGTGTGATCATTTTGATTTTAAAAATGAAAAAAATATTCAAAATCTAATGGGTAAAAAATCAAAGTTTTATGACGCCTACAGGCAAGGTAAGTGCGTTCTAGAAAATGCTCTAGAGCCATTGTCTGCCGAGCAAAAAAAAATAATAGCTAATTTAATAGCTAAAACATATACTGACAAATAAATTCTGTAGAAACTGATATAATTTAAGATCAATGTATATGGCTCTTAATCTTAACTACTGATAATTCACTACTTATTATTTATTTTAAATTATAAAATTAAATATTTTTTTAAAACATAATATACATAAAAATAATATTATGTGAATTCAATAAGATTTACTGTTTTCTCTTTAACATCAATTAAAATAATTTTCTTTGAATTATAAACTTTTGTATATTCTAATAATTGTCTTCTAGTGGATATATTTTGTATCGAAGCAGACTTGCCAGTTTTAACCTCTGCTATATAAAATTCATTATCCTTTTTAACTAGATAATCAGGCCTTATAAAATAGTATTGTGGTACATTATTATTTAACAAGCTACCTTTTAAAGTTATTTGTTGATCAATAATTTGATATCCATGATTTTTTAACAAATTAATTGCTTTTTTTTCTCCTAATTTTCCTCTTAATTTAATATAAAAAAATAATAAAATTTTATATATTTTTCTTAGAAACCAACCAAATATTAAGATTATTGTTACTAAAACTATAAGCTTAATATTATTATTTTCTAACAAATTTAAGATATTATTCATAAAAATATTTCTGTATTATAATTAAAATATTGAATAAGTTAAAATTTAAATAGGTTTGTCATAAAAATATCAGTAGTAATTCCAACTTTTAACAGAGTGCAATTTATTGAAAATACAATAAAATCAGTTCTGGAACAAAGTTATAAAGTAGATGAAATAATAGTAGTAGATAATAATTCTACGGACAATACATGTGAATTAGTAAAAAACAAATTTCCTAACGTTAGGTTATTAAGAGAAAATCAACAGGGTGTAAGTTATGCTAGAAACACAGGGATTAATAATGCTAAGAATAATTGGATAGCTTTTTTAGACTCAGACGACCAATGGTTAAGAAACAAAATAGAACTTCAAGTAAATAAGGTTAAAAGTCATAATTATAATTCTTTATTTGTGCACACAGATGAAATCTGGATAAAAAATGGAAAAAAAATTAATCAAAAAAAAAAACATATGAAGCTAGAAGGGTATATTTATAAAGAGTGTTTAAATATGTGTATTATATCTCCATCAAGTGTTTTAGTTAATAGACATTTATTCAATGAATACGGTATGTTTAGACCTTGGTTAAAAGTTTGTGAAGATTACGAACTTTGGTTAAGATTTACAAGCAAAGTTCCTATTTACTTAGTAAATGTGCCATGTGTAGTAAAGTATGGAGGACATCCTGGGCAACTTTCGAAAAAGCACTGGGGTATAGATAGATTTAGAGTAAGAGCTCTAGAAAAACTAATTCTAAGATTTAACTTAAATAAAATACAAACAAAAGATACAACAAATGCCTTAATTTCAAAAATTAAAGTTATAATATCGGGTGCAGAAAAAAGAAAAAACAAAAAAATTATGAAAATATATAATTTTAAAAAAAATTATTGGAAAGATAAAATTTAAACCTACATGAATAAAAAAAATTTAAGATTTATTATAGCTTTAAGTGTAGAAGCAAAAAGTATTATAGAGTTATATAAATTAAAAGAAATAAATTTACCTCCAAATATATTTAAAATTTATAAAAATATAGACTTAAATATTTGGCTAATTATATCAGGAATAGGAAATGTTAATTCAGCAGCTGCCACAATTTATTTATATAAAAGCAGCCCTAAGAATAAAAAAAATATTTGGATTAATGTAGGAATGGCAGGAAGTAAAAATTTTGATGTTGGATCTATTTTTAATATTAAGAAAGTGAGTTACAAGAATACATTAAAAGAAGAAAGCTTTTACTTAAGTACTTTAGTTAATACAAAAATACCAATAAATGAAATTGTGAGTGTAGATACTCCAGAATATAATTTTAAAAAGAAAAAATCTATATATGAAATGGAGGGTTATGGTTTTATAAAAACAGTAGAGAGGTTTTGTAGCAGGGAGCTAATTATTATTATTAAAATAATTTCTGACAATGAAAAAATACCACCCATTAACTTTATTAAAACTACTAAACATTTTATGAAATCTAATATCAAGGCTTTAGAGGAATTAATAAATGATTATATAAAAATATCATCAAGCATAAAAAATAAAAGAAAGTATAATATTAACATCATAAATAAAAAATTTCATATAACTTATTCTAGTAAAGTTATTATAGAGGATCTAGCTTTTAAGTTTGAAAAAATTTATTCTAGAAAAGAACTTGAAATAATTTTATCGGAAGCTAAAACTTTAAAGGATTTTATTAGAGAGGTTAAAAAAAAAATTAACTCTTATGTACTAAAAATATAATGAAAAAAGTAATTTATATAGAAAAAAGCATTAAAAACTTAGCTAGAGTAAAAGCAATAATTAGAAGGTTTAGAGATCCTTCAATAATTTATATTAATAGATACACAGAAGTCTTTAATAAAAAAAATCAAAACTTTCCTCTGCAGAAAAAAAATCCAGCAGTAATTTTAGCAAAAAAACAGGGAAATTTTTTGTTAAAAACACCCGAAAGCTATACAATAGGAAGAAAAAATAACTATTATTTTTCTTACATGTATAATTGTATTTTTGATTGTAGATATTGTTTTTTACAAGGTTTATATAATTCTTCAAATTTTGTTATTTTTATCAATTATGAAGATTATTTTAATGAAATAGGTTTGCTAGACTCAAGTCACATTGCTAATGATACTACTATTTTTTCTGGTTATGATTGTGACTCGTTAGCATATGACAGTATTAGTAATTTTTCTGAGTCAGTTCTAAAAAGTTTTAATAAATTTAAAAAAATTGAGCTAGAAATTAGAACTAAAAGCACTTATGTTAAGCCATTCATGAGAAAAAGCATGCAGAATATTATTTTGGCGTTTAGTTTTACGCCAGAAAGATTTTCATCAAAATATGAGTTAGGTGTAGCTAGTAATAAAAAGAGGGTCAAGGTACTACAAAATTTAATAAATAAAGGATGGAAGGTAGGAATTAGATTTGATCCATTTGTAATTTATGAAGGTTGGGAGAAAGATTACTTAAATTTATTTGAATTAATATTTAGCAAAATACCAACTGAACAAATGCATTCTGTAACCTATGGAAATATAAGATTTCCCAAAAATATTTTTTCCAAAATTAAAAAGTACTATGCAGAAGAAAAGCTTTTTTTTAAATTTTCTAAGTATAAAAGTAATATTTATGATGAAGATAACGGAGAATTAATAAATAATTTTTGCTCACGTTACTTAATTAATTATGTAGATAAAAATAAAATATATTGCAATATTCATGAAAGATAGAATGAAAAAATATTTAATTACTGGAACCTCCAAAGGAATAGGAAAATCCATTGCGTTAAAACTAATTAAAAATAAATGTCTAGTTTTAGGAATTTCTAGAAAACATAGTATAAAGGCTAAAAACTATATTCCATTCTCTCAAGATATATCGGATTTAGAAGGTTTTACTAAAACTTTAGAATATATCAAAAATAAACACCCGGATATTCAAGGTGTTATAAGTAATGCAGGTGAAGGTGTTTTTAATAAATTAGAAAATTTTTCTGATATTCAAATCAGTAATTATTTTAACTTAAATCTTTTATCACATATTTTGTTAGCAAAAAAAATGATATCAAATTTAAAAAAATCTAGAAAAGGTATATTTATTTTTATAGGATCTGAAGCGACTAAAATAGGAGGTATTCAGGGAACACTTTACTGTTCTGCTAAACATGGTCTGCTAGGGTTTTTTAAATCGTTTAAAGCGGAGGCGAACAAAGCCTCTGTTAGAGCAACAATCATCAATCCTGGCATGGTTAGAACAAGCTTTTTTAAAAACCTTAAATTTTCACCTGGGAGTGATAGGGAAAATGCCATTGAGGCAGAAGATATAGCTGAATTAGTGTATTTTTTGTGTAATTCTAGTAAATATATAAATTATTCTGATATCAATATTGACCCTTTGAAAAAAGTAATAATTAAAAAATGATATATGCTTGGCATAGTATTTGCTTCATTAAAATATGTAATTAGAGCGTTAATATTTTGACATTAGAAAGGATGTGATATAATGGCTAATGTTGCTATGGATGAAAATCAAAATAATACTGAAGCTGTAGAACAATTTGAAGGCCTAACTGGTGTACAAAAATGTGCTATTTTGATGTTGTTGATAGGAGAAGATGAAGCAGCTAATATAATGACAAATTTAAGTCCTGAAGAAGTCAAATCATTGGGTTCATCAATGTATGAAGTTCAAGACATAGATCAAGAAACTGTAAATTTGGTACTAGATGAATTTTTACAAATAATAAAAGCTAATACTGCACTAGGTTTTGGTGCTTCAGACTATATATCTACAGTAATGTCAAAGGCGTTAGGAAATGAAAAAGCTCAATCAGTATTATCTAAAATTACTCCACAAGACGCAAATAACCCTATAGATATTCTACAGTGGATGGATGCAAAATCAATATCTGATCTTATTTCAGACGAGCACCCTCAAATAATAGCTGTTATTTTATCTTATTTAGAGTCTGCAGTTGCATCTGATGTTTTAAGCCAACTAGACCCCAAATTACAACCAGATATTATATATAGACTTTCTACTATTGAAAATATACAGCCAGAGGCTTTAAAAGAGCTTGAAAAAGTAATGGAAAAGAAATTTAATTCTAATGCTTCTTTAAGAGCAACACAAGCAGGAGGAATACGCTCGGCTGCAAATGTAATGAACTATTTAAAATCAAATGTAGAGTCTAATATCATGAAAGAACTAACTAAAAAAAATAAAGATATTGCCAAGGAAATACAAGAGAACATGTTTGATTTTGAAAACTTGATTGGGATTGATGACAAAAGCATGCAAACACTTATTAGGAGTTTAGATAATGAATTAATTGTGGTTGCTCTTAAGGGAGCTGATGACCAAGTTTCAGATAAATTTTTTGCTTGTATGTCACAAAGAGCTGCAGCAAATATAAAAGATGAAATGGAAGCATTAGGACCTATGAGATTAACTGATGTGCAAGAAGCACAAAAGCAAATTATAGCAGTAGCAAGACAACTTGCTGATGAAGGTTCAATTGTTCTTGCAGGTAGAGGCGGGGACGAGTATCTTTAAATTATAACTGAACTTATAGAATGAAAATAACTTTATATTTCTTAATATATACTGCATTTACAAGCGTATTATATGCTCCAGCAAAAATGCACACAAACACTATAATTTATCCTACTGGTCATAAATATGAAACTAAAGAAAAATATGAAATTTGTAGATTAAAGAAAGAAATAAGAAGACCAACAGAAATTAAATGCTTTTATTCAAGACAGGATAAATATGGATCTGAGCTTATTATTACCAATGACCAACCAACGTTTTCTTGTTTAAAACAAATTGATTGTAAAAGAGAATGATTTTTAAATTGACCAAATAAGTTTACAAGTTTATTTTATATTTATGAGTGGTAGAGGAAAAGACGAAGAAGGTTATTCAGTAGAAGCCCAGGAGAATATGCGAGTTGCCGTTGACTCTTTTAAAGAGTCACTAATTCCAATAGGATCAGAAGAAGCAAACAAGAATGTGTTTGCTACTATTAAAGTCATGATTAATGGGATGAGAAGAAGACTTGTAGATTTGGGAAATGTTGAGGCTCCTGAAGGCCCTTTAAAAATACAATTAATGATATTTAACAAGGAGCATATACCCCTTGTTATGGAACAGCTTAAAGAAGATGGATTTAAGCCTAGATCTGATCCGGGCTCTCAATATGTAAAGATTGATGTACCGCCTCCTACCAGGTTACAATTAATGGATATTGCCTCTGATGTAGATAGAAGAACTAAGTCTTGTATAGGTGCTTTAACAAAAATTAAAAGTAATACCTCACAGAGACTAATGAAAGCTCTAGATAACGAATATATAGAACAAAGAACTGCAGGATTAGCAAATAAAAATATGGAAAAAACTTTCACTAAATTAGAAAAAGAAGCTATACAAGTTGGTATGATTAAAAAAATAGAAATACTAGGAAAGTGGTATTCTCCTGACACTGATATAGAAAAGGCTCTATATATTAATTATAAGAAAAAACTAGATTCTAAAAATAAAAGTGAGAAAGCAAACTAATTTTCATTTTCTATTTTTATAGATGAAAGAAAATGTAATTCTTTCCAAATTTTCTCAGTTTTTTCATTCATATCATGCAGTCTGCCAGTTATTGTTCTAATAATAGCTTTAATTATAGGATCAGCATTTTGTACTTTATTATAAAATAAATCCTTTTCAATTATTAGCAACCTACACTCAGAAGCAGCTTCAGCTGAAACAGAGTGTTCCTTATTAAAAAGGCTACTTATTTCACCAAATAACTCTCCTTCATTTATTGTTCCTAAATTATATCCATTTTTACTAATAATATTAACTTTGCCTGTGTAAACAAAATAAGCAAATTTTGGATTTTCATTAAATTTATATATAGTTTGGCCCTTATTATAGCTAATTTGTTCTAAGCCAGAATTAGTTAAGTTTTGAATATTTTTATCTAAATTTTTCATATATTATAATATAAGGATTATTAAAAATTATTAAAGAATTATACTTATGTTCCCTATTAAAGATGAAAATCCAACTGAAACAATACCTTATGTTACATGTATTTTAATAGGATTGAATATATTTGCTTTTTTTTATCAAATTAGCTTAACAGAAAATGATAATTATAACTTAATTTTAAAATATGGATTTAAGCCTGAACATTTTTTTTCCAATAATACACTGGAGCACTATAATAATTCTGCTTTATTAACAATTTTTACAAGTATGTTTTTGCATGGGGGAATTGCTCATATCTTAGGAAATATGCTATTTCTTTGGATTTATGGAAATAATATTGAAGACTCTATGGGGCATATTAAATTTTTAATTTTTTATATTCTTTGTGGTTTGGCTGCTGCTTTTTTACAAGCAATAGTATCTCCTAGTTCTTCTATTCCAATGATTGGTGCTTCGGGAGCTGTTTCAGGAGTACTTAGTGCTTATTTCCTTTTATTTCCAAAAGCTAGAGTTTTAACACTTATTATTTTGATTTTTTTTATTACTTTTATTCGTGTCCCAGCAGGAATTCTTATTGGTTTATGGTTCTTGTCACAGATAAGTAATGCTTATTTTATTGATCCTAATAGCCCTGGAGTAGCCTGGTATGCCCATATAGGTGGTTTTCTAATGGGATTGATTCTTATTCCTTTTTTTAAAAAGAAGAAATTCAAGTTTTTTTCATCTGGGGTTAAAATAAAGAATAATAATAAAAAGGGAAAGATAACTCTAAAGTTTAGAAGATAGTTAGTTACTCATAAAACTCTTTTATTTCAGGTATTCTTGTGAATGCAACCTTAGTTCCAGAGAATTGGAGCATATTTCTAGGTAGTGAACCAATAGTTACACTATCCCTACCAAAGCGAGAATTGATAGTGTCAATGGCCTGAGAAATTGATCTTTTTTTTCTCTTATTTTTTTGATCTTTATTTTCCAGTTTTTCTAATAAACTGGTTTGTACTGATTTTGTTGAGTGAAGACCATGCAGTACTACACTAATTTGTATAATTTTATTTATTCTATAATCATGTATTAATTTTTTCCATATATAATCTGCTTTTTCTAAAAGACTGAAACTATCATTTAGTTTTTGAAATTTTTCTGTAGCTTTCATTTTTTTTCCGGTAATAGTTTTCAAGGACATCTTTAAATTTGTACATACAAATTCTTTTCTTCTTAAACGGCTTGCAGCTTTTACTATCAATCTTCTCATAACTTCTCTTGATCTTTGAGTAGTTCTCCAATCTGGGTGTAAAACATGGCTATGACCTATGGTCCTAGTTTGTGTATGAATGTCCTCTATATCTTTACCTCGAAGCATATACCAAAACCTTTCCCCTAAAACATTTCCCCATATTTTTCGCATATTTTTTGGAGATAGATCATATAGTTTTTGTATAGATGTGATGCCTGATAGAAATAACTTAGACTCCATTCTTTTACCTATTCCCGTTAGGTCTGATAATTTTAAATGATTTATTCTCTTTAAAATTTTTTTTTTGTTTATTATTTTTAGACCATTAGGTTTCTGAAGGTTGCTTGCTGTTTTAGCTAAAAATTTATTACTAGATATCCCAATAGAGCAACTTATATAGTCACCTACATTTCTTTTTATAGCTTTTTTAATAGCAATAGCTTTGCGAACTATTGTTTTCGGAAGGCATTCTTTACCTAATAATTTACAAGCAACTTCATCGATTGAACAGACTTGTTCTATAGGAATATATTTATTAATTTCTCGTATTAGTTTATGGTGATAATATATATATTTTTCATGATCTGCTTGCACACATATTAATTTAGGACATATTTTTTTTGCTTCGTATATCATAGTTCCTGTCTTTATTCCTAGTTTTTTCGCTTCATAACTAGCTGCAATAGCACAGGTATAATCAGTAATAGAAGGAACTATTGCCACTGGCTTATTTCTAAGTGCAGGATTTACTTGTTGTTCAATTGTCGCAAAGTAACTATTAAAGTCTAAATATAACCATTTTAAATTATTCTTTACTTCCATTTGTTCACTATATGTTCTTATTTGATAAATGTCAATTTCAATTAGTTTTAGAATATAAAATTTTGTGAAATATAATTAGGAAAAATATTTTGGCTTTTAAAAAAACTTTTTAGTTCAATTTCTGATAGCAATAATTTATTATAGTTTAAATCTTTCTTATGAATCCCATTAGCAATAAGTAAACTATCAATTCCAAAGTTATTTGCACCTGCAATATCAGTTTCTAATGCATCGCCAATACATAATAAATCAGATTTTTTTATGTTAGGGTTTTTAGATACAAAATAATTAATGCATAGATCATAAGTATCTTTAAATGGTTTTCCAAATTTATATACTACACCTCCTTTAGAATTATAGTAATCTGCCATTATTCCAGCACAGATAAGCAGCTCTCCAGTTTTTCTAATAACTACTTTATCAGGGTTTGCGCATATTAAGGGCAGGTTATGTGATAATGCCATATCCAACTCATTTTTATATTTATCGAGCTCATCTTCAAAATTTCTGGTTCCACACACAAGCAAGAAATTAGCCTGATCCATATTTTTAGTTTCTGAAATTGGTAACAATTCTGTAATAGTCTTATCTCCAGGTTGTCCAATAAAGTAATAAGTACTACCATATTTTTCTATTTTATTTTTATTTTCTAAGAATTTTATACGGCAAATTTCGCCCGATGAAATAATAGTATCATAGCAATCATAATCTATTCCAATATCCTTTAGTCTTTTGGAAACTACTTTTGACCTTCTAGGGGCATTTGACAATAAAATTATTGGTTTATTTAAACTAACAAGTTTTTTAAGAGTAATTATTGAATTTTCATAAGGCTCTAAACCATCCCATAAAACTCCCCATATATCAATTATAAATGCTTTATAATTAGCTTCTATTTTTTTTAATTCTGAAATAATTTGAAATTTATTTACCATGCAATTTTTTATTAGATTTTTTATATAATGATAATTCATATAAAATGTTCTCAATTAAAATAGGTCCCTTGAAAATTAAGCCAGTGTAAATTTGGATTGCAGAAGCTCCCAACTTTAGCTTTTCTATCGCGGTAATACCATCTTCAACACCTCCTAAACCTATAATTTGCAAGCTATTCTTACTATACTTTTTTACTTTTTTTAAAACTTTATTTGATTTTTTAAGTAAAGGCCTTCCTGATATTCCTCCATTAGGGATATTTTTTAAAGTATTAGAAAATACGTTTTTGTTAATAGTAGTATTTGTCGCTATAACCCCATTTAATTTATATTTAATGGAAGCATTTATTAAATCTTTTAATAAAGTAAAATCTATATCCGGAGAAATTTTTATTACTATAGGTAAAAATCTTTGAAACTTTTTTTCTAGGATTATTCTAGTTTTATTAATTTTCTTTAAAAGTTTTATTAAGTTTTCTTTTTCTTGCATATTTCTTAATCCAGGTGTGTTTGGAGAAGAAATATTTACAGTAATATAATCAGCTACCTTATAGACTTTTTTTAAACAGAAAATAAAATCTTCAAAGGGGTCTTTTGATTTTTTATTGCATCCAATATTTACTCCAATAATTGGTTCAGAACCAAGGGGATGGGACTTTCTAATATTAATTAATTTATTTACTAGCTTAACTACTCCACAATTGGGAAATCCTAACTTATTTATAATACCTCTTTCTTCACTGAATCTGAACACTCTAGGCTTAGCATTGCCATTCTGTGCTAAAGGGGTTACTGTTCCAATCTCTATGAAACTAAATTGTAATTTTAATATACCATTTAGAGCCTCACCATTTTTGTCAAAACCAGCCGCTAGTCCAACTGGGTGAGATAGCTTATATCCTAAAAGATTAGTTTCTAATAACTTGTCTTTTTTTACTTTTCTTTTTGGTAAAGGATTATATTTAAGAGCTTTTAAAACTAATAAATGAGAAACCTCTGGCGGAAACAACTTAATTATAGAAAAAATAATACTTTTTAACATTATTGGTTTATTTGATTTATACTATTTTTAAGTTATATTATGATACTTATTATTTAAAGAAAAAAGTAGGAGACTTTATTGAGTTTAAAAAAAAATATGGTTGTAAGCATAGTCATGGGAAGTCAATCAGATTGGGATACTATGAAGCAAGCCTCAGAAGTTTTGGAATTATTTAAAATAGTACATGAGACAAAAATTATTTCTGCTCATAGAACCCCAGAAAGGCTATATTCTTTCTCCAAAGGTGCAGAAAAGAAAAAAATAAAGATTATCATTGCAGGAGCTGGTGGTGCTGCACATTTGCCAGGAATGATTTCATCAATGAGTAATTTGCCTGTACTTGGGGTTCCTATAGAGAGCAGGTTTATGGATGGCTTAGATAGCCTCCTTTCAATAGTTCAAATGCCGTTTGGAGTTCCAACTGCAACATTTGCAGTCGGTAAAGCAGGAGCAAAAAATGCTGCATTATTTGCAGTTGGTATGCTATCTATAAATAATAGATTACTATCAAAGAAACTTAATGAGTGGAGAAGAGTTCAAACTGAAAGCGTTAAATTAAGGCCAATATAATTATAAATGCAAAGAATTAATTTAAATAAGAACCTAGGGGTATTAGGAGGAGGACAGTTAGGTAAAATGATAGGCTTAGCTGCAGCTAACCTAGGAATAAGAGTACACTTTTATGATCCCGATCCCAATGCTCCTGCTAAAAATATATCTAATCTATTTTATAATGAACATTATGATAATAAAGTTAAATTATTAGAATTTGCAAACAAGTGTGATTTTATAACTTATGAGTTTGAAAATATTCCTATAAATTGTTTAAAGGAATTAAATAAAAAAAAAAAAATTTATCCAGGAATTCAGGCTTTAGAAATTTCACAAGATAGACATTTAGAAAAAAGTTTTATACTAAACCTAGGAATTAAAGTAGCAAAATATAAAAATGTAAGAAATTTTTTAGATATAGAAAATTTTGTAAGCAAGTATTCTAAAAAAAGTATTCTTAAAACAAGAAGGTTAGGGTACGATGGAAAAGGACAAATTGAAATAAACACTTCTAATTTAAGTAAAATAAAAAGTAAAATTATACCCAATAAATACATAATTGAGAAATTAGTACAATTTAATAAGGAGATTTCTGTAATAGTCATTAGAGAAAAAAATGGGACAACTAAAATTTTTGAACCTACCGAAAATCATCACAAAGAAGGTATTTTAAGAAAAACAATTTTTCCATCAACAATATCAAAAAACTGTATTTACAAGGCAAAAAAAATAGCAAAAAAAATAGCTTCCTCATTAAATATAGTAGGAGTATTAGCTGTAGAAATGTTTGTTTTAAAGGATGAAGATATATTAGTTAATGAGATTGCTCCTAGACCTCACAACTCAGGCCATTGGACTTTAGATGGTTGTAACATATCACAATTTGAAGCTTTAGTTAGAGTAATATACGATATACCTGTCCCTCAAATTAAATACGCAAAAAAGTGTAAAATGATAAATTTATTGGGAGAAAACTTTGATAATTATAAAACTTATTTAAGTAAAAAAAATCATAAAATTTATATTTACGGAAAAAATAATATGAAGAGAAATAGAAAAATGGGGCATGTAAATATAGTTGACTAGACTATAAATTTTTAAGAGGATGGGATGCCAAAATTTTCTTTAAAAAATTTTTTTGTATTAAACTTTAATTTTCCTATTTTTCCAAAAAAATAAATTTGTCTCTCTGTAAAACTTAATGTTTGCTCTAAATTTTGACTTTTTCTCCAGTAGAATAGGCTATTTTTTATAATATTATATAGAATTAATCTTTTCGAGTAATAATTAAAATCAGTTGACTCATCTCCTATGTCATACCAAATATTACTAGAAATTTTATAAACTATTTTAGAAAGGAAAAATGGTTTTAATAAAGAATAGTTTAAAAAGAAAACTGATAATCTGCTTTTCTTATCAAACGATCGCATAAATTCTAGTAGTAAAATAGTTGTTTTTTTTGATACACTTTTTTCCTTTAAAATTTTAATTTTAACTTTATTTTTAGAAATTAAATAAACTTGGTCATAATAAAAAAAACCTAAGCTTGTTATTTTTTGTGGAAAAAGATCATAAAAATCTGATTTGCTAATTTTAAGATCATCTAAATATGAATCTAAATTATTATTGTTTAATTCAAAGGTTTCAATGCTTTTTTCAAGTTTACTAAAAATTATATTTTTTTTTCTTAGATTTTTCATATTAATTATATTAATATAAAGCTTCACTTTATCAACAGTTTATGATATTCAATTATTTTATTATAAAGGAGTTTATTTTGGAAGTAATAGTAAGAGACAACAATGTTGATCATGCATTAAGAACTTTAAAAAAAAAGATGCAAAGAGAGGGCATGTACAGAGAAATGAAAAAAAGAAGAGCTTATGAAAAACCATCTGAAAAAAAGGCTAGAGAGAAGGCTGAGTCTGCAAGAAGATGGAGGAAGTTACAAAGAAAAACTACTAGAAATTACTAATATCAATTCGATTAAGTAATCTTTTCCCATAATATAAATTTTCAATATTTTTTTTAATTATTTTAGATCTTCGTATTATCATAGCTTTAGACCAAGCAGAAATATGAGGTGTCATAATTACATTTTTCAAAGTATGAAAATTATACTTTGAAGGTTTAAATTTTAATTTATTTTTGTTTAAAGGATATCTATACCAGGTATCTATAATACCGCCCCCTATAATATTATTTTTTAATGCCTCATAAAAATCTTTTTCATTTATAATATCACCTCTGGCAATATTTATTATGACTGAGTTTTTTTTCATTAATTTAAGATTATCTTCATTAATTAAATTTTGGGTGCTTTTGTTTAATGGACAACATAAAATTATATAATCTAGTTCATTGATATATTTATTAAGGTCGCTAATTACTATACTTTTTTTTACAAGACTATCTTTTTTTCTTACTACTCTAGTAAATGCGTAGATTTTTGTTTTAAATGAATTTAAAAGATTTGCAATTTCTTTTCCTATTCTTCCATATCCAATTATTCCTATACATTTTCCACTTAACTCTGAGTGGGGTTCCCCTAAAGAAAATAGACTATCACTCCAGTCTAGCTTTTTAAATCTGTTAATTTTTTCTACCAATTTTGTTTCCCAATTTAGCATATTAGCTAAGCAATATTCTGCTATAGGAGTTTCGTGTTCATACACATTACAAACCTTGCAATTTGACGGCAATAGTTTAAAGTTTATACCATCAATTCCAGCTCCAGGAGTATGGAGAAGTTTTAATTTATTAACACTGGGAGTTTTCATAATACTTTTTCCTCCAAACATACTTTTCCCCCAACTCATAGTGACCAAAACATCTGCCGCATAAACTTTTTTAAAGTATTCACTATTTTGAATTTTTGAGTAGAAAACAGAATTAGGAATATTAATATTTTGTTTAAGATAATCAGAAATTAATTTTGTACCCTGAACAACAATCTTAAGTTTTGACTTCATTGAAGTATCCTCATATTTAAAGTAATATAAAACAATGATTGTAAAACAAATTTATACATATAACAATTACAGAAATTTTAACTATTTAGTTGCATGTCCGATTACTAGGGAAGCAATTGCTATTGATCCTCTAGCTTATGATTTAGTCTTAAAAGAAGCTTTGCAAGAAGATTTAAAGATAGTGGCTATCATTAACACCCACGAACACATGGATCATATTGGGGGAAACGAAAATATCATAATGAATACTGAATGCAAACTTTATGCGCATAAGAATGCAAAAAACAAAATACCAAATGTTGATTATGGACTTAGTGCAGGAGATGTTTTAAAGTTTGGAAAATCCTTAGAAATTCAGATACTTGATACTCCTGGCCATACAATGTCCCACGTATGTTTGTTAGTTAGAGGGGAAGTTAATAGTCTTTTTTGTGGAGATACTCTTTTTAATGCAGGGGTAGGAAATTGTCATAATGGAGGAGACCCTATAAGTTTATATGAAACTTTTTATAATCAACTTATAAAGCTTGAAAAAAATACAAAAATTTATCCTGGTCATGATTACTTAAAAAATAACTTAGAGTTTACATTGTCTTTAGAACCTAATAATAAAAATGCTTACAAACTACTGAAGCAGGGTCAAAAGGAAAACTTTAGTATTAACTATGTATCTTCATTAAATAATGAATTAAAAATTAATACTTTTTTTAGATTAAAACAAAAAGAAATCATTGAATCTCTTAAAGAAAAAGGAGAAGACCTAAAAGATACAAGTCCTAAAGAAGTTTTTTTAGCTCTCAGACGACTTAGAAATAAGTGGTAATTAGTTTAATTCCTTCACGATTTCTTCTACTATCTTTTTAGCATCCCCAAAAAGCATTAAAGTATTCTCATTATAAAAAAGTTCATTGTCTATTCCTGCATACCCTGGGGATAAGCTTCTTTTTACGAATAGTACAGTTTTTGCTGATACAACTTCTAAAATAGGCATTCCAGCAATAGGACTCGAAGGATCTTTCTTTGCAGCTGGATTTGTAATATCGTTTGCCCCAATAACAAAAGCAACATCACAAGTACTAAAATCTGAATTAATTTCTTCTAATTCAAAAACATCATCATAAGGTACATTTGCTTCTGCTAATAAAACATTCATGTGTCCAGGCATTCGTCCAGCTACAGGATGAATAGCAAAATTAACTTTAATATTTTCTTTTTTTAGTAAGTCGCACATTTCTTTTAAAATATGTTGTGCTTGTGCTACAGCCATACCATACCCTGGGACTATTATAATGCTTTCTGAGTTTTTCATTATGAAAGATGCATCTGTTGCACCTCCTGATTTCACATTTTTATCAACATTATTTTTAGTCACTGCATTAGCCGTTTCACCAAATCCACCTAAAATAACACTGATAAATGACCTATTCATTGCTTTACACATAATATAAGAGAGAATTGCTCCCGAGCTTCCTACCAGAGCACCTACTATTATTAAGGATATATTTTCTAACGTAAAACCTATACCTGCAGCTGCCCATCCAGAATATGAATTTAGCATTGATACCACAACTGGCATATCTGCGCCTCCTATAGGTATAATTATTAATACCCCCAGTAAAAATGATAAAATAGCTAAAGTAATAAAAGTATTAAGTTGTTGATTTACTACAAAATGAGCTATTAATAATATAATTATAGCGGCTAATACAGCATTTATAAAATGCTGTAACTTGAAAGTAATTGGGTTTCCAGTCATTATGCCTTGCAGTTTAGCAAAAGCTATAACTGAACCAGAAAAGGTAATTGCACCAATTACAAGACCTATTGACATTTCAATAGTACTAATAATCTTAATTTTATTTTCATATAAAATATTAAATTTTTCTGGAGCAAGAAATGCTCCTGCAGCTACTAAAACAGCTGCTAGACCAACCAAGCTATGAAATGCGGCTACTAATTGAGGCATAGCAGTCATTTTTATTTTTAATCCTAAAAGACTCCCGATTAAACCTCCAATCAAAATAGCACTTAATAATAAAGTAAAGTTAGAGCTATTAGGTTGCATTACGAGAGTGCAGATAGCAATAAACATTCCTAGCACACCAAATATATTTCCTCTTCTCGAGCTTTCGGGTGAAGACAATCCTTTTAATGCTAAAATAAACAAAACTGAAGAAATTAGATAAAAAACAGAAGATAAATTAGAGTCTAGCATTATTTATTTTTCTTTTTATACATGGATAACATTCTCTGTGTTACAACAAAGCCTCCAAAGATATTGATACTTGCAATTACAGTTGCGATGTAACCTAATACTATTGAAAAATCTAATTTATCAGAAGTATTATTATTAATATTATTTTCCAGACACAATAGTGTAAGACTTCCTATTATTATTATTCCTGAAATTGCATTAGTAACGCTCATAAGAGGAGTATGCAAAGCAGGAGTTACTGCCCATACTACAAAATAACCTATAAAAATTGCTAAAATAAATATAATAAAGTTGATTAAAGAGGGGTCTACGTTATGCATTATTATTATCCTCGAAAAAGTTTTTTGTTTTTAATCCATTTTTAATTATAATCGATTTTGTCAATAATTCATCATCAGAGTTTATATCAAAGGATTTATCTTCTTTAATAAATGCTGAAATAAAATTTAGAATATTTTTTGCGTACAAAGAGCTAGCATCATAAGCAACTAGGCTAGGTAAATTAATAGGTGAGTTTATAATTACTTTTTCTACCATTACCTCTTCACCAAATTTTCCTCCTTCTGTATTTCCACCAGTTTCTCCTGCTAAATCTATAATTACACTTCCTAGTTTCATATCTTGCAAAGTTTTATTTTCAATTAAAATAGGAGCTTTTTTTCCTGGTATCATTGCTGTAGTAATAATAATATCCATATCTTTTGCACAATCATGAATTTTATTTTTTTGTTTTAATTTATATTCTTCACTCATTTCTTTTGCATAAACTGTGTTTTTTTCAGCTTTATCCTCATTATTTTCAACTTTTATAAACTTAGCTCCTAAACTTTTTACTTGATCTTCTACTTCGGGTCTTACATCAAAAGCAGTAACCACACATCCTAATCTTTTTGCAGTTGCTATAGCTTGTAAACCTGCAACTCCTGCTCCTAAAACGAGACATTTTGCAGGAATTATCGTACCAGCCGCTGTCATCATCATAGGAAAAGCTTTCTTAAATATATTACTTGCTAATATTACAGCTCTGTAACCAGCTAAATTAGCTTGAGATGATAATACGTCCATAGATTGAGCTCTACTTATTCTAGGTAAAAGGTCTAGAGAGATAACATTGATTTTTTTAATTTCCAGTTCTTTAAGGATTTTAGAATTTTCATAGGGATTAAAAGTTCCTAAAATTATAAGGTTTTGTTTTGAATTTTCTATAATACTTAATTCTGGTAAAGATGAAACTGATAATAAAACATCTACTTCTTTAATTATATCTAGTTTATTTTCTTTTAATTGAGCTCCTGCTTCCTCATAAGACTTGTTTGTAAAATTAGAGCTTATGCCAGCATTATTTTCTAGTAGAACTGAAAAACCTAGTTTAACAAACTTTTTACAAGTTTCAGGAGAAATAGCTGTTCTTTTTTCTCCATCATTTAATTCTTTAAGAGAACCTATAATCATTTTTTTTTTCTTTATTCACCAGGAATTTTAAGGTCTGAAATTTGATTCATTTGATCAAGCTTATTAATCAAACCATCAAGGCCTATTTGATCTAAAATCATCGCAAAGTCATTTTTTTTAGTTCTCAATAAACTTACTCCCTCAACTTGCATATCTATAACTTTTGGAGTACCTTTCTTTTCTCTAATTCTCCAAACTATATTTGTGGTAGGGTAATCTGGAGACTCTATAGTGGTGTAAACAAATGCATCTTTTTTCTTAATCTCAGTATTATTTATTGTAAAAACTTGACCTTTATATGTACCTAATTGCGAAGAATAAATTTTTACTATATGCAATTCAAAAACTTGAGAAAACTTTTTTAATTGTTCTTCAGAAGCAGTCTTGGTAACTTTACCACCAAGAATTACTTTTGATATTAATTGCATATCAAACTTTTCTTGCAATAGGTTTTGTAACTCACTTTTTCTTTTCTCTTTATCGTCAACTGGAATTTTTAATATTTTTATTGCTTGATTGCCTATATCAACAACAAATGATTTTGCTTTTTCTACATCTAAGCCAAAAGCTAAATTAGGAAAAAGAAAAAAAGCGATGAGCAAATATTTTAATGAAAATTTCATATTACCTCTTATTTTTATTCTACATCAAATTCCTGAAAAGGATCGGTTTCATCAATTTTTTGATTTCTGATCATGCTACTCCTTCTTTCTAAATAGAGACTTCTTAAAGTTGCATAGAAGTCTACAGAAGTAGCATTAAGATTATCAATTTTTTCTAAATTTTGCTCCCTGAAATCAATACCCTTTAAAGCCATACCAATCCAAATCCATTGATCCTTATCATTTCTTTCTAATGCTAATGTTACAGGATCAGCATATAAGGAAGTAACTTTCCCTAATGCATCTCTAAAAGTACTTGGTCCTAAAAAAGGAAGCACTAAATAAGGTCCAGGACCAACTCCATGAACTGCTAAGGTTTGGCCAAAGTCTTCTTTTTGTTTTTCAAAACCTATTTCTTTTGCTACATCAAAAATACCTAGCAATCCTACTGTTGAATTAATTAAAAATCTTGCCAGGGTATTACCTGTATTTTTCAGGTCTCCTTGCAAAGCTGCATTAATAGATGACCATGGTTCGGTGAGGTTGCTCAAAAAATTTCTTACACCGGTTCTTATTTCAGAAGGAAAAATAAATCTATATCCTTTAGCCATAGGAGATAGTAAATATTTATCAAACTTTTGATTAAATGCAAAAGTTCCTCTATTAAGACTTTCCCAAGGATCTTCAGCTTCTGGAGTACTATCAATTATTACGTTATTATCTACAGAATTTTTATTTACTGAACAATTTGTTGCAAATATAAGTGATGCTAGAATTAGTAATCTCAATAATACTTTTGTTTTACTCAAATTCATATCTAAATTTTATATTTTAATTAGTTTATTAGCAATAACTTTATTAAGATTTATTAAAACCTCCGCCGCCAGGTGTAGATATTATTATAGAGTTTCCTTTTTTTACCTTTATCTGACATGAGGAAGGAAGAATATTAGTAATTTTATCTTTTTTAAAATAATTTCTTCCCTTTTTTCCTTTTCCACCACCATTTATTCCAAATGGAGATATTTTTCTTCTATTTGATAATATTGTAACTTCAAGATTTTTTAAGAACTCTATCTCTCTAATACTTCCATTTCCTCCATTCCATCTTCCTAAACCTTTACTATTTTTTCTTACAGTAAACCTAATTAAACGAACAGGATAATTCCATTCTAATATTTCAGCATCTGTAATGCTAGTATTTGTCATATGACAATGTACAGCGTCGGTTCCATTATGTCCTAGAGAAGCCCCTTCACCGCCACATATGGTTTCGTAGTATCCAAAATCTTTATTACCAAAAGTTAAATTACTCATAGTTCCATAGCATGCTGCTTGTACAGATATCGCGCCATTTAACACGTCTATTAAAGTTTGAGATGTTTCTACATTTCCAGCAACAACTGCAGCTGGATGTTTAGGGTTAAACATTGAATTTTCAGAAAAAATTAGACTTACATCTTTTAGTGCTCCTTCATTTAGAGGTAAATCATCTTTGATTAAGGTTCTTAAAAAATAAATTACAACCGACTTCGTTACAGCCTTGGGAGTATTAAAATTATTATTTAAAAGTTTGGAAGATTGACTAAAATCTATTTCTAATTTTTTTATTTTTTTATTAAATTTTATTTTAATTCTAATAATAGCACCATTGTCTAACTTGCAACTGAATTCTGTATTTGGTATTTTTTTTATAATCTTATTTATTATTTCTGTACAATTTTTATTAATAAAAGACACATATTGATTGACAATGCTGATAGAATAATAAGTAATTATTTTTTTCATTTCTATGACTCCTTTTTTGCAAGAAGCTATTTGCGCTTTAATATCATTTAAGTTTTGATTTGCATCCCGAGATGGAAATTTAGTTTTTTTGAATTCACTAATAATTTCATTTTCTAAAATTTTATTATCCTTTAATATAGTAAAGCCATTGAAGGTAATACCTTCATCATAGATTGTTTTTGAAAAGGCAGGCATAGATCCTGGCGTAATTCCTCCTATATCTGAATGATGTGCTCTATTGGCAAAGAAAAAAAGAATTTTATTTTTTTCTTTATTAAGAAATGGTGTAACAACGGTTAAATCAGGAAGATGGGTACCACCACTATATGGATCATTGTGTAATAATGTTTCTCCTTTTAAAAATTTTGATTTATGTTTTTCAATAAGATATTTTACAGTATCGCTCATTGCTCCTAGATGTATTGGTATGTGTGGAGCATTAGCAATTAAATCACCGTTATAATTAAATAAAGCACAGCTGTAATCCATTCTTTCTTTAACATTAATAGACTGAGCAGTATTTTTTAAAACTTCACCCATCTGTTCAGCAACAGAAAAAAATAGATTATTAAAAATTTCTAATTTTTCAGGACTGGGATTTTTATCAATCTTTTTATCATTTCTTTTTGTATTTTTAAAATTATTCTGAAAAATTTCAAAAATACCATTGTCTCTTTTTTTTATTTTCCAATTTTTTTCTATAACTAAGGTTGTATTAAAATCACTAAACAAAACTGGTCCAGTAAAGACAGTTTTTTTGACAAAATAATTTGAATTCAAATTTTTTACTAAGACAGGCTTATTGTTTTTAAAAAAAATTTTATATTTTTGGTCTTTAAAATTTTTGCTATCCTTATTTTTGTAGTTTAATTTAACATTAAATTTAAGGCCTTTATCATTTGTTGCCTCAGCTTCTATTGAATCCAATACAATTTTTTTATTATCATAATCAAATCCATAGGTTCTAAGGTGCTTTTTTCTAAATAGTTTTTTTATTGATTTTTCTTTTGTTGCTTCCAATGGGATACTAATTACAGTATTTGAGCCCATATACTTTAGTCTAAGTGAATAATTTAGTACACTACTAGTAAACTTTTTTTTAATAAATTTATTTATGTTGTCAACAGATGTTTTAATGTTTTTATTATTTAATATTTTTTCTGTGCTTACCTCAAAAGTTTCTCCAATTTTAGAAATACCAACACCGTAAGCAGACAAATAGCCAGAAAGAGGGTGAAAAAAAATTTTTTTAATATTTAATTTTTCTGCTACTCTACAAGCAAGTTGACCAGAAGCAGAACCAAATATAAGCAAAGAATATTCCTGTAAATCAAACCCTTTATGAGAAGTAATTTTTTTAACAGCAGAACACATATTTTCCACTGCAACATCTAAAAAGGCATCAGCTAATTGAGTAATATTTTTTATTTGTGGATAATCTTTTTGAACTCTTTTGAGCAAAGAGGAAAATTTTTTTATTGTTAATGCAAGAGAAATTTTATTATTTTTATTTTTACCAAAATATTTTGGAAAAAAATCGGGAATTATTCTTCCAACTACAAGATTACAGTCTGTTATTGTCAAAGGGCCATTATTTCTATAACAGGTTGGGCCAGGAAAAGATCCTGCGCTATCTGGTCCTACAACAAATCTTTTTTGTTTATACTTTACTAATGATCCCCCTCCAGCTGCAATACTGTCAATATTAAGTACAGGACTCTTTAAAAAAATACCTGAAATTTTAGTTTCAAGTCTTTTTTCTTTTTCACCATTGAAATGCCAGACATCAGTAGAAGTTCCACCCATGTCAAAACCTATTATTTTTTTTATATTATTTTTTTTAGCTAAATTAATTCCTGCATTCACGCCTCCTGCAGGCCCAGATAATATTGAGGTTTTTCCTGAGAAATTTTTTTTGTTACTTAGAAATCCACTAGATTGCATGTAACTAATTTTAGAATTATAATAAAAACTTGATACTTCGCTTGTAAACTTTTTTATAATAGGATTTAAGTAGTTATCTGCAAGTGTAGTATAACCTCTAGAAGTAAAATTTATCATTGGACTGACTTCTGAACTACAAGATATAAATTGGTACCCTATACTTTCAGCGATAGATTTTATTATTAATTCGTGTCTAGGAAACCTAAAACTATTTATTAAAGCTATAGATATAGCTCTCATACCCAAATTATAATTTTTTTTTAGTAAATTATATATACTTT
Source organism: Candidatus Pelagibacterales bacterium (assembly GCA_002715505.1). Lineage (GTDB taxonomy): Bacteria > Pseudomonadota > Alphaproteobacteria > TMED109 > TMED109 > JAYYAX01. Next base: position 81,603 of record PAZF01000017.1, read on the forward strand.
TATTGTTTATTTCTTTTAAAGTAGTCCCTGCTTTGGATATTCTTTCGTCAATTTCTATAACCTTTTCATAAAGAGGCTTAGTTCTATGAAAATGTCTTGCAAATAAATCATCTCTTTTTTGATTACCGATTATAAAGTTATCTTTAAATCCCTTAGTTACGCACAATAGTATTTTTGCTCCTTTTCTTTCTAACAAAGTATTAGTTCCAATTGTTGTTCCTACATTAATTTTTGATATCGGAAAATTTTCATACTTTTTATTTTCCTTTAATATTAGGCTTATTCCAAAGTGTATAGGGTTATAATTAGAAGAACTTTGATTTGATAAAATTTTTTTAGATATTATTTTTCCGTCTGGACGAATACCTATAATATCAGTAAAAGTTCCACCTTGGTCTAGCATAAAATTCCAATGTTTTTTCATATTGATGCTTTTAATAATATATATAATTAGTATATTATTTTTAAAAAATACTAAATAATTTTTTATAATGAGTGTTTGGGGGAAAATAATAGGAGGTACAACGGGATTTGCACTAGGAGGTCCTATAGGGGCCTTGCTTGGAGCAATCGCTGGACACGGTATTGATGCAGCAAAAATAAAAAAAACTTCCTACAGAAAAGAAAGTATTACAAACGAAGGCTCTGAGCAGATTTTTGCTACTGGGGTAATAGCTCTAGCTGCTAAATTATCAAAAATAGATGGATCGGTTACTAGAGATGAAATAGCAACTTTCAAAAAAATATTTGAATTTCCTAATAGTGATATTAAAGTAATATCACAGCTCTTTAATTCTGCAAAAGAGGATGTATATGATTATCAAAGTTATGCAAGACAATTAAGAAGTCACTTTTCTGAACAAAAAGTATTAGAAGAAATACTTAATGCTCTATTTGCGATTGCATACGCAGATAAGGTGTTACATGAAAATGAAGAAAGAATGTTAATTGAGATTTCTAAAATTTTTGGTGTAGATAAAAAAAATTATGACAGATTAAAAAGTGTACACGAAAATAAAAACTTTTCTTCTAATCATGAAAAATTAAAAAGGTGTTATAACTTACTAGGAGTAGAGGAAACAGATTCCTTGGAAAGTATAAAAAAAAAATATAGGGAAATTATTAAAAATTATCACCCTGACAAAATTCAAGGCAAAGGTTTGCCTAAAGACTTTGTAGATTTTGCTAATAAAAAATTAACTGATTTTAATGAAGCGTATAATGAAATTAAAAAGTCTAAAAAATAAAAATTACTTTTGTAGTTTTTCTCCAAACTATGAAAATAAAAAAAGTAGAAACATAAAATATGTAGTTATTCATTATACTGGAATGAAGCCTTTAAAAAGAACTTTGGAAAAATTTAATGATCCGAATTCTAAAGTTAGTTGTCATTGGCTAATATCTGAGAGTGGAAAAGTATACAAAATAGTTGAGGAAAAAAATATAGCTTGGCATTGTGGAATATCAAAGTGGAAAAACTTAAGAGGTTTGAATAAATATTCAATAGGAATAGAGTTAGATAATCCAGGGCATGGAAAATTTTATAGAAATTTTTCAAGCTTACAAATGAATTCATTAGTAGTACTTTTAAAAAATATTCTAAAAAAATATAGTATAGACAATAAAAATGTCTTAGCACACTCAGATGTAGCGCCTGATCGAAAGTTTGACCCTGGAGAACTTTTCAGGTGGGATTTGCTAGCGCAGAAAAAATTGGCTTATTTTCCTCCAATATTAAAAAAAATTAAGAAAAAAAATATTTTTTTTCAATATGGTGATTCTCATGAAGCAATTTTGAAAATAAAAAAGCTTTTAAATAGAATAGGGTATAGCTGTGATTTAAATAAAGCTTACGATTTAAAGTTTAAGGTTACAATTGAGGCATTTCAAAGAAGGTTCTTACCAAAATCTGTAAATGGTATTATTGATGACAATCTATATCAAAGAATAATTCAAGTGAATGAAAATTCTTGACATTTATTAGAATCTTATAAGAATTTATCAGGAAGACAGTCAAGCAGTTGCTCTTATTTTGTTTAAGAGAGGAAAGTCCGGTCTCCAGGAGCGACAGTGCCGGGTAATACCCGGCAGAGGTAACTCTAGGGAAAGTGCCGCAGAAAATATACCGCCACTTATTGTGGTAAGGGTGAAAAGGTGTGGTAAGAGCGCACCGTACTTATGGTAACATAAGTAGCTAGGTAAACCCCACTGGGAGCAAGACCAAATAGAGACGCATTGGCTCCAATTTGCGTCCGGGTAGGTTGCTTGAGACTAATAGTAATGTTAGTTCTAGATGGATAACTGCATAAACAGAAACCGGCTTATAGACTGTCTTCGAACATATAAAGAACAAAACAAGAATATAAACAGTACATACTAAATTTTACATAAAGTGTCATTGACGACCATAAATTCCCATGCTAGCACTATAAAGTACCATAGTAAGTATTAAGTATGACAGAATTTGTAGGGAAATTTTTAAATAAAATTGATAAAAAAGGCAGAGTAAGTGTACCTGCTCTTTGGAGGCCAAAGCTGCTAGGAGCAGAGTTTTCTGGAATAGTGGCACAACTTACTAACGGCTACAACTCTATAGACGGCTACTCGCAAAAATATTTAGAAAGATATCAGGAGTGGCTGGATAAACAAGACCCACTCTTAGAAGGAAATGAGTATGAAGCAACATTAATCTTTGGTTCGTCTATGTTGCCTTTTGATAAAGAGGGTAGAGTATTAGTGCCCGACTTAATAAGAAAAAAGGCGCATTTAAAAAACGATGCATTATTTGTAGGCATGGGAAGAAAATTTAGAATTTGGGAGCCTTCTTCTTTTGAAAAATATGAAAATAAAGCAAGAGAGTATATGAAAAAAAGAAAACTTTAAGGTGAACTATGAATATAATTATCCATGAACCAGTAATGATTAAAGAAGCGATAAAAGCACTTAATATTAGAAAAAATTTTATTTATGTTGATGCTACTTTTGGATTAGGAGGTTACTCAAGAAAGATATTGGAAACTAAAGGTTGTAATTTAATAGCTTTGGATAGAGATCCAGATGTAAAGAAGTTTTCAACTTCATTTAAGAAATCTTATAAAAATAGATTTCAATTTATTCTAGGTACATTTGGAAGCCTAAAAAATATTTTGAAAGATAAGAAAATAGAAAATATTAATGGAGGAATAGTTGCAGACTTGGGGATGTCTAATTTACAAATAGAAGATGGCAAAAGAGGTTTTTCAATAAAAAACTTTGGCCCTTTAGATATGAGAATGTCAAAGACAGGCGTTAGTGCAGAGCATGTGGTAAATTTTTTTAAAGAAAATGAATTATCAGATATACTTTGGAAATATGGAGAGGAATATAAAAGCAGAAAAATAGCAAAAAGAATAGTTTATGAAAGAAAGAAAAAAAAAATTTCTACTACACATGATTTGGCAAATTTGGTTAAAGGAGTTAAGTCTAATAAAAAACCATACAGAATTCATCCTGCTACAAAAACTTTTCAGGCATTAAGAATTTTTGTAAATAATGAACTAGAAGAATTAAAGAACTTTATAAGTGATTCAATAAATTTACTTACACCTGGAGCTAGATTAGTCTTAATTACTTTTCATTCTTTAGAAGATAGGTTAGTTAAAAGCGCCTTTAATAAGGTTTGTAAAAAAAATCAAACTACTAACAGACATTTGCCAAGTTCCGACCAAAAGATAGAACCTAAATTTGAGAGAGTTGGTAAATCATTTTATTTTCCTTCTAGTATTGAGGTTGCTAAAAACCCTAAAGCAAGGTCTGCAAAATTAAGAGTTATAGAAAGGGTGAGTTTGTAAATTGAAAAAACTAATAATTATGGTTGCATTGTTTTCTCTAATTCTAACAGCAGTAACTATTCTTAAACACGAATTATCAAAACTAGAACTTAAAATCCAAGAAGCTAAAGATCTTAAAAGTAAATTACAATATGATTTGAGCTTTCTAAGAGCAGAATGGGAATACTTAGCTTCGCCTAAAAATATCGAGAATTTATCAAATATTCACCTGAATTATCAACATACAGCATTATTAAGTTTTAATGATTTTTTAAAAATTTTAAAAAATAGTGAGGATTTAAAATGAAATTATTTTTTAATCCAAACCTAAAAAACTTTAGTCAGGAAAAAGATTATGAAAATAATCAAATAATCAGAAGGCTGTTTTTAGTAGTTTTTTTTATGACAGCCATAGGGTTGTTAATTTTTTCTAAGATTATAGAAATTGCAATGTTATATGAGAAAGAATTGGTAAATTCTTCAAAAACTAAAACCGAAAATAATAATCTTTTTAGAGGAGTTATTAAGGATAGAAATGGAAAAATCTTAGCATCTAATATATTTAAATATAAGTTAAAAGCTTATCCTAGATTAATCAATGACCCTGTATTAACATCAGAAATTTTGACACAACAAATCCCTAATTTGGATAAGAGAAGAATTTATAACCAAGTAAGCAATAAATCTAAATTTGAAGTAGTTATATTAAGAAATATAACTGCTAAAAAGGCTAAATACTTAAATAGTTTAGGAATACCAGGGTTAGAGTTCTTCCCATCTATAAAAAGATTTTATCCTCAAGAAAATTTAACATCTCATATAATAGGACATACCAATAAAAGCTTAATTGGTGTAAACGGTATAGAAAAGACTTTTGAAAAAAAGCTATCTTCTGGAGAAGATATCACACTTAGTATTGATATTAGAGTTCAGCACGCTATTAGAGAAGAATTAGTAAAAGATTTTCTTGCGTTCAATGCAAAAACTGCCACGGCAATACTAGCAGATTTGGAAACTAACGAAATATTGTCAATGATAAGTCTTCCAGATTTTAATCCTAATCTTAGCATAAACCCTTCAATTTATAGTTATAGGAATACTGCTACTTTAAACTTATATGAAATGGGTTCAACGTTTAAAATTTTTTCTTTAGCAGCGGGGTTTGAATTTGGAGATGTTCATTTAAATAGTAATTTTGATGTAAGCAAACCATTAACTATTTCACGCTTTACAATTAAAGATTATCATCCACAAAATAGAGTATTAAATACAAAGGAAGTATTTTTAAAGTCTTCAAATAAAGGGGCCAGTTTAATTGCCTTAAAATTGGGAGGAAATAATTTAAAAAATTTCTACAGTAAACTAGGATTATTAGATTACTCTTCAATTGATATTAAAGAAAAAGCTAAACCAAAATATCCCTTAAAGTGGGGTAAAATTGAGACTGCCAATCTTTCATTTGGATATGGTATTTCTATTACCCCTATTCATTTAGTTGAAGCTACTTCATTAATTTTTGGAAACTTTAAATTTGAAAATGTAAATTTGGAATTAAAAGCAAAAAAAAGAAAAGATAAAAATAATTTTATATCTTTTACAACTAGAGAAAAATTATTGTATTTGATGGAACAAAATGTCCTTTACGGAACAGGAAAAAATGCTTTTGTAAAGGGGTATGGTATTGGCGGAAAAACTGCAACAGCAGAAAAAGTAAATAAAAACTTAGGAGGATATGATAAAACTAAATTAGTTTCATCTTTTTTATCAATTTTTCCTATAAATAAGCCAAAATATATTTGTCTTGTTTTATTTGATGAACCTTTATTAAAAAATACTGTAGGATATAATGATGGAGCCACAGGCGGTAAAACTGCAGCTAAAACTACAGCTAAAATAATAAAAAGGATTGCGCCACTTTTAGGAATTGAAAAAGAAAATACTTATGAAGATTTGTTAGTTAAAAAAGGAAGGAAAGGTATAAACTTTGCTTCTTTCTAAGATTATAAATAAGGAAATTAAACTTTTTAAAAGAATTGAAAACGAACCCAGGTTTACTGGTATTGATTATGATTCCAGAAATATAAAGCAAGGAATGATTTTTGCCGCAATAGAGGGAATAAAAGACAATGGAATAAATTTTTGTAATAAGGCAATAGAGGCTGGAGCTAATACAATACTTTGTGATAAAAAATATTCTAATAAACTCTTAAAAAAGAATGTAAATATTTTAACTACTAAAAACGTTAGGCTATCTATTTCAATTATTACTAAAAAGCTTTTTCCAAATCAGCCAAAAAATATATTAGCAATAACTGGTACTAATGGAAAAACCTCTATTGCTTTTTATCTCAAGAATATTTGGAAAAAAGCAAAGATTAATGGAGCAACTATCGGAACTTTGGGAATAAGATATCAAAATAAATACATTCCTACTCAGCTAACTACTCCAGATCCAATAACCTTGCACAGAAGTGTAGATTTTTTAAAAAAAAATAATATCAATTATGTTGCACTTGAAGCTTCAAGTCATGGATTAAAACAAAATAGATTAGATTCATTAATAATAAATAGAGGTATTTTTTCAAATCTTTCGAGAGATCACTTAGACTACCACAAGAATTTGGATGATTATTTTGAGTCAAAAAAAAGATTATTTTCAGAAATACTAAAAAAAGATGGATTAGCTATAGTAAATAAGTTTTGTAGATACGGTAAAAAATTGGAGACTTATTGTAAAAGAAGAAAAATTAGAGTAATTACCTATGGAGCCACTGATAGTGATTGGATAATTAAAAAAGTGACTGCTTTAAAGTCTTACAGTAAGATATCCATTGCTATTTTAGGAAATCAATATAATTTTACTAGTAAAATAAAAAGCCATTACCAATTAGAGAATTTGATTTGCGCAATGATAGCAGCTCATTCTTATAATATACCTATTAAAAATTTATTAAAATGGGTTCAAAACATCAAAGAGCCACCTGGTAGATTAGAAAAAATTCTTTTTAAAAGAAAGCAATCTTATATTTATATTGATTATGCACACACTCCTGTTGCACTTAAAAAAAGTTTAATTGAGCTTAGAAAATACATATCAGAAAAAGCAAAACTTAAAGTATTATTTGGTTGCGGCGGGAATAGAGATCAAGGAAAAAGAAGGCTAATGGGAAAATATGCATTTAAGTATGCTGATGAAGTTTATATTACAGATGATAATCCTAGATTTGAGAACCCCAAACAAATTAGAAATCAGATACTCAAACATTGTATAGGAGCTAATGTTATTTCTAATAGAGAGAAAGCTATCCAATATGCAATAAAAAAACTTAAAAAAAATGAAATACTTTTAGTAGCTGGAAAAGGCCATGAGAAATACCAAGAAATAAAAGGAAAACGTTATTTTTTTGATGACAAGAAAGTAGTAGTTAATGCAATTAAATCAATGGAGAAAGTATGTTAGTAGACTGGAGCTTTGAAAAACTTCAGAAAATTACAAATGGGAGTAAAGGATCATTTAAAGAAGATTTTAAAATTAAAGGGTTCTCAATTGACACAAGAAGTCTAAAAAAAGGAGATTTATTTTGTGCCTTAAAAGGCGATCGCTATGATGGTCACGACTTTTTATTACAAGCTTATAAAAAAGGAGCTTCATGTTTTCTTTTAAGTGAAACTAAAAAGGATATTCCTAGTTTACCTTTTATAAAGGTTGAGAATGTTTTAAAAGCATTAGAGAGAATTGCAAAAAATACAAGAAGAAGAATTGACGCTAGTTTCATAGCAATAACAGGAAGTGTAGGAAAAACCGGGACAAAAGAAATGATTAAACTAGCGCTAAGCAATTCAGGAAAAGCTTTTGCTAATGAAGGAAATTTAAACAACCATATTGGCGTTCCCTTATCTATGTCAAACATTCCTTATGACTCAGACTACTGCATATTAGAGTTAGGTATGAATAAAAAAGGAGAAATAAGAAGATTGTCAAATTTAGTAGCTCCTGAAATAGGTATAATTACCGCAATAGAAAATACTCATTTAAAAGGACTAAAAAGTTTAAAAAATATACTAGAGGCAAAAAGTGAAATTTTAGCTAATATTAAGAAAGATGGCTGTTTCATTTACAACTCAGATACAAATTATAGTGATAAGTTAAAGAAACAAGCTCAGAAAATTAAAATTAAAACAATAATATCTTACGGTAAAAATAAAAATTCAGACATTCAATTTTTAAAAAAGAAAAAACTAAGAGATAAATTTTTAATAGAAGCTAGATATTTTAAAGAAAAAATTTCATGGAAGATGCCTGAGTTAAGCGATCATTGGTACACTAACAGTCTTTGTATTTTAGGTATAGGAAAATACTACGATATTAATTTACCATCTCTACTAAAGTTATTAGAAAATTTTAAGCTGCCAAGTGGAAGAGGGAATTTAGTAATTGCAGAAAAATGGTTGAAGAAATTTTACATCATAGATGACTCTTATAATTCTAGTCCTGCGTCTTTATCGGCAGCATTAGATAATTTTAATGAAATGAAATGCATAGGAAAAAAAATAGCTATTATTGGAGACATGAATGAATTAGGGAAAAAGAGTAAATTCTTCCATTTAAATCTTAAGAAGAAAATAGAAAGCTCAAACATAAATATAATTTTAACAATCGGTAAATTCATGAAAAAATTGAATCTAGAATTATCATCAAAATTAACAAAGCTACACTTTGAAGATTTATATGAATTAGAAAATGAATTAAAAAAAATAATTTCTTCCGATGATTGTTTATTAATTAAAGGGTCACATTCAATAGGACTTTATTCATTTGTAAAAAATATTTTAAAGGATGAAACATGATTTATAATTTAGCTCTTAACTTTGCTAGTGAATATAGCTTTCTAAATATTTTTAAATATATAACTTTTAGAGCAGGGGCATCTTTTGCCACTTCAATGATTATTTGTTTCATAATAGGTCCGACTTTAATAAATATGCTTAGAAAAAAACAAAAAAAAGGACAGCCTATCAGAAAAGATGGTCCCCAATGGCAAATAGCTGCAAAAAAAGGAACTCCTACTATGGGTGGAACAATGATACTTTTTTCATTAATAGTTTCTACTTTATTGTGGACTGATATTTTTAATATTTTTATTTGGTTATTACTATTTATTACTTTAGGATTTGGTTTAATAGGCTTTTTAGATGATTATTTAAAGATAAATAGGTTCTCACACAAAGGATTGTCTGGGAAAATGAAGTTATTTTTTCAGGTATTATTTTCTTTTACATTTTCTTTTTTACTCTTTTATTTTACAAATCAGGATTATTCTTACCTGACTATTCCAGTATTCAAGAATTTATTAATCAATGTAGGATATTTTTGGTTTATTTTCTCTATGCTAGTAATAGTTGGTTCTTCAAATGCTGTAAATCTAACTGATGGATTAGATGGGCTAGCAATTGTTCCAATAGTAATAGTAACAGCAACTCTTGCAATTATAAGCTACATTGTAGGTAATTCAATTTTTTCTGAGTATTTAAACCTTAGTTATATTAAAGGTATGGGAGAAATTAGCATATTTTGTTCTTCTTTAGTAGGAGCTGGTTTAGGGTTTCTTTGGTTTAATGCTCCTCCTGCAAAAATATTTATGGGAGATACAGGTTCTTTAGCGGCAGGAGCTGCAATAGGAGCTATAAGCGTTATGACTAGGAATGAGTTTGTTTTGGCAATAGCAGGAGGCTTATTTGTGCTAGAAGCAATTTCAGTTATTGTTCAAGTGATATCTTTTAAGTTAACGGGTAAAAGAATTTTTAAAATGGCACCAATTCATCATCATTTTGAGCAAAAGGGTTGGTCAGAGTCTACAATCGTGATTAGGTTTTGGATCATTTCTATAATATTAGCAATGACGAGCTTATTAACATTGAAAGTAAGATAATTATGGAAGAGAAACTTAAAAATAAAAATATACTAATAATTGGATATGGCAATACAGGAAAATCATTAGGAGCATTTTTATGGAATAAAAAAAATAATATTTATTTTTGGGATGATAATCAAAATAAATTAGATAATTTAGATAAAGCTTTTTATAAATATAATGGTCAAAAAGTAAATTTATTTGATTGCATTTATGCATCTCCTGGTATTAAAAAAGATCATAAGATTATAAAAAAAGCTATAAAAAGCAAGGTAAAAGTATCTAGTGATGTAGAACTTTTTTTAGATAACGTAGCAGGTTTAAATTCTAAAAATCAATTGATAGCTATTACAGGTACTAATGGAAAGTCAACGATAGCTTTAATGATAGCTAAGGCACTAAAGGTTAAGCCATTAGCTAACTTTGGAAACCTAGTGTTAGAAAATTTTCCCAAAAAAAATGAAGTATTAGTTTTAGAATTATCTTCCTTTCAACTTGAATATTTACATTTTATAAAGCCTAAAATATCGATAATAAGTAATATTAAAGAAGATCATATATCATATCATGGTAATTTTAAAAAATATTTTAGTTCCAAAACTAAAATTAATAAATTTCAAGATAAGAATGACTTTTTAATATTAAATTATGATGACCTATATTTACGTAAGCACTTTAGAAAAAAGTCACAAAATAAATCAAAAATAGTTTGGGTATCTTTAGAAAGAGAAGTTTCAAAAGGTATTTTTTTTAATAAGGATGTCTTGATTGATAATTTTTTTAGTAAATCTAATTATGTTATTAAAAAAAGCACTTTTTTGAAACAAAACCATAACAAATTAAATTTTGCAATTTCTTATGCTGCCTTAAAATGCCTAGGGCTAGATAGTAATAAAATTATTAAATCACTTATTAAATTTTCAGGGCTTCCTCATAGAATGGAATATGTAGGATCTTTAAATAATATATATTTTTATAATGATTCTAAAGCAACTAATGTTTCTGCTACTTGTTCGGCTTTAGAAAGCTTTAAAAAAGTGTTTTTAATCGCTGGAGGATCAAAAAAGGATACAAGCTTTAATCCTTTAGCAAATTACTCAGATAAAGTATATGAGGCCTATTTAATTGGTGAAACCGCTAATGATATAAAAAAAGTATTAGGAAAATTTTGTAAAAGTTTTATTTGTGATGATTTAGAGGATGCTGTAAGGAGGTCTTACAGAAAAAGCTTTGTTTCAAAAAAAAACTATCCTATTCTTTTATCTCCTGCATGTGCTTCTTTTGATAAATATGAAAACTTTGAAAGTAGAGGCAAAGATTTTAAAAGAATTTTTAATAAAATTTCTAGCGGTAAGGCTTAGTGATGGATAAAATTTCAATTTATAAACTATCGCATTCTTGGATAAAATCTATAGATGTACTGAACCTTTTTTTGATAGTATTACTTACTTTTTTAGGCCTTCTGTTTGTTACAACAGCTAGTCCTAGTGTAGCAAAATTAAAAGGACTAGATGAGTTTTATTTTGTCAAAAAACATGGATTTTTTATGATCATATCCTTTGTTTTTTTACTATTTTTTTCTTTTTGCTCAAAAAAAGTAATAATTTATGGATCTTTTTTTTCTTCTACTGCTTTTACTATTTTAATGATAGTTTCATTAATTCAAAACTCTATTAATAATGGGGCTTCTAGATGGGTAAGTATTATGGGATATTCTTTGCAACCATCAGAGCTCTTGAAACCTTTCTTGATTGTAATATTAGCCTATTTAATTTCCAGAAAAAAAAGAATTAAAATTAAATCTTTCTTTTTTGAGGGTAAAATTTTAGCATTAGGAATATTAATTTCTATTAGCGTAATCTTAATTAAACAACCTAACTATAGCATGGTTGCAATTTTATTTTTTGTGCTATTATTTCAGTTTTTTATATCAGGAATTAATATGAAATTAGTTTCATCAACTATTTTTGCTGGATTAATTTTTTCTGTATTTTCGTTTTATTCTTATCCGCATGTCAAAAATAGAATAATTCATTATATATTCTCTGATAAGCCTAATTATCAAGTAGAAAAATCAATACAAGCTTATAAGAGTGGGGGACTTTTTGGAACTGGTCCTGGAGAAGGAAAAGTTAAAAAAAATATTCCTGATGCACATACAGACTTTATTTTTCCTGTTATAGCGGAAGAGTATGGAGCAATAGTTTGTATATTAATTATTTCTATGATTTTCATCATATTTTTTAGAGGATTGTATAGAGCTAGTAAAGCCGAAAATTTATTTTCTCTTCTTTCTAGCTCTGGATTATTGGTGCTATTTCTAATACAAGCTTTAATAAATATTAGTGTTTCTCTGAAAATTTTACCAACTACTGGGGTAACTTTACCACTAATTTCATATGGTGGATCTTCCTTGCTATCTACGGGGATAATAATGGGAATAATCCTGGCTTTAACAAGAAAAAAATTTGGAACTAATTTTTAAAAATGAAAAAAAATATAAATAATAAAAATATTGTAATAGTAACAGGAGGAACTGGTGGACATATAAATCCAGCTGTTACGGTAGGTCAATATTTTATTCAAAAACTTTTGAGTGTAAATTTTATTACTGATAAAAGAGGCTTAGTCGATAGTAATTTATCAAAGTTTAATCCAACTTTAATAAATGTAAAAGGTTTCGCCGGAAAAAATCTTTTACAAAAAGTTATTTCCATTTTACTAATTGTATTTTCCATCTTAAAATCTTTAATTTTTTTAATTAATAAAAAGACTGATTTAGTTTTAGGATTTGGCTCATATGTTCAGGTTCCTGTTATATTGGCAGCAAAAATTCTGAACATTAAAATTATACTTCATGAAGCTAATATGGTTTTAGGGAATGCTAATAAATATCTTTGGAAGTTTGCAAGAATAAGATCCTCAGCTTTTAATATCATTAATTCATCCAAAAATTTTCATATTGTAGGAATGCCTGTAAGGAAGCAGGTGCAAGACTTGTTTAAAAGAAAATATGAACCTCATAAAAAAAATAAAAAAATAAATTTATTAATATTAGGAGGAAGTTTAGGTGCTTCAATCTTGTCAAGAAATCTAAGTAATCAAATTTGTTTGCTTCCTAAAAATCTTAAAAATAGACTTCATATTGTCCATCAGGCTAAAACAGAGGATATAAAATATATTAAAAATAATTATAGAGAAAATAATATTAGTTATGAAGTAGAGGCATATTTCATTGGTATTCATAAGAAATTTAAAAACACCACATTGGTTATATGTAGAGCAGGAGCATCTACCATGGCAGAAAATTTAACGGCCGGTTTACCTGCTATTTACATTCCTCTATCTAATTCAATAGATAACCATCAAAAATACAATGCAGAAATGATTAAAAACAACAATGCAGGATATATGATTTTAGAAGAAGAGCTTTTACATAAAAAGTTTGTAAGTCTTATATTGAAATTACTAAAGTCTGATAAATTATTAAAAAAAATTTCTAAAAATTGTAAAAAAATATCTAATCCTCATGCTACGGAAAATTTATATGAGCTGACTGCTGGAGTTTTAAATGAATAGTTTCGATAAAAAGTTTGGACTTCTACATTTTATAGGAATAGGTGGGATAGGTATGAGTGGTATAGCTGAGGTTTTATTTAATTTAGGATATAAAGTTTCAGGAAGTGATTTAGTAGAAAATCAAAATGTTATAAGACTTAAGAGCTTAGGCGTTAATGTCCGCATAGGACATGAAAAAGAAAATGTTGATGAAGCTGCAATGGTTGTAGTTTCATCTGCTATTGACCCTGAAAACGAAGAAGTTGTTGAAGCTAAAAAACAGAGAATTCCAATAGTAAAAAGAGCAGAAATGCTTGCTGAATTAATGCGATTTAAAAAAAGTATATCAGTAGCGGGTACTCATGGAAAAACTACTACTACTTCTTTAATGGCAACAATCCTAGAAAGTGCAGATTTAGATCCGACGGTTATTAATGGAGGAATTATAAATTCTTATAAAAGTAATGCAAAGATTGGTTCGAGTGACTGGATGGTTGTTGAGGCAGATGAGTCTGACGGCAGCTTCATAAAGTTACCATCAACAAATATTATAGTAACAAATATAGATGCAGAACATCTAGACTATTATGGAAATTTCAGAGCATTAAAAGATGCATTTAAGCAATTTATAAATAATATTCCATTTTATGGAATGGCAATAGTTTGCCTGGATAACCCTACAATACAAAGCATTTTATCAGAAATAGAAGATAAAAGAATAATTACTTATGGAATTAGTCCGCAGGCAGACTATAAGGCTCAAAATATAAAAAGTGTCAATGGTAGAACTAGTTTTACTTTAGAAATAAGCCCAAAAGTCCATTCTCCAACAAAAAGTGTAAATGGACTTATTTCTAATATTCCTGGGATACATAACGTTCAAAATGTTCTCGCTGTATGTGCTATGGCTATAGAGATGGGTATTAAAATAGAAATAATAAAAACAGCACTTGAAGGCTTTGAAGGGGTCAACAGAAGGTTTTCATTATTATCTAGTTATAGAGGAATTAAGGTTTATGATGATTATGGACATCACCCTGTAGAAATTAGAGCAACCTTATCTGCAGCTAGAGAGGTATCTAAAAATAAGGTAGTAGCTATAGTACAACCACACAGATACTCAAGATTAAAAATGCTATTTGCTGATTTTACTACAGCGTTTAATGATGCAGACACTGTATTTGTTACAAATATTTTTTCAGCAGGAGAAAAAGAAGATAAGGAGCTCACTACAGAAAACCTAATTTCAGCATTAGTAGCGTCTGGCCATAAGGACGTTAGAAAATACGAAGACTTAAAACAACTGAAGACTTTTTTAGAAGAGCACTTGAAAGAGGGAGATGTAATAATTTTCTTGGGAGCAGGAAATATAACTCAATATGCTAAAAACTTTTCAGACCTTTTAGGGAAAGAGGGAAAGTAATGGACGAGTATAATAAAAAACTAAATAAAAATAAAATCCCTAAATCAAAAGGAGTAATTAAAAGAGATTTTAAACTATCAAATTTTACCTGGTTCAAAGTAGGAGGAAAAGCTGAGGTATATTTTCTTCCAAAAAATATAAATGACTTAGTTAATTTTTTAAAAAGCTTAGACAAAAAAATCCCTCTTAAAATTTTAGGTGCAGGATCAAATACATTAATAAGAGATGGTGGAATAGGAGGCGTAACACTTAGATTGTCAAAAAACTTTTCAGAAATTAAATATCTAAATAACGAAAAAATCTCTGTGGGAGCTGGTTTGAATTGTACTAAGTTAGCAAGAAATTGTGCCTCAAAAAATTTACAAGGTTTTGAGTTTTTTACTGGAATACCAGGTACTGTTGGAGGAGCTATTAAAATGAATGCAGGGGCATATGGGCATGAGACATCTGACTTTTTAGAAAAAGTTACAACAGTTAATAGAGTAGGAGAAATAAAAAAATATCTTAGAAAAGATATTAAAATGTCTTACAGAAAATCATCATTAAAGAAAGATGAAATAATAATAGAAGCATTATTTAAGGGTAAAAAAGGAAATAGTGCAATTATTAAGGAGAAAATTACAAAATTAAGTGAGAAGAGGAAAAAAACTCAACCTATAAGTTTGAAGACGAGTGGATCCACTTTCAAGAACCCATTTAAACTTAAAGCTTGGAAGTTAATAAAAGATAGTGGCTGTTCTAATCTTAAAAAAGGAGGGGCACAAGTATCATCATTACATTCAAATTTTATAGTAAACCATGGAATAGCAAATGCCAAAGATGTAGAGGATCTTGGAAATATGATTATCAATAAGGTTAAAAAAAAGTTTGGTATTAAACTCGATTGGG
Organism: Candidatus Pelagibacterales bacterium; assembly: GCA_002715505.1. Lineage (GTDB taxonomy): Bacteria > Pseudomonadota > Alphaproteobacteria > TMED109 > TMED109 > JAYYAX01. The sequence goes on from PAZF01000017.1 coordinate 97,193, forward strand.
AAATTAAGATTATTGGAAGTAAGCAAAAATATAGGAAATATTTTAATGAATAAAAATAAAACTATAGCTGTATTAAGAGGTGGTTTGTCTTCTGAACAAGAGGTATCAAATAAAAGTGCAGCATACGTATTAAAAGCATTAAAAGCTCTAGGATATAATGCTTTGGATGTGAAAGTTGATGAAAATTTTTTATCTTGGGCATTAGAAAATAAAAATTGCATAGATGTTTTTTTTAATGCACTTCATGGCAGGTGGGGAGAAGATGGAAAAATTCAAGGTATTTTAGAATTTTTAAGAATTCCCTATACTCATTCGGGCGTTACTGCTTCCGCTCTGGGAATGGATAAGGAATTATCTAAAAAAATATTTGAAAATGCTGGAATAACAGTTCCTAAAGGGAAGGTTGTCAGCAAAAGAGAGGTTTTACGAAAAGATTTTTTCAAAAGACCTTTTGTCATTAAGCCAATTTCAGAGGGTTCTAGTGTTGGAGTAAACATAGTTAGGAAAAATACTTTGATTAAAAATATATTAAAAAAAACTAATGAAAAATTCTTCTTAATTGAAGAATATATTGATGGAATTGATTGTACAGTGGCACTAATGAATGGAAAAGTGTTGGGCTTATTAGAAATTATACCAAGTGAAAGTTTTTATAATTACTCTGCAAAATATAAAAATAAGGAAACTATTTATAGATACCCAAAAAAAATAGATCCTAAAGTTATTAAAAAAATTTTTAAATTTGCAAAACTAGCTAATAAAGTAATTAAATCGACTAGTATAACGAGAGTAGATTTTAGGGTAAACAATCAAAAAGAAGAAAATGGTATTTATGTTTTAGAAATTAATACGCAGCCAGGTTTAACTAGGTCCTCATTAGTACCAAAAATAGCAAAGCAATCAGGGGTTTCTTTCGAAAATTTAATAGATTGGATAGTAAAAGATGCAAAAAATAATAAAATTTGAGAATAGTTTAAGATCTAAGAGAGGAAAATTAAAGGTTAGTATAGCTTTTTTATTATTATTTTTAGTTATTCTCTATTTTCAAAGTAAATTCATTGGATTATATGTAGATTCTTTTCTAAAAGACTTAGGTTTTTCATTAACAGAAGTAAGTATCAATGGCGTTAGATCTTTAAAAGAAAATGATATAAAAAAACATATACAATATAGAAATTGTTCTAATTTATTTTGTATAGATTTAGCTTCTACTAAAAAATCTTTAGAAAAATTAGATTTAGTAAAAACTGCGCATATTAAATTAGTATTGCCTTCTAAACTAAAAATAAAAATATTAGAAGAGCAACCAAGATTTATAATAGATAATGGAAATGATATATTTTTACTTAATTCTGATGGAAAAAAAATAGCAAGTTTTAATCATAATACAGAAAAATACAAAAACTTAGTATTATTGCATGGAGATAATGTTAGAAAAAATATAAAGAACCTTAAAGTTATATTAGAACAATCACCTGACCTTGCAAAAAAAATAACTAGCGCAAGATTTATTTCTAATAGACGCTGGTCTTTAGTTGTCTCTTCCCTAACAGTTTTAGATTTACCTGAAAAAAGCCCTGAAAAAGCATTTAAAAAGTTAGACCTTATGAATAAAAGATATGGCTTATTATCTGATAATTTAAAAAAAATAGATTTAAGAGTAAAAAATAGAATGATAATTAAATTTTACATTCAAAATAATAATAATAATGAGAGCAAAGTATGAGTAGTGCATCAAAATACTTGGCATCTCTTGACATTGGTTCTAGTAAAATATGTTGTATTATAGCAACTAAAGATAAGAACGAGATTGTAGAAGTAGTAGGCATAGGATACAACGAAGCAAAAGGTGTTAATAATGGTATTATTAGTGATTTTAGCTTAGCAACAAAGAGTATTTCTAATTGTATATCTGAAGCAGAAAGGCAGGCTAATATTAAAATAGATAAAATAAATATTTCTGCTTCATCTAAAATTGTTACTACAAGATTATTTAAAAAAAATGTCAATATACTTGATGAGAGAATAGAAGAAGAAAATATCAATGAAACCTTGAATTTAATAATGAAAGATACTTACTTTGAAGGAAAACAAACCTTACATGCGGCTCCCATAAGTTATACAATAGATGGTGCTAATGGAATTAAAAACCCTATCGGCATGTACGGGTCTTATTTGGAAATAGACTTTGTTATATCTACTATGGGAGTGAATCATTATAGAAATTATATTGAGTGTGTAACTAAATGTAATATAGATATCGATCAAGTTATATTTTCAGGTCTTGCATCTGGGGTAGCAGTATTAAATGAAAATGAAATATCTTTAGGATCAGTTGTATTAGATTTAGGAGCTACCACCACATCATTATCAATTTTTTCCAATGGTAATTTATTGTTTTCAGAAGTAATAAATTTTGGAGGTAGTAATATTACAGAAGCCATCGCAAGATATTTTGGTATTAGCTTTAGCGAAGCAGAAAAAATAAAAATTATGCATGCCTCTGCAATAGAGCATAGTTCCGATAATAATATTTCATTTGAGGTTCCTTCTATAAATTTTGATAATAACGAAAAATTTGTTCAATTAAGTAAAAAAGATTTACACAAAATTATTAAACCTTATGTAGAAAATATAATGAAATGGACAAAATTAGTTATTAATAAATCAGGTTATGATAAAACAATAAGTAATCAATTAGTCCTAACTGGTGGAGGATCGCAACTAGATGGACTGTCAATACTAATCAAAAATTATCTGAACTTTAATTCAAGAATAGGTTTTCCAAAAGAATTTAAGATTAATTTGGAGAATACTTTGAATCCTTGCCATTCCGTAGCTCTAGGAATAGTTCAAAGTATATTTAAGGTCAAAGAACAAGAAAAAAAGCAAGATTTTAATATTCTTATGACAAAGAAAAACAAGTTTTCTTTTTTAAGAAATTGGATGAGTGAAAAATTTTATTAACTATTAAAGGAGGTCATTATGACTATAAATTTAACACAACCAACAAATGAAAAACTCAAGCCACGCATTACTGTAATTGGAGTAGGTGGTGCAGGATGTAATGCTGTAAATAATATGATTGAAGCACATCTTGAGGGAGTAGAGTTTTTAGTTGCTAACACTGATGCTCAATCCCTAGCTAACTCATTAACAGAAAGAAGAGTTCAGCTTGGTGCAAAAAAAACCAGAGGCTTAGGAGCAGGAGCAAAACCAGAGGTGGGAAGAGAAGCTGCTGATGAGTCATTATCAGAGGTTATGGATCAGTTGGAAGGAACTCACATGTTATTTGTTACAGCAGGAATGGGCGGTGGAACTGGAACAGGTGCAGCTCCCATAATAGCTGAAGCATCTAGAGAAAGGGGAATACTTACAGTCGGAGTTGTAACAAAACCTTTTGATTACGAAGGAATGAGAAGAATGAAAATAGCAGATGAAGGAATAAAAAATTTAGCAAAATCTGTAGATACTCTTATTATTATTCCTAATCAAAATCTTTTCAAGGTTGCTAATAAAGATACAACTTTTACAGAAGCTTTTAAGATGGCAGATGAAGTGCTTTATAATGGAATTAAGGGAGTGACTGATTTAATTGTAAGGCAAGGAAAAATTAATTTAGATTTTGCAGATATTCAAACAGTAATGTTAGAAATGGGTAAAGCCATGATGGGAACTGGAGAGGCTTCTGGAGAAGATAGAGCCATAAAAGCTGCAGAATTTGCAATAGCTAATCCTCTTTTAGATGATACTTCTATATCTAATGCTAAAGGTGTTATTATTAATATATCTGGTGAGGATGTAAAATTATATGAAATGGACGAAATAGCAGCTCATATTAAACAACAATGTAAAGAAGATGTTAATCTAATCATAGGGCACACTATTGATAATGTTGGAGAAGGTATAATTAGAGTTTCATTGCTAGCATCAGGAATAAATAATACTAATTTTTCTATAGAAGCTGATGACACCAATGATTCAGAAATTTCAAATAAATTTCTGAAACCTAGACTTGTATCAATTAGAAAAGAAGAAAAGAATAGAAACTTGGATGAAAAAAATACTACAAGTAATACTCAGTCTGATTTAGAGGATTTTTTAGCTAAAGAAAATGTTGATAATATAACAGAGGAGAAAACATTAAAAAATAATACTTCTCACTTAGAAGAAAAGAGTGATGATTTTTTTATACCTCAGGAAGAAGTAAATCCTAAAAAACCAGTAGGAGAAAAAGTTGACCCCTTCAAAGAAGCAGATTTATTAAATGCCAATATAAATGATCATCAAATAGATGAAAATACAGCTGAAGATAGTTCTTCTGTCAGCTTAATATCCAGACTTTCTAATGTTAAAAATAAAGCAATAAATGTTGGAACAAAAGCTTTTTCGATGGTTAGTGAGGTTGCTAATAAATCATTTGATAGCAAAAATGAGAATACAGAAGAGATAAATAAAACTATTGACCGTGAAAGAAACTTAGATGTTAGCAACGAAAGAATAGAGCCATCTTTTCTAGATAATAACAGTGAAGAAAAAAGTTTTAATTCTCCAGCAGGATATGATGATGTTGTTAATAGTAGTTTGCCATTAGATGAGAACAAAATGAGTATTCCATCTTTCTTAAGAAGAAATAGGGATTAGTTCATGTATATGTAATATTTGTAATAAAACGTTACTAGATTTTTTATTTTAAATAATTATTCTGTACTTCATGAAGAATAATTATAAAGTACTACAGCGCACTATAGCTAAACCTATTAGCTTCTCAGGAATAGGTCTTCACTCTGGAGACTTGTGTAACATTACATTAAAACCTGCAGATCCAGACACTGGTATAGTATTTATAAGAAAGGATTTAGAGAATAACAATATAATTCCTGCTGATTATAGATATATTTTTAAAAGTAATTTATGTACAACCTTAAAGGCTTATAATTCTGATGCAAAAGTAATTACTGTTGAGCATTTATTAGCAGCTATTAAAGGTAATGGAATTGATAATTTAAAAATAGAGCTTGATTCAAAAGAAATTCCAATTTTAGATGGTTCTTCCAAAGATTTCGATATTATAATTAAAAATGTTAGTACTGTAGAGCAAAAAAATAAATATAAAAAATATCTAATTATTAAGAATAAAGTTCAAGTTAAAAATAAAAATAGTACCTTTGAAATAACCCCTAGTAATAATTTTGAAATTAATTGCACTGTAAATTTTCCTGATCCTATAGGAATACAAGAAGTTTCGCTTGGTAAAAACTTGCTAGATATTTATAACAATGTTAAAGATGCCAAGACATTTTGTTTTTATGAAGATATAGAAACTATGAAAAAAAATGGACTTGCAAAAGGCGGTAGTTTAAAAAATGCCATTGTAATTAAAGATGGAAAAATATTAAATTCTAACTTTAAATATAAGTATGATTATTTTGCCAAACACAAAATATTAGATATAATTGGAGATCTCTCTTTAATGGGTTTAAATATTGTAGGTAATTTATCAGTTTATTATCCTGGGCATGAGCTAAATAGGTTAGGTATGCAACAAATATTTTCAAATTATAATAATTTTAGTATATATCAATATAATAAAAGTAAAGAATTCATATCTCAAGAAAATATACTTATGGCTTAATTATAAGTAACAATTTGTTACATTCCTGAATAATTAGGTCCATCTCCACCTTCAGGAGGAACCCAATTAATATTTTGCCCAGGGTCTTTTATGTCACAAGTTTTACAATGAAGACAATTTTGGAAATTAATTTGTAAAGAAAAATTGCTGTTATTAGATTCTACTATCTCATAAACATTCGCTGGACAATATCTTGTTTCAGGAGAATCAAAAAGTTCTAGGTTATTATTTATTGGTACGTTTTTATCTTTTAAAACTAAATGACAAGGCTGATCTTCTTTATGATTTGTTCCTGAAAAGGATAGGTTGGTTAAAAGATCAAAGCTAAACTTGTTATCATGTTTAGGATAACTTATTTTTTTAGAATTTTTTTTCATTTTTAGAGACTTATTATCTTTCTTTTTATGTGATAGTGTCCATGGAACTTTTCCTCTAAAAATTTTTTGATCTATAAAAGTATTAATTAGCCCAGGAAAAAGACCATATTTAAATCCAGGCCTTACATTTCTTACTTTATATAATTCATGGTAAACTGAACTTCTTTTAAAATTAGTACAATAATTTGTTAATTCTTTTTTATGCTTATCTTCTTGCTTAGCCTCAAAATAAGATATAGCAGCAAGTATTCCAGAACTAATAGCCGTATGCGTACCCTTAATCTTCAGAACATTCAATGTACCAGCCTCACATCCTAACATTACTCCACCAGGAAAGCTTAATCTTGGTAAAGATTGAATTCCCCCTTCATTTAATGCTCTAGCTCCATAAGATATCCTTTTCCCATTTTTTAAATAGCTTGATATTTTAGGGTGTAATTTAAAATTCTGAAACTCTCTATACGGGCTTAAGTAAGGGTTTGTATAATCTAATCCTACTACAAAACCTAAAGATACAGTGTTTTCTGTCAGTTTATACAAAAATGAACCCCCGTATGCATTGTTATAAAGCGGCCAGCCTATTGTGTGAATAACTGATCCTAAAGGCAAACTATTATCATTTAACTCCCATAATTCTTTAATTCCTATAGCATAAGTTTGAAATTTATTTTTTTCATACAATTGAAACCTTTCAATCAATTGTTTACCTAAATGCCCTCTACATCCTTCGGCAAAAAAGGTTTGATTTGCTTTTAAGGCTATTGATGGTTCATATTGGCTAGATTTTTCACCATTTTTTAAAACTCCCTTTTCTCCACTTAAAACACCTGTCACTTTACCATCGTCGTTATAAATAATTTCTTTAGCTGTAAAGCCAGGAAATATATCAACCCCAATATTTTCAGCATGTTGTCCTAACCATTTACATAGATTACCTAGGCTGATGATAAAGTTATCATCATTTTTCATCTCACCTGGTAAAATAAAATTTGGTAATTTAACATAATTATTCTTTGTTAAAAAAAAGAAATCTTCTTTAGTAACTCTTGTATTTATTGGAGCATTTAACTCTTTCCAGTTAGGTAAAAGCTCATTCAAAGAACCTGGCTCAAGTATAGCACCTGATAAAATATGAGATCCTACTTCTGCACCTTTTTCTATTATACAAACGGATATTTCTGATGAGAGCTGTTTAAGTTTTATTGCAGCAGAAAGCCCAGCTGGCCCTGCTCCAACAATCACCACGTCATAATGCATCTCTTCATATGTCATAATGTTAAGAATAGTGTTTATAAAAATTTTTGCAATTTTTTTAGCAAAGTATTGTGTATAGTAGGATTGTTAGCTGCACAAATAGTATCATTTGAACCAACTTTTTTTCCATCCCACGTAGTTATAATACCTCCTGCCATACGAATTATAGGCTCCACAGCTGCCACGTCCCATATTTTAATGTCTTTTTCTATAACAGCGTCAATTATACCTTCTGCACATCTAAGATATCCAATAACATCAGTGCCCCACCTAATGAAATTGCATTTATTAAATATAGTTTTTTTTAAATCATTGAAGTTATTGAACATATTAGGGTCAGTACATGCTATAGTAGCATCCGATAAATTCATAATATTAGATGTATTTATTTTTTTTTTATTTAAAAAAGAAGCGTTATGATTATTCCAATATCTTTCCTTTAATATTGGCTGATCAACTAAACCTAAAATTATATCGTCCTTATATTTTAAGGAAACCATAAACCCAAAAAGAGGTATTCCTGAAGCGAAAGCTTTTGTTCCATCTATAGGATCAATTATCCAGGTAAAATCTGAACCTTTGTTAGTAAATCCTTTTTCTTCTCCTAAAATGTTATGAGAAGGAAATTTTGAAAAAATAGCTTTTCTGACAATGTTCTCTATTTTAATATCAATATTAGTAACTAGTTCTTTTCTTTTATTAGAGTTTTTAAAGGTTTTCTTGAGCTTTTTAGATTTATAATGTTTAAAAAGTATCTTGCCAGCCTCATCAGCAAGATAATGAGCAAAAGATAAGTACTTTTTATTTTCTAAAATCATTATATTATTATTTATTTATATGTATAAAAATATGCCATTACTTTATAAATACAAATTATTTTTTTTAAAGCTTATTGTAACTCTTCTATTAACTATAATTTTCTCTTGCTCAGGTAATAAGAAAAAAGAAATAGTATATGAAGAAAGAAGCTTGAGCGTTATTTACAATAGTGCATTAGTAAAACTTAAGAGTAAAAATTATGATGACGCTATTCTTGAATTTGATGAAGTAGAGAGACAACATCCTTATTCTGTTTGGGCTAGAAAGTCTATACTGATGTCATCATATTCTAGCTATAAAAATAGAGATTTTATAAAAGCAGAGGTTAATTTGAAAAGGTATATAGGATTATATCCTGCCTCTAATTTAGTACCCTATGCCCAATATCTATTAGCAATGTGCTATTACGATCAAATAATTGATAATAAAAGGGATCAGACTGCAGTAAGTAATGCTTATCAAACTTTTAAACTAATACTTGATAGGTATCCTGATACTGCATATGCAAAAGATTCTTATTATAAACTGATTTTTTTAGAAGATATCATGGCAGCTAAAGAAATGAATATAGCGAAAACTTATTTTTCATTAAAAAAATATATAGCAGCTGCTAAAAGGTTTAAAAATATTGTTAATAATTATCAAACCACTTCTTTTGTTCCAGAAGCATTGCATAGGTTGGTTGAAGTTTATTTAATATTAGGAGTTACTGAGGAAGCTTTGCTTAATGCACGGGTATTAGGACATAACTTTCCTGATAGTAAGTGGTATAAATACAGTTATAAATTATTAGAAGAAAAAAAACTTTTAAATAAATGATAAAACTTATCTTTATTAAAAATATTGTCTTAATAGAAACTTTAAAAATTGATTTTGAAAAAGGATTGACAGTTTTCTCAGGAGAAACCGGCGCCGGAAAATCTGTTCTATTGCATTGTATTAGTTTAGCCACTGGAAGAAGATCAGACATAAGTTTTTTAAGGAAAGGTGTAAATGAAGGCAGTGTGACTGTTGAATTTAATATAGAAAATAATATAGCATTAAAAGATGTATTGCATGAGCAAGGAATTAGTATAGATAATAATCAAATCTTTTTGAGGCGAGTGTTATACAAAGATGGTAAAAGTAAAGCTTTTATAAATGATAACCCTGTAACTGTAGGGTTTTTAAAAAAAATAGGAGCTTCCTTAATAGAATTACATGGGCAGAACGAAAAAATAGGACTTTTAGATCCCGGAACACATATTAAACTTTTAGACAAATATGGAGAAAACTTAGAACTTCTTTTAGAAGTAGAAAAAAAATATGATAATTATGAAAAACTTTCTCAGATTTATTTTAATGCAAAAGAATTGGATAAGAATAAGGAAAAATATGCAACAGAACTTAAAAATAATATCAGTTTATTAAAAAAGCTAGATTTAAAAGAAGACGAAGAAAAAAAATTAAAAGCAAAAAAGTCTTTTCTTATGCAGTACGAAAAAATATTTAAGATAATAAATAATGTCTATTTTTTACTAAATGATGATAACAGTAGCCTAAGCAGTGACTTATCAAGTAATGCCGCTAAACTTGAAGGTATAATTGGAGAAGAAGATGATATCGATGAGCTTAAGCAAATTAACGAATCACTAAATCATATTTTAATTGAGTCTAAAGAAGTAATAAATAATATAATAAATATAAAGGAAAAGTATCACTTCGATCCAAAAGAGTTAGAAGAGATAGAGCAAAGACTATTTGATATAAATAATTTATCAAGAAAATTTGAGGCCGAACCAGGAAATTTTAGAAAAATATTAAATTCTTTCGAAGAAAACTTAAAAAATCTTGATTATGAGGTACAAAAAATAGATGAAATTAAAAATAAGCTTGAAAAAGCTAGAGTTAGTTATCAAAGTTCCTGTAGAAAACTTTCTGAAAAAAGAATAGCTACTTCCAAAAAGCTAGAAAATGATATTAACAAAGAACTTAAGCCACTAAAACTATTAGATGCTAATTTTAAAGTAGAATTTTTAGTTAAAGAAGAAGAGAATTGGAATAGAAATGGATCAGAAAAAGTAAGATTTTTAGTTAGATTAAATAGGGGAACTAAAGAAGCTGAAATTCATAAAATATCATCCGGTGGAGAGTTATCTAGGCTTATGTTAGCAATTAACTTAGTATTAGCCAAAAGTATTTCTCCTAAAACTTTAGTCTTTGACGAAGTGGACAGCGGTGTTAGTGGAGCAGTTGCTGACTCTGTAGGCTCAAGACTATCAGAACTATCGAGAATGCAACAAGTTTTAGTTGTCACGCATTTGCCTCAAGTAGCATCAAGAGGCAATAATCACTACAGATCTTTTAAGTTTAATAATGAAACAGAAACTTTTACAGGCATACAAAAATTGAATAAAGAAAAAAGAGTTGAGGAAATAGCTAAAATGATTTCTGGAGAATTTATTACAGACGAAGCTATTAAAGTTGCCAGTCAGCTCTTGGATGAAAAATAAAATAAAATGATCAGTAAAATAGATGCAAAAAAAAAAATAAGTGAACTTGTCGAACAAATTAATTATCATGACGAATTGTATTATAAAAAGAATTACCAAGAAATTTCAGATGAAGAATATGATAAATTAAGAAGAGAATTATTGGAGTTAGAAAAAAATTTTCCAGAAATAAAGTTAAAAAACAGTCCAAATAAAACTATAGGTAAAATTGATAATAATCAATTTAGAACAATAAAGCATAATTCACCAATGCTTTCATTAAATAATGCTTACAGTATTGATGAAGTTGAAAGTTTTTATAATAAAACTTTTAATTCCTTGAATAAAAATTTTCTTATTTTAGCTGAAACAAAAGTTGATGGTCTTTCAGCTTCTTTAAGATATGAAAATAGAAAACTTAAAATTGGGCTTACTAGAGGTGATGGTGTAAAAGGTGAAGATATAACTAGAAATTTAGAATTTGTAGAAGGAATAAAAAAAAAACTTCCTTCTGAATTTCCAGAAAATCTAGAAATAAGAGGAGAGATTTTTATTAAGAAAAATATTTTTGAAGAGCTTAACAAAAAAAGAAAGGATCAAGGAAAGCCTTTATTTTCTACACCTAGAAATGCAGCAGCTGGATCTGTTAGACAATTAGATCCGGAAATTGCTAAGGAGAGAAAACTTAGTTTTTATGGTTATACTGTAATAGGAGATAAAAGTTTTTTCGGAAACTCGATCAGCAAAATTAGAGATATTTTAAAGATATTTAATTTTTCTTTAAACCATCCTGCCAAATTATGTTCCAGCTTAGATGAAATGGTAAAATTTTATAAAAAAGTAAGAGATATGAGAAGTTCATTAAACTATGATATTGATGGTATAGTTTACAAATTAGATAACATAGAAGAACAAAAAAAATTGGGACAGACTGCTAGATTTCCAAGATGGGCATTAGCTCACAAATTCCCTGCAGAAAATGCTATTACCACTTTAAAAGAAGTTTCTTTTCAGGTTGGCAGAACAGGGACAATAACACCTGTTGCTATTTTAGGAGAGGTTACAATTGGCGGAGTTAAAATTAATAGAGCAACTTTACATAACCAAGATGAGATAAGAAGATTAGGTTTATCTTTAGGAGATACTATTAGTATTCAGAGAGCGGGAGATGTAATTCCAAAAATTACCAGTGTTGTTAAAAAATCTATTAGGCCTGTTAAAATAATATTCCCAGAGCAATGTCCAAGTTGTGGAAGTGAACTTTATAGGCTTGAAAAAGAAGCGGCTATTAGATGTATAAATATTTCTAATTGTAAAGAACAAAATATAAGTAGCCTAGTACACTTTGTTTCCAGAAATGCTTTTGATATTCCAGGACTAGGAGAAAGACAAATTAGAATTTTTTGGAATAAAAAATTTATAAAAAACTTTTCTGATATTTTTTTATTAGAAGATAAAGTTATCAATAAAAAAATTATATTAAAAGATATAGAAGGCTTTGGAGAAAAAAGTATATCTAATTTATTTGAAGCCATTAACTCCAGAAGAAATGTTGCTTTTGATAGATTAATTTATTCTTTAGGTATTAGACATGTAGGACAGGGAATTGCTCTTATTATTTCTAGAAAATTTCAAAATATTGAAAAGTTTCTTAGTTATTTTATAGAATCTAAATCCGAAGAAAAGATAGAAGGGATAGGAGAAATAATCATTAATAGTGTAACTAGTTATTTACAAAACTCAGAAAATTTTGAAGAAATAAAGAAACTATTAAAAATAATTAATATTAAGTATGAATCTAATATAAGCAATAAATTTACAAATAAAGTAATAGTTATTACAGGCTCTTTTCAAAGTTTTTCGAGAAAAGTTATTGAGAAAAAGTTAATTGAAAAAGGTGCAAAAATTTCCTCTAGTGTTTCTAAAAAAACAGACTTTCTATTTTGTGGAGAAGATCCAGGAAGTAAGTTGGAAAAAGCTGAGAAACTAAATATTAAGATTTTGAATTCTGAAGACGTAATAGAAGAAATTAATGATTAAGTATTTAATACTCTAGTGTACCAAAGTAATTCATCAAAAAATAGATTAAATCTTTTATCAGCGTCTAACTCATCTGAGGGTAAACCTTTTTTATCAAAAAAGTGTGATATTTTAGGTTGATACATACCAAACTTAATAGGAGGGCAACCTAATTGAGACAGCATTGCCCTAAGGGGGCTCTGTACTCTTATTCCAGCAAAATCTCCACTAGAATAAGTACAAACACAAGAAGGCTTTCTATTAAATTCAGAGTAATAATAGTTAAAAATATTTATTAAAGCTGGCGGAGGCATATGATTATATTCAGCACTAACTACAATAAATGCATTTGATTTTTTTAAAACTCTTTGAATTTTTTTTATATTTTCTGGAACTTTAGATTTTTGAAAGTCAGCATACCGTTTATCTAACAATGGTAGTTTAACTTCAAGAGGATCGACTATACTAGATTTATGTCCCTTGCTTTTAATTTTTCTGTTTATAAAGTCAACGAATCTAATTCCAAGTCTTTTTTTTCTTGTTGATCCATACAGTATAGTAAAGTTATACATATTACTTTTCATATTTCTTTGCATTGTTTTTCTAACCACTTTAATTCTTTTTTATCTAAATATGGAGATATATTTCTTATAACACTTTTATGATAATTATTTAACCATTTCTTTTCTTCAGTATTTAAATGATTAACTTTTATGAGATCTTTTTCATAAGGAACTAGTGTAAGATTTTCTAATGTCAAAAAATTTTTATTATTTATCTTCAGATCTTTTGTATAAACTAAATTCTCAATCCTTATTCCATATTTACCATTTTTATATAAACCTGGTTCATTAGAAAAAACCATTCTTCCATAAATTGGAGATGTGCTCTTTAATGATATACTAAAAGGTCCCTCGTGCACATTCAAACAGAAACCCACACCATGACCTGTGCTGTGTGCAAAATCTTCTCCAATATCCCAAAGTTTTTGTCTAGCAAGCGTATCTAGAAATGAACCAGGTGATCCTGAAGGAAATTGACTTAAATTTAAACTTATATGGCCTTTTAAAACTGCGGTGTAATGATATTTAATGGTATTAGAAATCTTGTCAGATCTAGTTATCGTCCTTGTCACATCAGTAGTTCCATAAAAATATTGCCCACCACTGTCTAACAATAAAATATCACTTCCGCTTATTTTTCTATTTGTAGAGCTATTAGGTTGGTAGTGAATAATAGCACCATTTTTTCCTGCACCTGCTATAGTAGGAAAGGATGCACATATAAAATCAGAGTTTTTATATCGCAAGCTATCTATTTTTTTTACTACATCTAACTCGGAAACTGTTCCTTTGTAATTTTTATACCAATATAAAAATTTACATATAGCTATTCCATCTAGTATGTGAGCTTTTTTAAAACACTTTATTTCAGTAACATTCTTTATTGATCTATATGATAACATTACATCATTTTTAGATAACAAATTATTTGTAATTTTTTTTAATAAATTATAATTAAATAAACTTATTTTATTTTCATTTATAATGACTTTACTATTTTTAGAAATTTTTTTTTTTACTATTTCGTAAAGCTCATTTGAATTATATACCTTTGTTTCTTTACCAAGCTTTTTTTTAATTTTTTCGGGTAAATTTTTGTTTTCAAAAAAAAGCTTTTGATCATTTTTTCCTATCAAGGCACTACAAAAAGTTATTGGCGTGTGATCTAAATCATTTCCTCTAAGGTTATTTAGCCATGCAATTGACTCACTATCTTGGGTAAAAATATAGTCAGCCTCTTCTTTTAAAAGGTATGAAAAAATTTTTTTTAATTTTATTTTATTGGTTTCTCCAGTATATTTGGAAGAAAGAAAAAATATTTTATTTGTATTTTGAACCTTTAAGTTTCTTTTCCACAAAATATCAATTAAATTTTTATCAAGTATTTTTATTTTTATATTTGTTTTTGTAATTACTTTTTTTAAATAATTAAATTCTACCAAGCTAAAAGTCCTGCTATCAATACCAATGCTTTTAAAACTATTATAATTTTTTTTTAGGAAATCTATAGGTTTAATATCTAATATATTTATAATTTCACATTTTAAATTTAATGTTTGCTGTTTAGCTTGTAAAAGATATCTACCATCAGTAAATAGATACAATTTTTTAGCAGTTATTAGCAATGAGCCTGCAGATCCAGAAAAACCCGAAATCCATTTCAATCTTTCTTTGTTTTTAGGCACATATTCAGAAAAATATTCATCGTTATGAGTTACAAAATAACTATCTATAGAATTCTTACGCATAAGCTTCCTAAGATCAGATACATTATTTTTTGTATTATAATTAAACATTTTTAGTTAGATATTCTATCTTTACCTTCTTAAGATTAGTCTTTGAAAAAGCAACCTCAGCGTTATTTCCTTCAATGGTTTTTATAATTCCATATCCAAATTTTTGATGAAATACTTTGTCTCCTATTAATAATACATTATCTATTTTTAAAATATTTTTACCCATCGTACTAGTATAATTTGGATCGGTCATACCTTTGTTACTGCTAGTTTCAAAAAAAAGATTAGTTATTGAAATATTTTTTTCTGGTAATTCCTTTATAAACCTAGATGGAATAGAGAACAACCAATTCCCATGAATATACCTAGTATTAGCATATAAAATCCAAACATTTTTTTTGGCTCTAGTTATTCCGACATAAGCTAATCTCCTTTCCTCTTCTAGTCCTTCATTTGCACTTTCATCTATAGATCTTTTGTTAGGAAAGATTTCTTCTTCCCATCCTGGAAGAAAGACATTGTCAAACTCTAAACCTTTTGCAGCATGAAGAGTTAACAAGTTTACGGAATCTTTTTTATTATTTATAGTGTTATCCATTACTAACTGAATATGTTCTAAAAAGCTATTTAAATTATCAAACTCTGAGACTGCAGAAACCAATTCTTTTAAATTCTCTAATCTTCCTTCAGCTTCTACAGATTTATCATTTTGCCACATTTCTACATAACCAGATTCCTCTAAAATTAATTCTACTAGATCTGAAGACGGTAGTTCATTAATTTTCTCTTTCCAATTTTTAATGGAATCTAAAAATTTTCTTACATTAATAGAGGTTTTCATATTGAAATGATTATTTTCTGAAAGATTTCTACAACTTTCTAGTAACGAAAGATTTTTTTTTCTAGCATTAGTTTCAATGTCCAGTAAGGATTTAGTTCCCAAGCCTCTTTTTGGGATATTAATTATTCTTTCAAATGCTAAATTATCAAAATCATTAGAAACTAATCTAAGATAGCCCATAGCATCTTTAATTTCTAATCTCTCGTAAAACTTTGTTCCTCCTATAATTTTATAAGGTAATCCTATTTTAATAAATCTATCTTCAAAAAATCTAGTCTGGTACGTGGCTCTTACCAAGATAGCGAAAGAAGATAAATTGGATCCTTGACTATGAAGACTTTCAATCAAATCACTAACAGAAATAGCTTCCTCTTCACTGTTTGCTATATTAATTATATTTATTTTTTCTCCTATAGTTTTTTTTGTCCAAAGATTTTTCCCCAACCTAGCTTTATTATTTTGTACTAGTCCGTTAGCTGCTTCCAAAATATTAACAGTTGATCTGTAGTTTTCTTCTAATTTAATTAACTTAGTATCTTTAAAAGTATCTCCAAACTTAAGAATATTTTTAACTTCTGCTCCCCTCCAGGAGTAGATAGATTGGTCATCATCTCCAACAGCACAAATATTTTTATATTTATCAGCTAATAACTTTAACCACGTATGCTGACAAATATTAGTATCTTGATACTCATCTACTAAAATATATTTAAATTGTTTTTGATATTGTAATAAAAGTTCAGAATTATTTTTAAAAATATTTATATTGTGCAGCAATAAATCTCCGTAATCTACCACATTTAAGGTTAATAGCCTATTTTGATAGGTTTTGTAAATTTTGTTTCCCTTTACATTTCCGAACTCATGATCATTAGGTACATCCTCTGGATTTAATCCTTTATCTTTCCATCTTTGTATTAAATTATGTAAAACTCTAGCAGGCCATCTTTTTTCATCAACATTATGGTAAGACAAGCATTGCTTTACTAATCTAATTTGATCATCAATGTCAATTATAGAGAATTGCGTTTTAAGTCCTGCTAATTCTGGATGCTTTCTTAAAATTCTTGCGCCCATGGAATGAAAAGTACCTATCCACCATCCATCGGTGCTAATAGTGAGCATTTCTTCAACTCTTTGTTTCATTTCATTAGCAGCTTTATTAGTAAAAGTAACAGTTAATGTTTCGTAAGGACTGGCAAGCTTATTTCTTAAAATATTAGCCAACCTTGTTGTTAACACTTTAGTTTTTCCAGTCCCTGCACCTGCTAGTATTAAGAGAGGGCCTGATGTTTCTAAAACAGCTTTTTTTTGATTTTCGTTAAGTGATTCTAAAAAATTTAATGACAATGCTTAATTTGGTTAATTGTTTAGCCTGTGAGAAAAATACTCATTAAAACTAAAAGAATAGCAATAATTACACATCCTACAATAGTGTAATCAATAAAACCTTTCCAAGTTTTTTTATGATCTTCTAGATATTTTTTTTTATCATATGACATATTTCACCTTGTAATTGTAATTAATATTAACATACGAAAGTTTAAAATGAAAAACAATCTCAATTTATAAAAAATATATAGAAATGTTTCATAGTATATGTTAGCAATAATTATTAAAAAATTTTAAATTTTTAAAATAATTAGAGTGAATTTTAGTATATTTACTCTATATAATTACTGTAATTTGAAAAAAGGTAAAAATGAATATAATTAATAGCACAAAACGATTTATTGTCTTAACGGTTTCTTCTTTCTTAATCTCTTTTTTTTGTTCTGCCAATGAAAATGGATTGGGAGTTGCAACTAATTGGGGTATAGATTTACAAAATCCAACTACAGAGGTAGCAAAAGACGTTTATGACATGCACTTTTTTGTTTTGATAATTATAACGTTAATCACTTTATTTGTTCTTGCTCTACTCATCTGGGTTTGTTACAGATATTCTGAAAAAAATAATAAGAATCCTTCTAAAACCGTACATAATACTTTAATTGAAATCTTATGGACAGCAATTCCAGTTTTGATTTTAGTAGTAATTTCAATTCCATCTTTTAAATTATTATACAAACAAGATGTTATACCCGAGCCAGACTTAACTATCAAAGCAATAGGATATCAATGGTATTGGGGATATGAGTATCCTGATCATGGTAATTTTGCTTACGAAGCATTTATGTTGCAAAGTGAAGATGAAGTTGAAGACAATAGACCTTTTAAAAGAATGTTAACTACGGATACAACAGTTGTTGTTCCTGTTAATAAAATAGTAAGAGTACAAGTTACTGCTGCTGATGTTCTTCATAGCTGGGCAGTTCCAGCTTTTGGAGTAAAGACAGATGCTGTGCCAGGTAGATTAAACGAGACATGGTTTAAAGCCGATAAAACGGGTATATATTATGGCATGTGTTCAGAATTATGTGGTGTTAATCATCAGTCCATGCCAATTGAAATTCATGTTGTTTCTGACAGTGAATTTGCAGCATGGATAGAAGAATCTCAAAAAAAATATGCTGTCAACAGCGAAGAAATTTTAGAAATGTCGTCTAAATAATTAAAGGAGTTTTATTAATGGTATCAACAGTTATAGAACATGATCATGATCATCAAATAAAAGGTTGGAGAAGATGGGTTCTCTCAACTAATCATAAAGATATTGGATCTATGTACCTTATTTTTGCAATAATAGCAGGAATAATAGGCGGAATAATGTCATTAATTATGAGAACAGAGCTTGCTGCACCTGGTGACGGTATTTTAAATGGAAATTATCAAATGTATAATGTTCTTACAACAGCGCATGGACTTATAATGATATTTTTTATGATAATGCCTGCTATGATAGGAGGTTTTGGTAACTGGTTCGTACCCATTATGATAGGAGCGCCGGACATGGCATTTCCTAGGATGAATAATATTAGTTTTTGGTTATTGGTGCCGGCATTTATACTTTTAATGGCAAGCCCTTTTGTACAGGGAGGTGCAGGAACTGGATGGACTATTTACCCGCCACTGTCTAGTGCCGTAGGGCATGCAGGGCCTGCTGTAGATATGGCAATACTGAGTTTACATATAGCGGGAGCCTCCTCAATATTAGGAGCTATAAATTTTATTACCACTATCTTTAACATGAGAACGCCAGGAATGACGCTTCATAGAATGCCGTTATTTGTTTGGTCTATTTTAGTTACAGTATTTTTACTAGTACTCTCTCTTCCAGTTTTGGCAGGTGCAATTACGATGTTATTGACAGATAGAAATTTTGGGACTGCTTTCTTTGCCCCAGAAGCAGGGGGAGACCCTATATTATTCCAACATCTTTTTTGGTTTTTTGGTCATCCTGAGGTGTATATTTTAATTTTACCTGCGTTTGGAATAGTAAGTCATGTCGTGTCTACTTTTTCTAAAAAACCAGTTTTTGGTTACTTAGGTATGGCTTATGCTATGGTTTCCATTGGGGTAGTTGGTTTTGTTGTTTGGGCACATCATATGTACACAGTAGGTCTTGATGTTGATACTAAAGCTTATTTTACAGCAGCAACAATGGTGATCGCTGTTCCTACCGGTATAAAAATATTTAGTTGGATAGCTACAATGTGGGGTGGATCAATTAGATTTAGCACTCCAATGTTGTTTGCTATAGGCTTTATTTTTCTTTTTACTTTGGGAGGTGTAACAGGAGTTGTTCTTGCAAATGCGGGTATAGATACTGTATTACATGATACTTATTATGTTGTAGCTCATTTTCATTATGTACTTTCTTTAGGAGCAGTATTTGCTCTATTTTCTGGATTTTATTATTGGTTTGGTAAAATATCAGGAAGACAATATCCAGAATGGATGGGAAAAGTACATTTTTGGTTAATGTTTGTAGGTGTTAATTTAACTTTTTTCCCAATGCACTTCTTAGGCTTACAGGGCATGCCTAGAAGATATGCAGATTACCCAGACGCTTATGCAGGTTGGAATGCCATAGCTACATACGGATCCTATTTATCTGGAATTGCAGTTGTTTGGTTTGTAATAATATTATTTAGAACATTATATTTTGGTAAAAAGTGTGCAGATAACCCTTGGGGAGGAAACCCAGATACTTTTGAATGGAAAACTACTTCACCTCCACCATTTCATACTTATGAAGAGTTACCTAAAATGGATGTCGGTAAAAAAAGTAGCCATTAAACAGTAATACTATCTGATATAATGCTTAAAACAGTACCTGATAGAAGACTAAAGGAGCAAGTAGAATTTAGTTCGATTGGAGCATACTTTTCATTGCTTAAACCAAGGGTTATGTCTTTGGCTATATTTACAGCTCTTTGTGGTCAAATTTTAGCTTTAAAATTTAATCATATGCATCCTATATTGTTTTTAATTTCTTTGCTAAGTATAGCAATTGGTGCTGGAGCAGCTGGATGTATTAATATGTGGTATGATAAAGATATTGACGCCAAAATGAAGAGAACAAAGACTCGTCCTATACCTTCAGGTATTATTAATGCTGATGAAGCTCTGGGTTTAGGGATAGTATTAAGTATATTATCAGTAGTTCTATTGGGATTAGCATCTAATTTGTTGGCAAGCTTATTATTAGCAAGTTCTATACTTTTTTATGTTTTTATTTATACAATTTGGCTAAAAAGAAGAACTTATTACAATATTGTAATAGGAGGAGCAGCAGGGGCCTTGCCACCGGTTATTGGATGGGTGTCGGTAACTAATGATATTAGTTTTTTTCCAATTATTTTGTTTCTAATAATTTTTATATGGACACCACCTCATTTCTGGGCTCTTTCACTTTTTTCAGAAAATGATTACAAGCAAGCAGGAATACCTATGCTACCAAATGTATTAGGAAAAATAATCACTAAAAGAAGCATTGTTAAATATTCTTATTATTTATATATAATTTCATTTTTTCCATATTTATTTAATTTTACTGGTGAATTATATTTATTAGTAGCATTAGTGCTAAATACTTATTTTCTTTATTTGGCTTATATTTTAAAAACTAATGATAATAAAACTTCCAAAAAGTTATTTAAATTTTCTATAATTTATTTATTTTTAATTTTTATTACACTAATTGTAGATAATTTTATAAATTTTTATTTATAGTATTGATTTAAAGTGAAAAAAAAATATTTAATTGCATTATTAATAATATTATTAGTAATTATAATTTATATAGTAACTATACTGAAAATGTCTGGATTATGAAAAAAGTTAAAAATAAAAAAAATAAAAGTCTAGCAATTTTAATATTTGTAATACCCTCAGCTATGTTTCTTTTATCTTTTGCATCAGTACCTTTATATAACTTGTTTTGTAAAGTAACTGGTTATGGAGGCACTACTCAAGAGTCTTCTTCTCCATCTGAAATTATCTTAGATCAAAAAATAAAGGTAAGGTTTAATGCGGATAGAGAAAGAAATTTAGGTGTTTATTTTCAACCTGAAAAAAGATCAATTATTACTAAGCTAGGAAAAACTAATTCTGTAGAATATAAAGTTTCTAATAAGACTAAAAAAGCAATTCAAGCAATCGCTTCCTATAATGTTACCCCACAAAAGGCCGGCATTTATTTTAACAAGTTAGACTGCTTTTGTTATGAAGAAAATACCATACTTCCTGGTGAAACAATTTCTTTACCAGTAACTTTTTTTATCAGCCCTGATTTATATAAAGACCCTAATACTAAGGAAATAAAGTCCATTACCCTTAGTTATACTTTTTTTAATACAGATAATATTAATGTTAGAAATTTTAAATAAGCTAGACTATAATAAATTAAATAGAGGTTAAAATAATATGTCAAATTCAAAACAGTCGCATCCTTATCATTTAGTTGAGCCTAGTCCATGGCCGCTTCTAGGGTCTATTTCTGCGCTAGTTCTAGCTGTTGGTGCTATAATGTTCATGCATAAAGTAAATTATGGTTCATGGATATTTGGATTAGGAGGTTTTTTTGTTATTCTTACTATGTTCGGATGGTGGAGAGACGTAATTAGGGAGGCAGAGCACGAAGGTCATCACAATGCTTTTGTATTAATAGGTTTAAGGTATGGCATGGCATTGTTTATAGCTTCAGAAGTTATGTTTTTTGTAGCGTGGTTTTGGGCATTTTTTGATGCCAGTATATTTGCTGATGAGGCCATACAGTATAGTAGAGTAACTTTTACTGGAGGAGTTTGGCCTCCTAAAGGGGTAGAGACATTTGATCCTTTTCATTTACCACTTTTAAATACTGTCATATTATTAACATCTGGTACTACATGTACCTGGGCACACCATGCTTTATTAGAAGGTAAAAGAAACTCAGTTATTTGGGGCTTAGTAGCAACTATAGCATTGGGAATATTATTTAGTTTTGTACAGGCCTATGAGTACGGGCATGCTAAGTTTGCTTTTGGTGATGGTATCTACAGTTCCACTTTTTTTATGGCAACAGGTTTCCATGGATTCCACGTTTTAGTTGGGACTATTTTTCTGACAATCATACTATTTAGAACATTAGCAGGACACTTTAAGCCAGAACATCATTTTGGATTTGAAGCTGCTGCTTGGTATTGGCATTTTGTTGATGTAGTATGGTTGTTTTTATTTTTCTCAATTTATTGGTGGGGAGGATAAAATAGAAGGTAGATGGTGGGGCCAATTTCTTATTCCTCCATTCAGTAATTGCCCAAAATGTTCTCAAGGAAAAATTTTTAAGGGACTAGTTACACTAAATAAAAGCTGCAAAATTTGTAAAACTAATTTTAGAACAAATAGAATAGGTGATGGAGCAATCTGGGTAGCAACATTTTCATTGTGTATAGTTTGCGTTCCATTAGCTTACTATATAGATATTAATTTTCAATTTAACTTATTACAGCTAACTTTAATTATGGTAATTATTATATTAATACTAAACATTTTTGTATTAAGAATAAGCAAATACTTTTTTATAATAAAATTAATAAAAATAGATGAGATAAAAAAAATAAAATGAAAAATCAAATTTCAATTTACTTAGTATTTTCCTGTGCTTTTTTTATTTTGCTTTGCTTGAGTGTTTGGCAATTTAATAAACACAAAATTAAAAGTTATAATAAAAATTTACTTTCTAGCAAAATAAATCAAAAAGCAAAGGAAATTGAGTCACTTAATATAAATATTGAAAATATGGAAATAATAAATATTAAAGGAACTATACAGGAAAAAAAATCATTATATTTTGAACCTAGGACATATAAAGGAAAAATAGGCTATCACAAATTAGTACCCCTAAAAGTAGGAAAAAAACACATATTAGTAAATAGGGGATTTACTACAGAAAAAAAGCAAATATTTTCAAATAAAAATAAAATTGAAAAAATCAATGGCTTAATTATTAAATTTCCTAAACGTAACTTTTTTGAACTTGAAAATGATGTTATAAATAACAAATGGTACAGTTTAAACTTAGAAGAAATATCTAATTTTTTAAATATCACATTGGAACCATTTTTGATTTATGAAATGAATAATTCTTCTAATAAATTAATTAACGTTAGACCAAATACCATTTCTAATATTAATCATTTAAATTATTCTTTAACCTGGTTTTTGCTGGCTCTTACTTTATCCATTATATTAGTAATATTTGTTAGGAAATCTTGAAATGCTAAAAAATTATTCATTAATTATTAAAGCGACATCTAGCTTTTTACTATTTACAATAATTATACAGATCCTCTTAGGGGCATGGGTTAGATTGACTGGTTCAGGGATGTCTTGTCCTGATTGGCCTTTGTGCTACGGATTCTTTTTTCCAAGCTATGAAAAAATAAATGCACTGGGAATAACTGAATATACTTACTTTCAAATTTTTTTAGAATGGATACATAGAGCTAATGCTGCTTTTATAATAGGGCCAATAACAATAATATTGTTTCTATACCTAATTTTTAATGCGAAAGTAGAAAAAAAAATAAAAAAATATTCCTATTACCTAATTATTTTGTTAGGAATACAAGGTCTATTAGGAGGTCTAACTGTTATAAAATCTAATATACCTTGGTCTGTAGCAATTCATCTTGCCAGCGCATTTTTGTTATTTTATATAGTTTTAAATATATTTTTATTAACCTTTGATGATAGCAAGCACAAGATCATTGTTACAAAATTTTTAAAAAATTTATGCTACATTACTTTATGTTTAGCATTAATAACAGCATGTGCTGGTGCGTTTACATCAAAGTATGGAGCATCTCTATCTTGTTCAAGTTGGCCATCATGCAATGAAAAATTTTTTCCGAATATTTCTGACCAATTTGAAATAATTCATTTTACACACAGAGTGCTCGCATTTTGTTTGGTAACTTTAATTCTTTATGTGCTTTTCAGACTAAAAAATTCTTTCAAACACTTACCTTATAGGAGCAAGGTTGCATATATTCTAATACCTGTAATAATTTTTTTACAAATTATTATAGGGGCATCCTTAATAGTTTTTGAAATCCCTATTTGGATGGGTATATTCCATCAATTTATGGGGTTACTATTATTTGCTAGTATTACTATTATGCTATCTAATCTAAAAGAAAAAAGTTAATTATGAAGTTTGTTAGTACTAGAAATAACAAAAAAATATTTGGTTTCAAAGACGTATCATTGCAAGGATTATCTAAAGATGGTGGTTTATATCTTCCTTTAGAATGGAATTTAGATAATTTTAAATATAGTAAAAAAGATATTAACTTTGAAAATATATCTTACGAAGTAATTAAAAATTTTATAGGAAATGATCTAAGCCAAAATCAATTGAAAGAAATTATAAAATCTAGCTACAGTAATTTTTCTAACAAAGAAATTACTCCATTAAGAAAAATTGAATCTAATCATTGGCTATTAGAATTATTTCACGGGCCTACTTTAGCTTTTAAGGATGTTGCACTACAATTTTTAGGAAATTTATTTAATTTTTTCTTACAACAAAATAATAATAACTTAAATATTATAGGTGCAACCTCTGGAGATACTGGGTCTGCTGCTATAGAAGCAGTAAAAAAAAATAAAAATATAAATATTTTCATATTACATCCTTTAAATAGAGTATCTAATTTTCAAAGAAGACAAATGACTACAGTAAAATCAAGTAATGTATTTAATATTGCTGTAAAAGGTACATTTGACGATTGTCAAGATATAGTAAAAAGGCTTTTTAAAGATAGAGATAGTAAAGGAAAAAAGTTTGCTTCTATTAATTCTATAAACTGGTCAAGAATAATGGCACAAGTTACTTATTATATTTTTGCTTACTCAAAACTTAACAGCATTTTTGAGAATAAAAAAATAGCTTTTTCTGTTCCTACAGGAAACTTTGGTGATGCATATGCAGGTTATATAGCTAAAAGTAAGTTTAACATTCCAATTAAAAAAATAATAGTCGCTACAAATGAGAATGATATTTTGTATCGTTTTTTTAGAACTGGAGAGTATAAAAAAAGCTCAGTAAAAGCAACTAACTCTCCTTCTATGGATATTCAAGTAGCAAGTAATTTTGAAAGATTATTATATGATTTGCTTAGTCAGAATAGTAGTAAAGTCTCAGAAGCAATGACAGAATTCAATATCAATAATAATTTTTTTATAAAACATAAAGATAAAAATAAAATACTTAATTCCTTTACATCTTACAGTATATCTGAAAAAAGCACCTTAGAAGTAATTAAAAGTGTTTACAAAAAATATAAAATTATTTTAGATCCACATACCGCTGTAGGATTCGCGGCATCTAACGAGTATTTAAAAAACAATAGACAGGATATCGTAATTTCACTGGCCACAGCGCATCCTGCAAAATTTTCAGAAGCTGTTTTGAATGCAATAAATAAATCCCCTGAATTACCTTCAGTATATAAAAATATTTTTGACTTAGAAGAAAAATTTAAGCTAATAGATAATAATTATGAAAAAATCAAAGGCTACATATTTAAAAATTCATTAATTTAAGGTTCATAATGAAGAAACTAGTAATTGCATTACAATCTCTTTTTTCTAGAAAAAGATTAATGGGAAAAAGAGTTTTTCTTAGGCCTCCTAAGAGGCGAGATGCTATAAAGTGGCAAAAACTAAGGCTGTCTTCAAAAAGCTTTTTATCTCCTTGGGAGCCTAAATGGGATGCAAGCTCCTGTTCCAGAAGATCTTTTATGAGGTATTTAAAAAATTCAAGTTATTTAGCAAATATTGATAGGTCTTATTCTTTTCTAATTTTTAAGGAAGACGATAAAGAATTAATAGGAGGTATAAACGTTTTTAATGTTAGAAGGGGAGTTTCTCAAAGCTCATCTATAGGGTACTGGGTAGGAAAACGACATTCTAGAAAAGGGTATATGTATGAAGCTTTGAAAATACTTTTACCGTCTTTGTTTATAGATCTTAGACTTCATAGAATAGAGGCAGCAGTATTAAAGCATAACAAACCTAGCAGAAAATTATTAGAAAAAGTAGGGTTTACAGAGGAAGGTATTTGCAGGTCTTATTTAAAAATAGATGGAAAATGGCAAGACCATGTAATGTATAGCTTAATAAAAAAAGAGTATGAAGAAAACTCAGGCCGAACCCGAGTAATTTGAAAATTTAAAGTGCTGTAAATGTTGTTCTTCTATTCCAATACTTTTTAAGGCATTTTTCCATTTTAGCCTATAATTTTTAGAAAAAAGTATTTTTTTATTCATATTTGCTACTAACCAAGAATTCTGTTTTAACTCTTCTGCTAACTGATTGCTATACCATCCAGCATACCCTATTACTACAATAAACTTAGAAGGACCATTCCCTGTAGATAAATCATTTAAAATTCTTGAATTACTTGATAAAACTAGATTATTCTTTAAGAAAGTCTTTTCTTCTGGTGTTTCATAATCATTGGTATGCAGTATAAAACCCTTATTAAATTCTACAGGTCCCCCATAATGTATAGGATATTCACTATTTGTTGGTTTTTTTATTTTGGAAAAGTTATTGAAAAAACTTTCTAAATCTAAATTTAGTGCTGGTTTATTTACTATAATTCCCATCGATCCTTCAGTATCATCTGAAATCATATAAATTAAAGCTTCAGAAAATCTAGAATCAAGCATATTTGGTGAGGCAATTAAAAACTTTCCTTCCAGAGAAAAATAATTATTATTTTTATTTTTACTTATCATTTCACTATATTAAATTATAATTATAATAATGGAACTTAAATTTTTTTTAACATTTTTTTGCTTTTTTTTCTATTCAACATTATTTGGATTAGAGTCAAAAATAGACATTTTTGAAGAAACAAAAGTCAATATATTATTAGGAGAAAAAAAAGGCAACTCACTAGATATTGGTTTAAATTTTTCTATAGAAAAAGATTGGAAAATATATTGGATTTATCCTGGTGATGCAGGATCTGCTCCAATACTAACAGTCCTTGATAGCAAAAAATATGATAGTATTACACCAAGTTGGCCATTCCCTGAAGAAGAGTATGATCAAACTACTGGGCTTATTTCTAGAATTTATAAAAATAATATAATAATTCCTTACAAGATTTTTTTAAAAAAAAATTATGAAAATATAGATGAATTAAGATTTAAATTAGAATATCAAATTTGTAAGGATATATGTATTCCTGTTACAGCAAACTTTATATTAAAAATTCCAAAAGATAACTATAAAAATCAAATAAATATTAAAAAAATAGATAAGTATAAAAAAACTGTTCCTAAGAGCTTATTATCTAATAGTCAAATTAATTTTTCTGCTAGAAAAATAGAAAGTAATAAAATTCTTCTAAAACTATCAAATATGTCATTCTCTGATAAAAAAGAATATATTTTAAAATCAATACTTATTGATAAGGAGTTTCCAGAACTAAGAACCAAATATATTGCTCAAAAAAAAAATGGTTTCGACGTACTATTTGAAAGTGAAGAAGAAATATTTTTAACTGATAATAGTTCAATAGTTTTTATAAAACTAAATGACGATGTTTTTTTTCATAAATTAAATATATCTGAATTAAAAAATGAAACTAGTCAAAGCAAATATGAATTATTAATTATTTTTATAACTGCTTTTTTTGCAGGATTTATTTTAAACTTTATGCCTTGCGTGCTTCCAGTTTTAGGAATAAAAATTAATAACCTTTTAAAACAAACTGAGAATAGAAATAATTTTTATGTGAAACTTTCTTCATTTTATTTAAGTCTAGGTATTTTATCAACATTTATAGTTTTCTCTTTAGTTTCTATCTTTTTAAGATCTATAGGAATAAGTTTGGGATGGGGAATTCAATTTCAAAGCCCGATATTTCTAATTTTTTTATTATCTTTATTACTAATTTTTACTGCTATTGCTTTTGATTTAATTAAAATTAGCTATCTACAAAAATATTTTAGCAATAACCTTTTAAATAGGCTTGTTAGAAAAAATAATTTATTTATTAGCAATTACACAACAGGAATATTAAGCACATTATTGGCTACGCCATGTACTGCTCCTATGGTTGGATCAGCTATATCTTATGCCTTATCCCAGAATTATTTATTATCTATACCTATTTTTATGCTAATGGGACTTGGAAAAGCTTTGCCATACCTTTTATTTATAATAAAACCAAATATTTTATGGTATCTACCTAAACCAGGTATTTGGATGAAATATATAAAATTTTTAATAGGTTTATTGCTTTTCGTATCTATCCTTTGGTTAGGAAAGTTGTTAGTAAATCATTATATTTATTCAGATGAGAATTACAAAGTACAGAATACATATAATATGTGGGAAGAGTTTGATAAAGATAAATTATTATTTTACATAAAAAATAATGAAAAAGTGTTACTAGATATTACAGCAGAGTGGTGCATTAACTGTAAAATAAATAAAAAGTTTGTTTTAGAAGATAAAGGAATTCAAAAGTATTTGAAAGATAATAATATAAAGTTAATGAGAGCAGACTGGACATTTCCTGACAAAAATATTTTAGATTTTTTAAAAGAATATAATAGATATGGCATACCATTTAATATATTTTTTTCAGAATCTTATCCTGATGGTTTTATATTTAGTGAAATTTTAAGAAAATCAAGCTTTCTAAAAATTTTAGAAAATTAGTTAACTTTATAATTTAATTCTATAGCCTTATTAGCCAAAAAATCTGCTCTTTCGTTTCCCGGATTTCCATTATGTGCCTTAACCCAGTTCCAATTTATGGTATGATAATTATTTAAATGATCTAGCTTTTTCCATAAGTCTGAATTTTTTACGGTTTTTTTTTGTTTATTTTTCCAATTATTATCTTTCCATGCTTTTATCCAGATTGTAATACCTTGTTTTAAATAATTGCTATCAGTAAATAAGTGTATTTTTTTACATTCTTGGAAGTACTCTAAAGCTTTTATGGCAGCAGTCAATTCCATACGATTATTGGTTGTAATTTTATCGTAACCAAAGAGTTCTTTTTTTAAATTACTTTCTGAAATTATGTAAGCACCCCAGCCGCCTGGCCCTGGATTTCCCTTACATGCACCATCGGTATATATTATAGTTACTTTATTTTCTTCTTGCATATTGCTAATCTTATTTACTGTATTTATAATAAACCATATAAAAAAAAATTAAAGGAAACAGTAAGTGAAATTATATCATTATATAGGATTGGTCTTAATTCTATTCTTAATTAATTCTTGTTCTATTTTTAATACCCCTAAGCATTCAATTAAAAAAGAAAATCAAATTAAAAAGAATGTAGTAAGTGCTACAAAATGTCCAAATTATTATATACCAAATGATACTAGATATTTAAAAGACAAAAATAATGAAAAGTTAATAAAAATTTTTAGTATTAAGTTAAAATGTAATTTAGTGAAAGATGAACAGAAAACCTCAAGTAATAAGGTAATTATAAAACATACAATTTATTTCCAAATTTTAACTAATAAACTAAAATTAGATCCTTCTAACACCAAAATATTTGTAGGTTTAGTAGATGAGGAGAAAAATAAAGTTAAAATTAAAATTTTATCAAAAGTGCTCCCTGCGCCAGTTATTAAAGTAAATGAAAAAATTTTTTTTAAAAACTCTAAGAGTTTTAGAATTAACTTAGACCAAAAAAGTAATAGATTAGTTTTTTATTATGGATTTCAAAATTAATTCTAATATTATATTTTATATATGAAAGTAGCAATTATAGGAGCAGGAATTACAGGAGTTACCACTGCATACTTCCTATCAGAAAAAAAAGTTGATGTGACTTTAATAGAAGGTAGAAGGTATCCGGCCATGGCAACAAGCTACGCTAATGGTGGACAATTATCAGCGAGTAATTCTGAAGCATGGAATAGCTGGCATAATGTAAAGACTGGTCTTAAATCTATGATAAATAGAGAACATTCCTCCTTAATTATTAATCCTTTTCCTACAATTACTAAGCTGTCTTGGTTATGTAAGTTTATTTACAACATCAAGAATAATGAAAAAATAACTCATGAAATATGCAGGATGGCCATAAAAAGTATTAGCTTATATGAGCATATTGCTAAAAAAGAGGCTTTGGAATTTGATAAATTAGATAAAGGAATAATACATTTATATGCTAATAAAAAACATACTCAAAATGCAGAATATGTTAATAATATATACAGAAAAGCTGGTTTAAATAGATTTAGAATCACACATGAAGAGCTATACAAAATTGAACCATCATTAAAAAATAAAAAATTAGATAGTATTTTTTATACTCCTTCTGATAAAACAGGAGATATTCATAAGTTTTGTATAGGTTTGACTAATAAACTTATAAAAAATAAAAAAATTAAAATCTTAAGTTGTAATGTAGATGATATAAAAGAATATACTGATAATTTCGACTTTGTAATAGTATGCGCGGGAGTATACTCTCCATACTTAGCAAAATCAATAGGAGAGAAGCTACCCATATATCCAGTAAAGGGATATTCAATTACAATAAATAATCCTGGAAGGAATGCACCAACTGTAAGTCTTCTAGATGACTTTAATAAAATAGTAACTTCTAGACTAGGTAGAAATAGATTGCGGGTGGCAGGTTTTGCAGAGTTTAATGGCTATAATCTCGATATAATACAAAATAGAGTTAGGCCTTTAATAAAATGGTGTATGGACATGTTTCCAGAAATTAATACTAAAGATATTAAGCCTTGGGCTGGCTTAAGACCTATGACACCCAACATGCTTCCTATAGTTAGACAGAGCAAGGCTAACGCCAAGGTTTGGTATAATACAGGACATGGTCATTTGGGATGGACTTTAAGCGCATATACTGGAAAGCTGCTAGCAGAAAAAATATTATTCGATTAATTTAATATTTTTTTAGTTTGATCTACAGAGTCTTGCATAATACTAATTTGATTTTTTTCTGAAAGCTTATTTTTAATAATATCTTCAGCTACCAATGTGGCTTTATCTACTATTTCTTTTTTTATTTCTTCTTGTGCTTGATGCTTAATAAGCTGTATTTTTTCTAAAGCCTCTTTTTCCAAAATTTTAATTTGAGATTCAATTTTATTTTTATTTTCTAAAAGAATTTCATAAGATTTATTTTTGCTATCGTCTATTATTTCTTTTATGACCAAATCTAGATCCTGGATTTTCTTTGACTCAGAGGCAAGTAAGTCCTTAGCATCCTGGTGTAGTTTGGAAGCTTCATTAATTTCATTTTTAATTTCAAGAATCTTATTGTCTAAGAAACTAGAAAACTGTCTCCAAATAAGTTTTCCAAAAAAAACAAAGAAAAGTATGAAAGATATTGTCACCCAAATTTGAGGATCTAAAAAATTTAAACTCATTTATTTTCCATCCATGGAAGCTTTTTGTTTATAAATATTTTCAATATCACTTTTACTCAGACTTTTTCCAAGTATTTTTTTTATCAATAATAAGGATACTTCCTTAGAAATATCTGATATTTCATTTGATAAACTATTTTTATATTCTAAAGTTTCTTTTTCTGCATCAAAAATTTTTTTAGAAATTTTTTTCTTTACATTATTTAGCTGAGACGTAAATTCATCATTAGCTTTTTCAATTGCATTCTTTATAGTATCGTTTGATCTATTTTTTGATTTAGTAATTTTTTCATCATATTCTTTACTAATTTTTTCAATTTGTGTTTTTATTAATTCTGCGCGCTCTAAATCATTAGAAATTTTATTTTTTCTAAGTCTTAAATTTGATCTAATTCTAGGAAGAATTAAAAAATTAATTATAAGATATAATATAACAAATGTAATAATTAACCAAAATAACTGAGAAGGGAATGTCTCAATATTAAATTGAGGCATACCTTCTGCAGCATAAATATTTTTTTTAAAGAATATTATTATTGATAGGAAAACTCCTACCTTAGTAAAAGAAAACATCCCTAGAATGCAAAAAGTATCAAAAATGCTATTAATAAAGCAAATAAGGCAATAGCTTCTGTTAATGCAAATCCTAGTAGTACATTTCCAAATACTTTTGGGGCTGCTGAGGGATTCCTAATTGCTGCGGAAACATAGCTGGCAAAAATATTACCGATTCCTATCCCTGCACCAGCTAACGCTATTGTTGCCAATCCTGCTCCTATTAATTTTGCTGCTTCTACTTCCATTTTATATCCTTTCTAAAATAATTAATGATGTAAGTGTAATGCATCGTTTAAATATAAACAACACAATATGGTAAAAACATATGCTTGTAATACTGCGATCATAATTTCAAAACCAGTTAATATTATTACCAGAGATAATGGGGCCCATCCACCTAAAAAGCCGAGCAAAACAATAAAAGAAGCAAAAACTTTTAGCATTGTATGTCCTGCCATCATATTTGCAAATAATCTCAAGCTTAAGCTTATTGGACGAACAAAATATGAAATAATTTCGATAGGTATTAGTATAGGAAGAAGTGCATATGGTACTCCACTTGGAACAAAGAATTTTAAGAAACTTATTCCATGTTTTATTAAACCAATGAATGTTACCGCAATGAATATAAATCCAGCAAGTCCAAAGGTAACTATTATGTGACTAGTGTAAGTAAAGTTATACGGAACCATACCTAGAACATTACCAAAGAGAATAAATAAAAATAGTGTAAATATAAAAGGGAAAAAAACTTTTCCACCACTGCCTACATTATCTCGTACCATATTAGCAATAAAATCATAAGACATTTCAACTAAAACTTGCAATCTCCCAGGAGTATTTGAATTTTTTTTGGAACCTAAATAAAAAATCACTGACGCTATAAAAATTGATATAACCATAGATAATGCCGAATTTGTAAACGAGATATCAAAACCTTCAAAACTTATGTCATAAAAGCTAGAAATTTCAAATTGATGAAGAGGTCCTTTATTTGCTGCCATAATATTCTATTTTTTACTTAAAATATCCATATTTTTTTAAACTTTTGTACATATTATAGAAGCCAACTATGGTTCCTACAATAAAAAAGATTATAAACATTATTGGTTTTGTTTGTAAATGATTATCCACTAATAATCCTAAAATAACACCAAGTCCAATCCCAGTAATTAACTCTAAGCTCACATTTATAGCCATACTATAATATTTTCCATTGATTTTGTTATTATTCAAGGTTTCCTGCCTTTTCTTTTTGAGATCCTTTAATTTTCTTTCAATTTCTTTAATTTTTTCCATTTAGATTTATTCAGCAGCAAATTCAGAGTCTATTTTATCTAGGTTTACAGAAACCAATTTAGAAATGCCTGGTTCATTCATAGTGACACCATAAACTTTATTCATATAACCCATAGTTATTTTGTTATGTGTAATCACTAAGAACTTCTTGTTAGTGATCTTAGTAGTTTCTTTTAGTAAACTGCAAAATCTTTCTACATTAAAGTCATCTAAAGGCGCATCCACCTCATCTAATATACAAATAGGAGTTTGTCTATTAATAAAAGTAGAAAAAATTAAGGCAAGAGAAGCTAGAGCTTTTTCTCCTCCAGATAAAAGAGAGATCCTCTGTAATTTTTTTCCAGGCGGTGAAACTAATAGTTCTAGGCCTGCTTCTAAAGGGTCTTCTGATTCTATTAACTCTAGATATGCTTTACCTCCATCAAAAAGTTTTTTAAATAATTCAGAAAAAGTGCTATTTATACTTGCGAAAGTATTTAAAACTCTATTTCTAGCTTCTTTATTAAGTTCTTCAATTGCTTTTTCTAATTTTTTAGCAGCGTTATTTAAATCTTTTTCTTCTATCAAAACTGTATTTATTTTATTTTCTAACTCCTTTAATTCTTTTTCAGCAGTCAAATTTATATCGTCAATATTATCTACTTTATATTTTAAGTTTCTTAAAAGCATTTCCGAGTTTTTAATATCTATATTTGAATAGTCAAATTTGTTAATTGAACTCTTTATTTCATCTTTTGAAATTCTTAAGTCAGTCACTATTCTTTCTTCTTCAGTTTTTAAATAATCATTTAATTGTTCTAGCTGAGCTTCTTTTCTTATTGCATCTTCCTTTAGAGAGTCGATTCTAACTTTAAATTTATTATGTCTGTCTACAATGGTTTCTAATTCAGATTTATTTTTATTAATATGTATATCTGTTTCTCTTAACTTTATTTTGTTTAATTCTATACTTTTTTCTACGTCTAGAATTTTTTTCTCAGAATCATCAGGCTTTTTTAAAATAATAGATTCTTCATAATCGGCTTTTTTAGAATCATCTTTTAAAGCTAATAATGTATATTCAGTATTTTTAATTTGTTTTTTAGTAGCAAATATTTCTTCTTCTATCTTTTCTTTTCTTATGGTTTCAGCATCTTTTTGTTTCTTATTAATTTCAAATTGTATCCTGAAGTTTTCATATCTATCTTTAAGTATATTATTTTCCTTATTTTTAGTAGAAACAACTTTCTTTATATTTACAATTTCTCCACTTTCTTTGGTAATAAAATCTTTTAATAATTTTATTTCTTTTTTTAATTTACTTCCTTCTATAGTTTTTTCCTCTAAGAGTAACCTTTCTTTATTTATCTCTTCAAGATCTAATTCCTTTTTATTTTTTTTTAGTAATAACTCTTTTTCTATTTCAACTAGCTTCTCATTATTGGACATAAGCAAATTTTCTGAAAGGTTATTTTTTTTAATAATTTTTTTAATTTCTATTTCTAGATGTTGATGTTTTTTATTTAGCTGCTTTTTTATATTACTTAACTTTTTGGATTTAATATTCTCACTCTTAAGCTTTTTTTCTAATTCAATTAGCTTTGTAGTGCTAATAATTCTCTTATGCGTAATAGTTTGCATCCCATCTTTAATGATTAAACCATCCCATCTCCATAAAGATCCTTCTTTTGATACAATTATTTGTCCAGGCTTTAATTCTTTTTGATATCTATAGCCTTCCTCATTATTATTTACAATACCTACTTGAGATAAAAATAATCTTATTTCTTTTGGTCCTTTTACATATTTATTGGCACAAATAATTCCCTCAGGTAATGGATAAACGCTATTATTTGTAGGATTATTCCAAGCAACAGGTGCATTTTTGTCACTTGATGCTTCTATACCATCCCCTAAGGCAAGATAGAATGCTAGTTTATATTCAGAGTCTATAATAATATTTTTTATAATATTTTTTTTGGTATTTTTAAATCCCAATGAAGTATAAACCGATACTTGGTTATTTAGCTCATAAACTTTTAAATTTTGTTCGTTTTCCTGAAAAATGATTTTATCAAATTCAGCTTTAAGTGAAATAGCTGCAACGTTATATTCCTCTAATTTTTTTTTGTCTTTATTTATTTGTGATTTAATATCTACATTTTTATTTTTTACTTTTATTTTTATTTTTTCAATATCAAGAAAATAGTTGTTATTTTTGTAAAAGTTTTCTTTTTGTATTATTGATTTTCTAATAGTTTCACATTCATTTTCTATATCATCATACTTGCTCAATAATAAGGTTTTTTGATACTCTTTATTACTAACAATTTCTTTTTTACTTAATAATTTTAAAGAATTATCATCTAACATACGACTTGATTCAATAAATTGATTATGAATTTTCTTATATTCATTTTCAGAATTAAGAAACACCTCTGTATTTTCTATTTTTTTAAATTTAATAAGTTCTTCTTCAAGAACTTTCAGTCTAGATAATGAGTTTTCAAGAATCTCTTTTTGAAAGTCATCATTTTTTTTTATTTGTTCTTTTAAATTTTTTAATGACTCTAACTGTTTAATATTATTTTCTAATTGTAAATTAGTCTGTTTAATTGTATTGAGTTTGTTTAAATTTTCTTGATTAATTTCTCTGCTTTCATTATTCAAATTCTCTAACATAGTTTCAGTTTCTCTTTTTTTCACTTCAATTTTACTCAATAAATTAAGCTTTTCTGATAGTATTTTAGAATTTTCTTCTAGGTTTCTTTTTATATTATTACTATTCTTAAATGCTTTTTGTAGTTTAGCAAAAACTATATCTCTATTTAGTTTTCCTATTCTTTCGTTCGCCTCCTTAAATTTCAAGGCAATATCTGCTTGCTTTTTAAGTTTTGATAAGCGTTCCTTATTATCTAATAATATATCCGCTAGCCTGGATAAATTTCTTTTTGTTGCTTCTAGTTTATTTTTACTTTCAATTTTCCTTGCACTTATTCCAGATATACCAGCTGCTTCATCTAATATTCTTCTTCTTTCTGATGGTTTTTGAGTTATGAGATTTCCAATTGAACCTTGATCAATAATGTTAGTAGCTCTTGATCCTGAAGATAGGTCTGCAAAAAGAAACTGAACATCTTTAGCCCTGACTTCTTTGCCGTTAATTCTATATGTTGATCCAGTATCTCTAATGATTTGTCTTTCAACTTCTATATTTCCTGAATTTATATACTTTTTACTTGATGATGAGATATCTTTTGAGTCAATTTTCAAAAACAAAGTTACTGATGCAATGTTTTTAGAGGCCTTGGTAGTACTACCACTGAATATAATATCATTCATTCCGGAACCCCTTAAGCTTTTAGACGAGTTTTCTCCCATTACCCACTTTATTGCTTCTACAATATTAGACTTTCCCGAACCATTTGGGCCTATAATACCATTTAAACTATAATCAAAATTTAAAACAGTTTCGTCAGAAAAAGACTTAAATCCAGATAGTTTTATTTTACTGATAAACAATTTTTATTCCTAATTTATTTAATATTACTAAATATAGTATTTATAATCAAAGGAAATTCTATATATGGATATATTATTTAATTAATTTTATAAGTAATTCATAATTCATAGGTTCTTCAATTTTTTTACCATTAAGGAAGAAGCTTGGTGTGGAATTAACTCCCATATTTTGACCTTCCAATCTTGATGCTAGGATACTATCCCACTTTTTCTTATTAACATTACTTTTATCATCTACACACTCTATTATTTTATCAAGAGTTATGCCATGGATTTTCAAAATATCAAAAATTGCATTATAAAAATTACCACTATTTTCCGACGCTGACACCCACTTTTTTTGATTTCTATATAAAGCAGACAATACTTCAAAATATTGATCATCTGAAAAGCAATGAGCTACCATTGAAGCAAACATTGCTGGTCTATCAAGAGGAAAATCTTTATAAATAAACCTTAACTTTCCATTGTCAATAAGATTTAATTTTATTTTAGGAAGTTCATTATTATGGAAGTTAGCACAATGCACGCAAGACATAGATGCATATTCTATTAAAACATTGGTTGCTTCATTAATACCCAGCTGATTAAACTTATTATTGTTTTCAGTATGAGATGATGAAACTAACAAAAATGTAATAAAAAAAATTAATATTGTAAGCTTATTGAAAAATTTATATAAATTCATATGAAAACTCCATAATAATAATATAATCATTTTAAATTTTTTTGTACTACTAAAATTTTAATAATATTTTCTTTGTTATCTAGGATATTATTTACTTTATCTAATATTATATTAGAAGAAAATTTAAAATCTATCAATATATCACTGCTTACTTCAACCTTTAAATTATGCTCTCTTGTAATTTTTAAAGGATTAGATTTTTGGTAAAATCTTTCTCCTACTATATTATTCCATTTTTCCATTATAATAATAAACCTCACATCTTTTTTATGGAAAATTTTTCTTTTAATTCCATCTGTAATTGTATTAAGCTTTTTAAAATAATCTTTCATAATAAAATAATGAATAATATAGAGATTAAAACAATACAAAAAAAAATTAAATTGTACTACAAGAAAAGTGGTAGAGAATTACCTTGGAGAGTGAATGCTAAAAAATCACAAGATCCTTACAAGACTTTAATATCAGAAATAATGCTTCAACAAACCAGAGTTAAAACTGTATTAAAATATTATAAAAAGTTTCTAAAAACATTTCCTAATTTAAAAACATTAGCTTTAGCTAAAGAAGAAAGGGTATTAAAAGCTTGGGCCGGTATGGGATATTACAGAAGAGCATTAAATCTACATTCTGCAGCAAAAATTATATTAAATGAATATAGTGGTAAAATACCAGAGGAAAAAAAAAAATTAATTAAATTACCAGGAATAGGAGATTATACGTCTGCAGCAATAGCAAGTTTTGCTTTTGGCAAAGACGAAATAGTAATAGATACAAATATTGAAAGATTTGTAAATAGGATTTTCAATGCAAAATATAAAAAAACTGAGATTTACAATACAAAATTATTGGCTGCTAAGGTATTTCCAAAATCAAATAAAGGTGATTTTGCTCAAGCAATTATGGACTTTTCAAATGATTTCTGTTTAAAAATAAATCCTAAATGCAATGTATGCTTGATTTCTAGCAATTGTAATTATAAAAAAACTAATAATTTTAAAATTACAAAAAATAAAAAAAATAAAAAATATTGTACTAGCTATTTTATAGTAGATAAAAAAAAACACTTTTTTGTGAGAAAAAGGCCTATAAATAAGATTTTAGGAGGGATGTATGAAGTGCCATCAACGACCTGGACTAGTAAAAAAATAGGTTATGAGCACTTGATAAAAATAAAAAATAAAGAGACGATTGGTTACCCTAAAAGCTTAATAAAACATGAGTTTTCCCATTTTACTCTTTTTTCTGAGATAATAATTATAAATCTAGCTAATATTAAAAAATTTAATTTTGAGGGAAAATGGGTAAATAAATATTCATTAAAAAATTTACCTATATCAAAATTGACAGAGAAAATAGTCGATTATTCTTTAGAGGAGTTTTCTGTTCTCAATAAGTTTCTATGATCATTTATTGAAACCATTTTTTTATTAGATTTTACATACCAATAAGTCCAACCATTACATGCTGCCTTATTTTGCACATAGGCACCAATTTTATGGATAGATCCCTCCCTCTTCTTAAACTTTAGATTCCCGTTAGGTAAAATTGTAGCTTCTATGTTTTTTTTAGAATTGAAAATTCTTTCACCTGGTTGAATTAATCCTTTTTTCAACAAATCAGAAAATGGAACTTTTTTAAGTAAATTCTTATTAGAAACTTCTTCAATAGCAGATGTATCTATAGGTTCTACTTGCATAATTCTTTGTTTTGCAGCTTTCATATATAAAGAATTTTTTTCTATTCCTATAAAATTTCTACCAAGCTTTTTACAAACTGCTCCAGTGGTCCCAGTTCCAAAAAAAGGATCTAATATTAAGTCTCCTGGTCTAGTAGATGCTAAAACTATTCTCTCAAGCAACTGTTCTGGCTTTTGAGTGCTATGCAAGGTTTTTTTAAATTCATTTTTAAGTCTTTCTTTTCCTTGGCAGACTTTTAAACTCCAGTCAGATCTCATTTGTTTATTATTATTCATTTTTTTCATAGTGTGATAATTAAAAGTATATTTAGACTCTTTTGATTTAGTTGCCCAAATAATTATCTCATGCGCATTAGTAAACCTAGTTCCTTTAAAATTAGGCAGAGGGTTTACCTTATTCCAAATAATATCATTTAGAATCCAAAAATTTAAATTTTGAAGATGAAATCCTAACCTATATATATTATGATATGTTCCTATTAACCAAATAGTTCCATCTTGCTTTAAAATTCTTTTACACTCTTTAAGCCAAAGACTAGTAAACTCATCATATTCAGCGTAAGAAGAAAATTTGTCCCAATTTTCCTCAACACCTTTTACTACTGTCATATCAGGTCTTCGTAATTCTTTAGAAAGTTGTAAGAAATATGGAGGATCACAAAAAATCATGTCTACTGAAGAAGTTTCTAAATCTTTAAGCTCATTTAAAGAGTTTCCTAAAATAAATTTAGAATTTCTTATTTTAAGTTTTTTAATTGTTTTAAACATTCATAATCTTATATATTATTCACATTCTATAAGTTTTTCTGTGAAATTCTGTTATACCATAAAGTTTAATCGCTAGTAAATGATCTTTTGTTCCATATCCTTTATTTTTTTCCCAATGATAAACAGGGTGCTCTAAGCTTTTTAAAACCATAATATTATCTCGAATAAACTTAGCTACAATAGAAGCCGCAGCTATAGATATATAATTACAATCACCTTTTATTACATTAATTATCTTATGGTTAGAATTAAGTTGAATGTTTCCATCTATTAGAATTATATCTTTATTACAAATATTACTTTTAATACTCTGCTCAACTGCAATTTTTGTGGCTTTTGTAATACCTATCTTATCAATTATGCAAGCATCTACGCAACCAGTTCCGATGTATGCAGTATTAACTATAGATCTAAAAATTTTTTTTCTGAATAACTGAGTTGTTTTTTTAGAATCTTTAATATTTTTAGGAACATTTTGATAATTTTTGAAAACCACTGATGCTACAACAAGAGGTCCAGCTAAAGCACCTCTTCCTACTTCATCAATTCCACATACTATTTTTGGCATTTACTTTACTTCTCTAAACCAACAGACAAAAAGTAATATTAGTAAAAGAGGCATTGTAATAATCCAGTTTAAAAACTCTTTTTTTACAATTGTGTCATTTCTTTGAATTCTTTTTTCTAAAAGACCTATCCAGTTTTTTCCGCTAATATTATTTTTATTATAAACTTTTATTATTTTTGGCATGTTGCCTTCAATCCAGGTTTTACTGTGTAAAAATTGGTCATTTCTTTTAAAAAATGTATTGATCAATTTTTCCGAAGATTTTACTTCCTCAATTTCCTTATTATTTGTAATACCTATATAGAAGTCTTTTTCTAAATTATTCAGTTTAATATTGTATTTTCCCAATTCTAAACTCTTAAATTTACCTATTAAACTTCCATTTTTATTATCTTTCATATTAACAGGGATAGTTTTATTTGATGGAAAAGTAATAACTGCAGTTTCACTTCCTTCAGTTAGGGTATTTAAAACAAGAGTAATTGTGTTATTATTTTTTTTTACTTTAAGATAGTTTTCTTGAAGCTCAGGTGTCTTTAATAACCAATGTACCGTATTTCTTAATAATTTGACTATAGGACCTTTATTATCTAAATCTTTTTTCCAAATCCAACTTTGATCAGATAGTATTTGTACAACTCTTCCTTTTAATACCTCACTTATTACCAGGAGTGGATAATTATTTGCTTCTAGTAAGGTTTCTCCACTTACTTTTCTAGAAACTACAAAACTAAACCATTTTCCCCAGTCTTTTTCTAAGTAAGATTGTTTGAGGGAGTTTGTAATAGGGTGCCTTTTTCCTAAATTAGTTAACGTAGGAAGAAAAGGTTCCTCTAAAAATTTCTCAGGTCTTGTAGGTAATATATTAGCTAAAGGAGATTTAATTAGACTTTTTTCACTTAGATGCTCTGGACCAGTTATGTTTAAAATAGCACCCCCTTCAACCACATAATTGACTATATTATCTAGATATTTTTTTGGAAGAATTCCTTGAAGAGTATATTGATCCAATATTATTAAACTAAATTTGGATATGTCCGCAGAAAATAATTCCTTTGCTGGAAAAGGAATAAGAGCTAACTCTTTAACTGGCGTTAAATCCCTTTTTGAAGGAGGTCGTAGAATGGTAAAATGTAAAAGTTCAATTGAGGGATCAGAGTTTAAAATATTTCTCCAATTTCTTAACCCCATATTTGGCTCTCCAGAGATAAGCATAACTCTGAGCTTTTCATGAATACCATTTATTTTAAAAACTTTATAGTTATTTGCGAATGTTATTTCATCTTCATGATTATTTATTCTAATTTCAAGTAGATTTGTCCCTGCATGAGATATAGGTAATGTTATATTATGATTCATGTTGGGTAAAAATGACTTATTTAAAACCTCTTGCCCATCTAAAACAAAACTAGCTTTTATTTGATCACTAAAATTATCATCTTTAATATTAAATAAAAAATTAATTTTTTTTCCTACTAAAGCATATTCTGGAATATTTTCAGTGAGGATTGATCTATCTCTTTCATTCTTGTTTCCTAACAATAAAAAGTGTATTGGTATATTTAAAAAATCAGAGTCTATTTTTTCTAAATCATGAATAATTCCATCTGTAATTATAATAATACCAGCTATTCTTTTTTTATCAATTTTCTGAAGATTTTTCTTTATTTGTGAAAAAATCTTAGTATCTGTTTCTCGGTTATTATTTTCATTGTTAAGGTTATCTATTTCTATTTCTAATAATTGAAGTTCTTCAATATTTTTTATTTTACTTTTAATATTTTTTTTAGAATCTAATAAATACTTTAACTTATTTGTTTGCGTAATACTTTTAGTTTTATCAGATACCAATATCAGTAAATCGTCATATTTAGACTTTTGAATACTATTTATCATAGGATTTAATAGTAAAAATATTAAAAATAAAAATATTGATATTCTAAATAAAATATCTTTCAAAGAAAAATAAAAATAAGCTACTAAAAGTAATAAAAATACTAAAATAAATAAAATTAATATTTGATAAGGTAATAATAGATAAAGATTTGCAACCATTTCAATTATTATTTTTTTTAAGTCTTTCTAAAATTGATTTGTTATGAACCTGGTCAGACTTATAGTTGCCAGTTAATGCATACATCATCAGATTGATGCCAAAACGAAATGATATTTCTCTTTGCCTATCTCCTCCAGGAACAACTTGATATAGAGGATAATTATTATTGTCTACTGCCCATGCGCCTGTCCAATCATTGGAGCCCACGATTACTGAACTTACTCCATCCTTAGAGTCTAAATTATCTGTATCTATAAGGAGATTTCTGTTATCAAAGCGACCAGGAAAATTTTTTAAAAGATAATAGCTTCTTGCGATAGTGTGATCTTTTGAAATTTGTTCAAGTTTTTCAATTCCTAAATCAGAAAATAAAGCTTTTATTTTTTCTAAAGCATATTCAT
Source organism: Candidatus Pelagibacterales bacterium (assembly GCA_002715505.1). Lineage (GTDB taxonomy): Bacteria > Pseudomonadota > Alphaproteobacteria > TMED109 > TMED109 > JAYYAX01. The sequence goes on from PAZF01000017.1 coordinate 140,273, forward strand.
TAGTACGGCTTCCAGATCTAGAGCTTTCTATTATATCAAAAAGTATTATTCCACCTGTATTCAAATAATTTCTAATTTTTTTTACTGTTTTCTCTTCTAAATTATTTATATTATCAGCAACTTTCCAATAAATTAATGGAAAATATAGAATTTTGTCGTTAATAATATCTATTTCTTTTACACCTTTTGGACTAATGGATGTTCTTTTGATGAGGTAAGATTTAAGATTATTTAATCCACTGAATGCAATTTGATTAAATAACTTATTATCTGTTTTAACATAAGCGAGAAATAAATTATTATAATTTTCACTAGCATCTATTTTCCTGTGAATTGGTAAAATTATCAAAAAAACTAATAAAAAAGTTGATATTCTAATATTTTTAAAAAACTTAATAAGTAATACATTATTTTTTAAAAGTATATTAATTAGCATATCTAAAAAAAATGTAATAAATATTAAAACTAAAATATAGTTTTTTAATTGAAATACAGATTTTTCGTAATTACTTTTAATTAAAAATTTTTCATCTATATTTGAAAAAAAACTCTCAGTATTAAAATTTCCTGACAAATTTAAAGCAATTGAAAGATTTTCATTTTCATAAATTCCTGCAGGATTTCTAAAAGAAGGATAATTTTCCTTTAGAAAGTCACTATTTTTATAATAATAAGTTTTTATTGGACTTGCTAGTTCTCCGTAGGAATTAATTCTAAACTTCATACTCATTTCTTCGCTATATTCAATTTTTTGTTCTAGAGGAACTAACAATAATTTAGAGATTATATCTTTAAATAAACTAGATAAAGGTAAATTAGACCATTCGTTGTTAGAGGTAACATGAAATAGAATAACTTTTCCACTTCCTACATACTTCATGGTTATTAGCGGACTTTGATCTTCTAAAGATGCTAGTACAACAATATCAGATTTATGATTGTCAATTATTAATTGTTTCTCAAAAACTAAGTCATTCGGTATTTCTAAACTGCTCAAAAGTTTATTTTTTTTAAAGGGAGTTATTGATAGTTTTTCTTGAATAGAGAAGTCTTTTGCAATTCTTCTCAAAGATGGAAAATAATTTTTTTCATCCAAGTATAAATTTTTTTGATTTATAATATTTTTATCAGAAAACCTTACTAAAACTCCACCTTTATTAACCCAATTTTTAAGTCTCTTTTTATCTGTTTTTGAAACTTTATTATTAGACGGTAAAAAAATAATTGATTTTTTCTCTTCTAATATTTTTTTAATTGATGCAATATGAATAGAATGATTTTGATCCAAGGATTTTTTAATATAATAAATTGGAGATAAAAGTGGCTTTTCAGACGATATCTCATCCTCCGCTACCAAACCTATAGCAACTCTTTTTCCATAATCATCTAAATAAAATGTAGCTCCTGCATGACTCTCGTTTAAAATTTTAATTTTAAAAAATTGATTTATAACTTCTAAGGGAAAGGTTTCTAATAATTTATATTCATTTAAATTAGATTTAAAAGTATATTTTTTTTCAAATAATACATCACTATTATCTCCAAAAATTTTCAGTGTGAAATCATTATTAGCATAATATCCTTTTCTTTGAATTTTTAATTCTAATGTTTCTTTTTTAATATTTACTTCTTTTATAAAAGTTATTTTCTTTATAGGGTTAATAATTTCAATTAAAGAATTATTTTCTTTAATTAAGCTTAAAGTTTTGTTTTGCGCTAATAAGGACCCTGAGTCAAAATTGGAAAATATATAAAACACTTTAGAGGATTTAAAATAATTATTTTGTTCTAGAATTTTATTTAAATTTTTTCTAAAAGTTTGCTGTGCTAAAGGAGCGTTTCTTGATATAAATTCCATAACTTCATTATGGTGCTTAAAAATATTTGGTTTTGTAATTTTTTCTAATGATGAAAAGTAAATATGAAGCTCTTTGTTATGGTTCTCGGCTTCAATGCTAATATCTTTAATTATATTTTTATAATTTTGGTAATTGCTGGTTATTGACCAACCATTATCAGCAATAATTACATAATTTTTATAATTTTCAGTTGTGCTGGTTTTTTTAAGATATGGATCACTAAAAAAAATAATAATTAATAAGCATAACAAAAGTCTTAAAATTAAAAGCCATAGAGGAAATTTAGATTTTGTATTATTGGTTTTTAATATATCTTTTAATAAAAAAAAACTGGAATACTTTTTTTCCCTTGGTGTAGGAGGATATAACTTTACAATAAAAAATATTATGGGCAATGAAAGTAAGCCAATTAATGCAAAAGTATTTCCAAAATTTATTGTATTTATAATGTTAAGCAAGTTCTTGATTATTTAAAATAATAGTTTTAGATAAATTTATAAGAAAAGCACTAATATCTTGATCAGTACAAAATCTATAATATTTCCAACCAGACATGGAGCATATTTTTTTTAGGTTATTTTCTAAATTTTTTAGTTTTTTATTATATTTATTAGAAAAATCTTCATCACTATCCAACATCATTATCTCATTTGTCTCTAAATCTCTTAACAAAGTATTAGAGCTTAATTTAAAATTAACTTCCATAGGATCTAAAATTTGTATTAGATATCCTAGAATACCTCTATTTTTAAATTTAATAATAAGATTATTGAGCTCATTACTTTCGTACAAGAAGTCGCTAAAAAAAAAACATAAAGATTTATCTTTGAATAAATTTAGATCAGGCAATGAGTGATTTTTTTTATTTAACAAAAAATATTTATTAAAATTACTTATATTAGTTGAGCAATTAATAGGTTTATTTTCACTATTAAATACAAATACTTCTTCTTTACTGTTGCTAAAAAGTTTACACAAGGTCAATGTTAATAAAGCAGAAATAAAATATTTATTATGCTTTGCTAAATTACTTTTGTAGTTCATAGAAAAGCTCTTATCAAAAAATAAATAAATTGTTTTTGATAGTTCTTTTTCATTTTGTTTTAATAAAATTTTTTTAGAGGATGCAGATTTACGCCAATCTATTTGGGATATACTATCTCCCTGAGAGTATTCCTTAAATTGCCAAAAGTTTTCACCTTTACCGGCAAATCTAGTTGAATGTAATCCTACTAAAATATTTTTTAATAGCAGTGATGAATCAGATAATAAAGATGGAAGTAAATCCGCTGTTTCTTCAGAAGACTTAATCAAACCTTGCAATGAAATCATTATTCTTCAATACTTTCGGCAACATCATCTAGTATATCATCTAGTTTTATATTTTCAGCCTTTGCAGATATATTTAAATTTATCCTGTGTGACAAGATAGGTTTAATTAAGTTTTTTACATCAAATTTGGAAGGCGAGTATCTTTTTTCTATAAAGGCTTTAGCTTTACATGCAGCTAATAGAGATAAGCTTGCCCTAGGGCTGGGACCCCAAATTATATTTTCTTTTACTGATTTTATTTTAGAGGTTTCAGGTCTTGTTGCAGAAACAAAGCTAAGAATATATTCCATGACACTTTTTCCCACAGGTATCTCCTTGATTAGTTTTTGAAAAGCTAAAATATCATTGAAATCTAATATATTTTTAGGACCAATTGAGTCATCAGTGGAGGATAGTAGTAATATTTTTTCCTCTGATTTTTGGTCAGGATAGCTAATTTTAATATTCATTAGGAATCTATCTAATTGTGCTTCAGGAAGCGGATAAGTTCCTTCTTGGTCTATCGGATTTTGAGTAGCTAATACATGAAAAGGTTTAGGTAAAAAGTAATCTTTTCCTGCAATGGTAACTTTTTTTTCTTGCATTGCTTGTAGTAATGCAGATTGCGTTCTAGGACTAGCCCTATTAATTTCATCAGCTAGCAATAATTGCGTAAATACAGGGCCCTTTATGAATTTAAAATAGTCATCAGACTTTTTTATTTCATCGAGTATTTCTGTACCTAAAATATCTCCTGGCATCAAATCTGGAGTAAACTGTATTCTCTTTGTTTCAAGTCCAAGTATAATTCCCATTAAATTAACTATTCTAGTCTTTGCTAAACCAGGCAAGCCTATAATTAAAGCATGTCCTCCACAGAGCAAACTTATTAATATTTGTTCTATAACAGTTTCTTGACCAAAAACCAGCTTATTGATTTCATTATTTACATTAGCTATTTTTTTTTGGTAAATATCAAAATTTTTATCAATACTTTCTATTTGTTTTTGATCAGATAAAGTGTTCATATTTTTTCCTTAAGTGCTAATCTAAATATAGATAATATTTAAATAAGAGCTGATTATAAAATAATCAAACTTTTATGACAATTAATATATTTTGTATATGGCAAATTTTTTTTCAAAATTAAAAGTACGTTTATATCAAAACCTTAAGACTGATAAAGTTTTTTTTTCTAGTTTTGAGAAGAATTATGACTTAAATAGTTGTACTGTTCTCAATAAGCATACAAAAGCAGCTGTGCTTTGTTTATTAGAAGTTCATGAAAAAAACTTAAATATAATTCTAACTCTGAGATCTAGAAATTTAAAGGATCATCCCGGACAAATAAGTCTACCAGGAGGTAAAGTTAGTGATATGGAAAGTTTCTCTGAGTGTGCTTTGAGAGAAACATATGAAGAAATAGGATTAAAGAGTACTAATATAAGTATTTTAGGTGAATTAAATTACTATTTATCTGGGAGTAATTTTTTAATAAAACCAATAGTAGGAATTATTAATGGAGCGTATAAAATATCATTAAATAAATATGAGGTAGAAAAAGTTATCTCTTTTCCAATTAAGTATCTTTTTAATAAAAAAAATTTAACAAAAAGCTTTTACACTGATAAGAGGAACAATAAAAAAATGTATTATTATGATATAAATTGGAATGACGAGAGAATTTGGGGCACTACGGCAATAATTTTAGTGCATTTGAGCAAATTAATTAATAGTGGTACTTTTAAAAATGTTTAAATTAGTAGTTTTTTTTTCCTTAGGAGTATTAATTCTGATATTAATAAGAAAATTAATACTTATGCTTACTAATAATTTGATATATCAATATATTCTTTATTTTTTGACTGTAGTTTTTTTTATTTTTCTAATTTTTCTTTTTAGAGAAAGTAAATTACATAATAGCAAAGGGTTCTATTCACCTCCAAAATATGATGGAGAGAATATAACACCAGGAAAGGTTTTTAATGAGAAAGACTAATCCTTTAAAAAAAATATTTAAAGAAATTAAGCTTTTAAAAAAAATTTTCAATTCATTGGGAAATCAAAATATTTTTTTTGTAGGGGGAGTGGTAAGAAACTACATTCTAAATGAACCATTAGAAGATATAGACCTTGCAGTCAAATTAAATGTAAAGGTAGTTAAAAAAAAATTACTTAAAGAAAAAA
>PAZF01000018.1 GCA_002715505.1 Candidatus Pelagibacterales bacterium
ATCAAATGGAATACCATTTTTATTACATGTTATATTTGCTCGACATAAACTTTCTGCAGCTAAATTTCCTTTTACATTAAATGGTCTCAAATCAACTAACATTAAATGTGTGTCAGTACCACCAGAGTAAATTTTAAATCTATTGTTTTTTAGAGTCTCAGCCAATATTTTTGCATTTGCTAAAACATTTTTTATGTAAGTTTGAAATTCTGGTTTTAAAGCTTCAAAAAATCCAGCTGCTTTAGCTGCAATAACGTGCATTAATGGTCCCCCTTGCATTCCTGGGAAGACCGCTTTATCTATTTTTTTTCCTAGTTCTTCATTGTTACTTACTATAACTCCTCCCCTTGGACCTCTTAAAGTTTTATGAGTAGTAGAAGTACAAACATCTGCAAAAGGTAGAGGGTCTGGATAACAGCCACTAGCGATTAACCCAGAATAATGCGCCATATCCACCAATAAAAAGGAATTTACTTCATCGGCAATTTCTCGAAATAATTTAAAGTCAATTTTTGATGAGTATGCTGAAGCTCCAGCAATAATTAGTTTAGGACGATTTTTTTTAGCTAATGTTCTAACTTCGTCATAATCTATTATACCATCACTTTTTCTAACACCATAAGTTAAAGATTGAAAATACTTACCAGATTGATTTGGAGCTGCTCCATGAGTCAAATGTCCTCCTGCTGACAATGACATTCCTAAAATAGGATCTCCTGGCGATAATAGTGCTAGATAAACAGCCTGATTAGCTTGGGATCCTGAATTTGGTTGAACATTAGCCCATTTACATGAAAATAATTTTTTTAATCTTTCAATAGCCAATTTTTCTATTACATCTACAAACTCACATCCTCCATAGTATCTTTTTCCTGGATAACCTTCAGCGTATTTATTTGTAAGAACAGATCCTTGATAACTCATTATAGCCTTAGATGTAAAATTTTCTGAAGCAATTAATTCTACAGTATTTTGTTGTCTATCTAATTCATTAAAGAGAGCGCTTGTGAGTTCCTCATCTTCTAAATTAGCTCTTTTTATGTTAGAAAATTTATTGTCTAACTTAGCTACTCTTTTTATATGTCTATCACCTTCAAAATCAGTATTGAGAAAAGCATTCACGCATTCCAAAGCATCTTCAAAATTAGTATGCCTTGCTCCTAATGCCAATACATTTGCATCGTTGTGCATTCTCGCTTGTGTTGCAGTTGCAACGTTATGGCATAGTGCTGCTCTTACCCCTTTAAATCTGTTTGCTGAAATAGAAATACCTATTCCTGTTCCACACAATGCTATTCCTCTATCTACATCTCCTTTAACTATCTGCTCTGCTATAGCTTTTCCAAAGTCTGGATAATCTACAGGATCAGAGTTATTAGGCCCTAAATCAAGAATTCCAAAACCTAAATTTTCTAAGTTCAGTCTTATCTTCTGCTTTAGCTCATAACCTGCATGATCTGAAGTAATAGCTACTTTTAATTTTGATATATTATTTTTCATGAACTAACTTTAATTTATAAACATTAAAAAAAATATCAATATTTATTCGCTAGATTTTATTCTTTTATAATCAATTAATTCTTCTTTTACCTTAGAAATAAGCAAATAGACTCCAATTATATTAAATAATGCCATTAAAAATATCATTGAGTCTGAAAGGTCAATTACTGAACCTAAATTCAGGCTAGACCCAATTATTACAAAAAAACAAAATATTATTTTAAAAACATTCTCTTTATTTTTACTTTTACCAAACAAATAGGTCCAAGATTTCAAACCATAATAAGACCAAGATATCATTGTTGAAAAAGCAAAAAGAATTGCTGATATTGCTAACACATATGGAAACCAAGCTATATCTTTAGCAAAAGCTTTCGATGTTAATTCTATACCTCCATAACCTTCTGTATTAAGGTGCATGCCAGTAATAATGATAACTAATGCTGTCATTGTACAAATTACAACAGTGTCAATGAATGGCTCTAAAAGTGCCACATACCCTTCAGTAATAGGATAATTAGTTCTGACGGCAGAATGTGCAATAGGAGCTGAACCTAATCCTGCTTCATTAGAAAATGCCGCTCTTTTAAAACCCTGAATTAATACACCAATTAATCCTCCTGCAATTCCTTCTCCAGTAAATGCTCCAATAAATATCAGATTAAATGCCTCGCCTATAAATTCAAAATTTATGAATATGATTATTAAAGCACATAATATATAAATTGCAGCCATTAGAGGAACAAGTTTTTCAGTTACTTTAGCTATGCTTTTAATTCCACCAATTATAACAGTTCCTAAAAGGATTGCTAATATTAAACCATATAACCAAGCATTATCATAAAAAAATGACTCATCTCCCCCTGTGATACCTAAAAATTGTTGATAGGATTGATTGGCTTGAAACATATTTCCTCCTCCTAAGGCCCCTCCTATACAACAGATAGAAAACATTATTGCTAAAAATTTACCTAATCTAGCTAATCCTATTTCTTTTAATCCTCTAGATAAATAGTACATTGGTCCTCCTGAAACAGACCCATCACTATTTATAATTCTATATTTTACACCTAAAGTGCATTCACAAAACTTTAATGACATACCTAAAAACCCTGCTAGTATCATCCAAAAAGTTGCACCAGGACCTCCTAAACTAACTGCAATTGCAACACCCGCAATATTTCCTAAGCCTACAGTAGCGGCAGTAGCCGTCCATAGAGCTTGCCTGTGAGATACCTCTCCAGGTGCCTTTTTTTCTTCTCTTTTAGAAGTTAAAAATTTTAAAGCTATACCAAAGCCCCTAATGTTTATAAATCCAAAATAAAAAGTACAAAATAATGAAGCAATTATAAGCCACCCTAATATTAAGGGAAAACTATACTCTCCCATACTAACTGAATAAAAAACAAAGCTTGCAACTTTATTAGAAATTGGTGATAAGATTTCATTAACATTTTCGTCAATTGAAGAACTATTTAAAAAGAAAGTATAAAAGTAAGAAGTAATTATAATTAGTGTTGTATACAAAGTTTTAATTTTCATGCTGCTATATTTCCTATATTAAGATTTTTCCAAACTTTTTTTAGTGACTCAACTAGGTTATTCACCATATCTTCTGTGTGTAAAGGTGTAGGAGTAATTCTTAATCTTTCAGTACCTTTAGGAACGGTAGGATAATTGATTGGTTGAACATAAAGTTTATATTTAGATAGTAGTAAATCAGAAGCTCTTTTACAAAGCACTGGATCTCCAATTTGCACAGGAACTATATGACTAGGATTATCAATTATGGGTATATCTTCCTCTAATAATTTTCTTTTTAAAAAATTTACAATATGCTTATGCTTTTTTCTTTCTTCCCCACTTTTCTTAAGGTACTTAACTGAAGCTAATCCTCCAGCTACTATAGTAGGAGGCAAGGAAGTAGTAAAAATAAATCCAGAGGAATAAGATCTTATTGTATCAACTAAGTATTTGCTTCCTGTTATATAACCTCCCATAACTCCATAGGCTTTCGCTAAAGTTCCTTCGATAATGTCTATTTCATTTTTAATATTTAATTCTTCAGATATTCCTCCGCCTTGATATCCATACATACCTACTGCATGCACTTCGTCTAAATAAGTTAAGGCATTATTTTCTTTTGCTATACTGCTTATTCCCTTAATAGGGGCTATATCTCCATCCATCGAATAAACAGACTCAAAAGCTATAATTTTAGGGATGTTTTTATCATATTTTTTTATTTTATAATTCAAATCGTCTATATCATTATGCTTGAATATAACCTTTGTAGCTCCACTTGATCTGATTCCTTGTATCATGGAAGAATGATTTAGTTCATCGGAAAAAACAATACATCCTTTTAATGATGATGCTAAGGTTGATAAAGTTGCTTCATTAGAAATATATCCTGATGTAAATAGCAAAGCAGCTTCCTTAGCATGAAGTAAAGCTAGTTCTTTTTCCAATTCGACATGATAATGCGTCGTACCAGATATGTTTCTAGTTCCGCCAGAACCAGCTCCACACTTTTCTAAAGCCTCTTTCATTGCATCTAAAACTTTACGGTGTTGTCCCATACCCAAATAATCATTACTACACCAAACTGTAATATCTTCTGGAACTGATTTTCCTTCTTCAAACCATGAAGCATTTGGAAAGTTTCTAGACTTTCTAAGGATATCAATAAAAACTCTGTATCTTCCTTCGCTTTTAATTCCTTGAATTATGTTTTTAAAATAATTTTGATAATTAAACATTTTTGTATACTAATTTATTGAAAACCCACCGTCTACTAAAATTGTTGCGCCTGTGATGTAAGAAGCCAAACTAGATGATAAAAATATAACCACATGTGCTACCTCTTCAGGTTTGCCTAACCTATTTAGTGGAATTCTTCGAATATAGCTCTTATAATCAGAAATATCTTTCTTTAAAATGTTATTAGTCTTTCCTTCTATCCACCCTGGTGCAATACAATTTACTCTGACATTATGAGCAGCCCAACATGTTGCCATTGACTTAGTTAATGTTTCAATACCTGACTTAGTTGAAGCATATCCAGGAGCTGAAGAATTTGCCAATCTAGTATTAACAGATGTTAAATTTATAATACTACCTCTGCTAATTGCTAATTTTGGAAGCATGGTATGACAAATTCTCAAAGTTCCCATTAGATTTACATTAACCACATCTGTAAAATTTTCAATTCTAAATTCTACTCCTCCCTTAATTAAAGATGCGCAATTGATTAGAATATCGAGTTTATTTATTTTTTTTTCTAAGTTTTCTATTGATATTTCGTTAGTTACATCTAGTAATTCAACATTAATATTTTTTTTTTTATTGTTACTTTTAAAGTCCTCTAAACTTTTTTTTGTTTTGCATGTCACTATTATCTCAGCACCCAAATCTGAAAACAAAGAAGCTGCATGATAACCTATTCCTTGGCTACCTCCAGTAATCAATACACTTTTGTTGCTAAAATTGAACTTAAAATTATTCATTTAAATCCTTTATTAACTAAATTATCTAAAGTACCCTTTAAAAAAAAGTTTTTAAGGTTATTGCATGCTAATTGCATCATTTTCGTTCTTGCAATTACTGTAGCACTGCCAGCATGTGGCATTAAAACTACATTATTTAGCGTAAGAAGTTTTTTTTCTACCTTTGGCTCATTTTCAAAAACATCTAGTGCTGCTCCTGCTATTTGGTTTTTTTTCAGAGCGTCGACCAAATCAGTTTCTTTTATTATTTTTCCTCTAGCCATATTAATTATATAAGAGTCTTTTCTCATTTTTTTAAATTCTTTTTTCGTAAATAAATGTTTACTTTCTTTAGTTAAAGGAAGCAGTAAAACTATAAATTTACAACGAGAAATGAGATCATCAAAATTTAAATACTTAACTTTATATTTTTTTTCAGTACTGTTATTTAATATATTTCTATTGTGATAAAAAACTTCTAAACCGAAAGATCTTGCCCTTAATGCTACTTCTTTTCCAATATTACCCAATCCTATAATTCCTATCTTCTCCGACTGTAAACTTTCACCCCAGAAAAGATCCCAAGAATTTCCTTTCCATTTTCTGTCTTTAACAAACTTATTACCTAAACAAATTTTTCTTACAACTGAAAGAATCAAACCTAACGTAAGGTCTGCTACTGCACCATTCATTAAATTAGGAGTGTTAAATACAGCAACACCACTTTTCGTTGCAGCATCAATATCAATATTATCATATCCTACTCCAACATTTGAAATAGCTTTTAAGCTGTTTTTATTAGCTTTAATAAAATTTTTATTAATAACGTTACCTTGAGAAATAATTCCATTAAAACCTTTTGCTTTTATAAAAAATTCGTCTTCATTTAATACTATATTTTTTGAATGATGAATTTTTAACAAAAAATTTTTTTTAAGAATCTCTAATTCTTTTTTAGGGAGTCTACAATGTACAAATATTTTATTCAATTGCGAAAAAATTTATTTTTTCCAGCTCACTACTGACTGAGTTTGTTCTCCTAGCCCGTCTATTCCCAAATTCATTACATCACCCTTTTTAAGGTATCTGGGAGGCTTCATGCCCATTCCTACACCAGGAGGTGTTCCTGTTGCTATAATATCACCAGGAAAAAGTGTCATGAAATGACTAACATAAGAAACTAATTGTTTTATATTAAATACCATGGTTTTAGTGTTTCCATTTTGTACTTTTTTTCCATTTAATTTTAGCCATATGGATAAATTTTGAGGTCTAGAAATTTCATCCTTAGTTACTAAGTATGGTCCTACTGGACAAAAAGTGTCACATCCTTTTCCTCTTGTCCACTGACCTGCTGCCGCATCTAATTGGTATGCTCTTTCAGAAACATCATTAACAATAGTATACCCTGCTACATATTGCATTGCTTTTGTTTCACTTACAGACTTTGCTTTATCTCCTATTATTATTCCTAATTCTACCTCCCAGTCTGAACGTTTGCTTTCTATAACTTTTCCAGCACCCTTAGATTTTAGCAAAACTCCTTTTGGTAACATAACATTATCAAAGGGGCCTGTTAAAGAAGAAGTTGGCTTTAAAAAAATTATTGGTTCTTTAGGAAGTGGAGCACCAACTTCTTTGGCATGATCTACATAATTTAAGCCTATGCAAACTATTTTACCAATATTGGTTACAGGAACGCCAATTCTTGGTTTTCCTTTGACTATATTTAATTTTTTAAGATTAACTCTCTGAATCAATTTCAAAGAGCTAGAAGATATTGTCTTTCCATCAATATCTTTAACTTTAGTTGAGAGGTCTCTCAAAGATCCTTCAGCATCTATTATCCCTGGCTTTTCTCTACCTTCTTTTCCAAATCTAACTAATTTCATAAAACACTCCAGTGTTTGATAATTCAATAAAAACGTTTATATTACTTCAATAATTGCAAAATAACAAATATCTTTAATAATCTTAATGGTTTTAAAAACAAAAATTTTAGTAAACAGTCCAAAAAATATTGCTCTCACTGCAAACCTGCTGAGAAAAAATAAAGTAGTGGGTATACCTACAGAAACAGTTTATGGCCTTGCTGGAAGAGCCGACAGAGATGAGGTTGTTAAAAAAATATACAAAATTAAAAATCGACCATTACATAATCCTCTTATACTACATTATAAAAGTAATACAGAGGCATTGGATGATATTTTTTTTGATGATAGAGCAATTGAATTAGCAAAAAATTTTTGGCCTGGAGCACTGACTATTATTTCAAAAATTAAAAATAACTCTATCAGCAAAATTGTATATTCTAATCTTAAAACATTAGCAGTTAGAGTTCCATCTAATAGGACCATAAGAGCCTTATTAACTAGATTAGATTTTCCTCTTGCAGCACCTAGTGCTAACCGCTTTGGTAAAATTAGCCCTACATCTGCTATAGACGTTTTAGATGAGCTTAAAAATAAAATACCAGTAATATTAGATGGCGGAGTTTCTAATGTAGGAATTGAGTCTACTGTAATAGATTTATCAACCAATAAAACAAAAATTCTAAGGCATGGATCAATATCTAAAAAGGAAATTGAAAAAATATTAAACTGTAAATTAGTTATAACAAATAATAAAAAGTTTTTTAAATCTCCTGGGCAAGATCTTAATCATTACCAACCTGATGTTCCGGTTAGAATAAATGCTAAAAAACAAAAAATGAATGAAGGGTGGCTAGGTTTTGGAGAAATATTAGATTACAAACCACCATCTTTATCTTTAAGCAAAAAAAGATGTTTAAAAGAAGCATCAAAAAATTTATATAAAATGCTAAGAATTCTTGATAAAAAAAATATCAAAGGGATAGCTGTTCAAAAAATACCAAAAAGAGGGATAGGAATAGCATTAAACGACAGATTATATAGGGCCTCGAAAAAGAAATGAGTAATCAAATAAAAATTTTGAAAGAAAAATTGGATAAAAATATCTGGTTTGATGAAGATTATAAAATTGCGCCATACCTTACCGAAGAAAGAGGAAGATACGTCGGTAAATCAAAATTACTTCTGAAACCAAAGACAGTATTAGAAGTTTCTAAAATTTTGAAAATTTGTCACAAAAATAAAATTTCTGTTGTTCCTCAAGGAGGCAGAACCGGTCTATCAGGAGGGACTATTCCAAACCCTAAAAAAAATGAAGTAATTATTTCGATGGAAAAAATGAATAAAGTTTTATCTATTGATAAAGATAATTTTCATATAGTTGCCCAATCTGGATGTACTTTAGAAGATATTAAAAAAAGCTCTGAGGAGAAAAATCTGTATTTTCCATTAACTTTACCATCTATGAAAAGTTGTACTATTGGAGGTAATATTTCTACAAATGCAGGAGGATCTAGCGTTTTAAAATATGGCATGACTAGAGACTTAGTGTTGGGATTAGAAGTAGTATTACCTAATGGAAAAATTTTAAATTGTTTAAGAGAAATAAAGAAGGATAATAGAAGTTATGACCTGAAACATATTTTTATTGGTTCTGAAGGAACATTAGGAATAATAACTACTGCAATATTGAAGATTTTTCCTCAACCTAAAAAAATAGGTATTGCCATGGTAGCGGTTAAAAGTATTAAAAAATGTATAGAGTTTTTTAATTACCTTAACTCTATATTTAATGAAAATTTAACTTCCTTTGAACTAAATAGCAGGTTAGGGTTTAAATTAATTAGAAATAATTATCCTGAAATCCCTATACCATTTGATGGAAAATATCCATGGTACATTATTTTTGAACTTTCATTTCTTAAAAAAATAGATATTGAAAGCGAATTTGAAATGGTATTGAAGAATGCAATCGAAAAAAATATTATTTTGGATGCAATAAGACCTCAAAACATTTTACAATCAGAAAATTTGTGGAAAACTAGAGAATGGCTTAGTTATGCACAAAAAAAAGATGGTGTTTCAATAAAACATGATATTTCACTGCCTATTTCAAAAATACAATTCTTTTTAAAAGAGGCTGCCATGCTTATAAAAAAAATTTTACCTAATGCAAATATATTAACTTTTGGACACTTAGCTGACGGAAACATTCACTACAATATAAGTGATAATAGTAAACTAAATAAAACTAACATAAAGTCTTATTCAAAAAAAATTAATACAATAGTTTTTGATTTAGTGTATAAATATAATGGAAGTTTTTCTGCAGAACATGGTATAGGAATAATGAAAACAGAAGAATTAATTAAATATACTACTTCTGAAGAATTATTTATTAAAAAGCAAATTAAAAAATTATTTGATCCTAAAGGGATTATGAACCCTGGAAAGGTATTTAGAAAATATGGATAGTTATAATACACCTATTAGTGATATGTATTTTGCTCTTACAAGTCTTGCAAACATAGATGAATTTTCTTCTAATTCTCAAAACTCTGACGTTTCTTCTGAAAATATAAAATTATTGTTAGAAGAAGCCGGTAAGTTTGCAAAAGAAAAATTGGATAATATTAATTCCAAAGGAGATCACGATGGTATTAAATTAGAAAATGGTTTAGTAAGAATGCCTGCATATTTTGTTTCTGCTTATAAAAGTTTTATAGAAAGTGGATGGTTTTCAGTTGTGGGTGATAAGAAATATGGAGGGCAAGACTTTCCATGGTCAGTTTTAGTTTTAATAAACGAAATTTGGGAATCAGCCAATATGAGTTTTGCTGTTAATAATATGCTTACTCAAGGGGCAATCGAATTAATTCAAGAGCATGGAAGTCAATTACAAAAGGATCGTAATTTGCCTAAACTTATTTCTGGAGAGTGGAGTGGCACCATGAATTTAACAGAACCCCACGCAGGATCTGATTTATCTGACATAAAAACTAAGGCTATTAAAGAAAATGGAAGCTATCTTTTAAAAGGAACTAAAATTTATATAACGCATGGCGATCAGGATATGACTGAAAATATTATTCATATGGTTCTAGCTAAATTACCTGATGCCCCTCCTGGTAATAGAGGTATATCCTTATTTTTAGTTCCAAAATATTACAAAGATAAAAAAGGCAATAAAATCAAAAACGATATTAAGGTAGTTTCAGTAGAACATAAACTAGGCCATAACGCTAGTCCAACATGTGTTTTAAGTTTTGGAGAAAATAATAACTGCAGAGGAGAATTAATTGGAGATCCTCACCTAGGACTTAAAGCTATGTTTACTATGATGAACAATGCTAGACTTAATGTTGGAGTACAAGGAATTGCAATAGCAGAAAGGGCATATCAGAAAGCCTTATCATTTTCTAAAGAGAGGAAACAGGGTTTCTCTCTGGATACAGAAAATAAAGAAATTGTAAAGATTATAGATCATCCTGATGTGAAAAGAATGCTTATGGAAATGAAATCTCAAATAGAAGCTATGAGGGGTTTAGCAGTAATTACAGGAGAGACAATTGATTATTCAAAAAAATTTTCTAATACTGAAGAAGGAAAAAATTATTTGAATTTATCAAGTTTATTAACCCCGATTGTAAAAGCTTGGTGTACTGACCAAGCAGTACAAATTACATCTCTTGGAATTCAAGTTCATGGAGGAATGGGTTTTATAGAAGATACTGGAGCCGCACAATATTTTAGAGACTCAAGAATTCTTCCTATTTATGAAGGAACAAATGGTATCCAAGCACTTGATTTACTTAAACGAAAACTATCGTTAGAAAACGGAAAGACTTTTAAAAAATTATTAGAGAAAATTAGAAAAGACTCAGATTTATGTAAAAATAATCCTTTGGATGATATTGTAGAAATGGGACTAATACTCAACTCATCTATTGATTCTTTAGAAATCGCAGCGAAGTGGCTAGTAGAAGAATTAAATAAAAATCCAAAAAATGCTGCAGCAGGTGCGACACCTTTTCTCAACATGTTCGGATGGATATTAGGAGGATGGGTTATGTGCAAGTCCTCTCTGAATGCAGCTAGTGACGAAACAAATAATTTAAGTGATCAATTTTACAAAGATAAAATAAAAACATCTTTATTTTTTTGTACAACTTATTTGCCTTCAGCGTCATCTCTATTGAGCACAGTTAAAAACTCATACAAAACCATAAATACTATTATTTAATATTACAACTTGCTATAAATTTTACTTCTTTTGAGTTTTTATTAACTATTGTTATTCTAAAATTTTTTTTATTTTCAAGATTTTTTAAAATCTTAAAAATAACATTCTCATTAACATTTACTGGTTTCAGCATTTTAAATTTAAAACTCTCTAGATTTAAATTTTTCATACGTCTAAATTGTTCTAGCGCGTATGATGCTAACAAAGGACCATGTACTAACAAATCTTTATATCCTTCTTTTTTTTTAGTATATTCTTGATCATAGTGAATTCTGTGAGAATTGTAAGTTATCGCAGAATATCTAAATAAAATAACATTATTGAAACATACATTTCTTTTTGAAATAACTTTATAGCCTTCATTTTGTTCTTTAATTTTTTTTTTAGATTTATAATTTTTTTCAATAAAAACAAGTTTTTGATTTTCTATTAGAACATTTTTATTTTTAACTTTATAAGTATTTTTAACTGTAACGAAGTAAATTTTTTTTTTATTTTTACTTTTATTTTCTATCTTGCTAATTTGACTGATTTTAGTACTTAGACTATTTAAAGCTAAGTTATTAAGGAATATAATTTCTGAACCTGCAAACATTCTTTTACACCCTTTGAATTTTGGAAAAAAAGCTCCCCTTTTTTGATGTCCATCTGAGTCTGTTTCTTCTAAAAAAAAATTATCAGAAAAGTATAACCAATGCCAACCTAGTGGAATATTTTTTTTTTTAAAATATAACTTACTGGTCTCCTTGCTGTTAAATAAGCTAAAAAACATATGTACTTTTTCTTCTCTTAAAATATCTTTAATAATTTTTTTCTTTTTAAGATAATTATTAAAGTTGTTCATATTCTATTTAAACTCTCTTCTGATTTTTTTTGAATGCTCGCCTAATTTAGGTACTTTTCTAAAATGAGTTCTTTTTTTTATTTGAACCGGAGGTATAAATTTTATATCACCGTGCTCAGAACCCATATTTGAAGTTTTCAGTTCAGTATGCTTAGAAAAATCTTTGATAGTATTTAAATAACCAAAAGCTATGTTATTATTTTTAAGAAGTTGGGAAATTTTCTTTGCAGTTTGTTTTTTAAAAATTTTTTTTATTATATTGTTTAATTGATTTTTATTTCTTAGCCTTAATGTAGGGCTATCAAAATTTTTTTTAAGTTCGTGTGGTAGCTTAAGAATATTTTTTTCTAATAATTGCCATTCCCTCTCATTTTGTATGGAAAATAAAATATTCACACTATCTTTTGACATAAAACATCCATAAGGAACTATAGATGGATGAGATAGACCTACTCTCTTCGGAGATTTTTTAGTATAGATATATTGAAGGTAGGGAACATTCATCCACTCACTTAAACTATCAAATAAAGAAATTTGTATTGCTGATCCTTTGCCAGAAGCTTCCCTCTTAATTAAAGCTTCTAGAATTAAAGAATATGCATTTAGGCCACAGGAAATATCACACACAGAAACTCCAACTCGGCCAGGATTACTTTCATCCCCAGTAAGGCTGCATAAACCTGTTTCAGCTTGTATTAATAAGTCGTAAGCTTTATTATTAGCATAGGCACCTAATTGTCCATAACCAGAAATATCACAAGTTATTAATTTCTTATTTTTTTTTCTCAAAGTTTTACTATCAAGACCATATTTATTTAAAGTACTAGGAAGTAAATTTTGAATAAAAATATCTGCCTTAGATATAATCTTTTTAAGAAAATCTCTATCTTGATAATTTTTAATATCTACGACAAGACTTTCTTTTCCTCTATTAAGCCAAACAAAATAAGTACTTTGCCCTTTTACAAAATTATCATAGTACCTTGCAAAGTCTCCTTCTTTTCTTTCAACTTTAATTACTCTAGCACCTGCATCTGCCAATTTTACACTACAATATGGAGCTGCGACAGCCTGCTCTACAGAGACAACTAACTTGCCTTGTAATAATTTATTATTCAATATGACCTCGGCATTCCAAGTACTTTATGAGACAAATAAGCTAATATCATATTAGTTGATACAGGAGCTATTCTATATAGTCTGGTTTCTCTAAATTTTCGCTCTATGTTATATTCCTCAGAAAAAGAAAAGCCTCCAAATGTTTGCATTGCCATATCTGCTGACTCCCATGATGCATCAGCAGCTAATAATTTCGCTAGGTTAGACTCTTCTCCACACTTAAAATTTTTATTATATAGAGAACATGCTTCTTTTATCATTAGTTCTGCTGCTCTAGTATTTGCATATGCTCTAGAAATTGGGAACTGTATGGATTGATTTTTTCCAATTGGTCTTCCAAAAACTATTCTTTCATTTGCATATTTTTTTGCTTTATCAATAAAATATTTGGCATCCCCCAAACATTCAGAAGCAATTAAAATTCTCTCTGCATTCATTCCATCTAAAATGTATTTAAAACCTTTACCTTCTTCGCCTACTAAACAGCTTTCACTAACTTTCAAATTTTCAAAAAAAACTTCAGTTGTAGAATGGTTAATCATCGTTTTAATTGGTTTAATAAAAATGCTTTTATTTAAATGAGGTCTCATATCTATCAGAAAAAGGGAAAGGTTATTTTGTTTTGTTTCAGAATCACCCGATTTTGCCAATAATAATATCAAATCAGAATACTCGGCCCTGCTTGTCCAAACTTTTTGTCCATTTATAATATAATTTTTTCCAGATTTTTTAGCGCTAGTTTTTATAGAAAGCGTATCTGATCCACTAGTAGGTTCTGTTACCCCAAATGCCTGAAGTCTAATTGATCCTTTTGCAATTTCAGGCAGGTACTTCTCTTTTAGTCTACTATTTCCATGTTTTAATAGAGAACCCATTATATACATTTGTGCGTGACAAGCGGCCCCATTTGCTCCTTGCCAGTGAATTTCTTCTAAAATTACTGATGCAGCTCTAATAGAAAGACCCGCTCCTCCATATTTTTCTGGTATTAACACGCTTAGATACCCTGATTTAGTCAAAGTATTTACAAAATCTAAAGGATAAGATCTACTTTGATCTAATTTTTGCCAATATGATTCTGGAAACTTTTTACATATAGCCCTTATTCCTTCCCTAATATCTTCCCAATTCTCATCAATATTTTGATCATTCATAATATTGCTATTATATAAAAAAAAAATTTTTTTATCAAAAACATTGATCTTATTATGTACAGTTGTATATAATAGAAATATGTTATTAGATCCGTTTAAAAGGCCAGTTAGTTATTTAAGAGTTTCAGTTACAGATAGGTGCGACTTTAGATGTGAATACTGTATGTCTGAAAATATGACATTTCTACCAAAAAAAGATTTACTGTCCCTAGAAGAAATAGAAAGAATTTGTATAAGTTTTATTAATTTAGGAACATCGAAAATTAGAATAACAGGAGGAGAGCCTTTAGTAAGAAAAAATGTTATGGAATTGTTTAAAAATCTTGGAGTTTTTTTAAAGAAAGGTAAGCTTAAAGAATTAACTCTTACTACTAATGGTTCACAACTAGAAAAATATGCAGAAGATTTATTTGAAAGTGGTGTTAGAAGAATTAATGTTTCCATAGATACTCTTAAACCAGAATTATTTAGCAAATTAACAAGAAGAGGAAACCTTGATAAAGTATTGCAAGGAATTTACAAAGCTAAAGAAGTTGGATTGAAAATAAAAATTAATACAGTAGCCTTAAAAAAAACTAATGAACATGAAATTATTGAAATTTTAAAATGGGCTCATTCAAATAATTTTGATATGACTATTATTGAAACTATGCCATTAGGAGAAATTGATTATGATAGAACTGATCAATTTTTACCTTTGTCTAAGGTAAAAGAAAATATAAGAAAAAATTTTACCTTGAAAAAAAGTGATCATTATACTGGAGGCCCGTCAAGATATTTTAATTTAGAAGAAACAAATAATAGAGTTGGGTTTATTACACCTTTAACTCATAATTTTTGTGAATTATGCAACCGAGTAAGACTTACTTGCACAGGAAAACTATACATGTGTTTAGGTCAAGATGACTCAGCAGACTTTGTGGAAGCAGCTCGATCTAAAAATTGGGAAACAGACTTGAAAAAAGTAATTCTAGAAGCAATTACAAGAAAACCTAAAGGACATGATTTCGTTATAAGAAGAAAACAAGCCCCTTCAGTAAAAAGGCACATGAGTGTAACTGGTGGCTAAAATATGAGAGTAGTAAAACCCTTTTTTTTAGCTTCTCAAAATATTAAAGCTCAAAGGGCATTGAAATTATTAAAAAGAAAATATTCTAACTTTGACCTTAAAAATTCTAATGTAATAGTTGTACTTGGGGGTGATGGAAGTATATTATCCATGATAAATAATAAAGATTTCTTGAAGAAAAAAATATATGGAATGAATAGAGGTACAGTCGGGTTTTTGCTAAACAGCTATGAAGAAAAAAACCTTCTAGAAAGAATTAAATCTTCCAAAGAATTCAAGCTGAATCCTGTGTCAATGACAGTAACAGATATTAATAATAAAAAATACAAAGCCCTGTCACTAAACGAAGTTTCTTTATTGAGACAAAATAGATTTGCTGCCAATGTACGAGTAAATGTAAATAATAGAATTAAAATAAATAAATTAATTTGTGATGGGGTTTTAGTATCTACACCTGCAGGAAGCACTGCATACAATTTATCTGCTCATGGTCCAATATTACCTTTAAATTCTTCTTTACTTGCTCTAACCCCTATTTGTCCATTTAGACCAAGAAGGTGGAAAGGTGCTTTGGTAAACGAAAAAAGTAAAATTTCACTTAAAGTTTTAGATCCTGTTAATAGACCTGTCAGTGCTACAGCTGGGCAGGTAGAAGTTAGAAATGTAAAAAATGTTGATGTTTTTTGTGATTTTAATAAATCACTTAAACTATTGTTCGATAAAAATCAAAACCTGGAAGAAAAAATTTTCAATGAACAATTTATTTTTTAGGAGAAAGAAATGAAAATAGAGGATATTAATGCTGTTATAACAGGTGGATCATCAGGATTAGGAAAAGCCACTGTTGAAATTATTTTAGATAATGGCGGAAAAGTAACTATATTGGATACTCAGAAAACTAAAGGAGAAGAAATTGCTGCTAGTAAGGGTAAAAATTGCTCATTTTTATATACTGACGTTACTGAAGAAAAATCTATTAAAGAAAATCTTTCCATAATCAAAGAAAGTTTTGGAGATATAAACTTAGCAGTTAACTGCGCAGGGGTTGGAACACCAGAAAAAGTTATAGGGAAAGAAAAAACTCACTCAACAATAAACTTTGAAAAAATATTAAAAGTAAATTTAACTGGAACTTTTAATGTAATTAAAAATGTTGCTGATCTTATGCAAAATAACTCTTCCTCAGATGATGGATTTAAAGGATTAATAATAAATACAGCATCAATAGCAGCTTATGATGGTCAAATAGGGCAAGCTGCATATAGTGCGTCTAAAGGTGGAATAGTTTCCATGACACTTCCTATAGCAAGAGAGTTAGCCAGATTTGGTATAAGAATATGTACTATTGCACCTGGGCTTTTTGAGACTCCTATGCTTCAAGGACTTCCTGAAAAAGCATACAATTCTTTAGTAGACAGCACCATATTTCCAAAAAGATTGGGCTTTCCAAATGAATATGCAAAATTGGTATTAGCAATATACAAAAATAATATGTTAAACGGAGAAACAATTAGGCTAGACGGATCATTAAGGCTAGCACCCAAGTAGTTTTTTAATAATTTTAATTTTTTTACTTTTTTACTTTATAAGATTATACGTTGCTTTAGCTAAAGGAACTACATCTTTGCCAATTTCTTTAGCATTAGGAGAGCTTTCGTTTCCATTAACATATCTAGCAAATACGCCTTCTAAAATTGCAACTGATCTGAACATTGATAATACCAAATAAAATTTTGGATCAAAGGTTTTTATTTTTCTAACAAAACAATACTTTTCTACTATTTCAGTTATTTCAGGTAAATTTTCTTCTTTTAAATTACATCCTTTAATTCCGTGTCTTTCTCCCATCGGAAGAAAATAAGGGTATAACATATATCCTAGATCTGCTAGAGGATCTCCTATCGTAGATAATTCCCAATCTAAAACTGCTTGTATATCATTTTTTTGATCATAAATTAAATTTCCTAATCTGTAATCCCCATGTACTATAGAAGAATGACATTTCTCTGGAATATTATTGTTTAACCAATTTATTATAAAGTCCATTTCTGGTAATTCTCTTTGTTTAGATAAATTCCATTGCTTTTCCCATCTGTTAATTTGTCTTTGTGCATAGTTACCAGGTTTACCAAAGTTATAAAGACCAATTTTTTCGTAATCTATATTATGAAGATTAGCAAGCATTTCTACCATTTTAAGATAGATACTTTTTCTAAACTCTATACTTTTTATATCTAATATACTCTCATAAACTCTACCTGCTACGTATTCCATTATATAAAAAGGGGTCCCTATTATTTTAGAATCTTCACACAATGCTAACATTTTAGGACAAGGTACACTGGTATTGGTCAGAGACTTTTGTACTAAATACTCTCTTTCAATAGCATGAGCAGATGGTAAAAGTTTTCCAGGAGGCTTTTTTCTAAGAATTATTTCAATACCTTTGTCTAAAATAATAAAAAAAGTTGGATTTGACTGCCCACCTAAAAATTGCTTAATCATTTTAACTTTTCCAAAATTATTAAAATTTTGTTCTAGCCAAATATTTAAATTACTTATATTAAGATAATGGTTTTCTCTAACTTCTGTTAGGTTTTCTAGTACCATATTAATTAATTATATTTTCTCAATTCTAATTTTGCAATCTGGTTTCTATGTACTTCATCTGGTCCATCAGCTAATCTTAAAAATCTTGCCTGAGAGTATGCATAAGCCAACCCAAAATCATTAGAAACGCCACCTCCTCCATGAGCTTGTATTGCCCAATCAACTACTTTACATGCCACATTAGGAGCAGATACTTTAATCATTGCGATATCCATTCTTGCCTCTTTATTACCTACAAGATCCATTTTATTTGCTGCACTCAGCACTTGCAATCTTACTTGGTCTATTGCTATTCTTGCTTCAGCTATTCTTTCTTGAGTAACTGTTTGAGTCGAAATTGGCTTACCAAAAGCTACTCTGGATTTAGCTCTTTTGCACATTTTTTCTAAAGCTACTTCGCTTAAACCTATCAATCTCATACAGTGATGTATTCTGCCTGGACCTAACCTTCCTTGAGCTATTTCAAACCCTCTTCCTTCTCCTAGCAACAAATTAGAAACTGGAACCCTCACATCTTTAAATGTAACTTGTGCATGCCCATGGGGCGCATCTGTATATCCAAATACTGGAAGAAACCGTTCTATTGTAATACCTGAACTATTCATGGGAACAACAATTTGAGACTGTTGTTTATGTTTATCTTGATTATTAGGATCTGTTTTTCCCATAAAAATTAGTACTTTACACCTAGGATCCATTGCACCTGAGGTCCACCATTTTTTCCCATTAATTACATATTCATTTCCTTCTTTTGAAATACTTGACTCTATATTAGTAGCGTCTGAAGAGGCAACATCGGGCTCAGTCATTGCAAATCCAGACCTTATATCTCCATTAAGTAATGGTTCAAGCCAACTTTTTTTCAGTTCTTCAGTTCCATATCTTTCTAGTACTTCCATATTTCCTGTATCAGGAGCACTGCAATTAAAAACCTCTGGAGCAAAAGGAGATCTTCCCATAATTTCACAAAGTGGAGCATAATCTAAATTCGTTAAACCTGCACCCTTGTCGCTCTCAGGCAAAAATAAATTCCATAAATTACTCTCTTTAGCTTTAATTTTTAATTTCTCTATAATTTCAGATGGTTGCCAAATATCACCAGTATTTATCTCCTCTTCTATATTACTTTCATTAGGATATATATGCTTATCCATGAATAATTTTAATTTTTCCTGTAACTCAATAGATTTATCTGAAAATTTGAACATTTTATACTCCCTATTCTTCTCTTAATTTAAAAATTGATGTATTTACCCATTTACCCTTTGCCATATTAAAGCCTTTCAATTCATTCAATAAAAAATACTTATATTTACTATTTTTTATGATTTTAATAAAATCAGGTAAGTATTTTTTTTCTACTATAATATAGTTATATATATTTTTTTCAAAAAAATCTTCTTTTAAACTTTTTAATACAGCTGTTTTAGTTCCTAATAAAAAAATCAGGCTTGGCTCATTATAACCTATTGTTGCTATAGTACTTGATTTGAATTCTTTATTATCTGTATTGATAATATTATATATTTCTTTTGATATCCATATCCTATCTAATTTAGGTAAAAGGAAGCCAAAAATAAAAATGGAAGTAATACATCCTAAAAATACTTGATAATAAAAAGATCTAACCTTATTAATTCTAATTACTTTAAAAATCGGTACTAAAAATACTAAATATGTAAAAAAAGCGACATATTTATAATCTTGTAAAATAGAACTATAATCTCTCATAGCAATAAAAATTACATAAACGAGAACTGTAATTATAATAATATATAGTAAAAAATTTAAATTATTATAGATTTGTTTGCCATTGATTATAAGACTCTTTTGTGAAGCAATATTACTTCCGACTAATAATGCTAAACCAGGATATAAAGGAAGAGTATAATGAGGCAATTTAGTAGGAACAAGCTCCAAAATTATTAGATTAGGTAAAATCCAAGCTATTAAAAAAAAAATATTTTCTGAACTGTACCCTTTAATACTTTTTTGGATGCTAGGTATTAGAAAAAGACTCATAGGAAAAAAAAGGACTAATATAGCAATTGTATGTGCTCCAAAAAAAGCACCGTGACTTTCTTGAGCTCCAATCATCTTATCTAAAAAATCTTTTTTTAAGCCTTCACTTATAAAGCTACTTTGCTCTACACTTGGTATAGATAAAAACCACGGAATTATAATTAATAATAAAATAAAAAACCCAATTAATGGATTTGTTGCATGCACCCATTTAACTTTTTTTTTAATTAGCATTATAAAAATAGTTGTTACTAAAATTATTAAAAGGAGCACTGGTCCTTTTATCATAATAGAAAATCCTAAACTGCACCAGAAAGCTAAAAAAATATAGTCAAATTTTTTAATAAATATTCCTTTATAATAACCCATTAGTAAAAGCATTGAACAAATAGAACATGTTAATAAAACAGCATCTGTTTTTGCTATATGGGACTCAATGACAAATAATAAAGTGCATTGTAATGTCAGCGAGCTGTAAAAGGCTGTTTTCCGATCAAAAACTTTAGTAGCTAAAAAAAATAATGCTAGACATGAGAATAATGAAAAAAGAGAGGAAATAAACCTGTACTTCCAAATATCATTTAATTTTTTATCAGAATAATCTGTTTTTTTTTTAAAGGAAAACAGATTAACGGAAATTGATTGCAACCAATATATTCCTATAGGTTTCTTGCTTCTTAAATCATCTTTGAATTTTATAGAGTTATAATTACCGGTTTCTAGCATTTGCTTTGTTGATTGAACATATCTAGCCTCATCTCTGTCTAAAACAGGAAAAGTATTTATAGTTGAAAAATTAATAATTAAAGATAAAAATAGTATTAAAATTAACTCTTTATATTTTATAATTCTCATAATTCAATAATTTTAAAAAAAAACACACATATTATTCATTATGACACACTTTAAACTTAAAAATGAAAAAATAGCAATAATAGGAGGAGGTATTTCCGGAATATCCGCAGCATATTTTCTATCCAAGGATTATAATATAAGCTTATATGAAAAAGAAGGTGATCTTGGAGGGCATGCTATTACTTTGGGAAAAGAGTTAGAAATAAACAATAAAAAAACAAAAAAAATTTTTTTTGATATAGGCTTTTTGGTGTATAATACTAAAAATTATCCTCATTTTTCAAAACTACTAAATGATATCTCAGTAAAAACAGAAAAAAGTAATATGTCATTCTCAGTAAATAACAATTATTCTAAATTTGAATATGGTAGTACAGGAATATTATCCATAACTAATAATTTTAAAAATTTATTTTCATCCCAATTCTGGAGTATTTTATTTGATATTTTAAAATTTTATAAGCAATCAAAAAAATTCTTACTAAATGAAAACCAAGAAATTTCTTTAGGAGATTTTTTGAATTCAAATCATTTTAATGAATCTTTAATACATAATCATATTATACCAATGTGCGGAGCAATTTGGTCTACTTCTACCAAGCAAGTATTAAACATGCCAGCAAAATATATATTAAACTTTTTAGATAATCATGGGTTACTGAATTTGTTTAAGAGGCCTGAATGGAGAACTATTTCTTATGGAAGTAAAAATTATGTCAGAAAACTAGAAAAGAATATAAAAGGATTAATATACAAAAATGAGAAAGTTGTTAAAGTTAAGAGAAGAAATAATAAAGTTTATGTTTTAAGTGAAAACTTTACAAAGGCATATGATAAAATAATATTTGCCGTACATGCAGATGATATTTTAAAAATTTTAGATAAACCAACTGATAGTGAAAAGAAACTGTTTTCTAAATATACATATGAAGACAATTTAGTTTTTGTTCATCAAGACACTGCTTTAATGCCCAAAAATAAAAATGTTTGGTCATCTTGGAATGTAATTATTAATAATAAAAAAAGTAGTTCTAATCAAGCCATATGTGTTACTTATTGGATAAACAACTTGCAAAACTTTACTACAAAAAATCCTGTATTAGTTACCTTAAACCCTCCTAAGAAACTAAATATTGATAAAAAAAAGTTATTAAAAAAGTTAAAACTTAAACACCCCTTGCTGAAAGAAAAACATTTTTCATTATCGAAAGAAGTAAAAAAACTGCAAGGAGATAACATGACCTTTTATACTGGAGCATGGCTTGGCTACGGATTTCATGAAGATGGTCTTAAATCATCAATAAATATTAGAAATTTATTATCTGCAGAGTAAAAGTATGCCAAAGTATGAAAACATAGAATTTGATAATTGTTTATACGAAGGAAAAGTTCACCATTCTAGAGTTTATCCTAAAAGTCATCATTTTAATTATAATGTTTTTTGTATTAATTTTGATTTATGTAAAATTAATAAAGTATTTAAAAAAATTTCAATCTTTTCTATTAATAAGTTTAATTTATTTTCTTTTTACTATAAGGATCATGGTCCAAATAATTGTAAAAATCTTGAAAAATGGGTAAAAAATACAATTAGAAATACGGGAGTCAAAGAAAAAATAGAGTCTATTTTTGTTCTAGCTTATCCAAGAATTTTAGGTTATGTATTTAATCCTCTTTCTATATATAGTTGTTTAGATAAAAATAATAATATAATTGCTCAAATTTATGAAGTTCATAATACTTTTAAGCAGAGATATTTTTATATAACTAAAAATACATTTGAATTAAAAAATCATAAAAATAATATTCATAAAGCATTTCATGTTTCTCCATTTATGGGAATGAAAGGGAAATATAATTTTAAAAGCTTCATGAATGATAAAACGCTATCTATTTTCATAGAATTTTTATCTGAAAAAGAAAAGTTGATAGCATCTTTTACGGCAAAAAAAAAGAACCTATCTACTCCAAGATTACTATTAAACTTTATTAAATATCCTTTAATGACAACAAAAGTAATTTTAGGTATACATTTAGAAGCTATATTTTTATATGCTAAAGGCTTAAAAATATTTAAATGTCCTGTGCCATCCTCAAAAAATACTAGTAACTTTTTAGGAAAAAGAAAATGAATTTTGTTTATAGAATTATTGCCAAATTTATAATTGGTAGAGCGACTTATAATTTTAAAGGAAATCTAACAATCATATTTCCTAATAAAGAAAAATACACTATAGGAACAAAAAAATCAAAATACTATTTCAAAATTATAAATAATTTCATTTTTATTAGAGTCATTTTACAAGGAATTTCTGGTATCAGTTATGCGTACAGCAAAGGCGAATGGACTACAAATAATCTATCACACATAATAAAGCTAGGAATCATTAACAAAAATAGTATTAAGAGTCTAAAAATAAATGAGAGTTTTTTAACTAGATTTAAGAAAATATTCTATACAAATAATAATACTGTTTCTAAAAGCAAAAAACAAATTAGTTTTCACTATGACCTAGGTAACAATTTTTACAAATATTGGTTAGATAAAAGCATGACTTATTCTAGTGGTATTTTTGGCAACAAAAATCTTACATTAGAAAATGCTCAAACTAATAAATATCAAAGTTTAGTAAAACTAGCAGAGATTAACAAAGATAATTCAGTCCTTGAAATAGGATGTGGCTGGGGTGGCTTTGCTAATTATGTATCCGAGAATATTGGATCAAAAATAACTGGAATTACAATCTCAAAAAATCAGTATAACTATGCCAATAGTATTAGAAAAAAAAATGTTATTATTAAACTTCTTGATTATAGAAAAATTAACAAGGTATATGACAAAATTATATCAATAGAAATGTTCGAAGCAGTAGGTAAAAAAAACTGGAATAATTTTTTTAAAATTTTAGATCAAAGCCTTAAAAGCAAGGGGCTTGCAGCGTTACAAATTATTACTATTAATGAAAAACTATATGATAGTTATGAAAAAAATAAAGACTTTATTCAAAAGTATATCTTTCCAGGAGGAATGTTGCCAACTAAGAATATTATTTATACATTGGCTGATAATAATAATTTGTATGTCTGTAAAGAAAAATCATTAAGTACAGACTATGCAAAAACATTATATATATGGAGAAGAAATTTTCTCAGCAAATGGAATAGAATTGAAAAAATGGGCTTTAAAAATGATTTCAAAAGACTATGGGAATATTATCTAATTTATTGTGAAGAAGGTTTTAAAGCAGGAACTATCAATGTGCACCAGTTTTTATTAAAGAAAATAAATGATCAATAAAAGTAATAAATCATTAAATTTAGATTTTGAAGAATTTTTTTCTGGGAAAGTTGTGGCAAAAGGAAACATGATATTACACTATCCTAAAAAATCCATAAAAGATTTAGATATAACTTTTAAGGGTTTCTTAAAAAATAATCAGCTAAAATTAACAGAATACTATTCAGAAAATAATAAAAAAACAATAAGAAATTGGAAGTTTAAAAAATTAACAAATAATTTATTTCATGGTACTGAAAAAAATGTAAAAGGAAATATAGTAGTAAACATAGAAAAAAATAGACTTTCTATGAATTATTATTTTAAATTAATGTTGTGGAATTTTACTTTTACTGTATTGGTAAAAGATTATATGTACTTAGTTGGAAAAAATGAAATTATAAATATTACTTATGTTAGCAAGTTTGGTATAAAGTTAGCTAAGGTTATTTTGCTATACAAGAAAAAATCATAATTTTTTTAGAAGCTTTGAAGTAAGTTTTAAGTACAAAAAATTTGGTAAAATTTTAAGAATTTTCATAAAATAACAAAATAATTTAGGAAATACTATTTCAAAACTTTTTGTATTTAAAAGTTTATCATAAATAATATTACCTGCAGTTTCAGAAGAAATTATCATTGGCATCTTGAATTTGTTTTTATCTGTTAAAGGGGTCTTAACAAAACCTGGGCATATGACTCTTACATTTATTCCTTTCTCATAACATTGATTATAAATTGCCTCTGCAAAGCTTATTAAACCTGCCTTAGAAGAACAATAAGCAGCAGCATAAGGTAAGCCTCTATATCCTGCCACGGAAGACATTATTACTAATTGGGTAGATCTTTTCTTCTCTAAATGCGGTATTAATAAGTCTATACAATTTACTATTCCAAAAAAATTTACTTCAAATAACTTTTTAGTTTCCTTATAGCTTGCTATATTTTTTGAATTAGGATTGTTAGTTCCTGCATTTAGAAAAACTATATCTGGTATCCCATATTTATCAATAATTTTCTCAATATTTTTTTTACAAGCTAGTTGATTAGTTATATCAAGTTTCACTGGTTCAATTTTAAGATTTTTTTTAGCAGTCTTAATAGACAAAGCTTTTAATGCCTTGAAATTTCTTGAACAAGCTATGACTTTCCAATTATTTTGGAAAAATGATAGTGCAGTATGTTTTCCTATTCCTGAAGATGCTCCTACTATTAGTATAGTAGAATGCATTAAAATTTAGAAAAGTTAAGTATAGAACCTAATAAACCTTTAAATTTAAGTGATCCACTATAAATAACGAGACACAAACATCCTGTTTCTTGAGAGGAAATAGGACTGTGTTCTTCATCTCCACTTAAAATGACTAAGTCCCCCTTATTATATTCTCCCGATTCATCAGAATATCCTCCATAAAAGACCATTGTAGCTTCAAGTCCTTCATGGCTATGTTTTGGCATTGACTTGCCCGGAGGAATTTGTAACATTTTTCCTTTATAACTATCATCTTTAAAACTTAGGTTGAAATATTTGACATTATTAATAGTAGAGCTCCAATTATCGGTATTACTGTTATCTAAATAACGATGAAGAAAAGATGGGATTCTAATGCTTTCTTTAGATAAACTTGTTTTTACCTTGTGATCAACATAATTAGTAGTTTTATCATCCTGATCTAAATTATCTAATTTTTCTACCAAGTTATTCCATAATGATTTACTAACATTAAGTTCTTCATGATTTTTAAGGTAGAAACCTCCAATACTTTCATATTTAGCTACTTCTGCTTTACAGGTAGGGCAATATGTAATGTGGCTAGAAATTATTAAAGATTCAGCTTCTTTGCTATTTCCCATTGCATAATTTAGCAACATTTCACTATTTGGATGATTTTTAATCTGACACATTAATTCAACTCCACTAGATTTTTCATTTTAGATAAAGCTAACCTTATTCTAGACTTAACAGTTCCCAAGGGAATATTAAGGTCGTTAGCTATGTCAGTATGAGTTTTTTCATAAAAATAAGATTGTTTTAAAAGTTCAGCTTGTTCTTGAGGTAGAAATTTGAGTGTGTTAGTTATTTTTGTAGACAATTCGGAAGCTAATATCTCATCTTCTTGTTTTGAGGGAATTGGTATTTCAAGACTTTCATCGGAGTCAACTGCATAATGTTTCTTTTCTTTTCTAATTTTATCAATTCTTTTATTCTTAGCTATAGTATAAATCCAGGTACTTACTGAAGATTTTTCGCTATTATAAGTATTAGCTTTTGTCCAAACAGAAATCATTACTTCTTGAATAATTTCTTCCGCCTGAGTTTCTGTACAGCCTAATTTTACAAAAAAACTTTTTAGCCTAGGTGCAAAATACCTAAAAATACTTGAAAAGGCTCCCTTATCCTGATTTAAACCTATTTCTCTTAAGCAAGAAGATAAATCATTTTCTTTCAATCCAGGAGATTTCTTTGCAGTACTATGCCCCATTTTATTATCTATTATATTATTATAAAAATTCATTTTAATTACAATTCCAATATAATCAAGTATACGTTAAACAAAGTGATATAGATTATATAGTATGGATTTTTAAAAAAATAAGCTTTTTTAAAAATGAACTTTAATTCACTGTAAATTATAAAATAATAATTAAAAAATTAAATTAAATAATATTAAGAAATTTGTGTATCAGACTTTTTCTTAAAATTAATCCAAAAAATATTTCTATCGAAAAGTTGTAATATTATTATCTACTTTATAGATTTCGTCTAACTCTTCATTTATGACATACTTCTCTAGAAACTTTATGACATTATGTAAGTCATTAAATATGGTCTCCTGAGATATTTTGTCATAATCATATTGCTTGGTGTAAACTTTTCTAATAAAAGCACTATCATGTATAGGCGGACCAATTACTACATCATGGTTATCAAAGTATTTTATAAAATCATCAATATGTTTTCTATTTAAATGAATTTTATTTGGAATAATGACAACATGTGGATGTATTCTTTTAAGCCTAGCTTTCAAATCATCTATTTTTTTTACAAAATCTAAAGTGATAGGAAGCTCAGCCATAGTATTACTACAAGGTAGTATAATAGCATGAGACTTAGTGAGTAATTCAACGCCCTCTTGATCAGGTCTGGCAGGAGTATCTACCACTAATATATTACCCTTTTGCATTCTACAATTATTCATTAATTGTTCTAAAAGAATTACATTTAATTTATCATATTCATAAGAAATGGGATAATGACTGCAAGGTATGTTATTACTTATCCTTTGCAAGAGTCTAACAGAACTACCCTGTTTATCAGCATCAATTAGTTGAACTGAATCGTACTTATTACTCCATTTTAACATAGCTGTAATAAGACAACTTAAAGTACTTTTTCCTACACCTCCCTTAGGATTGGCAACAGAAAGGATTTTTCCTCTTTTCTCTGTCATTTTTCCTCCTTTGCATATTTTATTATCTCTAAGCTATCATCAAAAAAATTCATATTTTGCTTTAACTTATTGATTGTATTCAGGTAATCGTTTTTAATATTGGATATATCTTTATAAATGATATCTAACTCTTTATCTATTTCAGAAATGTTTTCTAAATGACTTTGTCTTTCTGATATTAATTTCTCAAGGCTCTTTAAATAAGGAAGGATTTTTATTTTAAGTCTATCTATATTCTCTAAGTCAGATTTATCTGTGATAAAAGAATTTTTTGAATTATCATTTTTTTTGAAATCTCTCTGAGACTTCTCAAAAGAACTTTTATTATTCATCCTTTTTTTTATTTCTTGGGCTAATATTTCAAATTTTTCATCTAATTTAAAATCATCTTCTAATGACTTGTTATCAGATTTTTCTTTATTAGAAAAATTTACATCTTCACTCTTTTTATTAGATTTTTCCCAAGAGCCATTTCTTCTTAAAACTTTAATTACCGAATCATCCATATACTTAGTATAAATGATTTAAAAAATAATTAAATAAAATCTTCTTCTACATTGTGCTATAATGCTTGTAAAGCATACTAAATATGGTAAAAATAAAATAAAATAAAAAAATATTTGACTAGAATTTAATTTTAGGGAAAAAAAAAGTATTTTTTGTATTATTTACATTCCCAGTGTTTCATATGATAAAGCTATTTTTTTTAAGGCTATACACATGGCACTAGTCCTTAAATCAGGAATTTTTTTTGTCGAATGCCATTTATAGGACATATCTATATAGGCATGCCTCATAGTATCATCTAACCCAGATCTAACTAAATCGATTTCATCAGACCCTTTTAATAAACTTTTTTTATAGGAATGATTTAGGGAAGTATTTGTCATTTTTTCTAAGGCTATTAAAAGTTTTTCAATTTTATTTTCTTCTTCTCTTTTATGCAATCTTCCAAATCTAATTCTAGCTAAGTTTTTTACCCATTCAAAATATGATACTGTTACTCCCCCAGCATTAGCATATAAATCAGGAATAATAACTTTTTTGCTTCTTAAAATTTTATCTGCCCCAAAAGTAATTGGTCCATTTGCTGCTTCTACAATTACTTTAGCTTTTATATCCCTCGCATTACCAATATTTATTACGCCTTCAAGTGCTGCTGGTATAAGAAGGTCGCATTTTTCTTTTAAAAGATCATTGCCATTTTTTGTGTATCCCTTATATCCCTTTACTCCTCCAGTTCTTGATATATGTTTTTTTAAACTATCTATTTCTATACCTTTATTGTTAAAAATACCTCCATCTCTCTCAATAACTGCAATAATAATTGCACCGTCTTCTTTAGACAAAAATTTTGCAGCGTGATATCCCACATTACCAAGACCTTGAACTATTATGGTTTTTCCCTCTAAGCCTCCTTGTATATTAGCAATTTTTTTATCTCTCTCATGTCTAAAAAACTCTTTAATAGCATACTGAACACCTCGCCCTGTTGCTTCAACTCTGCCTCTTATACCGTGTTTATTAACTGGTTTACCCGTAACACAGGCAAAACCATTAATATCGATAGGATTTAATTTTCTATATTCATCAGCTATCCAAGCCATTTCTCTTTCGCCAGTACCCATATCAGGAGCAGGAACATTTTGTGATGGATTAATCAGATCTCTCTTAATTAGTTCTTGTGCAAACCTTCTAGTTATTTTTTCCAATTCGTTAGGATTAAATTTTTTAGGGTCTATAATTAATGCACCTTTAGATCCACCAAAAGGTATATCTACTAAAGCACATTTGTATGACATTAATGCTGCTAAGGCTTCAACTTCTGACTGATCTGCATGTATTGCATATCTTATTCCTCCTTTAACAGGTTCGAGGTGTTCTGAGTGTACACATCTAAACCCTGTAAAAGTAAACATTTTATTTTTGATCCTAACACCAAAATTTAATTTATAAGTTGAGTTAGGAGACTTTATTTGATGTGCTACTTGTTCAGACAAATTCAAAACACTTGCCGCATTGTCAAAAACCTTATCTACTGAATCTAAAAACTCTTTACCTGACAAACTAGTCTCCCTAATGTATAGTATACATAAAAAATTAAAGTTATGCATAAAAAGTTAGTTGGAACATGGGAGCCTGGAGATATTATTTATAAGTTTGGACAACCTCCAGATTTTGCTTATCTGATAGTTACTGGGCAAGTAGAATTTTATACTCCAACTGATACTAAACTAGGAGACGCTGGGCCAAGTGAAGTGTTTGGTGAAATAAGTTGTTATTTAAATAGATCACATTCAGTTACTGCAAAAGCAAAAACTCACTTAGTAGCAAAAAAAATTGAAAAGCAAGAACTATCAAAAATTTTAAAAAAAACTCATCCGGTTGTAATAGGAATGTTGAGAGGTACTTATCATAGACTCATGGAATCAAATTCAAAAACTGAAGATTATAAAAAAGATGCTGAGAAATATTCTATGATGTATGAAAAAAGTTTAGAAGATTCTGAAAATATTAAAAATAGAATTGACAACATTCAAGAAAAACTTGATAACGTAAAAGAAAATAATAAAGGGGAATAGCTATGTCAACAAAAAAATATCAAGAGCTAGAAGATATTGTTTTAGAAAATACCATTTTAATAAAAAAAAATAGAGCTTTAGTTAGTATTAACCATGATAATTTACATGGAGCCTACAGAGAATCATATGATGTAACGAGAGAGCTATTATTATTACAATTAGAAAGAGCAAGAAAGTTTATTAATGATAAATCTACTCACATAAATTTATTTGAATATTTAAAAAAAAGGATAGAGATTAATAAAAAAACTGCTTCTGTTACTGAAAAAATAATTTCTTCCAATGAAATTATGATGGAAGCTCTTGAGGAATCTAAAGTTGTTAACGAAGAACTTGTTAAATTTTTAGAAGTATCACTAAGTAAATACAAAAAAAATAATACGACTAATAGGAAAAAGTCTAATAAGAAAAAGATAACTAGCTACAGTGAAAAAGAAATAAATGAACTATTTAATTTACAAAAAGAGAATATACTTAATATTTTTAGAAATAATTCTAGAATAAATCATAATAGAAAAAAGATACAGGATAAGATAGCAGAAGTTGAGTTAATTTCTAAAAAAGCACAGGATTTGGTTGCTAATTTTCATCACTTTCTTTATGAGGATTAACAAAGTAATTTTGATAAGTCTTTTTTAACTCTACTTTTCTAATTTTTCCGGTTGCTGTGTGTGGTAGCTCTTCAACGAAGATTATATCATCTGGCATCCACCACTTAGCTATTTTGTCTTTTAAGAAATCTAAAATTTCATCTTTTTTTACATTTTCAGCTTTAACTATAAGTAACAATGGCCTTTCATCCCATTTTTTATGTTTTACACCAATAACAGCAGCTTCAGATACTTTTTTGTGTCCGGCTGCTATATTCTCAATCTGTATTGAACTAATCCACTCGCCACCTGATTTAATTACATCTTTGACCCTATCAGTTATTAACATGTATCCATCCTGATCTATACTAGCCACGTCACCAGTTAAAAACCATTCATTTTCATCGTGAACATCACTGTTAGTCATATTTAAGTATCCTGAACAAATCCAAGGTCCTTTTACCCATAAATTCCCAAAGGCTTTTCCATCATGTGGGAGTGCTTCTCCGTCATCGTTTGTAATTTTAATTTTTACCCCATACATAGGTCTACCTTGTTTAATAGCTAAATTATATTTTTGTTCTTGTGATAAAGATGAATGCTTTCTTAAAGGCTTATTTACAGTTCCTAAAGGAGAGGTTTCTGTCATTCCCCAAGCATGAATAACTTCAACTCCATATTTTTTATGAAAGTCTTCAATCATAAATTTTGGACAGGCAGATCCACCTATTACACATCTTTTTAAAAATTTTAATTTTTTATTTTTTTTATCTAAGTATTCAAATAGCATTAGCCATATAGTAGGAACAGCAGCTGTAAAAGTTACTTCCTCTTTATCTAGAATGTTATAAACACTCTCCCCATCTAAATGCCTTCCTGGTAAAACTAATTTTGCTCCTACCATATTTGCTATGTATGGGATACCCCAAGCATTAGCATGAAACATAGGAGCAATTGGCATAATTACATCTGTACTTGAAATATCTAAAGCATCTGGATTAGCAGCTGCTAAGGTGTGTATCATTGTAGACCTATGAGAATATAAAACACCTTTTGGGTTTCCTGTAGTACCTGATGTATAGCACAATGATGATGCAGTTCTTTCATCAAAATCTGGCCATTTATCAAGGGTTTGATTATTTTCTATTAAACTTTCATATGCCAATACTTTTTGTTTTATTTTATGAAGCTTAGTTAATTCTTTCTCTGCACATAATAAGATTATGGTCTCAACAGTTGGTATTTCATTGCTTATTTCAGATATAAGTTCTATAAAGTCTAAATCAACAAATAATATTTTATTTTGTGCATCATTTATAATAAAAATTAGTTGTTCTTTAAAAAGTCTAGGATTTATAGTGTGACATATCGCACCAATACCTGATATGCCGTAATACAATTCCAGATGCCTTAAATTACTCCAGGCAATTGTTCCTAACCTATCACCAAGCTTTATACCCATTCTTGTTAGTGCTGAGGCAAGCCTTCTTATACGAATGTTAGTTTCTTTATAATTAGTTTTTTCTATATTTCCGTTAGATACTCTGTGCACTATTTCAGTATCTGCATGATATTCACTACTATGTTCTATTAATGAAGAAATTAATAGATTTTTATTTGACATCAAACCAAGCATATTAACCAATATTATATTAGTTTCAAAGTATAACTTAGTCAAATTAACTATAATGGCATATCGATTGCAAAATAATTCTTATGATAAGATATACTATTTTATTTTTAGCTATGTTTTTTATATTTATAGTAAGTAACGCTCAAATGTATAAATGCATAGAGTCTGCAAAGAAATTTGAAAAAATATACAGACTACCTGAGAATTTATTAGTATCTATAGCACTCACAGAGTCAGGAAAAAAAGTTCAGAATGGAGAGTTTGTAGCTTGGCCGTGGACAATTAATATGAGAGGAAAAGGTAAATTTTTTAGCTCCAAAGAAAAAGCTTTAAAATATGTAGAAGCTTACATTAGTAAGGGTAGAAAAAATATTGATATGGGCTGCATGCAGGTAAATTATATGTATCACCCCAACGCTTTCATAAATCTAGATAAAGCTTTTGACCCTGAAACTAACGTCGAATGGTCAGCAAACCTTATAAAAAACTTGTATCAAAAATATGGGTCCTACAAAGAAGCTGTAGGTTATTATCACTCTTATAGACCTGTAAAAAAAAACCAATATTCGTCAAAAGTTTTCAATACTTGGAGAATGTTAAATAAAAATAAGGTTTATGCAGATGTTAAAGTAAAACTAGATAGTAATTTAAAATCAAATATTGTTTTGCAAAGTAACAAAAAAAATAGAATAGAAAATAATATAAAAGAACCCAGTAATAAAAATAAATCTAAAAAGAATGAAAAAATTACTATTTCCAAAAAAATTTACACCAAAAATCAGAACAAAGTAAATAATGACTATATCACGGCGCGAATGGAAAAAGTTAAGTTTTTCAGAGAATATTTCTTAAAATAAGATTTTAATTATAAATATTTTTTTGGCGGTTGTGGATTGTTTTTAGGATCTGAATTATATTTATTAACTTTAAGAATACAGCTACATCTCAATGATAAGATCTTTTTTTCAATTCTTTCAGCTATATTTTTTTCATATAGCTGTTCATCATTTACATAAACAGTGAATGATTTCATATATTTTTTTTTTTTTAACTTGTTTTCAATTGTATCTTTAGTCCATTTGTATAATGGAGTATGAATTAAATTATTTTTTTGGCACTCCTCTACAAACATTTTAAATGCTTCATATTGGCATACTAATTTAGCGTTTTCTTTTTCTATTACTTTAAGCAAGCTTTTACAGCTATTTAAAGCTTTATTACTTATAAGATATTTAGCAGCATGCTCATCCAAATCAATTCTAAGTTGATATAGAAGTTTATCCTTCATTAAAACTACTACTCAATCTCTTCTACAGTAATCTTTATGCTTGAATACCATTTAGATACATTTTTAATGTCATCTATAGTTAACATATCAGCTATTAATGACATTTGATGATGCTCTAATGTTTTGTCTTTATAGTGTTTAAGTTTTTCAATTAAATATTGCTCATTTTGAGCAGTTAGATGAGGAACTAAAACTGAATTTCCTCCAGTATTGGCCTGTCCATTTACCCCGTGACATACAGAGCATATGTTCTCTGCAATCTCTTTTCCTCTATTTATTTCTTCAGAGGCAGAGGTATTAGAAAAAAAATATAAAAAAATAAATAAAAAT
Organism: Candidatus Pelagibacterales bacterium; assembly: GCA_002715505.1. Taxonomy (GTDB): domain Bacteria; phylum Pseudomonadota; class Alphaproteobacteria; order TMED109; family TMED109; genus JAYYAX01. The sequence goes on from PAZF01000018.1 coordinate 33,928, forward strand.
CTAAACTTCATAATTAAAAAAATGGGCTTAATTATATTAATTAAGCCCATTTTGCTTTTTATTAGACGTCAGCTACTACTCAGCAGAAGAATAAGTAATTCTGTAAACAGCGCCAGCTTTGTCGTCTGAAACTAATATAGAACCATCGATATATTGTTGAACATCAACTGGTCTACAAATGTAAGTTCCTCTTTCAGTCATACAACCAGTCATAAATGGTTCAGTCTTCTTTGCGTTACCCTTAGAATCTAAATAAGTAACCATGACCTGTGCCCCTCTTGGAACAACCGCATTCCATGATCCATGTTGAGCACTAAAAATAACATTGTCATATGCTTTAGGGAACATATCTCCAGTGTAAAACATCATACCTAAGTCAGCAGCATGAGCTTTCATGTCTACCTGAGGCTTAACATATCTAGATGCTAAGTCTGATGGAATTTGCTGATTTTTATAGTCATCAGTTCTCACATTTCCACCGCCATAATAAGGATGTCCATACCACATTCCCATTTTTGGCATTTTATTTAATTCTCCTGGGGGTGTTTCATCTCCCATTCCATCAACTTGGTTGTCAGTGAACCATAATTTTCCGTCTTTAGGATTAAAAGCATGTCCTCCTGAATTTCTAATACCAGTAGCAACAGTTTTTCTATCTAAATCTCCAGGGAATCTGTTAAAACTGATCATTCCGCCAATACCAACTTCATTATATAAATCTTGTTTGTCTGGAGGTGAAACATTAAATGGCTGCCCCATACTTACATATAATTTGTTGTCAGGTCCAATAGCGCATACTCTTCCTGTGTGATTATATGATTCTTCTGCCTCAGGAATTAATTCTCCTTGGTTAATAATTGGAATTGCGACTGTGTCTGGACTTTCCATAAAATACTCAGCTGCAGGAAACCATAAAACTCTGTTTCTCTCAGCAATATATAAATGTCCATCAGCACTGTAGCAAGGACCATTTGGTATATCAAATTTAATGTTTGGAGCAAATCTTTCAACAGTATCTGCAACATTGTCCATATCTCTGTCTGTAGCTTGCCAAACTCTATCTTTTCTAGTTCCAATCCAAACAGCACCTTTATTTCTGCTAATGGCCATATTTCTAGCATCAGGAACAACAGCAAATAGTTCCACTTTAAAGTTTGGTGGTAATTTTAATTTTGAAATAATATTTCTCTTAATGTTAGCAGCATATTTAGTATCCTGCGGTACTCTATCCCAGCTATAATCTGCACCGGACGCTTTAAAAGCGCTTAATTTGTTAATTACATCATCATCATTTTTAGCTTGTAAACTTAAAATAACTCCAAATGTAAAAATTAAGCTAGTTATTAGTGTAATTAAATTTTTCATAATATCTCCCATAGTTATTACTAATAATTAGTATTTAAATTAATTATATAGTTTTAACTTTTTTTCTGTCAACTAGAATTACTTTTAAAATTTTGCATAAAATCTATTATCCTGTTTTGTTCTTCATCTAATGACTTTTTAAGCAAACCCATATCAGTTGATACTGTTACTAAATCAAATCCCATTCTCAGAAATTTTATAGCTGTTTCAGCACTAATACAGTGTATTGCGGCAATTTTTTTTGCTTTTTTTACTTTAGTTAATACGTCTTTGTAAGTTTTTATCATCTCTTTATTTTTAAATATTTCATTTGGTGACGTGCCATAGCTTATAGATAGATCAAATGGCCCGATGTAGATGACGTCTAAAAGCTTTAATGTTAAAATTTTAGATAGGTTTAATACCGATTCTCTTGTTTCTAGCATAATGATTGTAGTAGTCTCACTTTTACTTTTTATAAAGTAATTAGTTTGATTCAAAGAAGCCAAAGTAGGTCCAAAGCTCCTAATTCCAAAGGGAGGGTAAAAACAACTCTCTAAAAATTTCTCACAATCTTCTACTGTATTAATTAATGGGCATATGATACCTTTAGCACCCGCATCTAAGCATTTATTAATTATATCTGTTTCATTGCTTGGAACCCTAACTATTGGATAGATATTGTATTTGCCTAAAACTTGTAATATACCTCTACATTCATTAAAGTCTAGCATTCCGTGCTGTAGATCTATTGTAATAGAATTGAACTTTGAAGAAGCAAGAATTTCAGCTGATAATGTGCAAGGTGAATGTATCCAACCATTTAAAATCGGAATGGTTTTTTTAAATTCTTTTTTGTTCATTTAAATTATTATTTTTTTATTAGTTTAAAGTAGTATATCATTTTTTTAATCATTAAAGGAAATATTCCTATTAAAAAAATTGAACACAATATCTTTAGACTGTATATGTCATTAAATGAACCTATTTTTGAAATTTGAGATCCTGCATTTACATATAAGAAAATTCCTGGCAACATTCCTATGAAAGAAATTAAATAAAATTTATAAGCAGAAATATTTGTTATACCAAACATAAAGTTTATAATGAAAAAAGGAAAAATTGGAGTCACTCTCAAAAAGAATAGGTAAAAAAGTCCATTTTCTTTTAATCCTTTATTTATTTTTTCAGCCTGGAGTTTGTACCTTTTCTCAATAAGACTTTTTAAAGTAAATCTGGCTAATAAAAAACTTACCAGAGCGCCTAAAGAAGCTCCTATACAAACTATTAAAATTGCATCAAAAAAAGTGAATAATGATCCTATGAAAATCGATAATCCAGCGGAAAAAGGCAAGGAAAGAGCTGCTATTAAAAAGTAAGTTAAAAGAAAAAAGAAAAAATATAGAGCGTAATTTTGATCAACTTTTAGTTGTGCCTGCAAATAAGTTTTCCTCAAATAATTTAAAGAAAATAGATCATAATAAATTAACAATATTGTACTTAAAAGTATGGTTATAAGAACTGAAATTAAAAGTAAAATTTTAAATTTATTCAATTAATTCTCTTATGATTGATTTTGCATTTTTTTGAACAATATAAGACATTTTCCCATTCATATTTCCATTTTTTTCTCCAATTAAATGGTCTTTGGCATTTCAAACAATTTTTAAATGGTAAGTTGCTTTTATTATATTTCATTTTAGTATTTTCATTTAAAATATTACTTGGAAGTAGTCCTTAATAAAAAATTCGTAGCAGCATTAAATATTCTTTCTTTTCTATCTGATTTCATGTTATCTACCATTTTAGTCATAATACCGAGTCTTGGGTTGTTTTTTAATTTTTCCCTTTTCTCATCAATAAACTTCCAATACAATCCATCAACTACATCAGTCCAGTCTCCTTTAGGATAATCTGACATTTTCAATAAGTAGCTTGAACCACAAATGTATGGTTTAGTAGAAAAAATTCCACCGTCACTGTATAAGCCCATACCAAAAACATTTGGTGCCATTACCCAATCAGAAGAATCAACATAATGTTCCATAAACCACAGATATACCTCTTGTGGATCAATTCTAGATAAATTCATGATATTAGAAATTATCATTAATCTTTCTATGTGATGATTGTATCCTATTTTTATGGCTTTTTTTATTGAATCATCTAATGGTGGAATACCTGTAGTTCCTTCATACCAACATTTCTTCATTCTTCTCTGGTTACCAAAATAATTACCATTTATGAGGGTATTTTCAAAATTTTGATAAATACCTCTAATAAATTCTCTCCATCCTATTATTTGCCTAATAAATCCTTCATAGGAATTAATCTTAATTTCATTTTTATATTTGGTTATTGTATCAATTAGCTCTTCAGGAGTAATTAAGCCTACATTTAGTAGAGGGCTCAAAGCACTGTGAAGTAAAAAATCATCTTTTTGAGAAATTGCGTCTTCATAATCTCCAAAAAGATTAAACTTATTTTTAATAAAATCATTTAGAAAAATAACACTAGCCTTTCTCGTGGTTGGCATCCAAATGTATTTCAAGCTCCCTACATGAGATGAAAATTTTTTTTGAATGATAGGAATTAGCTGTGAAGAGTATTTAGTCTGTTTAAAGCTCATTATTTTAGGAATTTGGAAATTTTTTGGTATTTTCTTTCTATTTTCCTCATCGTAACTCCACTTACCTCCTTCAGGTTTTTTATTATTTATTAAAATATTATTTGTAAGTCTACTAAATTTATAGAAAGAACCCATAAAAGGCTTTTTATCTTTAATAAAATTTGAAAATTCTTTTCTACTAAATAAAAACATAGGCGACTTTAAAAAAACTATTTTGAAGTCAGCCTTAAGGGAGTTAATTTTTTTTTCAAAAAATTTATCTTCAATTTCATAAAAAAATAAATCTGTATAGTTTTTCTTTTTAGCAAACTTACTAACCTTTTCTATGTAGTCTTCTTTAAACTCTTTATCTTCGATTGAAGAATAATGAACAGTTGCCCCCAGATCAATCAATTCATCTTTAAAGGATCTCATGGAAGATAAGGTATGTAATATTTTTAACTTATGATGTTTGTAAAAAGTACATAATCCATAATCCTCACAAATATAAAAATCACAATCCAAATGATTTTTTAAATATTTCTTAGGATTAAAAAGTTGGTTGCCCAAAATAATAAATAATGATTTTTTTTTCATTTAAAACATTTTATATTGATTTGTATTCGTAAATACATATTGTATAGATTAATTAATTTTATTTTCAATATGAAACCACCAAAGTTAAAAAGAAAAAAAAAAATAATTAAAACTCACAACAATACGGTTGTAGATTATTATTCATGGGTGCATCAGAAAGATATTCTTAAAGTCTTATCTGACCCATCTAAACTAAACAAAGAGGTTAAAAAGTATCTTGAAGAAGAAAATAATTATGCAAATTTATATTTAAGAGACACTAAGGCTTTACAAAAAAAGCTGTTTAAGGAAATTAAATCAAAAATAAAATTAGCTGATAAGTCTGTTCCATTTAAAGACAAAAAATACTCCTACTGGACTAAAACTACAGAAAAAGGTAATTACTCCATACACCTTAGGAAAAAACACAATCAAAATAAACAAGAAGTTTTCTGGGATGGTGATAAAGAAAAATCTAAACATAACTCTCCTTACTTTGGAATTGGTGACTTGAGTGTAAGCTTTAACGATAAAATTCTTGGATATTCTTTAGACTTAAAAGGATCAGAATATTATTCAATTTACCTTAGAAACCTAAAGACAAAAAAAAATTATGATAAAGTAGTAAAAAATACAAATGGAAGTATAGTTTTTACTTACAATAATAAAAATTTTTTTTATATTAAATTAGATAAGAATCATAGATCAAAAGAAATATATTTACACCAAATAAATGGCAAGAAGCAAAAAGATAAACTCATTTATAAAGAGAGTATTGAAAGATTTTCTGTTAGAATATCCACTACTTCAGACGAAAAATTTTATGTAATTTCCTCTGGAGATCATTCTACAAATAAATGTTATTTACTGCCAGGAAATTTATCAAGCCTCAAACCAAAACTTTTTAAAGACTTTAAAGAAAATATAAGTTTGTCCCTTGACTCATGGAATAGTAATTTTTATTTGCATACAAATGATGGCGCAGAGAACTTTAAGGTTATAAAATCCTCTCACAAAACACCTCTTAATTTTGCAGAAGTTATTGCATCTAAAAAGAATACTATAATAGGAATGCCTATTCTTTTAAAAAATTGGCTAGTATGGATAGAAAAAAAAAATGCTAATTATCACATTTATGTTAAAAACAAGAAAAGCTTTTTGATAAAAGAAATAAAGCTTTTCAACGATGAAGTAAAACAGGTATCTTGTTCAAATTATGAAAAAAAAGCTGATAGCGACTATATATATATTTCATATTCTACCCCTAAATCTACTTATAAAACATTACTTTACAATTTAAAAAATAATAAATATAGAATAGTTAAAAACCAAATCATACCATCTGGTTATAATGAAAAAAATTATGTAGTAGAAAGACTCTATGCCCCTTCTCACGATAATATAAAAATTCCAATGACTATCATAAGACATAAGAAAACAAAAATAGATGGAAAATCAAAGGTATTACTTTATGGATACGGGTCTTATGGATCTTCTTTAGGAAACGGGTTTTCATCAAATAAATTAGCTCTTTTGGACAGAGGAATAATATGGGTTAATGCACATATTAGAGGTGGAATGGAGTGCGGCATGGGCTGGTGGAAGAATGGTAAGATGCTTAATAAAAAAAATACTTTTGAAGACTATATTTCTTGTGCAAAGTTTCTTATTAAAAAAAAATATACTAAGAAAAAAAATATTATTGGAATGGGTGGAAGTGCAGGAGGTTTGCTTATGGGAGTAGTTTTAAATAAAACACCAGAACTTTTTTTGGGAGCTATTTTAGCTGTTCCATTTGTTGACTCTCTTACTACTAACCTAGATCACACTTTACCGCTAACTGTAGGAGAGTTTAAAGAATTTGGAAACGCAAAAAGGTACAAAAAACACTATGACTATATAAAATCATATGCCCCTTATAATAATATTAAAAAACAAAACTATCCTAATATTTTTATCACAACAAGTCTATTCGATAATAGAGTATTATTTGACGAGCCAGTAAAGTACGCAGCTAAACTAAGATACTACAAAAAAGATAAGAATATTTTGTTACTTAAAACTGAAATGAAAGCAGGGCATGGAGGAAAAACTGGAAGAGACGCTAATATTGAAGAGCTCGCACTTGAGTTTTCATTTATTTTAAAAATTTCTGGTATTAAAAATTAGTTTTTTTCTTTCTAAAAGATGCTTTTAATTCTCTCTTTCTTAATCGAAGATTATTTGGAGTTACTTCCAGTAATTCATCTTCTCCTATGAAAGACATCATGCGTTCCATAGACATTCTAGTTGGTGGAATTAGTTTAACAGCCTCATCAGTTCCTGATGCTCTTATATTAGTTAGTTTTTTTCCTTTTAAAGGATTTACTTCTAAATCATTTTTTCTACTATGTTCACCTATAATCATTCCTTCATAAACTTTTTCTTGAGGATAAATAAATAATTTTCCCCTTTCTTGAATATTAAATAAAGCAAAAGCTACAGCTTTTCCTTGCTCAGTTGCAATAAGAACTCCGTTTCGACTATCTTCTATTTCACCCTTATGTAAGTCATAAGAACTGAAAATTCTGTTTAGTACTCCAGTTCCTCTAGTTTCTGTTAAAAACTGACCCTGATAGCCAATCAGTCCTCTTGAAGGAACTTTAAATATTAATCTAGTTTTTCCCTTTCCTGTAGACTTCATTTCCAAAAGGTTACCTTTCCTTTTACTAATTGAGTCAATTGTTGTACTAGAATAAATATCATCAAGATCTACAGTTACTTCTTCAAAAGGTTCTAGCTTTTTTCCATTCTCATTCATTTGTATTAAAACTCTAGGACTTGAAACACTTAATTCAAAACCTTCTCTTCGCATAGTTTCTAATAGAATCCCTATTTGTAGCTCACCTCTTCCTCCTATTTCAAAAGAATCTTTGTTATGATTTTCATTAAAAGTAATAGCTACATTAGAGTCAGCTTCTGCAAGAAGTCTACCTCTAATTTTGGTTGAAGTAACATGTTCTCCTTCTATTCCAGCAAAAGGTGAATTGTTAACAGTTATAGTTACGGCCATAGTTGGAGGATCTATTTTAGTAGCTTTTAGAGGTATATCTAATAAATTATCACATATGGTATCCGCTACTGAAGATTTACCTAAACCAGCAATACAAATTATATCCCCTGCATTAGCTTGTTCTACTGCAATCTTATTAGGACCATGGTATATAAATAATTTAGTTAATCTTCCTTTTTCAATGATCTCCCCTTTTAAATTAATGGTTTTTACCATTTGATTTACTTTGATTTTTCCTTGATCAATTCTACCTACTAAACACCTTCCCAAATAAGCGTCCGAAGTTAATAATGTTGCTAGCATAGCGAATGGTTTTCTAGGATCTACCTTAGGAGGTTTTATATGGGCTATAATCATATCAAATAAAGGCTCTAAATTTTTTTTATCATCCTTTAAATCTTTAATGCACCATCCTTCTTTTCCAGAGGAATAAAGTATAGGAAAATCTAATTGCTTTTCACTAGCTCCTAAATCAATAAATAAATCAAATACTTCGTTTATTACTTGTTTGCTTCTGTTATCAGCTCTATCAAATTTATTAACTATTACTATTGGTGATAAATTTTGTGCTAATGCTTTTCCTAATACAAACTTAGTTTGGGGCATTGGTCCTTCTGCAGCATCAACAAGAAGTATTACGCCATCTGTCATATTCAACACTCTTTCAACTTCTCCTCCAAAATCAGAATGGCCTGGAGTATCAATAATATTAATCTTAATACCTTTCCATTTGATAGAAGTTGGTTTAGCTAAAATGGTAATTCCTCTTTCTTTCTCTAAATCGCCACTATCCATTAATCTTTCAGAAATATTTTCATTTATTCTAAAAATTCCACTTTGTTTCATCATAGAATCTATAAGAGTTGTTTTCCCATGATCAACATGTGCTATTATTGCGATATTTCTTAACATAAATTTTAGTAAAATTACATTTAATAGAATTATTATTATTAGGCTAATTAAGACTTTATTTCAAACTTTTTAATTTTAGATATAAAACTTTTACTCAAGGGAGTAGCGCATTTTTTTATTTGATCGGTATAAACCTGAATTATACTACCTTTTGCTAACAAATCGTCTTTATTGCTTGAGAACAAGGATATATCAAAAGTAATACTTGAGTTTCCTATTTTATTTACTGTTACTCCTACATCAATAATTTGGTCAAAAAGAATAGGTTTTTTATATTCAATGCAGGTCTTAATAACATGAAAATCTTTTTTATTTTTTTTAACCTCATCGATATAATTATATTTTATTTTTCTAAAATATTCTGTAATTGCGCAATCAAAATAAGTTAAGTAATGGGAATTAAAGACTATACCCTGTGCATCTACTTCAGCATACCTTGCTCTTAATGTATAAAAAAATTTATAAGATTTTCTGGCCATTTTTAATTTTTTAAAATTATATTGGATACATCCAGTTGAACATTATGCTCTCTACCAAATGCAACCAAAGCAATTGACTTAATGTTTCTAGAATTAATTTTTTTAGGTAGTAAAACTCCTGATCTTTTAAAGTCTTTTAAATTTAAGTGATAATTTTCCCACATACTTGTTACACTAAATTTAGCTTGATAATATTGCCAAGGCAAGAGTGTAAATTTTGTTCTTATATGAAGATAGTATTCTGAATTATTTCCTCTAGCATTTAAAATTATTTCTTTAAAGTTAATATTTTTTGTTTCATCCATAATTTTTCTAACTTGAATAAAACCACCATTATTTTTAAGGCTGACATTTCCTGTCATTCTAATAAAGCTAACATTGTCTTCAATTAAAACTTTATAATTTCCTGAAGAAACACCACCCATTACTTGATCGGTAATAAATTCCCATCCCCTATATTCTTTATCATTAAAACTTTCAAATATCATATCTTGAGAAAAAAGATTACAGTGGCTAACATAAAAAAAAATTATTGCTATTATTTTTAAAACAATCATATAAGGTATTATGCGTTTAACTTTTATTATTATCTACTTTTTTTCATTTCTTGCAAATAGTCATGAATATAATAAAAACGAAGTTATTATTGATCACCCCATAATTAAAGTTAGTTCTGCAGATTCGAAAATAGGCGCAGGTTACTTTAAAGTTATTAATAATTCAAATGAGCATTTATATCTCAGAGAGATTGTTGCAAGTATTTCCACTAAAATTGAAATTCATGAAGTTATTAAACAGAATGATATATATAAAATGCGTCCTATAAAAAATGATTTATTAATTTCTCCCGGTGAATCGTTAGTATTTAAAGCTAAATCTTATCATGCAATGTTTTTTAATTTTAATAGAATTTTGGAAAACAATGAAATGATAAAAGCTAAGATTAACTTTAGAAATAATTTAGTTATTCCAGTAGAATTCAAAATTATAATAGGACAAGTTAATAATTCTCATCATTAATAATAATCTAATATAATATAAATTATACAAAGTAATATTTGAATTAAATATAAGATTACTGAAAATAAGTGTAAAAATTTAAACCTTTTATTATAACCTTTTATATTAGTAGTCTTGTCAGCTTCTAAATTTATTTTAGGAACTAAGATATATAGATTAAGAATAAAAAAAATAAATATTATCGATGAAATTAAAATACTTAATAAATTTTCATAGTAAATTGAAACTAAAATAGCAAAAAAAGAAAAAGTCATTCCAAAAAGGAAATTTTTTGGAAAAATTTTTCTTAATAAAATTGAACTATTTTTTTTATCTAAAGTAGAATTAATAACTGGCGCTACACAAATGGAAAAAAATAGCATATAGCTTAATAAAAAACTGTAAAATATAATCAGCATATGTATATTACGTAAAAATTTCTATTATAGTTGTATATTTATGAATAAAAGACAAAGAATAAATTATATAATAAGTTTATTAGAGAAACTTTATCCAGTAACACCGGTTCCTCTTAAGCATAAAAATAAATTTGAACTACTAATAGCAGTAATCCTTAGTGCCCAATGTACTGACGAAAGAGTAAACTTAGTTACTCCTAAGCTTTTTAAAAAAGCAAACAACCCGAAAAAAATGTCAATGCTTTCTATAAATACAATATATAATATTATCAGACCTTGTGGATTAGCTCCAAAAAAATCTCAGGCTATTCAAAGTTTATCAAAAATTTTATTAGAAAAATATAATGGCAAAGTTCCAAAGAGTTTTGCTTCTTTGGAAATGTTGCCTGGTGTAGGGCATAAAACTGCTAGTGTTGTAATGTCTCAAGGGTTTGGACTTCCTGCTTTTCCTGTAGATACACACATACACAGACTTGCACAAAGATGGAAACTTACTAATGGAAAGAATGTAAAACAAACAGAACAAGACTTAAAAAAAATTTTTCCTGAAGAAAAATGGAACAAATTACACCTGCAAATAATATTTTATGGAAGAGAATACTGCAGTGCTAGAGGTTGTGATGACACTAAATGCAATATTTGTAAAACCTGTTTTCCTAAAAGAAAAAGTCCTATTAAAACTAAGAAATCTTAAAATTAAAAAGTTAGTGGGTGTTTTTTGTATAGTTTTTTTATTTCATTATTGATCTCTTCACTTAAGCTTAAATCTAACCCTTTGATTATTCTTCTTAATTGAATTATATCGGTTGCGCCAAAAATAACTGAGCCCATAAAAGGCCTATCCTTGCAAAAAGCTAAGGCCATGTGAATAGGGTCAATATCATATCTCTTTGCTAAGCCAAAATAATCTCTTACTGCAATATCAGATTTACTATTTACTATTTTTTTTATTTTATCATCTCTAGATAATCTAGATCCATCAGGAATTTTATGTCCTATATATTTACCAGTTAATAGTCCCCTTGCAAGAGGAGAGTATGCTAACAATGGAATATTTTCGTTAACTGCAAGCTCATTAAAGTCATTATCAAATAAGCGACACATTAAGCTGTATTCATTCTGTATAGATGCTACACAAAAATTATTATATTTTTTTACCTCTTCAACAAATTTCATAGCTCCCCAACAAGTTTCATTAGAAAGGCCAAACTCTCTGATAAGACCCTTTTCTTTGAGTGAATATAAGGTCTGAACTATCTCAGAAAATTCATCATTAATTTTATTTTCATTTTGTTTGATTGGTTTATAGTCCCAGTATGCTCTAAAATGATATGACCCTCTATTAGGCCAATGTAATTGATATAAATCTATATAATCAGTTTTGAGCCTCTTTAAACTTTCTTCAAGCGCCAAATTAATTGTTTTTCTATTAATTTCCCCACCATCTCTGATAAATTTAAACCCATTACCGACAACTTTAGTAGCAAGTATTAAATTTTTTCTTTTATTAAGGTTTTTATAAATCCAATTTCCAATAATTTTTTCTGTAGCTCCTGTTGTTTGTTTTTTTATCGGACAAGTAGGATACATTTCTGCAGTATCTATAAAATTAATTCCTGCCGCTATACATTCGTTTATTTGTTGATGGGCGTCTTTTTCATCAGTCGTCTCGCCAAATGTCATCGTCCCTAAACAATAAGGGGAAACCAACAAATTTGAATTACCTAAATTCTTAAAATCCATATAAACCTAAATTAGCTTAATATATTTTTTATATCTTTTCTAGTATACCCAATTCTTTTAAAATTTCTCTGTTATGTTGTGCATATTGAGGTTGATGTTTTTTTTGGGTAAGGATTTTTTATATATTTTAATTCCAGTATCTGGAATTAATAAACTACCTTCCGTTGTTTCAACTTTAATATATCAGTTCCTTAATCACCCAAAAGTTGCGTTGTGAACGGGTCCATTATTACACTAATTAAATCTATTTCTCTTAGGCCTGATAAAGGTATGTTTGAATTCATTAGAGATTTAATAATTTAATATTTGTTGATTTAAATTGGTTGATAAGAAAACTTAATCTTTGATATCTAAAGTATATTTAATTGGTAGCGGGGGCAGGATTTGAACCTGCGACCTTCAGGTTATGAGCCTGACGAGCTACCGGGCTGCTCCACCCCGCGCTGTTAACTGTACAAATAAACTTAAGCATTAGCTCTCGTATAGTTTAAGGTACTTAGAAAACCTGGCAGCGTCCTACTCTCCCACGCCTTAAGACGAAGTACCATCGGCGCTGAAGACTTTTACTACCGAGTTCGGAAAGGGATCGGGTACGGAATCTTCGCCATAACCACCAGGTTATCTAAATACCTGATAAAATAGTCACTCACCATCACACAATAAAAAGATTTATTACTGTACAAAAAAATTTCAAGCCGATCGAGTTATTAGTACCAGTTAGCTTCATATATTACTATACTTCCACACCTGGCCTATCAACGTGGTAGTCTTCCACGACTCTCAAGGGATACCTAGTTTTGAGGGAGGCTTCCCGCTTAGATGCTTTCAGCGGTTATCCCGTCCGTACTTAGCTACCCGGCGATGCGACTGGCGTCACAACCGGTACACCAGAGGTA
>PAZF01000019.1 GCA_002715505.1 Candidatus Pelagibacterales bacterium
AAAGATTTAAAAAAGTTTGGTGGAGTAAAGCCTCCAAGAGAGTTTGTGCTTGTTGACCGAGCTGGAATAGGACTGGGATCAGTTTTTATGCATTTAAAATCAGAACTTAATTGGCATGAAAAATTTGAAAAACTTATAAAAAACTTTAACGAAAAAAAAGTATTAGTAGCTCAAAAAAAAGTATTGAAGCAATCATAAATGGATATTTTATTTGTTTTTATAACTGGACTAATCGCTTGGCATGGATTGACTTTTAAAAGTAGTAATGGAAAAAAAGATTTTGTAAGGTTATTATTTGGTACTATTGCACTTTTGTTTTGTTTAAGAGTATTGTTTTTCGATATTTTAGGTGGAATATAGTTACATTTCGTAGTCAGGTTGTAAACTATCTATATCTTTATTTTTTAGTTTTCTCTTTCCAATATCTAATTTTAATTGTTCTTCTAAATAAAATAGTCTCTCTTGAATAGTTGATGGCTTTAATTGTATATTTTTAATAAACCTTTTCAGCCAACTCATTCTTTTAGATACTCTTTTATCTTGTATTAAAGCCTTTCTGTAATAAATTATAGCTTTGTTATGCTCACCTATTGTGTCGTATAAAATAGCAATATTTGTTAGTGCTGGGACAAATTCATTATCTTTCTCTAAAACTAATTTAAATGTTTCTTCTGACTTTTTATACTTTTTCATTCTCATTAAGCTTCTTGCTTGACCTTCTATAGCATACAAGTTTTCTGGGTCTAATTCAGAAGCTATTTTATATAAATTTAATGCACCTTTATAATCTTTTTTCAAGAAACTTGTATTAGCATTAACATAGTTTTTATCAATTTTTTTATAACTTTTTATAAAATCATAAATAAGCCAAAAAACTACTAAAACTCCAAGTGAAAAAGCAATAATTTTAAAAATTTTGTAATTTGACCTCACTACCAAATTACTTTCATAGAATAAACATATACAAATATAAAACTTATAATAGTTGAAAGTAATATAGATCTATTTCTTATGAATTTACTTTTTTTAGAAAATTGCTTTTGATCCAATTTTCTTACGGATAAAGAAAAAATAAACTTGTATACAGGGTATATTAAACAGAGGAACATTAAAAAGCTTAAAGTAACCCTGAAGAAAACTAAATCTATCTCAAATCCTTATAATTCTTTTTTAGAAGGAGTAGAAAATTCCATCTTATATGCAAGCATCCACATCATATAAACACCTATTATCCAAAATAGTATCTGCCAAGCCCATATAGAAGGGATTCCAAAAATCCAAGTCGCAGGATTTGTTGGATCTCCAAATATCCAATTACCTATTACTGCTCCAGGTCCAATGCCAAAAAAGAACCAAAGTAATGTTATTATCCAAGCAATAGGTATCAAGTTTCTTTTTTCATCTGGTAGACCAGCATATTCCTTAAGAAAGTTATGAAATTTCATTTTATGATCAAATTCCTCTCTATTTTGAGTAAAAAATGATACTACTATAGCTGTTCCAAAATTAAAAAAGATACCCCATCCTGCTGAATGTATTGTTAAAGGCCATCTTCCCCAAGCAGTGATACCTAATGCAGCACCAATACTTTCAGTACAAGTTACAGCAATCAGTCCAGCTATCAAGCCAAGTGTGATACCAGTTCTAGTTAACCAGGGCCAAAAACAAATAGCTATTAGGGCTGGCCACATTTGAAATCCATACGCAACAGCAAGACCACCTAAAAGTACTAATGCATCAGTCGCAGTTGCTGCCACCAAGAGAGCCATTACTACAATTAAAATAACAAATACTCTTCCTAATAAAACTTGCTGGGCATCTGAAGCATTAGGCATTATATATCTTTTCACTAAATCTCTAGTGATCATTGCTCCCGCTGTTGACATATAAGCTGCACCTGTAGACTGCATAGCTGCTAAAGCACAAACTGATAACAAGCCTACCAACCAGGGAGCTGTTTCTGACATCAAATTAATTAACTGTGGAACAAGATTACCTTGTTTGCTAGCTGTCTCCATTATATCCTTATTGCCAATACTAGGCCCTATAACATTATTTACTACTTCGGGACTATTTGTCACCATATCCAAGTTTGCACCTAAAAAGTGAGAACCTATACCCTGTATGGCAGTAAAAATAAATAATATTGCACCTATACCAAAAGCCGAAGCCCAAACTTGTTGGGGAGCAAAAGGTCTAGGACTCTGGTTAGAAAATGCCCACATAGTAAAAGCTGGGGCAGATTGTATACCCATTAAGGCAAACATATAGGTCAAAATCATTATTCCTGTCCATGGTCCTCCTACAGCTTTTGATCCAGCATCTACAAATTGTATCATGCCTGGTATAGCTACATAATGACTATAACCTTCTTTAGTTAATTTTGTATCCGATTGTGAAAGAGTAGCTATACCTTCTATTAAGTTATTAAAACCACCTATATAGCTTAGTGATATTATGCCCAGAACTACTATACCTCCAGCCAAGAGAATGCACTGCATTGTATCAACATAAGCTACAGCTCTTAATCCTCCAGATGCAACATATATTATAACAACTAATGATAATAAGATCATTCCAGTTGTCACATCAAACATCTGGTCAGTTAATACGTTAAATAAAAAGCCTGAAGCTCTTAATTGAATTCCCAGATAAGGGACAGAAAATACTAATGCTACTAAAACAACTAATATTCTTATAGTATCTGATCTAAAGTAATTAGAGAACATTTCACCAGGTGTTAGAAAACCAAATTTTTTGCCTATCATCCATTGTCTTTTTAAAAATAGAACTCCTGTAAAGGGAATTGTTATAGCATAAAAAGAAGCATATGCATAAGGGAAGCCATCTCTGTAGATTAATCCAGGGTGTCCCATAAATGTCCATCCTGAAAAAGAGGTTGCCGTAGCAGCCAAAACAAAAACCCAAATTGATATTGATCTTCCCGCTATAAAATAATCTCCAGCTGTTTTAGATTGTCTAGCTCCCTGAACACCCCAATATATACAGTATGACCAATAAAGAGCCACAAATACAAACAACCAAAGTACTTTGGCCTCTAATCCAAACATTATTATTCCTCTCTAATTTCATAAAAGTATAACATAATTGAAAAGATTAGTTAATGATTTTTACTAGTATTGAAAACACTTGAATTATGGTGGGCCCGGTAGGACTCGAACCTACGACCAAACCGTTATGAGCGGTTTGCTCTAACCAACTGAGCTACAGGCCCTATGAATTATCAAGAAAACTTTTTAATTTTTTTGATCTTGATGGATGTTTAAGTTTTCTTAATGCTTTAGCTTCTATTTGTCTAATTCTTTCTCTTGTAACTGAAAATTGTTGTCCAACCTCCTCTAAAGTATGATCACTATTCATTCCTATGCCGAACCTCATTCTCAAAACCCTTTCCTCTCTTGCAGTTAAAGAAGATAATATTTTTGTAGTTGCTTCTCTTAAATTAGTATTTATAGCCGCATCCAAAGGAATAATAGCATTAACATCCTGAATAAAGTCTCCTAAATTAGTATCATCTTCATCTCCTATTGGAGTTTCTAAACTAACTGGCTCCTTTGCTATTTTCATAACCTTTCTAACTTTGTCAATTGGCATTTCTAAATGCTTTCCTAGCTCTTCTGGTGAAGGCTCTCTTCCAGTTTCGTGTAAAATTTGTCTAGACGTTCTAACTAACTTATTAATAGTCTCAATCATATGAACTGGAATTCTGATAGTTCTAGCTTGATCAGCTATAGATCTCGTAATTGCTTGTCTTATCCACCAAGTCGCGTAAGTTGAAAACTTATATCCCCTTCTATACTCAAATTTATCAACAGCCTTCATTAGTCCTATATTCCCTTCTTGTATAAGATCTAAGAATTGTAATCCTCTATTTGTATATTTTTTAGCAATAGATATAACTAACCTAAGATTTGCCTCGATCATCTCTTGCTTTGCTCTATTACACTCTCTTTCACCTCTTTGTATTCTGTCTGCAATAACTTTAATTTCAGAAACAGGTATTCCCATGTCATCAGACACAGTATTAAAATCTTTAATATATTGTTTAATTTTATCTTTATCTTTAGACAAAAAGTTTTTCCAATTTTTATCTTTTATATAAGAGACCTTTCTGAACCAATTCTTTTCATTTTCTCTACCTACAAAAGCTTCTTTGAAAATTTTTACATCAACACTCCTTTTTCTAGAAACTTTTAGCAAATCTCTTTCTAGAGATAATAATCTTCTGTTTTTTCCATAAACAATATCTATCAAATACTCAATGGCATTGTTATTTAAAATAATTCTGTTAAAGATAGCTATTAATTCTTTGACGAGATCCAATTCTTTTTTAAATACATTGGATTTAATATCTTTTCCAGTTACTGCTTTTTCTTGTTTATAATTATTAACTCTTGTGAAACTATTACTAATTTGTTTAACTCTTTTGAATTCTTTATCAATAGTAGGCCTGATAATTTCTTCAAGATGTGTAAGAGATAAAAAACCTTCATCTTGATCATCATTATCGCTATCTTCTTCAATTTCATCAGAATCAGGGTTTTCATTAGCCTTCCCATCCTCAGATACCTTTTTTACGTTATGTTTTTCATTGGCATTATTTTTATCAGAAATTTTTGATAAATTTTCAGCTTGAGAAAAGTCTTGATAAACAATATCTTTTCCAGATGTCGCTAACAAGGCATTATCTGCAGTTTTGACGTTGGCTTTTCCTTCTGGAGTTTGGTTGTATGTGCTTTCGCAATCTATTATTTCTCTTAAAAGCATTCCATTTTTAGATATTTTTTTATGCCATTCTATTATAACTTTTAAAGAAGAGGGACAACCAAATATTCCCACCATCATTGCAGACCTGCTAGCTTCTATTCTCTTTGCAATTGCAATTTCTCCCTCTCGTGAAAGAAGTTCCACTCCTCCCATTTCCCTGAGATACATTCTAACAGGATCATCCGTTTTTCCTAAAATCTCATCATCACTTAGCTCATCTGAGTCAGGATCTTGGCTTTTTTTAGAATTTTTATTGGTAGAACCTTTTTTTCTTCCTCTTTTCTTTTTAACTACTGGTTCTAGAGCTGCTTGCTCTTCGTCCATAAGTTTGATCCCTTCATTTTTGAAGGTTTCTAGAAGTTCTTCCAAAGAATTGCTGGGAATATTTTTTCCTTTAACAGTTTTCTCAATATATGCAGGTGAAACATATCCCTTCCTCTTTCCTCTATTAAATATTCTTCTGATGGTTTTGGCGGTTAGCTCTTCTTGACTAATATTAATTTTTTTTGCATTTACCATAGATATTTTATAGCTTTTGATTTTTTTTTTACAAGGATTTATTTTTTCTTTGATACCATTTTTCCTGAATACTTAATATATTCAATAAAGTTTCAGTAGCATAATTTATATCACTATTTTCCTTCGCATATTCTTCTACTAGATCAAACCTGATACAATCCTTTGTTTGAAAATGTTTTTTTAAAAAAGCCTCATAACCTTTTCCTAAAAGTGATTTTTTAAGATCTTCAGATTTTAAAATTTTTTCGGTAGAAATGATATCTATTATAACATTTCTAAGTTCTTCTAGCTCAGCATTACTTATATAAACTTTTGCTAAAGCTTCATCATTTTGTTTCAATAATTTTAAATTATTAATCATTGCTGCCAATATTGACCTTTCCCTTCTAATTACAAAGTTTTCTGTTCTTTTATTTTTTATTAAACTAGTAAAATAATTATCTTTTCTTTTATTATTAGTAATAGTTCCAAACTTATTTATTTGAGTTTTTGATATTTCATTAATTCTATTAACTGTAAATGATCTGTATAAATTCCTAATATCTGGGTCGTTTATATTTTTAATTTTTGTTAAGATTTTATTTTTAAAACTTACAATTCTTTCTGGTGAATTTAGAACTTCTTCATTTCCATAAAGCAAAAATAATGATTCAATTAAGCTTTGTTTGTTACTTAACAAACTAGAAAGCGAATATGTTCTCTCACTTCCATTTATAATATCGTCTGGGTCTTTATCTTCTTTCAAAAAAATAAAATTTAAAGAATTTTCTCCACGTAATTCTGGCATCACTAAATCCAAAGCTCTGATTGAAGCATTTATCCCAGCATTATCACCATCCATAAAAAGTGTTGGTTCATTTACAAACCTCCATACCAATTTAAAGTGTTCAATTGTCAAAGAAGTTCCTAAAGGAGCAACAGCTTTAAAACCCTTGGACTCCATAGCTATAACATCAGTATACCCTTCTACTATATAAACATTTTCCGTCCTATTTTTTATATTATTTAAACAAGGTAGATTGTATAAAACCTGTCTTTTTTTAAAAAAATTATTTTCCCAACTATTTATATATTTAGGCTTTTCATCACCTAGACTTCTTCCTCCAAAGGCTATTATATTTTCGTATCTATCTTTTATAGGAAACATAATTCTATTAGTGAATAAATCATATTTTTTTCCATATTTATTTTTTTTAAAAATATTATTTTCTAATAAATATTCTAGACTTATTGATTTTTTTGATAAAAAAGATTCTAGATTATTAAAATTTGTTGATAATCCCAAATTGTACTTTTCTATTTTTTCTAATGAAATTTTTTTTTTATTTAAGAAGTTTATATCGTTATTTTTCAAATGCTCTTTTAAATTTGAATTATAGTATAATGTTATATAATTCATTACTTTATTGTAGTATTTGGTATTCTTTGAAGAACCAAAAGTACCATTTGCTATACTTTTGCTTAAAACAATATTGCAGTCCTTGGCTAGTTTCTCTAAAGCTTCTTTAAAGCTTAATTGGTATTTCTCCATTATATAAGAAAATATATCTCCACTTTTTCCACACCCATAACACACATAATTTTGTTTCTGAACATTTATAGTGAACGATGGAGTTTTTTCTTCATGAAAAGGACAAAGTGCCTTATAACTAGAACCACTTTTAATTATCTTTAGATCTTTAGTCAATAAATCTAAAATATCTGTTCTATCTTTAATTAATTGAACAAAATCTGCTTTATTATCCATTATACCTAAAATTCAATTACTTAGGATTTTCATTGCTAGAAAGACTATTTTTTACTATTTTACTAGCCTTTTGAAAATCACATTTATCTCCATAGTTTTCCTTTAAAACTTGCATAACTTTACTCATATCTCTAATAGATTCGGATTTGGTCTCATTTATAATTTTTACGATTACATTTGATAACTCTTCGTCTGTTAATTGTTTGGGAAGATAGACACTCAATAAATCATTTTCTAACTTTTCCTTTTCAACTAAATCTGGTCTATTTGCATTTTTAAAAGACTCCATTGCTAAATTTCTTTGTTTTATCATTTTTTTTATAATATCCATTACTACACTATCTGTAATTAGGCTCTCATCTTCACTATTATTATTTCTTAAAGAAATTTCTTTGTCTTTAACTGCAGCTAAGAGAAATCTTGTTAGAGAAACCTTGGTCTTGTCTCCAGCTTTTAGAAATTTAGTTAAATCATCCTTTATTTTTTCTACTAGCATAAAAATTATAAAATATTAAAGTAAGTTAAATAACAATTATTAAAATTATCGAATTTTGCATTTTTATTATTGCATTATAGTTCGTGTTAATTAATAGTCTATAAAATGTTTAAAAATATTAAAATTATTGATGATAAACAAGCTCTACTGATTTTAGAAACTGGAGATATTTATTATGGAAAATCAATCGGAAAAAAAGGTTTTAGTATTGGAGAATTATGTTTTAACACTGCAATGACAGGTTATCAAGAAGCAATAAGTGACCCTTCTTATGCTTCTCAAATATTAATGTTCACTTTTCCTCATATAGGGATTACCGGAACCAACAAAGATGATTTGGAAAGTGAAAAAATTCATCTTAATGGCGTGGTTTTTAAAAATGTTACTAAAGACTGTTCAAATTGGAGGTCAACAAGCACTTTAGATCAATGGCTTATTTCTAAAAAGATTGTTGGTATTACAAACCTAAATACTAGAAAATTAACCGTGAAATTAAGAGAAAATGGTGCATTAAGAGCAGCAATATTAAGTTATTCAAAAAAAAATATTTCTTATTTAGAAATAATAAAAAAATTAAAAAATTGGAATGGTATTTTAAACAATGATTTAGCATCTAAAGTATCAGTAAAAAAGCCTTACAGTTATAACAAAACAAAACAAAAATCGTCAAAAAATACTCTTAAAATTGTTGCAGTTGATTACGGATGCAAAAAAAATATTTTAGAATTACTAAATAAAGTAGGTTTTGAAGTTATTGTTGTTCCATGTAATTACAGTTTTGATAAAATTATGCAGTATAACCCAGTAGGTATTTTCTTATCAAATGGACCTGGAGATCCTTTTGCTACAGCCAAAAATGCAGTTAAAACTATAAAAAAGCTGATTAAAGTTAAAATACCAATTTTTGGAATTTGCTTGGGTCATCAACTTTTAGGTTTAGCGCTTGATGCTAAAACTGTTAAAATGCATCATGGTCATCATGGAGTAAATCAACCAGTGAAAAAAATAAATGATTCTAGTATAGAAATAACAAGCCAAAATCATGGTTTTAATATTGAAGAAAAAAGTTTGCCTTCTAACTTGAAAGTATCTCATTATTCTCTTTTTGATGGAGTAATCCAAGGCATAGAACATAAAAGAGATCCTTTTTTTAGTGTGCAATTTCATCCTGAGTCCTCTCCTGGGCCTCATGATTCTAGATACCTTTTTGAAAAATTTAAAAAAACAATATTAAAAAGTAGCTTTTATGCCAAAAAGAAAAGATATTAAATCAATTTTAGTATTAGGAGCTGGGCCTATCGTGATAGGACAAGCTTGTGAGTTTGATTACTCAGGTTCACAGGCTTGTAAAGTTTTAAAAGAAGAGGGTTATAGAGTTATATTAATTAACTCTAATCCAGCAACTATAATGACAGACCCGGAATTTGCCGACGCCACATATATTGAACCTTTAACAACAGAAACTGTAGAGAAAGTTATAAAAAAAGAAAAACCAAATGCTGTTTTGCCTACAATGGGAGGACAAACAGCACTAAACCTGGCTTTATCCTTAGTTAATGAAAAAATTTTGCAAAAATATAATGTAGAATTAATAGGGGCTAGTATTAATTCTATAGTAAAAGCCGAAGATAGAGAAATGTTTTGCAAAGCAATGAAGAAAATTGGACTTGATACTCCAAAAAGCTTTCAGGTTTCGTCAGTTAAAAAAGGGTTAGAAACATTAAAAAAACTTGAACTTCCTGTAATTGTGAGACCATCATTTACACTTGGAGGAACAGGAGGAGGTATAGCTTACAATATGGAAGAATTCGAACAAATTTTATCTTCTGGGCTAGAAGCTTCTCCGGAAAACACTGTTTTAGTAGAAGAATCAGTTTTAGGTTGGAAAGAATATGAGATGGAAGTAGTAAGAGATAAAAAAGATAATGCTATTATAATTTGTTCAATTGAAAATGTAGATCCCATGGGAGTACATACTGGTGATTCTATAACGGTTGCTCCCGCTCTAACCTTGACGGATAAAGAATATCAAAAGATGCGTAATGCATCACTTGCTGTACTTAGAGAAATAGGAGTTGAAACTGGAGGATCTAATGTACAATTTGCTGTTGATCCGAATTCAGGAAAAATGGTTGTTATTGAAATGAATCCAAGAGTATCAAGGTCTTCAGCTTTAGCATCCAAAGCGACTGGATTTCCAATAGCCAAAGTTGCAGCGAGATTAGCGATTGGGTATACTTTGGATGAAATTACAAATGAAATTACAACCGTTACTCCTGCTTCATTTGAACCTAGCATTGACTACATTGTAACTAAAATCCCGAGATTTACATTTGAAAAGTTTCCAGGAGCAAGTGAAACCCTTACTTCGTCAATGAAGTCTGTGGGTGAGGTAATGGCTATAGGAAGGAATTTTCAACAAAGCTTTCAAAAAGCACTCAGATCTCTAGAAACTGGATTAGATGGGTTAGATGAAATTAAAATAACAGATTTCAATAAGAAAGATTTAATACTTTCTAGGTTATCTACTCCAAGTTCAGAAAGAATTTTATATGTCGGACAAGCATTAAGAGAAGGTATTGCAATAAAAGATATTTATGAAGCAAGTAAAATAGATATGTGGTTTCTGGAAAGAATTAATGAGATCGTTAACCTTGAAGCTGCTTTATTAAATTCTAAATTTCCTTTATCAAAAAATTTTCTTCTAAAATTAAAACTAGCTGGGTTCTCAGACTCAAAAATTTCTAAAATTTTATCTGTCAAAGAAAAACAAGTTTTTAATCTAAGAAAAAAATATACTCTATATCCTTCTTTTTTTAAGGTTGATACCTGTGCCGGAGAATTTAGCACAAAAACTTCATACTTGTACTCTTCTTATGAGTTTCCAAGTTATGACAATGAAGAATTTATAGAAAATTATATATCTAATAAAAAGAAAGTTATTATTTTAGGAGGTGGTCCTAATAGAATAGGGCAAGGAATTGAATTTGATTATTGTTGCGTTCATGCTGCCTACTCATTATCTGAAGAAAAAATTGAAACAATAATGATTAATTGCAATCCTGAAACAGTTTCTACAGATTATGATACTTCCGATAAGCTATACTTTGAACCACTTACCCTAGAAGATATATTAGAAATAGTTAAGATTGAAATGTCTAATGGAAAACTTTTAGGGCTTATCATTCAATATGGAGGACAAACTCCATTAAAACTTTCAAAATCATTAGATAAATATAAAATACCTGTTATTGGAACTTCACCCGATTCTATAGATTTAGCGGAAGATAGAGAAAGGTTTAAAAAATTCCTATTAAAGTCTAATCTTAAACAACCAAATAACGGAACTGCAAAAAGTCAAAGCCACGCTATTAGAATTGCCAATAGAATCGGTTATCCTGTAATTGTAAGACCTTCATATGTTCTTGGAGGAAGAGCTATGCAAATAGTTTATGAAGAAAATGAGCTAAAAAATTATTTGGGTAAGCTTGCTAATTTTTTTGGACAAAACCCTATATTAATAGATAAGTTTTTAAATGATGCAGTAGAAGTAGATGTGGACGCAGTATCAGATGGAAATAATATATTTATTGCAGGAATAATGGAACATATAGAAGAGGCAGGTATACATTCTGGAGACTCTGCATGCTCACTTCCCCCTTATTCTTTAGAAAATGAAACTATAAAAAAAATAGAAAAGCAAACCGTTAAAATTGCAAAAAAACTTAAAGTTATAGGGCTACTAAATATACAATTCGCAATAAAAAAAGAAAAATCTAAGGAAGAAATTTATATATTAGAAGTTAATCCTAGAGCAAGCAGGACAGTTCCTTTTGTTGCAAAAGCTACAGGTAATGCCATAGCCAAAATTGCAGCCAAATGTATGATAGGAAAGAAATTAAAAAAATCCAAACTATTACCTTGGAGAAGTAATAACAAGGTGGCAGTTAAGGAGGCAGTTTTCCCATTTAAAAGGTTTAAAGGAGTAGATGTGCTTTTAGGTCCAGAGATGAAGTCTACAGGAGAAGTAATGGGACTTGATAATAATTTTGGTCATGCTTTCGCTAAATCACAAACTGCTACAGGAACTCCTATTCCCTTGAAAGGAAGTGTTTTTATATCTGTAAAAGATAAAGATAAGGAATTTATTACAGAAATTTGTAAAAAATTAATTAAATTTGGTTATATAATAAATTGCACTAAAGGAACTGGTCAATTTTTACAGAAGAGAGAAGTATCAGTCACTATTGTAAATAAAGTTAGAGAAGGAAGACCACATATTGTAGATTTGATAAAAAATAATAAAATTAAAATGATATTTAACACTACAGAAGGAAGCAAATCTATAGCTGACAGCTTTTCTCTTAGGGAAGCTGCTCTACTATCTAATATACCTTATTACACAACAATATCTGGTTGTAATGCCGTTCTATTAGCAATAAAGAAATTAAAATCTACAAAAAGTAACATAAAATCATTGCAATCTTACTAATATTTTCATATAAAAGTTTCTTTAAGAAATTAAAATTGGAGAATAAGCTATGGAAAAATTTCCAATAACAAATATAGGTTTTGAAAAACTAGAGTCAGAGTTAAAGTTTCTCAAATCGACTGAAAGACCAAATGTAATTAAAGCAATAGCTGAGGCTAGAGAACATGGAGACTTATCAGAAAATGCTGAATATCATGCTGCTAAAGAAAAGCAAAGTTTTATCGAAGGCAGAATAGCCGATTTAGAGAATAAAATTAGTAGAGCAGAAGTAATTAATACAGAAATATTATCAGGGGATAAAATAATATTTGGAGCAACAGTAACGTTAGGAGAGGTTGGAAGAAAAAAAAATATTATCTATCAGATAGTAGGTACAGAAGAGGCTGATGTTGAAAATGGCAAAATATCTGTATCTTCTCCGTTAGCTCGTGCGCTTCTTGGAAAGAAAATTGATGACTTAGTAGAAGTATCATCGCCCGGAGGCTCTAAAGAATATGAAATAGAAAATATAGAATTTATATAATTTTAATGGGAAAATCAAAATTTGCTTGGGCTATTTTAGATACTAGAACTGGAAATAGGAACCAAATACTAGGCGTTTTATCTCAATTAAAATTAAGGTATAGAATAATTGAAATTAAATATAACTTTCTAGCACATTTACCAAACTTTTTTTTTCAGATCTTTAATAATACAATCCACATAGGGTCAATTAAAAAATTAAATAAAGAACCTTCGCCTGATATAATTATTTCTTGTGGAAGAAGGACAGCAACTGTTGCACTGGAGTTAAAAAAAATATTTAATTATAAACCTTTTTGTGTTCATTTAATGTACCCACAGTATACTTTTTTAAAAAATAATTTTGATCTAATTTTTACACCCCAACATGATAGGATCAAACAAAAAAAAAATATTAAAAAATTTTTAGGCTCACCTAGTAATATAAAATTAATAAAAAATATAGAACATAGCTTCATTAAGCCAGTATTCTTTCTTTTGGTAGGTGGTGATCATGGAAATTTTAAATTATCTGTAAGGGAAATAAATAAAATTTTGAAAAGTATTATAAAAAGATTAGATAATAGAGGAAGTTTGCTAATTACAACGAGCAGGAGATCTTCAGATCATTTGATTGAAAGAATTAATTATTTGAAAAGTAAATATAATATTATTAAAGAGGTTTACCACCCTAAAACATCTAAAAAAAATAATCCTTATTTTAGAAATTTAAGTATTGCAAAAGAAATTGTTGTTACGGGTGACTCAATGTCTATGGTTAGTGATGCTTGTGAAACAAAAAAACCTGTAAGAATTTATTATAATAAAAATTTTTGCTCTAATAAACATATTAATTTCTGTGAAAAATTAATTGAAAAAAACTATGCTTTTTCGTTTGATACTTTAGGAGAAAAATGTAATAAAATTAAGGTATTGAATACATCTAAAAAAATAGCTGCGCATATTTATGAAAGTTATAAAAATGAATAATATAGATACTAGCTTACTTATATTAGGTTCTGGACCAGCAGGATGTACAGCTGCTATTTATGCAGCTAGAGCTGATTTGAAACCTACTTTAGTGCATGGAATCCAGCCTGGAGGACAACTTACAATAACAACAGATGTTGAAAATTATCCTGGTTTTGCTTCTCCTATCCAAGGCCCTTGGTTAATGGAACAAATGATTGATCAAGCAAAAGTAGTAGGCTGTGATGTAGTGGAAGATAATATTGTAGAAGTAGATTTTGAGACTAAGCCATATAAATTTTATACTTCAAATAAAAAAGTTTTTTCTGCTAAAAGTGTAATTATTTCTACGGGTGCCAGTGCAAAGTGGTTAGGTCTAGAAACAGAAAAACAATTTACAGGATTTGGTGTGTCTGCATGCGCAACTTGCGATGCATTTTTTTTTAAAGACAAAGTAGTTGTAGTTGTTGGTGGCGGAAATACTGCTGTAGAAGAAGCCTTATTTCTTACAAAATTTGCAAGCAAGGTAATTCTTATTCACAGAAGAGATAAGCTTAGAGCTGAAAAAGTTTTGCAAAAAAGACTATTTAGTAATAATAAAGTAGAAATTATCTGGAATAGTATAGTTTCTGAGATAAAAGGTCAAAGTAGTCCTAAAAAAGTAAAATCCATAAAAATAAAAAACCTTAATGACAAGTCTTATGCTGATTTAAATATTGATGGAATATTTATTGCAATTGGGCATAAACCTAATACTAATTTATTTATTAATAAATTAGATTTAGACCAGGAGGGATATATTAAAACGAAAAATCAAATTTTTACAAATATTCCTGGAGTATTTGCAGCTGGAGATGTTCACGATAAAAGTTATAGGCAAGCGGTAACCGCTGCAGGCTATGGCTGCATGGCAGCTTTAGAAGCAGAAAAGTTTTTAACATCAATAGAAAATTGATTGGTCTTCAAGATTTGGATATAATGATGCAACCCAATCACCATAACCATTAAATTTTTCAGTGGGAAATTTATTTCCAGTTTCTATATCTCTTTCATATTCCTGACTCCATCTTCTATGAGGAATTTTAGGGTTCACGTTAGCCCAAAAACCGTATTCTTTTGGAGCAATAGTTTGCCAGAAAGATTTACTTTTAGTGTCTGTAAATCTAATTTTTTTTATGGACTTTATTGATTTAAAACCATACTTCCATGGAAGAACTAATCTGATTGGAGCACCATTTTGCTTGGGAATTGGTTTTCCGTATATACCTGTTGCAATAAACGACAGCGGATGTAATGCTTCTTCTATGGTAATTATCTCTTTATAAGGCCATGGGTACCAACTTTGTTTTTGATTACTAGCTTCGTTAGGTCTATAAAAAGTTTCAAACTCTACATATTTGGTATTAGATTTAGGATTCAAAATATTTATTAGAGTAGATAATTCAAAACCTTTCCATGGAACTACCATAGACCAAGCTTCAACACACCTAAATTTATAAATTCTTTCTTCTAAATTAACTTTATTTAAAATATCTTCTAAAGATATAATTTTCTGAGAAAGGTTTGATCCTGAAATTTCTATTTTCCAATCTTGGGTCCTTAATTTTTGAGCTTGCTTCCAAATTTGTTTAGTAGTACCGAATTCAAAAAAATTATTATACCTAGACAAATTTTCATAGCTAGTTAATTTCCTATTTATTGCATTAGAAAATTTTTTGTTAATAGTATTTGCATTTAAATTATGTGTATTTCCAGTTAAAACACATCCAGTTAGTCCTAGAATAAACTTCCTTCTATTCAAAAAAATATTTTGATTTGTTACTAAGTTTTCTTTTAATTGAGGAATTTTTTTTTTGATATAAATCATGTTATAATTATATTAAAAGTATGAGATTATTTTCAATACTAATATTAATTTTTTTTTCAGCTTGCTCAACTGTATCTATAACAGAAAGAAAACAGTTAATAATTTTAGGAGACGATGTAATTTACCCTCAGGCATTCAAAGCTTATGAAAACTTTAAAAAAAAAAATAAACTCATTAAAGAAGGAACTGATTATGACAATATACAAGAAGTTACAGAAAATTTAAAAAAAGCCATAAGGACTTTTTATAAAACTCACAATAAACCTGACCCTACTTCAAATTTTAGGTGGGAAGTTATACTAATTGACAATAAAGATATGAAAAATGCATGGTGCATGCCAGGTGGTAAAATGGCAGTATACTCTGGCATTCTAGAATTAGCTAATAATAATAATGCCATAGCAGCAATAATGGGACATGAAATTGCTCATGCTGTAGCGAGACACAGCTCTGAAAGAGCTAGTCAAGGTGTCCTATTAGATTTTGGAACCATGGCTTTGGAGCAATTGGTGCTTGGTAGATCTTTATCAGGAGGTAATAGACGATTATACGAATACTTTGCAAATTTTGGCTTAATGTTGCCTTTTAGTAGAAGTCATGAAACAGAAGCTGATTATTTAGGACTAGTATTTATGTATATTGCTGGGTATGAAATGGAAGAATCTATTAAAATGTGGGAAAGAATGAGTAAAGATGGTTCTAATAGCCAACCTCCTGAATTCTTAAGCACTCATCCATCTAACAGAACTAGAATAGAAAATATTAAAAAATGGATTCCCGAAGTAAAAAGTAATTTTTAATTTTATAATTTTAGCTTAATTTGGCACAAGCTTTCTTTATCCTATTACCAGCTTCAAATAATAGGTTGTCAGAAGTAGCATAAGATATGCGAAAAAATCCTTTTTTTCCAAAGGCTACACCAGGGACCACTGCAACTCCAGCATCTTCAATAAGATATTCACAAAAATCTGTATCATTTTTTAATAAAACACCATTTTTTGTCTTAGTTCCTAAAAGATTTTTGCAAGAAGGAAATATATAAAATGCTCCTGCAGGTTTATTAGTGCTAAGTCCTTGAGTTTCATTTATAATATCAAAAATTAAATTTCTTCTAGCGCTAAAAACTTGATTATTTTTTTTAATAAATTCTTCATCTCCTTCAAGAGCACCCAATGCAGCATACTGTGAAATTGAGCTAGGATTTGTGGTTGATTGTGACTGAATTTTAGCCATAGATTTAATTATTTCTTTTGATCCTCCAGCATAACCTATTCTCCATCCTGTCATAGAATAAGCTTTAGATACACCATTCACAGTTAATATTCTATCTTTATGCTGAGGAACAATTGTAGCCAAAGTAGTATATTTAAAGTCGTCATATAAAATTTTCTCATAAATATCATCTGATATAATCCCCACATTTGGAAATTCGTCTAAAACTCTCCCTATCTCTTCTAGCTCATCCATAGTGTAACAACTTCCTGTTGGGTTGGATGGTGAATTAATAATAACCCATTTAGTATTATTATTGATTGCTTTTCTTAGTTGAGAAATATCTATTTTAAAATCATTTTCTATACTTGTTTCTAATATAATTGGAATTCCCTCTGCTATTATGACCATATCAGGATATGAAACCCAATATGGAGCAGGTATAATAACTTCATCACCCTTATTTACTGTTGCCAAAAGTGCATTAAATAAAACTTGTTTTCCTCCGGCGCCAACTGAAATTTCATTTACATCATATTTTACTTTATTATCTCTTAAAAATTTTTTACAAATAGCCTCTTTTAATTCGGGTATACCATCTACTGCAGTATATTTTGTTTTTCCTAAATTTATAGCCTCAATAGCAGCTTTTTTTATGTGTAAAGGAGTATCAAAATCTGGTTCTCCGGCTCCTAACCCAATAACATCTATCCCAGCAGCTTTTAATTCTCTAGCTTTTGACGTTACCGCAATAGTTGGAGAAGGTTTAATACTATTTACCCTATTAGAAATAAAATTATGTTTCATAAAAAATTATTTATTTGTTATTAATAGTATAACTTTTTAAGAATATTTTAAATAATTAAGGAGAAAAAAATTAACCCTTATATAAAAAAGCTTGGTACTGAAAGTGCTTTTATACTTCTTGCGAAAGCCCAGATGCTGGAAAAGCAAGGAAAAAAAATTATTAATTTAGGAATTGGTCAGCCTGATTTTAAAACACCAGAACATATAGTAGATGCCTCAGTTGAAGCATTAAAAAACGGAGAACATGGCTATACAGAGGGAAAAGGCATTTTAAAATTAAGAGAAGCTGTTGCATCGGACATATTTAAAAGAAGGAAAGTAGAAGTAGATCCTGAAAATATAGTAATAGTTCCTGGCGGGAAAGTTACTATGTGGCATGCAATTATAATGTTTGGTGGAGAAGGTAAAGAAATTATATATCCAAACCCAGGTTTTCCTATTTATGAAAGTGTTATTAATTATTCTGGAGCTAAACCCATTCCAATCAGATTAGATATAGTTGATAACTTTAAAATAAACTTTGAAGAATTAGAAAGTTCTATCAATAATAACACATCTTTAATCATTATAAATTTTCCTTCGAATCCAACAGGAGGTATAATTTCTAAAAAAGATATGGATAAATTGGTTACAATTTTAGAAAAACACCCTAATATCAAAATTCTTTCTGATGAAATTTATAGCAGGATTCTTTACGATAATACTGAATTCATTTCATTACTTGAATATCCACAAATAAGAGATAGATTAATAATTTTAGACGGGTGGTCAAAAACATTTGCTATGACTGGATGGAGAATTGGTTACGGAGTATGGCCAAAAAAATATGTGAAAGTAGCAGAAAGATTAAATATTAATTCTTTTTCTTGTACAAATACTGCTACTCAATTTGCAGCTATTGCAGCATTACAAGGACCTCAGGACTCCGTTGATCTGATGGTTTCAGAATTTGATAAGAGAAGAAAAATTATGGTAAATTATTTAAACGAAATAGATGGCTTTAAATGTAATAACAGCAAAGGCGCCTTTTATCTATTTCCCTCAATTAAGGAAACAGGAATCAGTTCAGATGATATGGAAAATATTTTACTAAATGAAATAGGGATTGCGGCAGTTTCAGGAAATAGCTTTGGAAGTTTTGGAGAAGGTTATATAAGATTTTCTTACGCTAATTCTGAAAAAAATATTAAGTTAGCATGTAAAAAAATTAAACAATACTCTATCAAAAAAGGTTGGAATGCTTAAAATAAACAAAGAAATTGTAAAAGATTTGTTTCCAGATATAAAGGAAAAGCCATTTGAACTAATTACAAAAATGAAACCTTCAGGTGACCAAGTTGAGGCAATAAAAAAATTGAGTGATGGCCTAAAAAATAGAGAAGGAGATCAAGTATTATTAGGGGTTACTGGTTCCGGAAAAACCTTTACAGTTGCAAACGTTATAAATATTATACAAAAGCCTGCATTAATAATGGCTCCTAATAAAACTTTAGCTGCTCAACTATATGGAGAGATGAAAATACTATTTCCTAATAATGCAGTGGAGTATTTTGTTTCATATTATGATTATTATCAGCCTGAAGCATATGTTCCAAGAACAGATACTTTTATTGAAAAAGATGCTTCTATAAATGAGCACATAGATCGGATGAGACATTCTGCAACTAGATCCTTATTTGAAAGAAAAGATGTAATTATAGTTGCATCTGTATCCTGTATTTATGGTTTAGGGCCGGTAGAAACATATTCAAAAATGATCTTATCATTATTTAAAGAGCAAAAAATTTCAAGAGATGAAATTGTTAAGAAGTTTGTAAGTTTACAGTATAAAAGGAATGATCTAAATTTTGTTAGAGGTTCCTTCAGGTTGAGAGGTGATATAGTAGAAATTTTTCCTGCTCATTTAGAATCTTCGGCTTGGAGAATTGAAATGTTCGGCGATAATATTGAGTCTATTTTTGAAATAGATTTTCTTACTGGAGAAAAAATAAAGTTATTAGATAAAATTAAAATTTATGCAAATAGCCATTATATAACTTCTAAGCCAACTTTAGATCAAGCCATCGTAGAAATAGAGAAAGATCTAATAAATAGAATAAAGGAGCTTAAAAAACAAAACAAATTATTAGAAATGCAAAGACTTGAACAAAGAACCAAATATGACCTTGAAATGTTAAGAACTACTGGCATGTGCCAAGGAATAGAAAATTATTCAAGATATTTGTCTGGTAGAAACCCTGGCGAACCTCCACCCACATTATTTGAATATTTTCCTGAAAATAGTCTACTTTTTGTAGATGAAAGTCATGTTGCTATTCCTCAAATTGGAGGCATGTATAGAGGAGATGCTAATAGAAAAAACACTTTGTCAGAGCATGGATTTCGCCTTCCATCTTGCAAAGATAATAGGCCATTAAAATTCGAGGAATGGAATGCTATGCGCCCTAATACAATAATGGTATCAGCAACGCCAGGATCTTGGGAACTTGAACAAACTAAAGGAGTTTTTGTTGAGCAAATTATAAGACCCACAGGTTTAGTAGATCCATTTTGTGAAATAAGAGACGCTAAGAATCAAATAGATGACCTATTAGGAGAAATAAAAAAAACAGTAGAAAAAAAATTTCGTGTTTTAGTTACTACATTAACTAAAAGAATGGCTGAAAATATTACTGATTATCTAAAAGAAAATAATATTAAAGTAAAATATTTGCACTCAGACATAGACACACTTGAAAGAATAGAGATTATTAGAGAACTAAGAATTGGAGCGTTTGATGTTTTAGTAGGAATAAATCTTTTAAGAGAAGGGCTAGATATTCCTGAATGTGCCCTAGTAGCTATTCTAGATGCAGACAAAGAAGGTTTTCTAAGATCAAAAACTTCACTCATACAAACAATAGGCAGAGCAGCTAGAAATGTAAATGGAAGAGTTATTTTATATGCTGATATAGAAACTCAATCAATAAAAGCAGCATTGGATGAAACAAATAGAAGAAGAAAAAAACAAATTGATTGGAATATTAAAAATAATATTAAACCTCAGACAATAAAGAAAAACGTTAAAGATTTATTAGAAAATATAAAATTAGATGATAAAAATAATTTTAAAAATAAAGATAAAAGAAATAACCTGAAGTCATACATAAGTGATTTAAGAAAAGAAATGTACAAAGAAGCTGAATCTTTGAATTTTGAAAAAGCAGCAAAGCTAAGGGATGAAATACTAAATTTAGAAAAAAACGAATTAAGTGTAAAATGAAAAATTTTAAATATGCAACATTAGTCACTGGAGGATCTAAAAGAATAGGAAAAGCAATTTCTAGAAAATTAGCGAGTGAAAATAAAAATGTAATTATTCACTATAACAAATCAAAAAAAGAGGCAGTAAACTTATGTAAAGAGTTAAGTAAGAATAATGAAATTATATCTATATCAATTCATGCGGACTTAAATGAACCTAAAGAAATTATAAAAATTTTTAATTTTCTTAAAAAAAAATCTATTATTGTTAATTGTCTCATTAATAATGCATCATCATTTAACTATGATAATTTAAGCCAAGTAACAAATAGTTCTTGGAATAAACACATAAACCCAAATTTATATGCTCCTATAATTCTTTCAAAGGAATTTGCAAAAAAACTACCAAAGGGTATAACAGGAAATATTATAAATATTATTGATCAAAGAGTTTTAAACCTTACACCTCATTTCTTAAGTTATACTGTTTCTAAATCAGGCCTATGGACCGTTACAAAAACTTTAGCCTTAGAATTAGCTCCTAAAATCAGAGTAAATGCAATAGGGCCAGGACCTACAATAAAAAGTAAATTTCAAACAGAAAAAGAATTTAAATTTCAATGCAAGTCATTGCCTCTACAATATGGAGCTAAGCCTGAAGAAGTAGCTGAAACAGTTTTATTCCTATTAAAAGTAAAATCAATAACTGGACAGTTAATCGCTTTAGATGGAGGCCAACATTTAGGATGGGGACAGGTTGGAAAAAATAAAAAGGTATTAGATTAAATGATAAAAAATTCTATTTTTGTTAAAAACTATATAACTAATTGCTCGATAGGTATTTATCCCAATGAAAAGCAAAATCAACAAAAAATCAAAATTTCAGTAATCGTTGATTTAAAGAAAGTAAAGAATAAAGACAATATTAATAGTACTATTTCATATGAAAAAATAATAACAATACTTAAAGAGATTAAAAATTATAAGCACATAAATCTTTTAGAAACTTTAGCAAAAAAAATACTTTTAAGGCTAGGAAAAATTAATAATCTTAAAAAAGTTAAAATTGAAATAATTAAATGTAATATATTAAGTGGTGATCAAGAAGTAGGAGTAACCATAGAAAAGTCATTTAGAAATAATTAATTAAAAAAATTGCAAAAGGGAATCAATAATATAAAAAAAGTAATAAATAAATTGCCAAATAGCAGTGGTGTTTACAAAATGATATCCTTAAAGAACGAGATACTTTATATTGGAAAAGCAAAAAATTTATTTAAAAGAGTTAATTCTTATACCAACCCAATGGGATTAAATAATAGATTGCAAAAAATGATTAGTCTCATAGAAAAAGTGGAATTTATTTCGACGGAAGATGAAACAAAAGCGCTATTGCTAGAAGCAAGTCTAATAAAAGAAATCAAACCTAAATTTAATATACTTCTAAAAGATGACAAAACTTATCCAAATATTGAATTAAGAGTTGGTCATAAGTGGCCTCAAATAAAAAAACATAGAGGAAAGAAGAATACTACACATGCCTATTTTGGTCCGTTTGCGTCAGCTTATCATGTAAATGTCACATTAGATACTTTACAAAAAATTTTTTCATTAAGAACCTGTTCAGATTATGAATTGCTAAATAGAAAAAGACCTTGTATACAATTTCAAATACACAGATGCTCA
This sequence comes from Candidatus Pelagibacterales bacterium, assembly GCA_002715505.1. Lineage (GTDB taxonomy): Bacteria > Pseudomonadota > Alphaproteobacteria > TMED109 > TMED109 > JAYYAX01. The sequence continues at coordinate 22,328 of PAZF01000019.1, forward strand.
GCCCCTTGTACTGGGAATATCTCTGTTAAGGACTATAAGGAAATTGTTGATGGTTTGCTAAATTATATGAATGGGAAAGATAGCAACCTCGTAAATAACCTAATTACTAAAATGAATAAGGCTTCGAAGGAGCTAAATTATGAAAAAGCAGCCAATATAAGAGATAAGATTAGATCGTTAGAAAAAACAAACCATACTTTACAAAATCTTTTTAAAAATATAGAAGAGGCAGATATTTTTAGTCTAGTTAATATTAATCAACACATTGCAGTAGAAGTGACATTTTGTAGAAACAGTCAAAACTTTGGTTCAAATACTCACTTTGTAGAAACAAAAATAGAAGATAACTTGACTGAAATTTTACAAAAATTTTTAGTTCAGTTTTATACTACTCAAAACATTCCTAAAAATATTATAATATCGCATGATATACCTGAAAAAAAACTATTAGAAAGTGCATTTTATAGAAAAACAAATTCAAAAATTAGTATTTCAATACCTAAGAAAAATAATATTAAGATAATTGTAGAAGACGCAAAAAAAAGAGCAGAGATAAATCTAGCAAAAAGATTAGCTGAATTAGAAAAAATAAAAAATTTATTAGGTAAGTTAAAAAATAAATTTAATTTTAAAAATAATATTGATAATATTGAAGTCTATGATAACTCACATTTTTCTGGGAAAGAAGCTGTTGGAAGCTTTATTGTTGCTAATAAGGAAGGTTTTTTAAAAGATAAATATAGAAAATTTAATATAAGAAATTCTAATACTCATGATGATTACTCGATGATGGAAGAAGTTATTTCTAGAAGAATAAAATATGGAGATCTTCCAGATTTAATAATAATAGATGGCGGGAAAGGACAACTTTCGAAAGCTAAAGAAGCTTTTTTAAAATCAAATTTATTAAATATTAATATAATTTCTATAAGTAAGGGAAAACAGCGTAATTCTGAAAAAGAAAGGTTTTACTCTGAAAATGGTAGAGAAGTGCATATAGAAAAAAATGATCCATTATTTTATTATCTTCTCCGCTTAAGAGATGAAGCTCACAGGTTTGCTATTAGTAATCACAAAATTTTAAGAAAAAAAAATTTATTCACTTCAGAAATTGATATGATTCCAAATATAGGTGCTAAAAGAAAAAAAAATCTTTTATTATTCTTTAAAAACGTTGAAGAATTAAAAAATGCAAGCTTTAACAGACTTTGTAAAGTACCTGGTATTAGCAAAGCGACTGCTAAACAGATTTCTATCTTTTTTGAAAAAAGCTAAAATATGAAAAATATACCTAATATACTTACAACCATTAGATTAGCTTCTCCTGCATATTTTATACTTGTTATCTTATTTATTGAAAATGTAAATATTCAAACTTTAATATTATTTTATATTTTTATTTTTCTCAGTACTACAGACTACTTGGATGGATTTTTAGCAAGAAGATTTAATATAACCTCGAATTATGGAAAAATATTTGACCCAATATCTGATAAAGTCTTAACCTCATCTGCATTATTATTTTTAATTTCAATTGAAAATAAAATATTAATTCCTGCTACCTTGATTATTTTTAGAGAGTTTCTAATTTCTGGTACTCGAGAGTTTTCACTAATATCTAAAAACTCTAGTATTAAAGTTTCATATTTATCCAAAATAAAAACAACCTTACAGTTCTTTATACTTAGTTCTTTATTACTTTTATTCAGTTTTCAAGAAAATTTAAAATTAAATCAGACAATTTCAATTGAAAAACTAATTAATTTATTTAATTACGGCTTATGGCTAGTAACTATCTTGACATTATACACAGGTTTTCAATATTGTAGTAGTATTTATATAAAGGAAAAAAAAGGAAGAAAAAAATGAAAGTTTTATATTTTTCTTGGATTAAAGATAACATCGGAAAAAATGAAGAAGATTTAAGTTTAAACGATAATATTAAAACAATATCTGATCTCATAAACTATTTAATAACTATCAATGAAAATTATAAAAAAGCATTCAGTGATATGTCTATAATAAGATTTTCAAAAAATATGAACCTAGTTAATATTGATGAAATGATTGATAATGATGATGAAATAGCTTTTTTTCCCCCTATGACAGGTGGATAATGATAAAAGTACAAACTGAAAATTTTTCATTGGAAAAAGAAACAAAAAACCTAATTCATAAAAATAATAATGTTGGAGCAGTAAGTAGCTTTATCGGAATAGTAAGAGACAAAGCTAAAGAAAAAGACCTAATATCGATGACACTAGAACATTATCCTGGAATGACACAGACCATGTTAAAAAAAATAGAAAAACAAGCTTATTTGAGATGGAAGCTATTAGATAGCCTTATTATTCACAGATATGGAGAGCTTTTTCCTGGAGATAATATAGTTTTGGTAATCACTCTTTCTAAACATCGAAAAGATGCAATTAATGCATGCCATTTTTTAATAGATTGGTTAAAAACAAAAGGACCATTCTGGAAGTATGAAAAAACAAAAAACTCAGGACACTGGGTTGAAGCATTAGAAAGTGATAATTTAGAAGAAAAAAAATGGGATATCTAACTTTTACAAGTTAACAAGGAATATTTTTCTATAAAGTTTTTACATAATAAACCCGGGTTAAATTTATATTCTCCAATTTGATTAACAGGAGTAACTTCAGCTGCTGTTCCAGTTACAAAACATTCATTATATTGTTTTAGATCTTCTAACTTTATCCTTTTTTCCAGGACAGTAATACCCTGCTCTCTAGCTAATTTTATAATTGTCTGCCTAGTAATTCCATCTAAAAAACAATCTGCTATCGGCGTATGAAGTTCTTCTCCTTTAACAAAAAAAATGTTAGCACCAGTTGCTTCAGCTACATATCCCCTGTAATCGAGCATTAGACTATCATCAAAACCTTTACTTTCTGCATCATGCTTTGATAAAGTACATATCATATACAAACCTGCAGCCTTAGTATTTACGGGAGCAGTTGAGGGATCTGGTCTTTTCCATTTTGAAATATTAAGTTTTATGCCTTTTAACTTTGCCTCTGGAGAAAAATAAGAAGGCCATTCCCAAGCAGCCACTGCAAAATGAATAGTATTTTTCTGAGCTGATATACCCATCATTTCACTTCCTCTCCATGCCACAGGCCTTATATATCCATCAGATATTTTGTTTGCATCTAAAACACTTTTTCTAATTTTCATTATTTCATCTGAGCTATGAGGTAATTCAAATCCTAAAGTTCTGGCGGAGTGAATTAATCTATCAGTATGCTCTTGTTCTTTAAAAACTTTTTTGTTGTATGACCTCTCTCCTTCAAAAACGGAGCTAGCGTAATGAAGTCCATGACTTAAAACATGTAGTTTAGCTTTATTCCACTCTACGATTTCGCCATCTAAAAATATAAAGCCCTTTAGGTCGGCGTAGTTCAATTCTTCCTCCCATTTTTTTTTCCTATTTAACAATATATATAATTTCAGTAAAAGATAAATATATATTAAAATAATTAATTTGATATCTTAAAAGATATGTTTAAAAAAAAGCATATTTTAGTTATAGATGATGATGAAAGACTCAGAAATCTTTTAATGAGTTTTTTATTTGAAAAAGGCTATTTGGTAGATATTTCTAATGACACGAAGTCAGCAAAAACTAAAATGTCTAATATACTTTATGATTTAATTATTTTAGATGTTATGCTTCCTGATGAAAGCGGAATAGTATTTGCAAAAAAAAATATAAACAATATCAATATACCTATTTTAATGTTATCCGCTATGAGTGACGTTGAAGATAGAATAAAAGGTTTAAAAACTGGAGTAGATGAATACTTATGCAAACCTTTTGAACCAGAGGAATTGTTGTTAAGAATAGAAAATATAATAAAAAGAACTTCAATATCTTCAAAGACGGCGAATGCTATTATGCTAGGTGATTGCCATTTCAATTCAAAAGAACATACTTTAGAATTTAATAATAAAGCAATAAATTTAACAATTAATGAAAGCAAAGTATTATTTCATCTATATAAAAATTCTAATAATGCTGTAAAAAGAGAAGAATTGGCTAGTTTACTAAATGTTTCAGATAGAACTATAGATGTAATAATAAAAAGATTAAGATCAAAAATATCTATAATTCCTTATCACCAAAACCTTCTTTTAACTTCAAGAGGTATAGGCTACAAGATGGAAATAGATTTACTATGACTATAAAAAAAATGCTGCCAAAAACATTTTTTGGAAGATCCTTAGCTATAATTATTATACCAATGTTAATTTTACAAACGGTACTAACATACTTTTTTTACGAGAGACATTGGGAAGATGTAGGAAGAAGATTAGTTTTAGGACTTGGAGGACAATTGGCATTTTTAATATCAGAGTTAGAAAATGAACCTTCGTCCGAAAGTAATTTATTTTTTTTAGCTGAACAGAACTTTTTAATTAAATCTAAAGTTGATACTATCAATAATTTTGCTGATTATAGACAGCATAAAATAAAGTCTCTTTTAGATAAAACCTTAAGTCATTCTTTAAAAGAACGATTAAATAAGCCTTATAAGTTTGACACCAGATCACTTAAAGATAGAGTTCAGATTTTTGTAAAAACTAAAAAAGGAATAGTGACATTTGAAGTGGCAAGAAAAACTTTGCACAGTTCCACTATAGAAGTATTTATAATTTGGATGATATCAACCTCTATTTTATTGATATTCTTAGCTCTCTATTTTATGAGAAAACAAATTAATCCACTACATAATATAATGAAAGCCGCTGAAGAATTTGGAAAAGGAAATAATAATTTTAAATTAGCTCCTAAGGGATCACATGAATTAAGGATGTTAGCGAAAGTTTTTACAAAAATGAGAGAAAGAATTAAAAATCAAATAAAACAAAGAACACTAATGCTAGCAGGTATTGGTCATGACTTAAGAACCCCTTTGACCAGAATGAAACTTCAAATTGCTTTATTAAAAGATAAAAGTGCCTCTGGTAGTCTTACCAATGATGTAGAAGAAATGAAAGATATGATTGACTCTTACCTAGCTTTTGCAAAAGGAGAAGGAGAAGAAGAAAATATAGAAATAAATATTTATAAATTCTTTCAAAACATAGTTAAAAAAAATAATAATATGAAAAAAGTTAAAATAAATTTTAAAGTTTCCAAGAAGGATTACTTTTCTATCAAACCCTTAGCAATGAAAAGAGCTCTAAATAATTTACTATCTAATGCTTTATTTTATGCAAAAAAAAAGGTTTTAATAACAGTAACAAGCGAAACTAAAAAAGGAATTTTAATTACTTTTGAAGATGACGGTCCAGGTATTCCTTTAAATAAAAGAAAAGATGTTATTAAAGCTTTTTATAGGGTTGACCAATCAAGACTATCAAATTCTGCTAATACTGGTTTAGGTTTGACAATAACCAAAAATATAGTGAACGGTCATGGAGGTAATTTGGAACTTAAAGATTCACATTTAGGAGGGTTAGCAGTAAATGTATTTTTACCTAATTAAATCTTATTAAATAAATTTGTACTTTTTTTAATTTTACTAATGCCTTTATTTATTACTGCAAGTCCAGTTTCACTATCATCATCTTCATAAAGCCATTTATTGAAAGCTACTAACCATACTCCAAGTAATAATTTAATTAAAAGTACTCGGCTAAAATTATTATTTGTTTTACTTACCCTTTTTACATACTTTTTTATGCTTTCTTTATTACTTTTAAGGTTAATTAGTAAAAATCCTGGATCTTTTAAAGATGTATTTAATATATTAATAAATCCAAATTTATATTTTTTCATAAGATCAAGCTTGTACATAAAGTACTCTTGTATAATTTCGTCATTTGAGGATATTTTTAATTCCTCTTTTGAAATACTATTTATTACCTCTTTATCTATTATAGTATTGTAAAAGTTTAGAAAGTGGTTTTTACTAGGAATTATCTCTTTAAGCTCTTGCTCTTTTAATTTTAATTTTTTTGATATGCTTTTTACATTTAATTTTTGCCAGTTTCCCAACTCAGCTTCTCTAAAAAATGAATTACATATTTTATCATAGTCTTTTTGCATTTTTTCCTAACTTTTTAGATCTTTTATTTGCAGTCAATATAGCCTTATTCAAAATACTGATCAAGTTTGGCTTATTTTTCATTAAAACTTCTAGTGCCGCTTCTGTAGTCCCGCCTGGGCTAGCAACGTCTTCAATCAATTTTTCTAAATTACTATTTTCTTTAAAAATTTCTACTGCTCCTTCTGCTGTATTTAAAATTAAATCACTTGCTATCCTGTCAGTAAAACCAAAACTTTTAGCAGTATTTTTTAGAATTAAAAAAATTAAGAAGAAATATGCTGGCCCACTTCCAGAAATAGCTGTTAAAGGGTCAAATTGCAACTCATTTTTAAGCCAAAAAACAGATCCTAATGCTTCTAATAAAATTTGAACTTTATTTTTATTATTTAGATTTCCTATTTTATTTGAATATACGCCGGTTACTCCCTTACCTTTGCTAGAAGCTAAGTTAGGCATAGCTCTAACATACGTGGTTTCTAAGCACACTAATTTTTTTAATTTATCTAAAGATATTCCTGCCATAATAGATAATACTATTTTTGTGTCTATTTTTTTTGAGTGAAAACTTTCAGCCATATTATTAAAAGTTTGAGGCTTTACCGCAATTAAAACTAGATCACCCTTCCATGATATTGGTATATCCTTGTGAATACTCAATTGGGAATAACGATTTTTTATAATACCACGTCTTCTAGTATTTACCTCTGATACAGATATATTTATTTTAAAACTGAATTTTTTTAACAGCCAGGCCTTCAAAATAGCTTCTCCCATTTTTCCAGCACCAATTATTAAGATTTTCATGAACTTTTACTAAGCTTCACCCTGTGTATATAACATTAAATTTTCTAAGGCGTCATTAGCATTTTTATTTTCCCACAGCAGAAATTGAAAAGCAGGGTAGAATCTTTCACACTCTTCTAATGCAATTAAACTAACTTCCTTTATCAAAGCCTTACTTAAAGAGTTTTTATTGGAAATAAGTATTGAGTGCCTAAAAATGGGCCATCCATCTTCTATCCAAACTTCAAAGTGTCCCAATGCTAGCTTTTGATTTATATCAGATAGCAACTTATGGATTTCAGTAGAATTTTTAGTTACTTTAATATCTAAAGCACATGACAAATATATAATATTTCCTTTGTCATTAAGTCCATAAGAAAGTTGGTAATCACACCAATTTCCTCCTATTTGTACATGTATATTCTTGTTCTCATCTATTTCGTATTCCCACCCATTTGCCATCACCACTTCCTCTATAATGTCTATAGGATCAAGGGTTTTTTGTAGGTTTTCTATTTTAATTTGCGTCATAATATACCTTATCTAGTATGATTAATAAATAGTAACGCAATATAAGGTAATTTTCTAGTTATTTATTTGTTTTTATATATTTTTTTTCTATATTTGCTACTTTTCTTTCTAATTTCTTTATCTCAGCTCTAGATTTAATGAGAATAGCCTTCATTTCCTCAAAATCGTCCTTCCTTATAAAATCTAAGTCTTCTAAAATTACTAAAATTTTTTCTTTTAGCTTAATCTTAGAATAATCTTTGGCACCTTCAAAACTCTTTAGAATTCCTCCAGCTACCGTAGTAAAGTCACTAAGTAAATTTTTTTTCATAAATAGCCTATACAATTTTATAATATAAGTAATATAATTAATTTTGTAGCATTGTAAATATAGAGGTTTAAATGATTATTGTAACTGGAGGTGCTGGATTCATAGGAAGTAATCTAATTAATGCACTTATCCAAAAAAAACGAAAAGTATTTTTATGCGATTATCCTGGTCTAATTGTAAAAAGCTATTTTAAAAAATTTGAAAATATTGAAGGAATAATAGAACCAGTTAAATTATTTGAGTTTATTAAAAATAACAATATTAGTATAGTTTTTCATTTAGGAGCAATATCTGCAACAACATATGAAGATAATAACAAATTATGGGTTAATAATGTCCTATTCAGTACAAAACTGTGGAGGCTTTGTATTAACAAAAAAATTAGATTGATATATGCATCTTCAGCAGCAACTTATGGTGATGGATCCTTAGGATTTGAAGACAATGAAAATATTAATTTTTTAACTAAACTAAAAGCTTTAAATGTTTACGGTTGGACAAAAAATCAAATTGATATGAGAAATGTTTTTTTTAAAGAAAGTATTGGAATGACACCACCTCAATGGGTAGGACTAAAGTTTTTTAATGTATATGGTAATAATGAATATCATAAAAAAAATATGATTTCTGTAGTACTTAAAACCTATATTCAAATAAAACAAAACAAAGAAACTAAGCTGTTTAAATCCTATAAAAAATTTTACAAGGATGGAGAACAAAAAAGAGACTTTATATATGTTAAAGATTGCATTAATACCCTTTTATGGTTTTTAGAAAATAAAAAAGTATCAGGAATTTTTAATATAGGAACTGGCAAATCAAATACATTTAATGATCTAGTAAGCAGTGTTTATGGATGTCTTAATAAAAATTCTAATATTAAATATATAGACATGCCAAAATCAATAAAAAGACAATACCAGTATGAAACAAAAGCTAACTTAAATAAACTTAGAAAAGTTGGTTACAATAAAAATTTTTATTCCTTAAAAGAAGGTATATCAGATTATATTAAAATATTAGAGTCCAGTGATACCTTTTCCTAATATTAATCCTACTGCTTTTAGTTTTTTTGGAATTGATATTCAATGGTATGGCATCGCTTATGCAATGGGTTTTTTTTTAGGACTAATGTACGCAAAAAAAATTCTTTCTAATAAAAAAATAATTGATCCTAAAATTTTTGAAGATGTAATATTATGGTTAGCCCTTGGGGTAATTATTGGCGGTAGATTGGGATATGTAATTTTTTATGATTTTAATTTTTACTCTAATAATTTATTGCTAATTTTACTTGATATAAGAAAAGGAGGAATGTCATTTCATGGAGGCCTTATAGGTGTTGTGCTTAGTACATATTTATTTTCTCTGAGGAAAAAAATAAGTTTTTTAGCTTGTATGGATGTTATCGCTTGTTGCGCTCCAATAGGAATTTTTTTTGGAAGATTAACAAATTTTATTAATTCAGAGTTGTGGGGAAAAACTACCTCGGTTCCGTGGGCGGTAATTTTTCCTAATGGAGGAGATATTCCAAGACATCCTAGCCAAATTTATGAGGCTTTTTTAGAAGGAGTTTTATTATTTCTTATATTAGGTTTTTTTTATAAGAGAAAATATGTCATAGAAGGCTATTGTGCTAGCTTGTTTTTAATATTGTATGGAATTTTAAGAGTTTTTGCAGAATTTTTTAGAGAACCTGACTCTCATATTGGTTACATAATGAGTAGCTTTGTTACTACAGGAACACTTTTATCATTTCCAATGATAATTATTGGCCTTATTATTTTTTTTAGAAGAAATGCAAAATTTAGAAAAATTGTTAAAAAAAAGTATTAAAAGTTTTGGTTTTTTATCTGTTAAAGATTTTTTTAATATAGTATTACATCATGAAAGTTTTGGATATTATAGGAAAAATAATATTTTAGGAAAAAAAGGTGACTTTACTACTTCTCCGGAAATAAGCCAAGTATTTGGAGAAGTGCTTTGTAATTCTATATTACTAAATTCTAAGCTCATTGAAGGTTATAGAAACGTATCCTATATAGAATTAGGTCCTGGAAAAGGATCTTTAGCTGAGGATATTTTGAGAACATTAAAAAAATTAAACCATACACTTTTTCTTAATATAAAAAATATTTATTTTCTAGAAAAATCAGAAATATTCTATAGTCATCTTAAAAAATTATTTTCTTCCGTAAATATAATTGATGATATAGAGAAAATTCCCAATAGTTATAATATTATATTTGCTAATGAATTTTTTGACGCTTTACCCGTGAGTCAATATGTATTCACTAAACAAAGATGGCGTGAAGTATTAATTACTCTAAATAAAAAAGAAGAGTTTATTTTTAGTTTGTCAAGAAAACCCACAAAAATTAATTATTGTTTTCCAAATAATCCTAGTGAAAATTATATATTTGAATACTCAGAATATATGATTAATCTTTTAGAATCTATCTGTCAGAAAGTTAGTCAGTACGGTGGTATTTTTTTTATTATAGATTACGCTAGAAATAATAAAAAAAATGAAAGTAGTTTGTCAGCAATAAAAAATCATAAAAAAGTAGATGTGTTTCATGAATTAGGAAATTGTGATGTAAGCCATAGTCCTGATTTTGATTTAATAAAAAAAATCTGTAAAAATAATAACTGCCGTATTTTTGGACCATTCTCCCAATCTTTATTTTTACAAAATTACGGAATAAATGAAAGGATTGAATTCTTAATAGATAAAAATCCTAAATTAAAAAATCAGTTACTTTTACAAAAAAATAGATTGATTGGAGAAAAATACATGGGAAATATATTTAAAGTTTTAATAATTACTGATAATAATAATTACAAATTTCTTTAAAATGATTTATTTAAAAAGCAATAACCTTAGTCATTTTCAACACGGCTTTTTTTCAAGAATAGGAGGAGTATCAAAATCTCTATACAGTTCTTTAAATTGTGGTTTTTCTTCGCACGATGATAGGAAGAATATTATAGAAAATAGAAATCGTATACTTAATCAATTTAATATAAAAATAGAAAAATTAATAATCCCTGATCAATTTCATAGCAATAAAATTGAAGTCTTTGATAAAAATAAGTCTATTTATAAATGTGATGGCATGATCAGCATTTCTTCAGGTATAGCAATTGGAGTATTAACTGCCGATTGTTGTCCTATTTTGATTGGACATAAACAAAAAAAGCTTGTTGGAGTTATTCACGCTGGATGGAAAGGGGTATTTAATGGTATAGTTGAAAATTTTCTAACTCAAGTGAATAAGCTGGGCTTTAAAAAAAATGATTTAATGTTTGCTTTGGGCCCTTGCATAGGTAAAAGTAGTTATGAAGTTACTGATTTGTTCAAAAATAATTTTTTAAAAAAATATAATGAATCAAGTATCTTCTTTAAACCAAATAAGCATAAAAATCGCTTTAATTTTAATCTAAGAGGGTGTATAATTTCAATCTTAAAAAAGAATGATATTTCAGATATATGGACTTCCAGAGCGGATACATATAAACATCCTAAAAAATATTTTAGTTATAGATATTCTGTTCACAAAGGATGTAAAGATTACGGAAGAATGATGTCTCTAATATTGAAATAAATTATTAATTTTGATTTACATTAAATAAAATTATTTGATAATGCTTATTATTTATATCAGAAAGTTATTAAAATGAAATTAATGGCCTGTAACAGCAATATAGAACTTTCTAAAGAGATAGCATCTATACTTAAATTACCTTTAACAGATGCTACTATAAAGAAATTTGCTGATGAAGAGATGTTCGTTGAAATTAATGAAAATGTTAGAGGTCAAGATATTTACTTGATACAATCAACATCTAAGCCAGCAAATGATAATTTAATTGAGTTATTGATATGTATAGATGCTTTAAAAAGAGCTTCTGCAAAACAAATTACAGCAGTAATTCCATATTTTGGATACGCTAGACAGGATAGAAAACCTGGACCAAGAACCCCTATATCGGCCAAGCTAGTTGCAAACCTTATAACCACGTCAGGAGCTAACAGAGTATTAACTATAGATCTTCACGCAGGACAAATTCAAGGTTTTTTTGATATACCAGTTGATAATTTATATGCTGCTCCCATCCTAGTAAATGATATAAAAAGTAACTTTAACTTAAAAAATACAATTATTACATCACCGGATGTTGGAGGAGTAGTTAGGGCAAGATATATTGCTAATAAGCTTGATGTAAATTTAGCAATTGTTGATAAAAGGAGAGAAAAAGCAAATATATCTGAGGTATTAAACATAATTGGAAATGTAGAAAATAAAGATTGTATTTTAATAGACGATATTGTAGATACTGCAGGAACATTAACAAATGCTGCAGATGCACTTATCGCTGCAGGCGCTAAGTCAGTATCAGCCTACGTTACACATGGAGTTCTCTCTGAACCAGCTTTGACTAGGTTGGAAGGATCAAATCTAAAAGAATTAGTAACTACAAATACAATTAAGAAAATTACTAATGAAGAAAAAAGTAAAATTAGAAGATTAACTATTGCACCATTAATAGCAGAAGCCGTAAAAAGAATTGATAATTATAGCTCTGTTTCTAGTTTATTTAATTAAGGAGAGAAAAAATGAAAGATATTAGTATTTTAAATGCTTTTTCTAGAAAGAATGTAGGAACAAATGGATCTAAAAAAGTAAGACAAGAAAATAAAATACCAGCTATAATTTATGGAGATGGGAAAAATCCACAAGCAATATCATTAGAAATTAAAGACCTAAGAACAGCTATAAGCAAATCATCCTTTATAAATAAAATCTATGATCTGTCGATAGATAAATCAAAAACTAGAGTAATTGTACAAGATATTTCTCAAAACCCAGTGACTGAGCGCTTAGAACATATAGATTTTTTAAGGGTTAATGATGATACAAAGGTAACTATAGAAGTTCCTGTTAAATTTATTAATGAAGCTTTAAGTCCTGGTCTTAAAAGAGGAGGAGTACTAAATGTTGTCAGATATACTGTAGAAGTTGTTTGCCCAGTTAAAAGTATTCCGGAAAACTTTGAGTTTAATTTAGAAGGCTTAGAAATAGGCGATAGCATTCACATTAGTCATACTAAAATGAATGAAGAAATAAAAACTACTATTACTGACAGGGACTTCACAGTAGCCAGTATACTTGCTCCTTCAGCTTTAGTTTCAGCAGAAGCAACTGAAGAAAAAACAGGCGAAGAAGGAACGGAAACAGAAGAAACTGAAGAAAATAAAGATGAAGAAAAAACTAAAGAAAATGAAAGTTCTGAAAAAAAATAAAAAAAATGTATTTGTTTGCTGGAATAGGTAATATTGGCAAAGAATATAACGATACTCGTCATAATATTGGTTTTTTAATAATCGATGAAATTATTAAGCAATACGAATTTAAAAAAGATAAAGATGACTTTGATAGCTGTATTTACAGAGGAATTATAGTAAAAGAAAAAGTTATGCTAGCAAAGCCAATGACCTTTGTAAATAATTCTGGAAAAGCTATAAGCAAAATAGTTTCTTTTTATAAAATTCCTATGGAAAAAATATTTATTTTTCACGATGATATGGATCTTAATGTATCAAGAATTAAAATTAAAACAGGAGGTAGTTCTGCTGGTCACAACGGGATAAAAAGTATTGATAATTGTATTGGAAGAAATTATAAAAGAATAAGGATAGGGATAGGAAATCCCTCAGGATATATAACTCCTAAAAAATATGTTTTAGAAAAATTTACTAAAAATGAATATTATCTTATAAAAAAAAAAACAGGTATCCTCATTAAGAATATTCATTACTTGTTTAATAATGACTCAAATAACTTATTAAATATCTTATCTAATGATTTGTAATTATGGGATTTAAATGTGGAATCATAGGTTTGCCTAATGTGGGTAAATCTTCTTTATTTAATGCTTTGTTAGGTTTACAAAAGGCATCATCTGAAAACTATCCTTTTTGCACTATTGAACCTAATATTGGTAAAGTTCCGATTCCTGATAATCGATTAGAAAAATTATCTATAATTAATAAATCTAAAAATACTATTTATGGACAAATTGAATTCGTAGATATTGCAGGATTAGTTAAAGGTGCTAGCAAGGGAGAAGGTTTAGGAAATAAATTTTTATCAAATATTAGAGAAGTAGACGCAATAGTTCATGTTGTAAGGTGTTTTTCTGATAGTAATATTACCCACGTTTATAATAGAATTGATCCCATAAACGATATTGAAATAATAGAAAGTGAGTTAATATTATCAGATATTTCTAGATTAGAAAAAACTTTAGAAAAACTTCGAAAAACTTTAAAAAACTCAAAGAAAGAGTTTGATGTTTTGACGAAAGTTAAATTAAATTTAGAAAAATCTAACCTCTCATTTAGTGATCAATTTGATGAAGAAGAATTTTTGATAATTAAAAATGCTGAATTATTAACTAGTAAACCAGTAATGTATGTTTCTAACGTTAATGATGATGTATTAGAGGTTGGAAATAATTTTTCTAATTTAGTTGAAGAATATGCTTTAAAGAAAGGATTAAAATCTATTAAAATTTCTACGAAAATTGAAGAAGAATTATCCTCTTTTGATGATATTAAAGAAAAAGAAGATCTTATGAAGAGCCTAGGAATAAAAAAATCTGGTTTAGATTTATTTATTTCTGAGGGATTTAAACTTCTTAATCTTATAACTTTTTTTACGTCTGGACCGAAAGAAAGTAGAGCTTGGACTTTGCCTAAAGGTTCACCTGCACCTGATGCAGGTGAGGTAATTCATTCAGATTTCAAAAGAGGCTTTATAGCTGCAGAAGTAGTAAGTTATGAAGATTTAATTAAAGCAGGAGAGAATTTAAATGCTAAAAATATGGGCTTTGTTAAAACTCAAGGTAAAGACTATATTGTTCAAGACGGTGATGTTATTTTATTTAGATTTAATGTATAATTAAATATGAATAAAAATAAGATAAGCTTTTTTAATTCTGCAGATGATTTTTCTATACCTTACTACGAATATAAACCTGAAAATAAAGAAAAGTCTGCTATTGTAATGATTTGTGAAATATTTGGAATAACAGATCATATTCATAATTTTGCGAAGCTACTTTCTGAGAAAGGCTATTTAGTTTTTGTTCCAGATATATTCCACAGAATAGAAAAAAATGTAAATTTAGAATATAATAAAGAAGGCTTTGAAAAAGGTTTATTTTTAAAAAATAAGCTTGGATGGGATTATCCTATAATGGATATTGTAGCACTATCATCAATGCTAAAACAGAATTATCAAGTTTCCTGTTTAGGATTTTGTTACGGTGGATCTATAGCGTGGAGAGCAAGTCAAAAAAGTTTTTTATTTGACAAAGCTATTTGCTATTATGGTACTAGTATTCCTGATTTTCTAGATAAAAAAATCAATAATCCTGCTATGGTTCATTTTGGTAAATTAGATCAAGGTATTCCTGAAGACAGGATAATTAAAGTAAAACAATTCTCCAAAGAGCAACAACATGAAGTTATAGTTCATGAATATGAAGAAGCAGATCATGGATTTAACTGTGAACACAGAAAATCCTTTAATGAAGTAGCCTCGAAATCTGCCTTAAGGAGAAGCTTAGAATTTATTGATAAGTCCAATGATTAAAAATTTCTTTTATATTAATATTTTTATTTTATTTTTTATTAATTTAAACTTACTTTATTCAATTGAAGCTCCTAAAAAGCTTTATATTAAAGATGTTGAACTTTCTAATCTTGAATTAAAAGTTGAGCTAAATGACGAGTTATTTGTACATTATGAAGGATGGATTTTTGATCGAAATATAAATACAAAGGATTATTGTTCTGCAAAAGGAAATAAATTTGATAGCTCAAAAGAAAAGCCTTTTAGGCCTCAACCTAAAATTTTTAATTTTAAAATTGGTAAAGGTCTTTTAATTCCTGGTTGGGAATTGGGTTTGCTAGAAATGAAAAAAGGTTCAAAAAGATGTTTAGTAATTCCTCATCAGTTAGCCTATGGGCATAGAAGTTTTGATAAAATCCCACCCTACTCAACACTTATTTTTGAAATAGAACTAATTGAGATAAATAAAAATAACAGAGAGGGTAAATGATAAAATTTAAACCAACTTTAGGTATTATTGGAGGAAGCGGGCTATATAAATTAAAAGGACTTACTAACCAAAAGTGGGTTTCGACAATTACACCTTTTGGAAAGCCATCAGATAAAATATTAAAAGCCAAATACAAAAGTTTAGATGTAATGTTTTTACCTAGACATGGAAGCAATCACAATATTTCTCCAAATAAAATAAATTATAGGGCAAATATATATTCCTTAAAAAAATTGGGAGTAACTGATATAATTTCAGTTTCTGCTGTTGGAAGTTTAAAAAAAAATCACAAACCTGGTGATTTTATTTTAGTTGATCAGTATATAGACAGAACTCTTAATAGAGAAAGAACTTTCTTTGATAATGATTTAGTTGCTCACGTTTCTATGGCTGATCCTATTTCTAGAGATCTAGTAAAAATCATTTATGATTCTAGAAATATTAAACAAAAAGTTAAAATTGGAGGAACTTATATAGCTATAGATGGACCTCAATTCTCTACTTATGCAGAATCATTGCTATTCAAAAGTTGGGGCTGTGATGTTATTGGCATGACAAATATGCCTGAAGCAAGATTAGTAAGAGAAGCTGAAATAGGATATGCATCAATATCAATGGTTACAGATTATGATTGTTGGCATAAATCTCATTCTGACGTTACAGTTGAACAAGTTCTAGAAGTAATGTCAAATAATAATAACAAAGTACAATTCCTACTAAAATCTTTTTTTGATAGAGTTATAAAATTAAAGTCTTGGAACTGGAAAAACTATATATATGATAACTTAAATGCTTCTATAATAACAAATTTAAATAATGTAGACAAAAAAACTATAAGAAATCTTGGTCCTATTTTGAAAAGATTTATAAATGCTAAAAAAAGTTCTATTTAATCTCTTTCCAAATTTTTCTATATGATAAAAAGAAAAAGAAAGTCATAACTACCAAAAATATTACAACTTTTATTCCAGAAGATTTTCTTTTTTCCAACTCAGGCATGGAAGCCCAGGTTAAAAATGTTACCACATCTATAACTTCTTGTTCTAAAGTCGGGTTAGTGCCATCCTGATATTCTATATCCTCTCCATACAAAGGTTGTGGCATTGCTATTATTTTTCCTGGCATATATTTATTGTAATATCCTTCTCCTACATCAAATCCTTCTGGCGTATCCTCATAACCCAATAATAATGATCTCAAGTAGTTAGCTCCATCTTTTCTTGCTTTAATAATCAATGTTAAGTCTGGAGGATAAGCCCCATTATTAGCAGCTTTTGCAGCTTCTTCATTAGGGTAAGGATCCACAAAGTTGTCTGAATAAATTGCATTTCTTTTTTTAATTTCACCATTCTCATCTGGTATATCATCTACTAAAAATTGCTTAGCAATATTATTAATTTGATTTTTGTCATAGCCTATATCTTCTAGGTTTCTGTATGCCAAATGTTTTAAACCATGACAAGATGCACAGACTTCTGTAAAAACCTGCAATCCTCTTTGGGCACTATTTTTATCTAAACTACCTAGTAACCCGTCGAAAGAAAATTTGTAATTCATTGGCTTAGTAACGTCTGAGGCAGCAAATCCTAATTTACAAAATAAGAAAATTAAAATTATAAAGAAAAGTTTTTTTTTCATTACTAATACTATTCTGCTAGTACTGGTTTGCTAATACTAGATGGTAGAGGTTTTGTCTTTTCAAAATATCCTAATAGTGGCATTAAAATCAAAAAATGTAGAAAATAATAAGATGTTGCAAGTCTTCCTATAATTATGTACGTACCTTCAGCAGGTTTGCTTCCTATCCAGCCTAAAATAATTGCATCTATTGCGAAAATCCAAAATAATATTTTATAAATTGGCCTAAAGGTTGCCGATCTAACCTTACTAGTATCTAACCAAGGTAGTAAAAATAATACAAAAATAGCACTAAACATTGCAATTACTCCACCTAACTTATCAGGGATTGCTCTCAATATTGCGTAAAAAGGTAAAAAATACCATTCAGGTACAATGTGAGCTGGTGTTTTTAAAGGATCAGCTGGAACATAGTTATCAGGATGACCTAAGTAATCTGGAGCAAAGAAAACTACAGAGAAAAAAATTGTTAGTGCTACACCTAAACCAAAAAAATCTTTCACCGTGTAATAAGGATGAAAGGGAATACTGTCTTGAGGTCCTTTTCTGTCTATACCTAGCGGATTATTTGAGCCGTGAGTATGTAAAGCAACTATGTGTAAAATAACAACACCTACTATTAAAAAAGGTAACAAAAAGTGAAGAGTATAAAACCTGCTAAGAGTAGGATTATCTACGGAATAGCCTCCCCACAACCATTGTACAATACTTTCCCCTATAAGGGGTATTGCTGAAAACAAATTGGTAATAACTGTTGCCCCCCAAAAAGACATTTGTCCCCAAGGTAAAACATAGCCCATAAATGCAGTAGCCATCATTAATAGCAAAATAATAATACCAAGCCACCAAAGCAACTCCCTTGGAGCTTTATATGATCCATAATAAAGCCCTCTAAAAATATGTATATAAACTACAATAAAAAAAAACGAGGCTCCATTCATGTGAACATATCTTATTAACCATCCATGATTTACATTTCTCATAATGTGCTCTATAGAAGAAAAAGCATGATCAACATGAGCAGTGTAGTGCATAGATAGTATGATTCCTGTAATTATTTGAACTAAAAGAAAAAAACCAGCTAAAGATCCGAAATTCCACCAATAATTAAGATTTTTAGGAGTAGGATAGTCTACGGCAGAATGTTTTAGCATAGAAATAATAGGCAATCTATAATCTATCCAATTTAATAAAGAACCTGAATTTTTTATATTTTCTTTCTTCATTTAACCTACTAATATAGTGTTATCATCAGTAAATACATAAGGAGGAATCTCTAAATTAGTTGGAGCTGGACCTTTTCTAATTCTGCCAGAAGTGTCATAATGAGATCCATGACAGGGGCAAAACCACCCTTTGTATTCACCTTTGTCTGAGGCCGGCACACAGCCTAAATGAGTGCAAACCCCAACAAGAACAAGGTATTTTGGATTTTTAACTCTTTCTTTATCCGTTTGTGGATCAGGAAGATCTTCTATCTTTACATTATTAGCTTCTACTATCTCTTCATTAGTTCTATGCTTAATAAAGAGAGGCTTTCCTCTCCACATTACTGTTTTACTTTTGCCTTCGGCTAATTCAGTTAAATCTACTTCAATTTTAGACAAGGCTTCTACATCTTTAGAAGGATTCATCTGGTCTACTAAAGGCCATCCAGCAGAAACTACTGCAATTGCTCCTAAAGCACCTGAAGCCTGATGAATAAAGTTTCTTCTACCCTTACTCTTATTTTTTCTATTAATTGTCATAATTTAATATAAATATATTAACATTTATTATATTGTTATTACTAAGATGTAAAGAATTGATTGTAATTCAAGTAGAATTTATGAAAAAAAAATATTTACCACCTCTTTTAAGTCAAAATAATTGGGAAAAAAGATCTAAAGCAGCAGAAAAATGGTTTAAAAGTTTAAGAAATCATTTTTGCAAAGAATTTTTAAATTTAGAAAACCAATATAATGAAGAAAGAAATTTCAAAAAGACTTCTTTTAAGAAAAAGAAGTGGAATAAAGATAATTCCGAAGATTTTGGAGGGGGGGTAAGTAATATATTATCAGGAAATTTATTTGAAAAAGTAGGAGTAAATATTTCTACTGTGACTGGTATATTTCCAGATAAATTTAAAAATAGTATAAAAGGTGCATCAAAAGATCCAAGATTTTTTGCCACTGGTATATCTGTAGTTTCTCATATGAAGTCTCCTTTTATTCCAGCAGCACATTTTAATTCCAGACTTATAATTACAAAAAATGGCTGGTTTGGAGGAGGTTGTGATTTAACACCCGCTTATCAGATCAACAAAATTAGAGAGGACTTTCATAAGAATCTGAAAATATTTTGCGATAACTATAATGTTAACTACTATAATACCTTTAGCAAGTTGTGTAAAAATTATTTTTTTCTCAAGCATAGAAATGAGGAAAGAGGAGTCGGGGGTATTTTTTTTGATTATCTACAAAATAATTGGGAAAAAGATTTTGAATTTGTAAAAGGTACGGGATTATTTTTTTTAAAATATTATAAAAAAATAATTTTAAAAAATCAGGCTAAGTCTTGGACTGAAAAAAATAGAAAAAAACTTCTTTTGAAAAGAGGAAGATATGTAGAATTTAACCTTTTGTACGATAAAGGGACTACTTTTGGTTTAAATACAGGAGGCAACACTGATGCAATTTTAATGTCCATGCCTCCTAAAGTTTTGTGGAATTAAAAACAATTGATTTACTTTTACTTAAGCACTGATTTTTATTTGGCTTAAAATCTTTTAATACCCACCAATCCTCAATTTTTTTCATAGTTATTCCTATTTCTTTTCCTTTAGAAATCCCAATACTTTGTAAGTCATTACCACTAATGGGAAATACCGGTGCATTCCAATATTTAAGTGTGTTGTGAATAATATCTTTTGTTTTTTCCCCCTTTAAAAAACACTTGAGGTAATAAATACTCATACTTACATCAACTCCAAGTTTAAACTTAGCTTTTCTTGCGTCCTTTTTATTCTTTATACTAAATAGTTTAAAATTAATACATATTAACTCTAATCTTAAAAATTCTTTCTTAGTAAGGAACAAATAATCTCTTAGTCTTTTAATTTCAAAATTTGACATAATTAACAAAAAAGAAAGTCTAATTAACTTTTCTGCTTTTAAGTCATTAAAAAGTTTGATGTCAGAGTTATTAATCTTTTCTAATCCAGGGAGTATATATTTAAACTTATCTTGTTTTTTTATTAGCAGTAATATTTCTGCTGCATATGCTCCTAAGATTAACTTATAAAATTCATATGATTTTCTTTCTTTAGAAATATTAGAAATTAAATCAAAATGCTTTTTTGTAACTTTCATAGAATTTTTATCTATAGTAGCAGCATTACATCCATAATAAGATAAGAACCTGTAGTACCTTAAAATTCTTAAGTTATCTTCTTTAATTCTTTTTAAAGGGTCTCCTATAAACTTAACATTTCTATTTTTTAAGTCCTTTATTCCATTATGTGGATCATAAATTTCTCCATTAAAATTAGAATATATGGAATTAATAGTAAAATCCCTGCGGCACGAGTCTAAATATATATCATTTACAAACTCAACCTTTGCTTTCCTTCCGTAGGTTTCTTTATCAATTCTCATGCTAGTAATTTCGATTAATTTTTTCTGAGACAGCAAACTAATTGTTCCATGTCCTTTTGAGATATCAGTAAATTGAATTTTTTCTTTAAGTAACTTTTGTTTAACTACTTTTACATTTAATTTAACTGCAAGGTCTATATCTTCTAATGGT
>PAZF01000020.1 GCA_002715505.1 Candidatus Pelagibacterales bacterium
CAAAAAGCAAAAAAAGATAATGAGTTTTTTATTCTAGATAAAACACCATTACTAAACACCAAATCTATTTCTATGGATTATGCAGTATTAGAAAAAAAATTTAAAAAGCTAGTTATACCCTTTAATTGTAAATGGAGTGACTTAGGAACTTATGAGTCTATATATAAAGTAAAAAAAAGCTATGGTAATGTTTTATCTGTTGACGCTAAAAATAATTTTACATACTCAGATAATAAGTTATTAGTAGTTGCAGGTGTAAAAGATAAGGTCATTGTAAATACTAAAAATGCAATTTTAGTTACAAATAAAGAGTCCTCAAATTTATTGAGAAAAACGATGAAATTATTAATAAAAAAAAATAAAGCTGAAGCTATAGACGATTCAGTAATAAGCAGACCTTGGGGGTTATTTGAAAATATAAAGCATGAAAAAGGCTATAAAATTAAAAAGTTATTAGTTCTTCCGGGAGAAAAAATATCTCTACAAAAGCATAAGAAAAGGTCAGAACATTGGGTAGTAATATCAGGAACAGCTATAATTACAAAAGGTAAAAAGAAATTCAAGCTAAAACCTAATGAGTCTACTTTTATAAAAAAAGGAGAGATTCATAGAATTGAAAATAATACTAAAAAAAATCTTGTATTGGTAGAAGTTCAAACTGGAGATTATTTGGAAGAAGATGACATTTATCGATTTGAAGATAAGTACAATAGATAAAAAAAATGATATTTAGATGGATATATCTTCCCCCTCTATTAATTTACCTTTCTGCAGGAGTTTCAGGCTTAACTAGCATAGTCGGAGTTTTTTTTCTAAAAGACTACCTTAATTTATCTGCCGCATTTATTGCTTCCATTGGTTTTTGGGCAGGAATTCCATGGGCTTTAAAAATGCCCTTTGGTTTTATAGTAGATAAATATTGGAGCAAAAAGAATTATTTAGTTTTTTTTGGAGCTATAATAGTTTTTGTCAGTATTTTGATTATGTATCTTTTAATATCTGATAGAAAGTTAATGGAAAGTTATTTCTCTGCAGAAATATGGTATATTCTGAGTGCACTTCTTACTCCTATAGGCTATGTAATACAAGATGTTGTTGCAGATGCCTTAACTGTAGAGGCTGTAGAAAGTTCAAATCTAAAAAATGTTGAAAGAAAGATTACTAAAAGAAGTGAGCATATGCTGCTTCAGCTTTATGGAAGATTTTCAATAATTTTAGGTTCTCTTTTAGTAGGCTTATTGAATATTTATTTTTTCTCAGGAATTCAGGATATGCAAAAAAAACAGGTGCTTGATGCTTATTCTAATATTTATTTTTTAGCTCTTTTTATTCCAATTCTATCTGTAAGTGGGGTCATATTAGCAAGTACATTTAAAAAAATTTCTGAATTAAAAATTTATACGCGTCCAAAAAATAGTAAACTTGATTTAAAAATATTTTTAGTAAGTATTTGTTTTGTATTTTTGGTAATATCTTTAGGAACTATAAAATTTCCTTTTTCTCAAGAATTGATTCTTATCACTTCACTTATTTTAATTTTTATCTTAATGAAATATTTAGTGAAATCCCTTTCTAAAAAAGAGAAATTTACCATAATAGGGACGGCTTTAATAATTTTCATTTATAGGGCAATTCCCGGTCCTGGACAAGGTTTAAATTGGTTTGAAATAGATATTTTAGGATTTGACCAATCTTTTATGTCATACCTTTCTGTTAATGCAGCTTTTATTACTCTGATGGGATTATTTTTTTTAAAAAACTTAATTATTAAAATAAGTTTAGCTAATCTCTTTATATTCTTATCTTTAATTTCTGGACTATTATATCTACCGAGTCTTTTTATGTATTATGGAGGTCATAATTATACTTCTATTTTAACTGGTGGTTTAGTAGATGCCAGATTTATAGCATTTGTAAATACTGCAGTTGAATCTCCACTAGGACAAGTTGCAATGATACCGCTATTAGGTTGGATTGCTAAAAATGCGCCTATTAAATATAAGGCTACTTTTTTTGCAGTATTTGCTTCCTTTACTAATTTAGCATTGTCTGCTCGAGAATTATTTACCAAATACCTTAATAAAATTTTCATTATTAAGAGAGAAATAATAGAACAAGACTCAGGTATTGTTTTAGAAAAGGCAGATTATAACAGCCTTGATGAACTACTTATTTGTTTAGTTATGATAACTATATTGGTACCTATAGTAGCAATTTTAATGATTCAGAAAACTAAATATAAATCTATGGATTAAAAAAAACTCCCCCACTTAAAAAGTGGAGGAGTTGAAAGTTATTAAATTAAATAAACTAAAAGTTTAATTTAATAGTTGCTGACAAAGTACTCTCGTTATAATCGTCTCTGTCATAGGTTTCATAGTATGAAAGAGATCCTGTTAATCTATTTCTTACTTGAAGGTTAACACCAAAGCCTGCTGAAGTATATCCATCAGCATCCGTAGCTGCAGTTTCATCTATTGCATCAGTAATTACCTCTGATTGATATGTCGCTGAAGTAGTATCTTCAGATACGTATGCGACATCAACAAATGGCATTAGCAATCCTAATCCAACTGAGGCATTAACTCCTACCTCTGTCATAGTTGAACTTGCACTAAAGGCAGCCACAGAAACATCAGCAGTATTCTTTCCTGCAGAATTTGTTCCTGTAGTATTATTGTTATCAGGACCTGCGAAGTTACTATCACTTGGTACTGTATCAGTAAAAGCGTCTGTATCAAGATCTAAGCTTCTGTAAGCTAATCTTGGTATAAACGTAAACTTACCTCTTTGTAACATTGCAGCTGCTGATAAATGATAATAATCTACATCAGCTTGAGTGCTACCTGTAATCGTGGTATTTCCTGTTCCTAGATCTAATCTAGTTGTATCAACATCATACTCACCAGTTCCTACGCCAGCCATTAACATCAGAACTCCTGTGTTAATACCTGCATATATTCCGTAAGTTTCACCATCTGCTTTATAAGTACCACCGTTAGCATCAACATTAATATCAGTGTCAAAGCTTGTAGTAGATAAACCAACAACAATGTTGCCAAATTTCTTATCTAATCCCACAGACAATGCGCTTGAGTCTCCATCATAGTTGTTAGAGTCAGTAGACTTTCTGGTAAAAGTTTGATCATTATCAAAGTCTGAGTCAGTATAATTTGACCATATACTTAATCCACCAATTACCCTATTTGCAGCCATACCGATTCCATTGCTGTTAGAAGTGTAAGTCATATGTGCAGCAGTGTCAGCATTGTGCTGTAAAGCCATCATAAGTCTTCCATTAACTGCATTAACAATTGCATTAGCAGCTGATCTTGCAACATCACCAGAAACTATAGCAGAACTGTTAGTTAAACCAGCTCCTGAGTATAAACAATCTTGTCCGGTGTAAGTTCCACCTGCACCAGTTGAGTTTGAGTCACTGGTTCTTTGTCCTATTTTGGTAGCTACGTCGAAATCAATCTGTATACCAGCATAAGCAGTAGTATATTGCAATCCAGCCCCGGTTATTTGCGTACCATAAGCCAAGTTGGTACAACTTAGTCCATAATAGCTTATAGCATGCGAAGTTTTACCTAGTCCCATTACCCCTAATAGTAGAAGCCCCAGAGCAGGAAAACTAATCTTTTTTAATAAATTCATATAAGTCTCCTTAAATACACGTGTAGTTTTTATATATCTTATTAGGAAAAACCAATAAATTAAAGTAGAAAATTTCTAAAATTTAATAAAAAAATTTAATGTTGCATAATTACAACAATAATTATTCTAATTTTTCTACTATTTCTAAAAGCTTTAATGCTTCATTACCAGAAATGTAATATATTATATCAGGCGATAAAGGAATACCTGATGATGGGATATCACTTATATTTAGTGTTACATCATCAAAAAACCACCAACCATAGACCTTCTCTTCTAAAACACCTTTATCTATGGCTTTTTTAATAAATTCTAAGCTTTTTTTAATATTGCTATTATCAGGATAGTCTGTGTTTAACATATTATAAGCAGATATTAGATAACAATATCCTTCAATACCTTGAATATCTTTTTTACTGCATATTTCATTTATATCATCTGACTTATTATTTTTTAGGGCGATTGCTAAAAATGGCATCATAAGATCACCTCTTTTTGGAGATCTTTCAGATAATAATAGTACCTTATTTTTAAAATTTTCAAATTTTTCTTCATTATCTAATAATTTTTTTACTATTTTTGACGAAGAAAAGAATAGTTTTGCGTCTAACTGAATACTGGCTGTAATTAGATTTAAATTAGCTTTAGAATTAAATATAATATCATTTGAAATACACTGCAAAGACTCGATTATTTTCATATATTTTTCGTCATATTCAATATTGTTTCTTTTTAAATAATCAGGAAAAGAGTTTATAAAACTTGCTACTGTGTCTCCACCTCTTCTATCTACATAAAAGTTTTCACAATTTATTTCTGTTAGTTTCTGATTAGCAACTAAACTATTTAATCCTTCATAACTAATTTTTTTATATTCTTTAGTATATGAATAGGTTAAAAAAGCCCCGTATAATAAAAAAAAGCCAGTACATAAGAAGCTAAAAGGGAATAAGTAATTTTGGTAAAAACTTTGTTTTAATATTATTTTTTCAAAATATATAATTTCACTATGTTTTTCTTTATAAAGAGTGCCTAAAGCAAGAGCAAATATTGGTAATGTTCCTGCCCAAAAAAACCAAAAACAAGAAACATAGAAAAATAGTATCCATCCAATTTTACAATATATGGAAATTAATTCTGAACTTTTAAAAGTATAAAAAATTAAATATAAAAATAGAGCCAATCCTACAAAACCCAAGCTAAATAAATGTTCAAAAACTTCATTGTGTGTATGAAAGTGTAAATTATAACCAACAGTCAGTTGATCAAATTGCCAAGCATTCATCTGCCCTATCAGCAAATCGGGAACTCTACCCCAACCCTCACCTAAAAAAATATTTTTTATATTAAAGAAGTCAGCCAAAATAACTTCAATTAGTTTTCCTCTAACTACCAAAGAAGCTAATGGCGAAGAAGCTATTTCTTGAGGCAACGCAACATCACCTTTCCAAAAAATTAAAGATGATATCAAAATTATAATTGATATTGAAAATACCGATAAACTTAATATAAAGTTGGAATATAATAAAGCTTTCAACTTTTTTGCTATATTATTTTGTCTAAAAACATTTAGTAACTCATAAAAAAATGTTAAACACAAAACAAATGCCCACAATATTATTGCTGCCCTATTGTCTAATAAACTTAAGTACCAACCTAGAAGACCAAATGTCAAATATATAATTAGTTTATTTTTTGTAACAGAGGTAACTAAAATAAAGCATATAATTCCAAAGTAACAAAGGTAGTCATTAAAATAAAAAAATGAAATATTTATTCCCTTCCAAAAAGGAAAAAGTGTAAAAATAGTTGCCAGTGTTGTTATTGCTAAGACATTCAATAAAAAAAATAGTCTTAATTTCATATTGGAAAGTAATGAAGAAAAAAATAGAATAAGAATAGCAAAATCAAAGTACCAAAAAACTCCTTGTCCTATTTGATGAGAACCTAATAAAATCGCATAGAAATTGTTGTTAAATAATGCAGAGACTAATCCTAAAACACCTATAAAAAAAATAATTAAAAAAAAAATATTATTTAACTCTTTTATTTTTTCTTTAAAGATAAAAATCTCTATTCCTTTTATGACAAAAAGGGTGCCCCCTAGTAAGTGAAGTAATAAAATTTGAGTATCTACTTGTCTAAACATTCCTTCCAATTGAAGTGTTGGTATAGCTCCTAATATTACCCATGTAGAAAAAAAACATAATAATACTGAAAAGTATTTAAAAAGATTTTGTAATGAAAAATTCATTCTTAGATGATAATTATTTATTTGTTATATTTTATCTATAGTATTAATGTATAATATATACAGTATTTTTAATTAAAATAGTAAAGTAAATTATGAAGAAAAAAATTTCTTTAATTACTGGAATTACAGGACAAGACGGAGCTTACCTTGCTGATTTATTATTAAGTAAAGGTTATGAAGTGCATGGAATAAAAAGAAGATCTTCGTCTTTTAATACAGGAAGAGTTGAACATATTTATGCCGACCCTCATGAAAAAAGTAATTTCAGAATGCACTATGGAGACTTAACTGATGCTTCTAACTTGATTAGAATTATTCAAAAAGTACAACCTACTGAAATTTATAATTTAGGAGCACAAAGCCATGTTCAAGTTAGTTTTGAAACTCCTGAATATACCGCAAATTCTGATGCTTTAGGAACCATAAGAATGTTGGAAGCTATTAGAACCTTAAATATGGAAAAAGATGTAAGATTTTATCAAGCCTCTACGTCAGAAATGTTTGGAAAATCCAAGCCTCCACAAAGTGAAAATACCTTATTTCAACCCAGAAGTCCTTATGCAGCAGCAAAACTTTATGCATATTGGGTAACCAAAAATTACCGAGAAGCATATAATTTATTTACTTGTAATGGTATTCTTTTTAATCATGAAAGTCCTTTAAGAGGAGAGACTTTTGTAACCAGAAAAATTACAAGAGCTATTGCTGAAATTTATCATGGAAAAAAAAATAAATTTTGGATTGGAAATCTTGATGCAAAGAGAGATTGGGGTCATGCCAAAGATTATGTAGAGGGTATGTGGAGAATCATAAATTATAAGATCCCTGATGATTTTGTTTTGGCAACTGGTAAAAGCTATTCAGTAAGAGAATTTTGTGAATTTGCCTTCAAAGAAATTGGTATACGAATAGGTTGGAAAGGAAAAGGTCTTAAAGAAAAAGGAGTTAATACCAAAAATAATAAAATTTTAGTTGAAGTAGATAAAAGATATTTTCGACCTACTGAAGTAGATTATTTGCTAGGAAATGCTAGTAAAGCAAAAAAGTTACTGAAGTGGAAACCAAAAATTAAGTTTAAAGATTTAGTTTCTGAAATGGTTAAAAGTGATATTGATAATTTTTAAGATTTAGTGTTTCCTTCATATTATGATTGATATTTTAGAAAAGAAAATTTGGGTTGCCGGTCATAATGGTATGGTTGGAAGTTCTATTCTTAGAAAACTAGAAAAAGAAAAATGTAAAATATTGAAAGCTGAAAAAAAAGAGCTTAACCTATTAGATCAAAAAAAAACGCAACAGTGGATACAAGATAATAAACCAGATATTATTATATTAGCTGCTGCAAAAGTTGGTGGAATAAAATTTAATATGCTTAATAAATCTGCATTTTTATATGAAAATTTAATGATACAAAACAACATTATTTACACAGCATCAAAACTGAATATAGATAAACTGGTATTTATAGGGTCGTCTTGTATTTATCCGAAGAATTCACCTCAACCTATACCAGAAAGCTCTTTGATGAAAGGTCCTCTTGAGGAAACAAATGAAGGATATGCGTTAGCAAAAATTGCAGGTCTTAAATTATGTAAATATCTTAATGAGGAATTTCATCAAAAATTTATTTCCGTAATGCCAAGCAATGTTTTTGGAGTTAATGATAATTTTGATCCAGATAACAGTCATGTTTTAGGGGCTTTATTAAGAAAAATTTATCAGGCAAAAGTCAATGGTTCAAAAAAAATAGAAATTTGGGGCACAGGAAAACCACGCAGAGAATTTCTTTATGTAGACGATTTAGCAGATGCTATATTTTTTTTAATAAAAAACTATAACTCTTCTTTGCCAATTAACGTTGGAACCTCTAAAGATATTAGCATTACAGAATTAGCTGTAAAGATAGCCAAAGTGTTAGACCATAAAATTGAGATTGAATACAATAGTTCCATGCCTGATGGAACTTATTTAAAAAGATTAGATACTACAAAATTAACAAAGCTAGGATGGAAGCCAAAAATATCCTTAGAAGATGGTATTAAAAAAACTTTTAATTATTGCACTCAAAATAATATATTTAGTTAATAAAATGATCTCTGTAATAATCCCAGTCTATAATGAAGCTGATAACATTAAAATACTAGCGAAAAAAATAAAAGATAGTCTGTTAAATTATAAATATGAAGTAATATTTATTAATGACGGAAGCATAGATGAAACAGAAAAAAAAATTAAAGAGATAGTAAATAGAAATAAAAACTTTTTATGTATAAATTTTAAAAGAAATTTTGGCCAAACTGCCGCATTGCAAGCAGGATTTGATTATGCCTCTGGAAAGATTATAATAGCATTAGACGGTGATCTACAAAATGATCCTTCTGACATTCCAAAATTAATTAAAAAAATAAATGAAGGATATGATGTAGTATCTGGATGGAGAAAGAATAGAAAAGATAGTAGTCTCTCTAGAGTATTACCCTCTATAATTGCCAACTATATTATTTCCAAAATAACTGGAGTAAGCCTTCATGACTATGGATGTACACTTAAAGCATATAAAAAAGACGTAATAAAAGATATTAAGTTGTATGGGGAAATGCACAGATTTATTCCTATATATGCCTGCTGGGAAGGAGCCAAAGTTACTGAGATAGAAGTCAATCACAGTAAGAGATATTATGGAAAAAGTAAATATGGAATTTCAAGAATTCCTAAAGTTTTGTTGGACTTAATGGTAGTCAAATTTTTTGATAAACTTATTAGTAGACCAATACATCTTTTTGGAAAACTTGGATTTAGTTTAATAACATTGGGTTTTTTTGCATCTATTTATGCAATTTGGTTAAAAATATTTAGAGACATTTCTTTTATACTTACCCCTTTACCCTTGCTAATAATATTTTTTCTTTTATCCGGTATTTTATGTATTTTGTTAGGAATAGTTGCGGAAATACAATCAAGGATATATTTCCAAGCTGGAAATAATAAGTCCTATCTAGTAAAAAATATTTTCAAATCAAATAAAAATAAGTTTTAACATGTGTGGATTGGTTGGATTTATTCCTTCTTTTAATGAAGAAAAAGATAAATTTCTCATAAATAAAATGCTATCAAGAATTAAATATAGGGGTCCAGACAATACTGGTTTTTATAGAAACAATAAAATAGCACTAGGTCACCATCGTTTGTCTATTATAGATTTAAAAGGAGGAAGCCAGCCAACTTTTGATAATGCATCAAAAGATTGTTTAGTATTCAATGGGGAAATTTATGGATATAAAAAACATGCTAAACAACTTAGTGATTTAGGAATTAAACTCAATGACCTTTCTGATACAGAGGTGCTTTTTAAACTTTTAATTAATTTTGGAATAGAAAAAACTTTAAAAAAGATAGATGGAATGTTTTCTTTTGCATATTTCAATTCTGTAGAAAAATCATTATATCTAGTTAGAGATAGGGCAGGAGAAAAACCATTATTTTACTCAATTCATGGAAAATATTTATTATTTGGTTCAGAAGTTAAAACTATTACTGACTTTCCTCTTTTTCAAAATAGTCTTAACTTTTCAGCTATTGCTGATTATCTTCAGCTGGACTATGTTTCAATCAATAAAACTCTTTTTAAAAATATATACAAAGTTCAGCCTGGAGAATATATAAAATATCATAAAGGAAAATTAACCTCTCATACTTACTGGAAACTCAATCAAGAAAATAAAGTAAAAATATCAGAAAAAGAAGCTGTAATAAATTTGGATGAAATGATTGAAAACAGTGTTAAAGAAAGACTCATTTCTGATGTTCCAATAGGATTATTTCTTTCAGGCGGCATTGACTCTAGTTTAATTGCTTATTACAGCCAAAAGTATTCTTCTAAAATAGAATCATTTACAATAAAAATGGAAAATAAAAGTTATGATGAGTCAAAATATGCAGACATAGTCTCTAAACATTTAGGAATTGTAAATCATTCTATATTTCTAGAAGAAAAAGATTTATTGGACAGTCTGGCTGTTATAGAAAAAAAGTTGGATGAACCTTTAAATGACCCTTCCATAATTCCTACTTATTTAGTCTCAAAACTGGCAAGAAAAAATGTAAAAGTAGTGCTTTCAGGAGATGGAGCTGATGAGCTATTCAGTGGATACTCCCCTTTTAAGTATATTTTTATAATGAAACTTTTGAGTTGTTATCCTAAGCTTGTTGGCAGCACCATATACAAATTATTTAATAATATTCCTTACAAAGATAATTATATGAGCATATTATTTTTGATTAAACAAATTAGTAAAGGAATAGGTTATAAAACAAATCAGCAAATATTTAGATGGATGTCATCTTTTACACACAATGATATTGAAAAAATATCAATAAAAAATTTTAGGGAAAAATATTTACAATATGAAGATATTATTGAATTTTTAAGCGAAAAGTACAATGATATTAATGTTAATACTCATGATCAAATAACTCAAATGTTCTTTGAAAACTACTTGCCCAATGATATTCTAACTAAAGTTGACAGGGCTTCAATGTATAACAGTCTAGAGGTAAGATCTCCTTTCCTGGATAAAAATATTATTGAGTTTGCATCTTCCATAAGAAACAATTTAAAAGTAAAAAAACAAACTAAATATATTTTAAGAAAGGTAAGTAATAAAAAATTGCCAAAAAATATTGTAGATAGGAAAAAGCACGGATTTGCAATTCCATTAGCAAGAATGCTAAGGTCTTCTTTGAGGGAAAAAGTTGCCGATACTTTATTATCAAATAATAATTATATTTCTAATTTTTTTGAAAAAAAATATATAAATAAAATTCTTAAAGATCATGAAGCAGGAGTAGATTTAAGAAAACAAATATGGTCATTATATATTTTAGAAAAAACGCTCGAGAATTCTTACAGATAAATCATTTTTTTCTACAAACTATAATCATACGATTTTTATAAATAAAATCTGAAAAAGAATAGATTAAAAAACTGATTAATTTATAGGATTTTTTAAAGCTAAAACTATGCTTTAAGTCTGTTACACAATTTTTAAGTGAAGATAGAGTAGATAAAGGATCAAACATACTTTTTATAGTATATTCCAGATTATTTTTTTTTAAAAGCAACTTCATACTTTTTTTATTAAATATATTTACATGCCTTGGAGAATGGTACCCGCTCCAGTATTTTCCAAAAATCTTTTTTGATCTACCAGAGCTATCAGGAGTTATGATAATTAAATAGACTTTTTTTTTGAGAGTGTTTATAAAGTTTTTAAAATCATTTAAATCTTCAATATGTTCTATAAAATTATTTAGTATTATATAATCAGGATTAACATTTCTTATAAAACTAAATTCACTAAAAGACTTTTTAAAATAAGAAAGGTTGTTTTTTTTTTTTGTATTTTGATTTATGTCTATTCCAATGCATACAAGATTACTATTTTTAGAAATTTTTTTTATTAAAAAACCTTTCCCACAGGCAATATCCAGAATCTTTAATTTCAAGCCTTTATTGGTAAACTTATCAAAATTTAGTCTTCTTATTATTCTCCACTCATATGACGCATTTAATTTTTTTAAAAAATCATAAATGAAGCCTCCAGATATTGGCATATATTCTTTAGTATAAAGTTTTCTTGCATTAGTTTTCTTTAATTTATTTCTATATATCGCATTGCAATTATTACAAGTTTTGTATTCTACTGAATAACTTGGATTGTATTCATAGTCCTTTATTGAAATTTTAAAAGAAATGCTTTTACTTCTACAAATCTGGCAGGCCATATCCTAAATTTTTACTTTTGGAAACCTTTCTTAAAAAAACTTTTTCTCTTCTATTATTTTTTTCATGTGTAATTTTTGGGATAGGTAAAGTAAGATTATATTTTCTGGTGGGAAGCTTTTTTCTTTTTAAGTTATGTTTATTAATAAAATCTATTCCTTTAAAATCAACAAATCCTAACTTCCATACTTTTAACCTTCTTTCCCTCATGGGCATATCCTCTTCCCAAACTTTTATGAACCATTTTTTCATGATTTTATCAAAATATTTTTGTAAAAAAGAGAAAAACCTAGGAACTTGAAGGTAATCATATCTCGTAACTTTACATCCATCATTTTCTAAATCCTCAAACTTAAAAGTTTGTTTGCAATAAAGCAAATTTAAAAAAGCATAATGATGAACGTCCATTTGACTATCATTTGTTAAAACAGCAAAGTCAGTAGTTTTTAAATAAAAAGGTAAATATGGTAATTTTGCCCATCTTTCTGAAAAACAAACCTTTGAGTCTTCATAGATAATATTTACTTTTTTGTAGTGCGCGAAATGAGTTCCTACTATATGTTCATGGTCCCAGTAGTTCCAAAGCAAAAGCTTTTTGGGAAATTTAGTGGTAGCACTTGATGCTGATTTTAAGTAAAATTCTTGCATTAGTTTATATAAACAAAAATATCATTTCTGACAAGCTCAACTTTATATTTTCTCAACTTTAGTTTTTTATGAGTTACACACTCACCAGTATCAGCACAAAACTGAAGATTATGCCACAAGCAAGTAAATACTTTTTTTTTATCAAACTCTTTTATTTCATGATATCCAATAGGACCTCCAAAATGAGGGCATATATTAGAAATTGCTCTTAACCTGTTATTAAGTCTATATATTAAGATATCATGATTTTCTATCCATCTAGAAAATTGATTATTATTCTCAAGGTCACTTAGAGTTCCTATTTTTCTTTTAAACATTTTTTAATTAATATGTAAATTAATTTAATATTATAATATTATAATTATAAATTTAAAGACAATGAACTTTTTTATAATATTTTTCCTCATATTTTTTGTCAGAACTATATTCGTAGTTTTTTTTCCTGAAACTGGTGGTGACTACGAAATTTATTCTAGGGTTGCAAAAAATATATTAAAGGGATGTGGAGTATCTCTATCAGATCCACTTTCAAACGATTGTGTTCCTCATTTTGGAGGAAACCATGGCCCAGGATATGATGCTTTCATTGCCTTAGTTTGGTATTTTACAGACTATTCTAATAATGCAGTGAGAATCACACAAACCCTAATTTACAGTTTATTCTGCCTTTACACACTTTATGCAATCCAGAAATTTATTAAAAATAAGATATTATTTTTTTCAATTGGAATACTATTCGTAATATCTCCTCTATTAGTAGCTTGGCCTAGATATGTTCAAACAGAAACTCTAGCTATTGCTTTTAGTCTTTTCTTAATTGCTGAATTACTTTTATCACTAAAAGAAAATAAGATAAGAGTAATAAACGTTGCTTTAGCTTTAACATTAGCTACATGGATAAGACTTGATAATATATTTTTAACAATACCTGTTGCAGTTTGTTGTTTTTATATTCATGGATTTAAAACTGGCTTTTTAAGGGGTTTAACAATTGCTATTTTACTTTCTACTAGTTGGGGATTGTGGACAGTAAGAAATGTAATTGTGGATTTACCATCTGTTTTTCCATCTAATATGATTATGCCCGATGGAAGCAGGTCTCCACTTGGCTATTTGAGTTGGACTAAAACATGGATAACTCAGGAGTATGAAAAGCCTGGCTCACTATGGGGAATTAATAGAAAAAATTATAAGAATATATCTATTCCTAATTATGCTTTTTATGACAATAAAGAAAAAATAGAAATTGAAAAACTTATTTCAGAATTAAAAAAAATTGATGGACTTCCTTTTCCTGAAGAAATTGATAATAAATTTAAATTGTTATCTGATATAAAAAGAAAAAACTATCCTCTAAAGTATTGGATAGTAAATCCTATAAAAAGAATT
The DNA here is from genome assembly GCA_002715505.1 of Candidatus Pelagibacterales bacterium. Taxonomy (GTDB): domain Bacteria; phylum Pseudomonadota; class Alphaproteobacteria; order TMED109; family TMED109; genus JAYYAX01. The sequence continues at coordinate 13,734 of PAZF01000020.1, forward strand.
TACAGAATGTGGGCAAATCCTTTTTCTAGCTTTGGTTGGCCAAACGAAATCCCTAGTGATGGACTAAGTCATAGTGATAGACTCCTAGCTGCTAAAGGAAACCTTAATATTTTATTTTTAAAAGTAAAAAAATATCCTTATAGAGCTATATCTAAAGGAGTAAATGCATTTTATAAATTTACTATAATGTTTCTATTCACATATTCATTTTTTTTTATTTTTATCAAGACAGAAGATAATCTAATAAAATTTTTAGGCCTTATTTCTACATCCTATTTGCTAGGAAGAACTATTTTTTTTAGTATTAACGGTTATTTTGAAACCAGATACTTAATCACTATTATTCCTTTCATGGAAATTTTTGTTGCTTTATGTCTTTACGATAAATTTAATAATAAATTTATAAATTCCTCTCAAGGCCAGCGCCTCAATCATAATTAATATAGGTAATATTGGATGAATATATTTTGGTGAAAAAACTGGCCCTGTTACTGCTAAAAAATAAAAAATAATAAACAATAACATTATACGAACATGGTTGTAGTTTATAAGATATATAAAAAGTCCATAAGAGAATATAAAGAAAAAAGATAAAGATGTAATCAAGGATATAAAAAGAACTATTTTATATTCTGTAAATTTTTTTTCATAAAGTACTTTATATATCCAATTTTTAACATTTCTATCACTTTCATAAAATGACGGATGTTCCAAGCCTCTAACTCGCTTATCTATTATCAAAGAAGGAGAAAACATATTAATGAACACCCCTTTACTCCAGGCTAAAAATATTGACTTTTTTTCTAATGAAAATAAATTATCAAATGCAAAAACCTTTAATTTGTTGTTTTTATCAAACGGATTTTCTACTTCTTTTAATATTAGATTAATTTCTTGTAATTCTTTTTTATAAATTTTTCTTTTATCTACGGTTTCAAAATCTAAAACACCAGGAACGACCCAATTGGCAAAATGTGATCCTGATTGAGTAGTTAAAGATAAAGTTTTGAAATTATTATAATTAGATATAAGTCTAGGAGCTGAAAAAGAAAAAGAGACGATTAAAAAAACTAATAAAACCTTACTCATAGTTAATAATTTTACTTTATTTATAAAATGAATATAGACTATATATATTGCTGTAAAAAAAATTAAGGGAAGCACAACAACTCTAGTAAATAATGCTAGTCCTAAAAATATACTCGCTAAATAAACATAATTATTTTTCTGATTAATAGTAAATTTTAAAAGAAAAAATATAAAGCTGCTAAAGAACAAAAGAAAAATAGTATCAGATAAAATCTGTGAACTTATAATAATTAAAAGAGGAGAAAAAGACGCAATAAGCCCAGCAGGAATATATAGATCTTTATTTAATGTTCTTGCTATCGCAGCAATTATAATACAGATGAATGAGTCTATAAAAATTTGTATTATTAAAACGTTATGTAAATTTTCTCCTACTAGCCAAATGGCAAATTGAAAAAAAAGAAATGATGCGGGCATTCTTTCAAGAAGAAGATTTGAGTCTAATGTGCTGTAAGATGTATAAGCATTATCTAAAGACCAATTCCAATACATTATTTGATCCTCTATAAGATAAGAACTGACTTCAATATTATTAAAATATAAGTTTAAAAGTCTAATTGTAAGGGCAATAATAAAGATGTATAAAGAAGGTAACATCAAATAGCTTTTATCTTAAAAAAAGCAAAAACAACCATTTTTATAAGCATAAAACCATGAGAAAATCTTGATATTTGTGTTTCTCCATAAGATCTCGCTTTATATCTAATAGGAATTTCACACATTTTTAAGCACAACCTTGAGGCACCAAAAATAATAAAGAAGTCTCCAAAAGGGTCAAAGTTACCCAAATCATTATTTTTAATTTTTATTTTATTGTAATTATCTTTTGTTAATACCTTGGTTCCACATAAGGTGTCAGTATATCTTTGTGAAAGTATCCAGCTAAAAAGAATAGAAAAAATTTTATTAGCAACGTAGTTTAAAAATCTCATTGCTTCATTATCCATAGGATATATTAATCTGGTTCCGTTAACATACTCTGCTTCACCTTGAACTATTTTTTTCCAAAATTTTGGAAGCTCTTCAGGTGGCATTGTTAAATCTGCATCTAAAATAAATAAAACATCATTAGAGGCCTTCTCGAAACCAAAAAATACTGCCTCTGCCTTACCTTTCCCCTTTTGTTTATAGCTTTTAATTATAAAATTTTCTTTTTTTCTAGAGTATCTTTTCTTTACAGACTCAATTTTCTCCCAAGTTTTATCTTTTGAATTTCCTTCTATGAAAATTACTTCTAATTTTTCACAGAATCTTGGAAGGCGTTTTATTGCAGCATCTATGTTCCCTTCTTCATTTTTACAAGGAATAATAACGCTAGCTGATTTATAAATAGGCTTTGTTATATTTTCTAGTGATCTAGCAATAACATAATGTCTTAAACAAAAAAAAGATAAAATCGGCAATGTCGCTAAGTATCTATTAAAGACTCTTCCTAATCCAAAAAGTTTAATAGGAGATAATATTTTCTTTTCTAATCTTACAACATCAAAATTAGCTATCTTTAAAAAACTTTTTATATCATTTAAATTCAATAACTGTGTTTTAATTTCTGGCATCTTAAATCTCAATAAGGTTGCTAAACTAAAAATAGGAGACCATAAAGGAGAATAATAAGAAATAATCAATCTTGTTTCTTTTTTACAAAAATCGTGTAAACATTCTAGTGTGGATTGAACATCTTCTAAATAACCTATTGTGTCACTTAAAATTATGTAATCAAATTTTTGATTTTCTGGTATTAAACTTTTTAAATCTGAAATATTTCCATGAATAAATTTAATATTAGATTTATCTTTATTGGCTTCTTTTATTATTTCCTTGCTTAAATCTATGCCTACTCCATAACTAGGCTTTATTTTTTTTATTAAGTTACCTGTTCCACATCCTAGCTCCAAAATTGAACTGTTGGGCAATATAAATTCTTTAATATTTAAAACATCCTCTTTATGAAAAGCTGAACCTTTGTTAAGCCATTTTTTTCTATTTTTTGCAACCCCGTCATAAAAGCTTGATATTTTCTTTGCAAAATTATTATTACTATTATTCAATTATAAGCTCCATTTTGAAATATATGAAGGGAGATTATTTTTATGCCAGATATTTTTAACATCTATTAGAATACCAGGATTAGCAAATAAACTAATTATTTTTTTTGAAGACATTTTTAAAAACTGTTTATGAGCAACAGTAACTATTACGCAATGATATTTTTTTTTAGGAATTATTAGTTTAATACCATATTCGCTCAATGCTTGTTTTTTTTCAGCTAGTGGATCAAATACTTCAACATTATAACCACTATTAATAAATAAGTTTTGCAATTTCGCAGATTTTGAATTTCTAATATCTTTAACATTTTCTTTAAAAGTTAATCCTAGAATTAGTACTTTAGATGTTTTGTTTAAACTTTTAATTGCTTGATTAAAAATAAATTTTGGCATAGCGTCGTTAATCTTTCTTCCTGCTAAAATTACCTCAGGTTCATGTCCAGCTAGCCTTGCTGCTTTAGCTAAATAAAATGGGTCCACTCCAATACAATGACCTCCAACTAATCCTGGTTTAAAGTTTAAAAAGTTCCATTTTGTATTAGCAGCCTTGAGTACTTCACTAGAATTGACATTTAAAGCTTTTGATATCATTGCTACTTCATTAACGAAGGCTATATTAATATCTCTTTGAGCATTTTCTATCGCCTTAGATGTTTCAGCTACTTTAATGCCTGATACTTTATGGACACCAGCTTTAATAATTTTTTTATAAATATAACTTATTTTATTCAGAGTTTTTTTACTGTCAGCAGAAATTACTTTTTTAATATTAGTAATTTTATATTTTGAATCTCCCGGATTAATTCTTTCTGGACTGTATGCCATATTAAAGTCTTTTCCGCATTCCAATCCTGACTTTTGCTCTATTATTGGAGCTATTATTTCCTCAGTGACGCCAGGATAAACTGTACTTTCAATTACTACTATCGATCCTTTATTGATAATTTTAGCTATTAATTTTGAGGCATCCTTTAAATTGTTGAGATCTGGTTCATTTCTTTTATTTACTGGTGTAGGGACTGTAATTATAAAAATATTCGAATTGGAAGCATCTAAATAATTGGAAGTGAAATTAATATTTTTAGATAAAAATTGATTTTTATTAGTTATTTCTTTAGTTGAGTCTACTCTATTATTTAATTGATTAATTCTTTTTTTATTTACATCAAATCCTATTACTTTAAAATATTTAGCAAGTTCTAAAGCAAGAGGTAATCCTACATAGCCCAAACCAACAACCATTATGCTAATTTTTTCATCAGGTTTTTTTTTCATAAAATAATTAATTATTATAAGCCCTTAAATATTTTTTAAAAATTTTTATATTTTCCATATCACTTTCTACAATTTTTCTACTATTTTTTCCATATTGCAACCTTAAACTTTTATCATTAGCTAATATTAAAATCGCATTTTTAATAGCCTTTATATCTCCTAATTTTACAGAAATAGCATTAAACTTATTTATTGCAATTTCTCTACAACCAGCTACATCTGTTGCAATAATTGGTCTTCCAACTGCTGCAGCTTCCATTAAACTCATTGGCAAACCCTCTCTTTTACTTAAAAGCACTCCTATATGGGCCTCTTCCCATACTTTTCTGACATCCTTGATATTTCCTAGATAATTTATTCCTTTAAAATTTAATGCTTCTTCAAAGGTTTTTTCATCAATAGAAGTAGGATTTTTTTTGTCTAATGGACCTACTAACAGTAAAGAGATTTTTTTATTTTCTTTTCTTGCTAACTTATAAGCTTCAATCAACCAATGAACTCCTTTATCTTCTAGCATTCTTCCTACATAGCAAATTATAATATTATTACTTTTCGGCTCACTAGCTCTTCTAAAATAATTTAAATCTATACCAGATCCTCTTATGATTGATATACTATTTTTATTAAAAAAAAATTTTTTAAGAAAAAGTTCATAATCATCTTTATTTTGTACGATAGCTTTTGCACATTTTGCTCTAGAAAAAATAATAAAAAATAATTGTATCATTAATCTCAGAGCTTTAGTGCGTAAATTATCTCGAATAAAAATAAATCCTAAGCCTGTAAAAGTAATAAATACCTTGATTTTTCTGAAAAAAAATGACGCGAACAATCCTACAACAGCAGGCCTCAAAGACACCAAGTGAATTATGTCGGGTTCTTCCTTATGTAAACATTTAGAAAATGATATTACTTCTAAAAAAAAATCAATAACTGATAATGATTTTCTATTCGATTTTATGTCAAAACATTTTATGCCTTTTTCTTTAATATTTTTGAACATTCCAGTATCTTTGCAACACACATAGACCTTATATCCTTTATTTTTTAAAAAAATTGCATATTTGAGTCTGTGAGAAATAAAATACCAATCTTCAGTTACCAAAAATAAAATAGATTTTTTTTTCATCATAAAGTTAATAAGCTACTAATTCTGGATCAATACTTCTCCATAAGAACCAACTTGCTGCTGTTCTCCAAGGAGCCCATTTAAGGGCTAATGCTTCTGCCTCTTTCTTTTTAGGAATATTACCATCATAGTAATTTTTTCCTATTGCTTTTATTAAACCTAGATCTTCTGATGAAAAAATATCATTTCGATTTAATGAAAACATTAAAAACATTTTTATGCTCCAAGGACCTATACCTTTAATTTCAATTAATCTTGAATATATATCTTCATCTTTTAACTTCTTCCAAAAACTATATGAGTTGTTATTAATCATGTACTCAGACAGACTTATTAAGTAAATTGATTTTCTTTCAGATAGACCAAAGCTTTTTAAATAAATTGGATTTAATTTTTTAAAACAACTTTCATCATAAACATTGAAATGTTTCCTTAACCTATTCCATACTGCGTCTGCTGCCTGAACTGATATCTGCTGTCCAACTATACATCTAGACAAGGAATAAAATGGGTTTTGAATAGTGCTTATTTTACTATCGGAATATTTTTTTATTAAAATCTTCATTATTTTATCTTTTTGAGAAAGTTCTTCACAAGCATTATTCCACCAATTAGGATAGGTTTTTTTAATATTTGCATTCATAATTTTTTATCTTACATAACATGTTTTGCTAACTGACATTTAGAATGGTTATTTTTTAAATTATATAATATATTTTTTTTTATTTTTCGTATATAAATACATACTTTATTTAGGAGAATTTATGTCAAAGTTAAAATCTATTCAAAAAAACTATAGAGACCTAGTAATAAAAAAACCTTGGATGCTCATATTAATAAGTATTGTTTTTACATTAGTTTGTGGTTTAGGTCTTAAAGGTTTATCTCAAAATCCAGATAATAGAATTTTTTTCTCTAAGGGAGATCCAAATCTTATAGCATTAGAAACGCTAGAAAGAACATATACAAAGAATGATAATATTTTTATAATGGTTGCTCCTCATGATGGAGATATTTTCAATCCTACTAATTTAGAGATTATTAGAGATTTAACTAAAAAACTATGGCAAACCCCAGCTTCTAGTAGGGTAGATTCTATTACTAATTTTCAATGGACTAGGGCTGAAGGCGATAATATTATTATTAGTGATCTAGTAACTGAAAATAAAATTAGTAATAGTATTGCAGAAAATGCAAGAAAAGTAGCATTGAGTGAGCCCATGTTAGTAAATTTATTGGTAAGTCCTGATAGCAAATTTACTGCTATAAATGTCACTATAATTAAACCTGATGATCCCGTTGCTGCAGGAAATGTGGTTAAAGAAGTTATGGAGTTTGTAAGGCCTATTCAAACTGAGCTTAAGCAAAAATATCCTAAAGTAGATTTTTATATTTCTGGAGGAGTTCCTTTAACAATGGCATTTACAGAAGTTTCTCTTAGTGATATGGGCTTGTTAACTCCTTTGATGCTTTTAATTATTTTTCTAGTTGCAGGAATATCATTAAGATCAATAGCCGGAGCAATATTAACAGCTTTTATTGTTTTACTTTCTGTAATTGGTATGATGGGAGTAGCAGGCTGGTTTAAATTTATTCTAAACGCAGCTACTTTTAATTCTTTTCTAATGCTATCCGCATTAACTATAGCTCATTGTGTTCATATTATGAGCACTCAAAAAATTCAAATGCGTTTAGGAAAAAATAGAAAGCAAGCAGTGAATGAGTCATTGAGAGTAAACTTACAACCTGTATTTATGACAGCCATTACCACAGCTATAGGGTTTTTAACTATGCATTTTTCAGAGGCGCCTCCTTTTAGACAACTTGGTTATATGATGTCCTTCGGAAACTTAATTCTTTTTTTCCATGCAATAGTAACCTTACCTGCTCTGCTTGTAATTATACCATCAAAAATCAAACCAACTGGTTATTCAAAAGCAGAAAACTTTATGAGTAAATTAAGTGATTTCGTAATAAAAAATAGAAAAGTTTTGTTAATTTCTAACGGCCTATTAATTGTCATTATGTCCTTTGGTATTACTAAAATTAAGTTAGATGATACTTGGACAAAATACTTCGATAAAAGATTTGAAATTAGGACACATTCAGATTTCTTTGAAGATAATTTAACTGGATTAAATACTATTGAGTACTCAATACCTTCAGGGGAAGAGGATGGCATTAATAATCCTGAATACTGGAAAAAATTAGATAAATTAGCTGAAAGGATCAGACAGGAGTCAAATGTTAATCATGTTACTACAGTTTCTGATACTATTAAAAGACTTAATAAAGCAATGAATAGGGATGAGGAAGCATTTTATGATATTCCTGAAAATAGAGAATTAGCAGCACAATATCTACTTTTATATGAGTTGTCTGTTCCTTTTGGCCTAGATTTAAACAATAGAATTAATGTAAATAAGTCTTCCACCAGATTGACAGTAAATATTAAAAATGCATCTAATGACGATGTCAGAGATTTAGATGCAATAATTCAAGAATATTTTGATAAAGAAATACCTGAATTCAAAACTAATGGTACTGGCTTATCAATGATTTTTTCACACTTTTCTAAAAGAAATATTGACTCAATGTTAGTTGGAACCACTGCTGCCTTGATACTTATATCTCTCTTATTGGTATTGGCCTTGAAAAGTTTTAGAATGGGAATTATTAGTCTTATACCAAATTTATTTCCAGCGGCAGTTGGATTCGGTCTATGGGGATACCTCTTTGGAGAGGTAGGGGTAGCACTATCTGTAGTTGCAGCAATGACACTTGGTATTGTTGTAGATGACACAGTGCATTACCTAAGTAAATATTTGAGAGGGCTTAGAGAAGAAAAACTTAGTCCGGAAGATGCTACAAGATATGCTTTTAAAAATGTAGGATTTGCATTAAGCACTACAACAATAGCTTTAGTAGCAGGATTTGCTATTTTATCTCTATCAGGATTTAAAGTAAATTCAGATATGGCATTATTGACTGCTATTACAATTGCAATAGCTTTATTTATAGATTTATTTTTCCTACCAACTTTATTAATTACTCTAGAAAAATTAAATCTTTTAAAAAACTCTACATCTAAATTTAGACAACAAACCTAGGAGCATAAAATGAAAAAAATTTTACAAAACTATAAAATTTATATTTTCTTAATATTTATTTTAATTTTTAATAATTCAGTTAATGCTATTGAAGAAGACGAAAAAGCATTAAAAATATCCACCGATGCGTATAATTATGATAAAGGATTTGGAGACTTTATATCTAAACAAACTATGACTTTAAGAAACAAACAAGGAGAAGAGACTGTTAGGCTTTTTAGAGGGAAAACATTAGAAGTATCAAATGACGGTGACAAAACGTTATTTATTTTTGATAGTCCTAAAGATGTAAAAGGAACAGCTACTTTAACTTTTACTCATAAGGTAGGTCCAGATGATCAATGGCTATATCTTCCAGCATTAAAAAGGGTAAAAAGAATTACTTCAGAGAACAGATCCGGTTCATTTGTTGGTTCAGAGTTTGCTTATGAGGACTTAGGAAGCCAAGAGTTAGAAAAATATAGTAATAGAACGTATGTTAAAAAAGAGCCATGCCCTGAAAAAGAAGATTTATCTTGTCATGTAATTACCCGAGTTCCAGTTGAAAAAAGCTCTGGGTATAGCTATCAAATTTTGTGGTTAGATACTACTCCTGCTCATAGAATTTGGAAAATAGAATATTATGATAGAAAAAATTCTCTTTTAAAAACACTTACTTTTGGGAATTATAAAATTTACTTGGATAAATTTTGGAGACCTAGCTCATATAAAATGATAAATCATCAAACTGGTAAATCTACTGACCTCTTAGTTGAAGAAATAAAGTTTAAGATAGGTCTTTCAGATAGAGACTTTAACCAAAAGTCGTTATCTAGGGTAAGATAATATATGAAGTTTTTACTAATTTTTTTTTTTTTTAATTTTACTATTTCATATTCAGCAGAAGAAATATATTGGGAATTAAATAGTGAAAAGACTATTGAATCAAGAATATTTCATAAAGATAACGCTTACCCAAAACAGAGAAATACATATTCAGTAGAACTAAAGTCAGAACTTTTTGTAGAACCTAGAGAAAATATAAATCTTCTTTTAGAGCCATTTTATAGATACGATCACCATGATAAAGAGAGAAGTTTACTAGATGTATCTCAAGGATATTTTTTATATTTTAATGATTACAGTGAACTAAAAATTGGAAAAGATAAAGTTTTTTGGGGAGTAGCAGAGTTAAAAAATTTAGTAGATATTATAAATACTTTTGATAGTGCTTCGGGGGAAGAAAAGTCTAAATTAGGACAATCATTAATTTCATACTCTTATATAAATGATAAATTTGGATATATAGATTTAATTTATATGCCGGAATTTCATAAACCAACTCAGGTTGGTGAGAGTGGAAGACTTAGATTAAATTTACCTACTCAAAACTACAATGCTATTTATGAAGGTGGCGCAGGAGATAAAGTTCCTAGTTGGGCAATCAAGTGGCAAAATAGTATCAACGAAACTGATATTTCATTTCAATTTTTTAGAGGAACTTCTAGAGATGGATCAACCCTCCCCGTTATTGAAGATGGAAAATTAAAATATTTTTCAGGTTTTGAGAGAATTTCTCAATTCGGAACTTTCTTTCAAAAAATTTATGGTCCTCTAATGTTTAAATTTGAAGGTATTAAAAGAAACGGTCAAAAGAACTCTGAATATTTAAGAGAAAACTATTATTCTTATATTACAGGAGTGGAGTATGTTAATACTAGAATTTTTAACAAAATATGGGATTTAAATCTATTTGCTGAATATATCAATGATGACAGAGGGAGTAGTTCTACAGATATTTTTCAAAATGATATTTTTATAGGATCCAGAATCAGCCTAAACAATATTGATGGGACAGAAATAAATCAGGCTTTCACCTTGGATTTAGACGGAAATGGTAATACAGGAAATTTTGAAGTAAGTTCTCGTTTTAATGAATCCATTAGGGTAATTGTAGAGTACAACTACTACTGGTCACTAAAAAGTGCAGATACTCTCTATAGTTTTAGAAGAGATAATTATTTAGGAATAAAGGTTACTAACTATTTTTGATATCTTATTGCAGGTCTTAAAAAGTCCTTTATAATATAAATTAAATAGATTGAATTTTTTTAAATAAAATTATATAATTTAGAACGTATAAAGAACATAGAAAGAACTTTATGAGTACAGATAATAAAACAAAAGCCTTAGAAAGCGCCCTTGGTTTAATAGAGAGAGAATTCGGTACAGGATCAATTATGCGCTTGGGTGATAACAAGGCTATAGATATTGAGGAAATTTCTACTGGATCACTCGGATTGGATATGGCTTTAGGAATAGGGGGGCTTCCTAAAGGAAGAATTATTGAAATATATGGACCTGAAAGTTCAGGAAAAACAACATTAGCCTTGCAGGTAGTGGCAAGTGCCCAAAAAAAAGAAGGAATTTGTGCATTTATTGATGCAGAACATGCTTTAGACCCAGTATATGCTAAAAACCTAGGTGTAGATGTTGATAAACTTCTTGTATCTCAGCCCGACGCAGGAGAACAAGCTCTTGAAATTGCAGACACACTGGTCAAATCAGGAGCAGTTGATGTTTTAGTAATTGATAGTGTTGCTGCCTTAGTTCCTAAAGCTGAATTAGAAGGAGATATGGGAGATACGCATGTTGGATTACAAGCTAGATTAATGAGTCAAGCCTTAAGAAAGTTAACATCATCAATAGCTAAAACTAACGCAATGGTAATTTTTATTAATCAAATCAGAATGAAAATCGGTATTATGTTTGGTAGTCCAGAAACTACTACTGGAGGTAATGCATTGAAATTTTATGCTTCAGTAAGACTAGATATCAGAAGAATTGGACAAATAAAAGATAAAGATCAAATTATAGGAAATCAAACTAGAGTTAAGGTAGTAAAAAATAAAGTTGCCCCTCCATTTAAAGTAGTAGAGTTTGATATTTTGTACGGAGAAGGAATTTCTAAAGAAGGAGAAATTATTGATCTGGGAGTTCTATCAGGAATAGTTGAAAAATCCGGATCTTGGTATAGCTATAAAGGAGAAAGAATAGGCCAAGGGCGTGAAAATGCTAAAAAATTTTTATTAGAAAATGAAGAGATTTCTAAAGAAATAGAAGATTTAATTAGGGGAAAAAATAAAACAGTTGAAGATGAAAAGATTGCTCTAGAGAATTAAGTTATATAAACTAAATTCATGTCAAAAATATCATTAACGGATATAAGAAAAGAATTTTTAAGCTTTTTTAAATCTAAAAAGCATCAAATAATTCCTTCCTCACCATTAGTTCCTGATAATGATGACTCATTGCTATTCACAAACGCGGGAATGGTTCAGTTTAAAAATATTTTCACTGGAATTGAAAATCCTCCTTCATCCAAAAAAGCAGTCACTTCACAAAAATGCGTAAGAGCAGGAGGAAAGCACAACGATTTGGAAAATGTTGGTCTTACAAAAAGACACCACACTTTTTTTGAGATGTTAGGAAATTTTTCTTTTGGAGATTATTTCAAAGAAGATGCTATTGAGCTAGCATGGAATTTAATTACTAAAAATTTTTCTATACCGCCTGAAAAACTTATTGTTACAGTTTTCCATGAAGATGAAGAAGCCTATAGGATATGGAAAAAAATTTCTTCTTTTGACGACTCTAAAATTTTAAAAATATCAACTTCAGATAACTTCTGGGAAATGGGAGACTCTGGCCCATGTGGTCCTTGTTCTGAAATTTTTTATGATCATGGGCCGGAACATGCAGGTGGTCTTCCAGGAACTAAAGATGAAGGAGATAGGTATGTAGAAATATGGAATTTGGTTTTTATGCAGTATAATAAACACAAAGATGGAAAAAGAGAATTACTTCCTAGCCCTTCAATTGATACGGGAATGGGAATAGAAAGAGTAGCTGCAGTATTACAAGGAAAGGCAGATAATTATGATATAGATTTATTTAGAAATTTAATCAATTCAACTAAAGATATATTTAAAGTGCAAGAAAATAAAAAAACAATAGTTCCGCTTAGAATTATTAGTGATCATTTAAGAGCATCCTGCTTTCTTATTTCTGATGGCGTAATACCAGCTAATGAAGGAAGAGGTTATGTGCTTCGTAGAATTATGAGACGCGCTATTAGGCAAATTTATTCTTTAGATATTAAAAAACCTAGTTTCTATAAATTAGTGCCAGTATTACTCGACCAAATGGGAGATCATTATAAAGAACTGAACAGTTATAAGGAGTTGATTGTCAAATCAATTCTAAATGAAGAAGAAAAATTTTTAGAAACTCTTGAAAAAGGATTGAAGCTTTTAGAAGAGGAAAATACCAGAAGCAAAGGTAATAATTTATTTTCAGGAAAAGTTGCTTTTAAACTTTATGATACATACGGATTCCCACTGGATTTAACAGAGGATGTTTTAAAAACAGAAACTAAAAAAGTTGACCTTGTAGAGTTTGATAACGAAATGAAAAAACAAAAAGAATTATCTAAAAAATCATGGAAAGGTGACTCGCTCGATAACAATCAAACTATTTGGAAAGAAATTTCTAAAGATCTTCCATCTACTAATTTTTTGGGTTATGAAAAAAACTCATCTAAGGCTGTAGTCTTAAAAATTATTTTAAATGGAAAAGAAATAGAAGAAGTAGATCTAACTAATGAAACCTTCTCCTTGGTTTTTAATCAAACAACTTTTTATGCAGAGGCAGGAGGGCAAGTTGGGGACACAGGAAATATAAAAGGTAAAAACTTTCATTTCTTAGTCCAAGATACGCAAGTAGTACAAAATAAAATATATGAACATAAAGGGATTCTTATAAAAGGAAAAATTAAAGTAGGAGATGAGGTTGGATTAGAAATTAATATTGAGAAAAGAAAAAAAATAGCAGCCAATCATTCTGCAACGCACCTTCTCCATAGTGCGTTAAGAAAAAAACTAGGAAAACATATTACACAAAAAGGTTCTTTGGTTTCAGATGAAAAGTTAAGATTTGATATTTCTCACAATGAAAGAATTGATCAAGAAACATTAATGCTAATAGAAAAAGATATTAATAAAAAAATATTAGAATGTGCTCCTGTAACCCAATCAATTTTGAAAAAAGATGAAGCCGTTGCAAAAGGAGCTATGGCAATATTTGGTGAAAAATATGGGGATGATGTAAGAGTTATAGAAATGGGAACTGAAGAGAATATATCCAATAAAGCATATTCGATAGAATTATGTGGAGGTACGCATGTTAAAAATACTGGAGAGATAGGGATGTTTAAATTTGTTTCAGAGGGAAGTTTAGCTTCTGGTATAAGAAGAATAGAGGCTGTAACAGGAATTCAGGCTTTAGAAATTACACAAAAAATGCAAAATGATATCGCTTTGATTGCTGATAAATTAAAAACTGGAAGCTCCTCTATATTTGATAGAGTAAATAATCTAGTAAATGAAAAAAAAGAATTAGAAAAAAAAATAAAAAATTTAAATACAAATTCATCCTCCTCATCAAAAAAAGACATAAAAAAAATGACTATAAATAATCACCAAATCTACTATTCTATTTTTAATAATAAAGACCCAAAAAATTTGAAGGCTATTTCAGATAAATTATTAAATAACTCAACAAATTCTATATCAATATTAATTTCAAAATCTGTTAAAAAAGTTACTTCAGTAATAGGAGTTTCAACTGACCTTGCTGATAAGATAGATGCAGTAGAACTTATCAGGTTTATTACTCCTATGTTAGGAGGAAAAGGTGGTGGAGGTAAAAAAGAATTAGCTCAAGGAGGAGGAATAGAACCTAATAAATCAGAAGAAGCTATTTCTAAAATAATAGATTATATTAAGAATAAAATATACCCTAATTAGCTTGTGTGTATCTTTTATAGAAGTCTAGGACTATAGTTCTAATTTGAAATGACGGTATGCCAAAGTTTTTTTCTACTTCTTCCATTGCTGTGTCAATTACTTTAGTCCTATAATTTTCTGCAAATATTAGTGACTTTTCATTTCCTGGTTTAATTAAAATTCCTCCGTCTCTTACCTCCAGAGTGAAAGTATATAAATCATCCGCTTTTATCTCTATTGAGTATTCGGTTATGCCTATAATTTCTCCTAACTTTTGAAAACCTTCACTATCGTTTGCGATATCATCTAGCTTTGACTCTTCATTATTAAATTCATAAACTCCTTCAGCTTTAGGAGTTTGCTCAGGTCTTAAAACTACGACTTTGGCACTAAATGATACCACCTGTCCTGAATTACTTATTGAACTTCCAGCATAAGAATCTGAACCAATCTCAGTAGTACCACTAGAACTGTTAGAAGTTCCTGACCCTGAATAAGCAGTACTTCTAATTGCAGAGTCAGCAGCTACCTGTGATGGTGCTCCACTGCTAGATGGTCTTGTAGTAATAGTTAAAATGTAAGTTGCGGTTGCAGCATTATAATTAGATGTGCCTTGAATTGAAGCAGTGATTGTTGATGACCCAGTTGTTAATATAGAAACTGCTCCCGTAGAAGAATTTATACTCGCTATATTATTATCACTAGAAGAATAGCTAATACTTAATCCACTAATACTAGGAATTCCAGCTAAAGTATAATTTTCGTCTGAATATTTAGATTGTGCGCTTAAGCCGCTAATAGTTGGAGAGGCTTTAGTTATATTAGCGCCTGTAGAAGATTGGTCTGTTATAGAATAATTATTTATATCATCCCCGGAATAAGATGAAGAAATGGTAACTAACTTACTAGTTCCTACATTAGCATCATTGAAAGTTCCCGTATAACTTCCAGAAAAACTATCTCCACTTACCAAGCCTGCATATGAAACATTAGAAGTATCTAAAGTTGCAGAAGTTGTTGCATCATAGGTCCTATTTGAAGCAGTTAGCCCTGAGACTGTCAAAGTTCTAGCGGTAATATTTGCTGTAGTACTAGATTGATCAGTTACTGTATAATTTCCAGAGTCCACTCCTGAATAAGAAGCAGAAATTGATACTGTCTTACTGGTTCCGATGTTTTTGTTATCAAAAGTTCCTGAAAATGACCCCCCTATATCATCTCCTGAAACCAAACCAGAATAAGAAATACTGGAAATATCCAAAGGAGCATTTGTATTCCCATCATAAGTTTTATTTGGTGCAGTAATTCCTGAAACTGATAAAGCTTTAGCAGTAATGTTTGCTGTAGTTGTTTGTCCTGCACTTATTGTATAATTACTTGCAGCTCCTCCGTTACTTCCATCGGATAAAGTTATTGAATTAA
>PAZF01000021.1 GCA_002715505.1 Candidatus Pelagibacterales bacterium
GGATCATCTAACTCAGTAGTCATATTATCTTGGTTAGTAACAAAATATGGAGAAAGATAGCCCCTATCAAACTGCATGCCTTCGACAACGTCCAATTCATTATCAATACCACTGCCTTCTTCAACAGTAATTACACCCTCTTTTCCAACCTTTTCCATAGCGCTAGAAATTAACTCTCCTATTTCTTTTTCTCCATTTGCAGAAATAGTTCCTACTTGAGCTACCTCAGAAGGATCTATAATTTTTTTACTGAGTTTATTTAATTCTTCAACTACAGACGCTGTAGCCATATCAACTCCACGCTTAACATCCATAGGGTTCATTCCAGCAGCAACTGCTTTATGACCTTCTCTAACTATGGCTTGAGCTAAAACTGTGGCTGTAGTAGTTCCATCTCCAGCTACGTCATTTGTTTTACTAGCAACTTCTCTAACCATTTGCGCGCCCATATTCTCAAACTTATCCTTAAGTTCAATCTCTTTGGCAACTGTTACTCCGTCTTTTGTAGTTCTTGGAGCACCGAAAGATTTGTCGATCACAACATTTCTTCCTTTCGGCCCTAAAGTTACTTTTACAGCATTTGCTAAGGTATCAATTCCTCTTAACATACGCTCTCTTGAATCTGATGAAAATTTTACTTCTTTTGCAGACATTTTTTTTTCCTTTTTATTAAATTATTTAACTTACTATACCCATAATGTCAGACTCCTTAACTATTACATAATCTGTATTATCAATAGTAACTTCGGTGCCAGACCATTTACCTATTAAAACCTTATCTCCCTTTTTTACGTCAAGGGGAGTAACAGTTCCATCTTCAGCTTTTTGCCCAGATCCAACTGCTACTACTTTAGCTTGCATAGGCTTCTCCTTAGCTGTGTCAGGAATAATAATGCCTCCTTTAGAAACATCTTCCTCACTCTCTCTTTTTACCATAACTCTGTCATGTAACGGACGAAAATTCATATTTACCTCATTAATTATAATTAAGCACTCTCTTAAAAAGAGTGCCGATTACTAATATGTGGGTATAACATTTTAGAGTTCAATAGTAAATAAGATTATTTTTTATTTTTTTTTAGTATGTGAGATATTGAATGTTTATAGACCAGATTAAGATTGCCATTAAAATCAAGTAGTATTGAAAAATTATCAAATTTAACAAGTTTTCCCTTTAGAATTAATCCATTAATTAAATTTATCTCAACATGTTCCTTATTTTTAATAATGTTGTTAAAATAATTATCTTGTAGATTTTTTACTAATTCACCTTTATTTGTCATATGAGTTTATAATTTCTATAAATTTATTAAAAATAATATTATAAATATTATCTTTGTCTAATCTTAATTTTAAATTATCTATTTTTTTTGCCATAACCATCAATGATGAACTATTTGTTAAAAAAACAGCATCTGCTTTACTTAAATATTCTAATTTAATTTCTTTTTCGTGTGATTTAATTCCTAATATTTTTGATATTTCAAATACTTTTTTTCTTGTTACTCCAGCTAAAATATTTTTCTTTAGTGGAGGAGTGTAAATTTCCTTATTTTTGATAATCCATATATTTGATGTAGTAGCTTCTGTTATAAGTCCTTTTTTGTCATACATTACGCATTCAAAAGCTTTTTTTTTCAATGCTTTCTGTTTTAGAAGAACATTTCCTAGCAAAGAAGTTGATTTAATATAACTACATTTCCATCTAATATCTTCACTCGATATCAGGGATACTGGTTTGGTATTTTTAAATACCTGCTTATGTAAAGAACTAATAATTAATGAAGGACTTATATCATTACTCCAATTATGATTTCTAGAAGCTATTCCTCTAGAAATTTGAATATATATCAAGCCTTCATCTAGATTATTAGCTTTTATTATCTCATTGCATTTAAAAAATAATAATTGCAGGTTCTGAAAGTTATTAAGGTTAATTAACTTAAGAGATTTTTTAAGTCTATTAATATGCTCTTTCCAGAAAACTAACTTGTAATTGTATACTGCAACTACTTCATATATTGAGTCTGAAAAATGTATACTTCTATCATTAACGGATATCTTTGCATCTTTTTCATTTAAATATCTTCCATTTATATAAGCTAGTTTTGGCATTCTAATTTTTAAGAGTTAGTTTTTGAAAAATTAATAAATATCCTATAAACTCAAATCTACCACAAATCATCAAAAAATTTAGAATTAAAATTAAATTTGAATTATCAATTAAGTCCACATTATTTAAATGTAAAAATCCATCACCAGTGTTTGTTAAAGCAGCTATTGCCAATACAAAAGAATCAAAAAGACTTTTACCAGATAAACTTAGAAACAGCACTCCAAAAATAATAATGAATATTCCTAGAGCTATTAATGCATACAGACTATTAAGTTCTTTTTGATTTGATCCCTTTTTTATAAGTTCAACACCATATATCTTATGACGTAAAGTTAATTTAATGAGTTCTTCTTTAATTTTAATAAATAATATAGAAACTCTGTCTATTTTTAATCCACCACTACTACTACCTGAAAAACTTCCAGTAACAAGTAATAATAAAAATATGAAAAATAAAGGATACAGTTTTTGCAAAACTAATAGATTTGATGCATTGTTTGGCATGAGTCCCGTAGTAGTTAACAGAGATAAAAAAATAAATATATTTTCTTGAAAATTTAAAATGCTAAATTTAATTAATATTATAAAAAAAAGAGCAAGGATAATGAATAAAAACAAACTTCTTTTTAAAATTTTAAAGTAGTAAACTTTAAGTATATTATTATTGTGAATATATAGAAATATAGGCAATATAAAAATAGTTAAAAAAATAAGAAATGAATAAATTATTAAGAAGCTACTCTCAGAAAAGTAAAAATCTAATAAATGTCCATTTTCACCTACTGCTCCTCCGGTTGACATAATGGCAGAGGCAATCAAAAAACTATTAAAAAAATCATTTGTAAAAAAGTTTATAATTAGAATATAAAAAATAAATAATAAAAAATAGTATATATAAAATCTAACAATAAGGCCTTTGTTAAAAAGTACTAACTTATCATGTTTGTTAAACAAAACTAAAAAAAAAAGGATAAAGGTAAGAATTGAATAAAAGCCTCCTAATAATTGTATTATTGATATCCAGATTGTTAAAGAGTCATATTCTTTTAAAGAATTAAAAAAATTTAAATTAAAACCTGTCGTTGTTAAATAACTAGTACTAATAAATATAATTTTATTGAAATCTAATATTTTAATAAGAGAAAAAAAAGGAATTGATGAAATTAATATTAGCAATAACCAGGAAAAAAATATAGTCGAAATAAGGCTTTTTGTCTTTAAATTACTATTTGAAAATAATAAACTATAAAAATAACCTACTATAAAACTTACAATAGAACTTATTAAAAAAATACTTGAGTTATTACTTGATTCTAAAAGGCATTTCATAAAAAGAATAAAACTTAAAAAACCGTAAGTAAAAAATACAGATTTTATTGTATAATTAAGCAAATTTTGCATATATTAAATTAATTCAGTGTCATTCGACATGAAATCTTCTAATTTATGAATGGCTTCATGCAATAAACACATCACTACCTTGTCATTAGCTTCAATAATAGTTTCTCCAGTAGGTGTTAACACTTCATCTTTTCTTACAATAGCGCCTATAATGGTATCGTTTGGTAATTCTGAATCTTTTAAAGGAATTCCAACTAATTTGGATCCTTCTTTAACCAAAAACTCTATAATTTCAGCTTTACCTGCCTGTAGTTCATAAACATCTGATACATCGCCTCTTCTAATATATTTTAAAACTTTTGATACTGTTAATTCCTTAGGAGATATAATACCATCAATATCCATGAGGGATATAACGGGCAAATATTTATCTCCCTTTAATAAAGCATAACAATTTTTAGCACCTGCTTTTTTTGATAAAGTAGAAACTAAAGTATTTATTTCATCACTATTAGTAACTGAAAAAACTATGTCAGCCTTTGAAATTTCAGCCTCTTGAATTATTTCTGACTCCACAGCATCGCCAAGTAAAACAGTTGCTTTTTCCAGTTCCATTGCTGCTCTTTCAGCAGTCTCTTTATTGTTTTCGATAATTGTTATAGAGGAGTCAGGTTCATTTATTTCTAATATTTTAGCAATACTAAGGGCAATTATCCCTGCCCCTATAATTATAACTCTTCTGCTTTTAATAATTTTTTTTCCAAATATATTTAATACTCTCTTAATATTATTTGAGTCAGAAAGTAAGTAAATATCATCTCCTTCATGAAGCTCTTCCATTTTGTTAGGAATAATTGTTTTTTCATTTCTTACCATTAATACTATTTTAGTATTTAAATTTGGAAACAGCTCAGTTAACTCTTTTAATGGAGTTTCTAAAACTGGGCAATCGGCATCTAATTTAAATCCTATTAG
This sequence comes from Candidatus Pelagibacterales bacterium, assembly GCA_002715505.1. Classification (GTDB taxonomy): domain Bacteria; phylum Pseudomonadota; class Alphaproteobacteria; order TMED109; family TMED109; genus JAYYAX01. Next base: position 4,433 of record PAZF01000021.1, read on the forward strand.
TCTAACTTTATCATCAGCAAAAGAAATTAGATCATGAGCACCTGACACTGCTACAAGTCTAGCCAACATACTTGCTATTTCTTCTTCAGGTGAAATTATATAATCTACTCTGAACCCTTTCTCAGAAAATAGCTCGCTCCATTTTTCATTTAAAAATTCTTTTTCTTTAATTCTTGCTATTGTAGTTGGCATTTTAAATAATATTTTAGAGATTTCACATGTTAAAATATTTGTCTGATCGCTTTCTGTGACTGATATCAATAGATCTGCTTCTTCAATATTAGCTTGAGATAATACTTTAGGATTATAGCTTTTACCAACTAATGTTCTTACATCTATAGATGACGAAATTTTTTCAAGCTTTTCTATGCTTTCATCAATAAGTGTAACTTTCATATTATCAGATGAAAGATACTTGGCTAAACTATATCCTACCTCGCCTGCACCACAAATTATAATATTCATTTTTTAATTTTCACCCTTTTCATTTAGTATTTTTAATTTTCTATGTAAAGCTGATCTCTCCATGCCAATGAAATCAGCTGTTTTAGAAACATTGTTATTAAACCTTTTCATTTGTAAATTAATGTATTCTGTTTCAAAAAGCTCTCTTGCTTTTTTTAATGATAAACTAATCATTTTTTTTTGTATAATATCTGAAAAATTATTTTCTTCTTTATTATTATAAGACATTATAAGTTTAGTAATTTCATCGTTAGAATGAGTCTGAGAGACAATTAATAAGTGCTCTATAATATTTTTTAACTGTCTTAGGTTTCCACTTAAATTGATAGACTGTAATAAGTTATAATGATCTTTAGACAAGCTTTTGTTAGCTACTCCTAGTGTCTTACTACATTTTTTTAAAAAATAGTTGATAAATTCTGGTATATCTTCAATGCGTTCTTTTAAAGATGGAACTATAATAGGCACGACATTAAGCCTATAAAAAAGGTCTTCACTGAAATTTTTATTTATTACCATATCATGTATATTTTTTGAGCTTGCAGCAATTATCCTGATATCTACTTCAACGGCATATTTTCCATTAACTCTTAAAAACCTGTTCTCAGTGAGCAACTTAATTAATCTTCGTTGTGATTTTGTACACAGATTTGCAGCTTCATCTATATACAAAGTACCGTTGTGAGCTTGCTCTACTAACCCTATTCTCTCTGGATTTCCTTCTACATTTTCTTTTCCAAAAAGCTCTTCTTCTATAGCATCTGGAATTAATCTTTTTGTATTTAGAAAAACTATTGCCCCTAGAGCTCTGGAAGATTTATTATGAATCAATTTAGCTATATGTTTTTTTCCGCTTCCAGTAGGTCCCGTTATAAAAACTCTACTTTTAGTAGCAGCTACTTTTTCTATTAAAGACTTTACCAATAAAGCTGGATTAGATTTTCCAATAAATATAGTATCATCATCAATAAATTGACTTAACTTAATTTTAAGTTCCGCATCTTCAATAGCACGTTTAATATTTAATACTAAAAGGCTAGTATCAAAAGGTTTTTCAATAAAATTAAAAGCTCCCACCTGCAATGAGCTAATTGCCATTTTTATAGTACCATGACCACTAATCATAATAATAGGAATGTTAGGATAGCTTTTCTTAAGAAGTTTTAATATTTGAATTCCATCCAAGTCACTATTTTCTAACCAAACATCTAATAAAATTAAGGAAGGAATTCTTTTTGAAATCTCTTTCTTAATGCTAGTATAATCCCATGCTAATCTTGTACTAAAACCATCATCTTGCAAAATCCCAGCAATTAAGTGTCTAATATCTTCTTCATCATCAACTATTAATATATCTTTATTCATGCCTTTATTTGTTCATTTTTTTTATTAAGTGGAAATATTAGTCTTACTCTAGCTCCTTGTACTTTAGGATTATTGCTTAGTTCTATAGATCCTTTATGATCTTCCATTATTTTTTTTACAACAGCTAAACCTATCCCTGAACCTTTTTTAGATCTTGATATGTAAGGCTCTAATAAGTATTCTTTGTTATCTGGAAAACCAGTACCATTATCAATAAAGTCTAATAAGTATGAGGCGTTTTTTTTATTTAACTCTATATGAATTTTACCTGCTTTATTAATTTTTTTATTTTCATTTATTGCATTAATAGAGTTTTTAAATAAGTTGTTTAAGGCTTGATTAATTAGATTAGGGTCAGCTTTTAAAGTTGTATTTTTAATTTTATCTAAATTACTAGTAATTAATAGCTTTTGGTTAGCCAGTTTATTCATACCAATGCTACCAATAATGATTTGTTTCAAACTAATTTTTTGAAATATAGGCCTTGGCATTTCAGCAAAAGTAGAAAATTCATTCACCATTCTATGAATAGTAGAAACCTGTCTAATTATTGTATCTATGCAACTAATAAATACATTCTTCTCTTCAGAAATTTTATTTAAATATTTATGCTTTAATCTATCTGCAGAAAGCTGGATAGGGGTAAGTGGATTTTTGATCTCATGAGCAATTCTTTTTGCTATATCAGACCAGGCTGCCGCTCTTTGAATCTTTATTAATTCAGTAATATTTTCAATGGTAACCACATAGCCACTGTTTAAACTTTTATAATTTTCAAAGGAAACCCTTACTATAAATTTTTTCTTTTTTCCTTTTACAAAATAATCTATTTGTTCTTCACCAAATGATAATTTTAATTCTCTTACATCTTCAACGACTTTAATCAAGGAAGGAAATAAATCGAAAATCCTGAAACCTATAAGATTACTTGCATCATTTTCTAGCAACTCTAAAGCAGACTTGTTAACTAAAAAAACTCTATCTTCAGCATCAATTCCTAATACACCTGATTTAACTCCTGTTAATACCGACTCTGTAAATCTTCTTCTGTTATCTATTTGTTCGTTTGCAGTTACCAAATCTTTTCTTTGATCATAAAGCTGTTTTACCATTTTATTAAAGCTATAAATTAAAGAACTTATCTCATCTGTCTTTTTTTTATGGCTAGATATTCTCACTTTAAGATTTCCTGCACTAACACTTTCTGAAGCGCTTATTAATGAAGAAATAGGATCAATTAGCGAGTTTGCAAAAGCCATACCTAACCATACTGCTAAAAGTAATAATATTAAAGCTACTGATAAAAAAACCATGGTAAAGGTAATTCTACTTTCATCACTATTTTTTTTTGCAGCTGAATAATCATTAACAGCCTTTTTAACACTTTTCAGGTTATAAATCATCACAGGATCTAAATATCTCGAAAAATATAAATAAAGTCCAAAATGACCGACTATTGGAGTTATAACAGATAAATTATTATTTTTATTATCATTTATAAATACTAATGGAGAGCTTTTATCCTTTCTACTAGCAAAAATATTGCTTGGGGAAATATTATTAGGCAAGAAAAAACTATTTTTAGAAGCAGAAATAATATTTCCATTTAAGTTAATAACTGCTAATTCATTAGCTCCTCTCTCTATGGCTAAATTATTAAGAGCATGATTTAGTTGTAATCTATTATTGAAATTAGCACTGGAATAATTTGAAAGTTTAAGAGAAATAAATAAAGCATCTCCTTCTACTTTTTTTTTTATTTCTTCAGCATAATTATCTGCAATTGCAGCTGATTTTTCTAATGCTGTCTGAACTCTTTTACTAAACCAAGCTTCTATTCCTCTTTCAAAAAAAATTACTGCTAGTATAGCAACTATAAGTACAGGCATAATAGCAATAGTTGCAAAAACTCCAATAATTTTAGACCTAAGTTTAGATCCTGCAGTATTTTTTCTTATATTTAAAAAAAGTCTACTTAATTCAAATAAAATTAAAAAAAGTAGTAGCAAAAAAGATAACAATCCAAAAAAAAGAAAAATCCACACAGTTAATGGATTACTGTCTGCTGTATTATGAATTGAGTAAAAAATACCTATTGCGGAGGAGAAACAAAAGAAAAAAGTAAAAGGTATAAAAGTTCTTTTCAAACTATTTATTGATAACGACATCATATTTAATCAGTAATTGTATTTTTAATAATTTCAATTTCATAATCATCCATTTTTTTTCTTAATGTATTTCTATTTATACCTAAAAGTTGTGAGGAGAGAAACTTATTATTATTTGTAAACTTTAGCATCTCAATTATTAAGGGTTTTTCAAATTCTTTCAGAAGTTTATAATAAATTCCAGATTCAACTTTATTATTTGACAGATAGCCTCTTATATTCGCACTAATAAATGCATTAAAATTAACTCTCCAATTTTCTAAATAATCTTTATTAGCATATTTAAATTCATTATTTATTTCTTTTTTTATTAAAGATTTATTTATTTGAATATTATCATCAGAAAGTTCATAACATCTTTTTATAAAACTTTTTAATTGAGTTAAATTCCCAGGCCATATATATTCTTCTAAAATTTCAAAAGCATCATCATTAATAGTTTTATTATTTTTATTAATTAAATTAAATTCTGATATAATTTCCTTAGATAATAATTTTATGTCCTCTTTTCTATCTCTTAAAGGTAAAGTGAAAATATTATACATGCTCAAATAATAAAATAACTCGCTAGAAAAATTATTATTACTTAAAGCTTGCTTTAGATTTTTTGAAGTAGTCGCTATAAATCTTGTATTTTTTGATATTAATGAGGAACTAGCATTTTTACCTTTTAATAAGGATCCAAGAATTCTTTGAATATTCATTGGCATAATTTCAATATCAGAAAAAAGGATAGTACTCGAAACTTCTGAGTTTTTTAAGAATTTAGAATCTAAAAACTGATCCTTTGTGATTTTATTTAATAATAGTTTTTCAAAATTATTATTTCTATAGTCTAAAAAGTTTATTTCTATAATTTTTTTATCTGGTTCTCTTAAAGCATTAATAGTGTTAGCAATTTGTCTTTTTCCAGTTCCATTTTCTCCAGAAATTAGAGCATTTAAATTATTATTTATTATTTTATAAATACTATCAAAAATTACCTTTGTTTTGCTTGTTTTATCAATAAAAGGAATCTTAATATTAAAATTACTGTTAATTAAACTTTCTTTTGCACTTAAGTATTCAATTTTATTTTTCAAATCTTTTAATTCAAAAGGTTTTTGAATAACTTCTATGCCTAATTCATTATATTTTAAGAAACTTTCTAATTCAAAATTCCCCCCAGTTATTATTAATAAAGGCAACTTATTTTTAAGATTTTTTACGTCGTTGTGAAACAATCTTAATTTTCCTCTAATAATATCTTCTTCTATAATTCCAACGCTATAGTCATTACTTACAAGATTACTCTTAAAGCTTTCATAATGATTACTAAGGCTCAAATCAAATTTATTATTTTTAAGGTATACACTTAGTATGAATTTAAAGTTTTCATCATTTCCAGCATATAAAATATTACTAATTATTTATCTCCCTTCATTTTTTAATGGTAAATAAATATTAAAAACGGTTACATTTTTTTCCTTTTCCAACTTAATAAAACCACCATTGTTGGATATTACAGCATTTACATAAGCCAGCCCTAGCCCGTCAGAACTGCTTTTAGTTCCAACGAAAGGATAAAAAATAAATTTTTCTATAATTTCTTCTATCCCATTTCCTTCATCTGATACTTTTATATGAATTGGAAGTTTAAGAACTTTTTGTAAATCAGATGACCTTACGTAAATATTATGATTAATCCTAGTAGTAATAGTAATAAAATTATTTTTTTTACTTTCACAAGCATTAATTAACAGGTTTTCAAAACATTTAATGATTTCTCTTCTATCAAATTTAATCTTTGGAATAGATGGATCAAAGTCTTTTAAAATTTTATAAGTGTCAAAATATTTCATATCTAATGTCTCTATAGCTTCTACTAAACATTCATGAATATTTACTAATTCTACCTTAGAATTTGTATTATTGTAAAAGTTAAGTGTTTTATTTACATAATTTTTAATCTTACTAGTTTCTGCTTCTAATAATCCAATTATTTTATTATCTATTTCATTATTTAAAGGGCTCCTTTCTTTAAATAATTCTATTGCAGCTAATATATTAGTAATTGGAGAACTAATATTTCTATCTAAGCTATCTGAAAATCCTCTAATAAATAAATCACTTAGAGTTTTACTAGTTTGTGTCATATAAGTTTTAAAATTATCTTTTTCTTGAATTATTAATAATACTAATTTTTCTTCAACTTTATTAAAATGCAAGTCTGCAATCACTTCATTATCATCTAAATCATTTAATTTATAATCATAGGTTGAAACTGAAGCATCTCCCCCGAATAGTCTTTTAAGAATATTTTCTATATCAAATGTAAAAAAAGTTTGTAATCTAATTTTATTTAAATTTGAAATTCTATTAAATTTAAACTTTTCTTTATATGTTAAATTAGCATCAACTATAAAACCTTCAGCGTTTATTATCAATGCAGGCATTGGCAAAAATGATATGAAGTCTTTAATTGCTGTATTTTTAATCATATTTAAGTAAAATATCATAAAATCTCATGAATAAAAAAAAAAATAATAAAACTGCAGCAGTTATATTAGCATCAGGTACAAGTGATAGGTTTAATTCGAGTATACCTAAACAGTATATGAAAATTAAAAATCTTACTATTTTAGAAATTTCGATAAAAAAGTTTATTAAAATCAATAAAATCAGTAGTATATATGTAGTTTATAATAAAATTCATAAAAAATATATCAAGCACATAATAAATAAATATAAAAAAATCAACTTTATACATGGCGGGAATTCTAGACAAAAATCATCTCTAATTGCCTTAAATTATATTTTTAAAAAAAGTATATACACAAACGTACTAATCCATGACTCTGTTAGGCCATTTGTAGAAATTTCAATTATAGATCATTTAATTAATAAATTAAATTCAGTAGATGGAATTATCCCTGTAATTAAGGTAAATGATAGTATTAAGTCTATAAAAAATGCTTTAGTAGATAATAATGTAGATAGAAAAAATTTATTTTTCTCTCAAACTCCTCAAGCATTTGTTCTGTCTAAATTAAAAAATGCATATGACCAAATTAAACAGAGTGATCTTTTAAAATTTACAGATGATGCAGAAATATTTACTGCTGGAGGATATAAGGTTAATATTGTAAAAGGAAGTGAGAATAATTTTAAAATTACAACTATAAACGATTATAAAAAAGCAAAAACTATGTTTTCTAATGAACAAATAGTAAAGATAGGACAAGGTATAGACTTTCATTCTTTTAAGGAGGGGAATAAAATTATACTTTTTGGTGTAGAAATTCCATTTAATAAATCTATTCTCGCACATTCTGACGGAGATATAGGAGTGCATGCATTAATTGACAGTATTTTGGGATCTTTATCCTATGGTGATATAGGAACCCACTTTCCAGATACTAGTAAAAAATATAAGAATATTAGCTCATTAGAGTTATTAAAAATAGTTATTAAACTTTTAGAAAATAATAGGGGGAAAATAATCCATACGGATAATACAATAATTTGTGAAAAACCAAAATTACAAAAACATATATTAAAGATGAGAAAAAAAATTTCTAAAATACTAAGTATAGATATAAATTCTATTTCTATAAAAGCTACTACTACTGAAAAAATGGGTTTTATAGGACGTGGCGAAGGAATTGCTGTATATAGTACATCTACTGTAAGGTATGATATTCAATGAAAAAAAATATTATTTTCATAATATCGGATTTATTTTGTACCTTTCTAAAAATTGGTAACATTAAATATATGCCAGGTACATTAGGATCCTTAGTTGGAATAATAATAGGTGTTTCAATTAAAAACTTTTTAAGTATACAAATTTATATAATATTTGTTCTTATTATCTTTGCATTAGCAATATTAGCTATCAATATTTACCAATCAATAAAGGGAAAAAAAGATAGCTCTGAAATTATTATTGATGAAATTATTGGCCAACAAATCCCAATAATTTTATTTGAAATGAATTTGCTTAACATATTTTTAAGTTTTATTCTTTTTAGATTTTTTGATATTTTAAAATTTTTTCCTGCCAGCTATATAGATAGAAAATATCATAATAGTTTTGGAGTAATTGGAGATGATATAATTGCTGGCTTCCAATCTTCTTTGGTTATGTACGGTATTATAGTTGTATTATGAGCTCAAATGACGCAAATAAATTAATAAATATTTGTATTAAAAAAAAGCTACGTATTAATTTAGCAGAATCTTGTACTGGTGGATTAATATGCTCTAAGATTGTGTCAGTTTCAAATGCATCAAAAGTTTTTGAATTAGGGTTTATAACTTATTCTAACGCTTCTAAAATAAAACTTTTAGGAGTTCCAACCAACATATTATCAAATCATGGAGCAGTTAGTAAAGAAACAGCATATCATATGGCTAAAGGACTATCTAAACTAAAAAATATTGATTTTTCTATTGCCACTACTGGTATTGCAGGACCATCTGGAGCTACTCCGGACAAACCTATTGGTTTAGTTTATTTTTCTTTTTATCTTCGTGATAATCAAATTATAGTTGATAAAAAAGTTTTTAAAGGAGATAGAAATTTAATAAGAGAAAAAGCTGCAGATTATGCATTAAGTAAATCAATTAAAATTATTGAATCAAACGTATAATTGCTTCGCTCTACTTTCAAAAGCAGAAAACATTTTTTCTGATGCTTTATGAAAAATAGCACCCATAATTTTAGCTAGAAAAAAGGATTTGAATTCATAATTTAACTCAAATGTTACTTCACAAGATTTTCCGGTATTTTTAAAAATCCAAATACTATCCAAATACTTAAAAGGACCTGAAATAGCATTAGATTCGATTTGTTGAAGGTATAAGCCCTTTACTCTACTAGTATAATTTTCATCTAATGCTTTATATCCAATAGTTAAGGTTGCATCAAAGTTATTATCATCTATCTTATTCGTAATTACAGAGTTTTTGCACCAGGGCAGAAACTCAGGATACAGTTCTACATCTATGATAATATTATAAAGCTGCTTGTTAGAAAAAGGTAATAGTTTTGTATTTTGAAATTTAGGCATACATTTTTTTTAAAATATCAAAATGTTCATCTGCATGATAAGATGAGCGCGTTAATGGAGAACAAGATACCATTTTAAAACCTAATTTTCTGGCCTTATCTTCTATTAACCTAAACTCCTCTGGTGAATAGTACTTTGAAAGTTTTTGATGTCCTTTAGTAGGTTGAAGATATTGACCAACAGTAAGAAAGTCAACTTTATGATTTCTCATATCAACCATCACCTCATATATTTCTTTTAGTGTTTCACCGAGACCTACCATTATTCCTGATTTTGTCCAAATGTTTCCCTTTTCTTTAATAGATTTTAGTAAAAATAAACTATGCAAATAATCAGCTCCTTTTCTAATTTCTTTATATAATCTAGGTACTGTTTCTAAATTATGATTAAAAACGTCTGGTTGAGCCTTAATAATAATATCAATAGCACTTTTTTTTCTTTGAAAATCTGGTGTTAGAATCTCAATTGTAACTTTTTTATTAAGATCTCTAATTTCACTTATGCATAAAGAAAACTGTTCTGCTCCACCATCATCTAAATCATCTCTATCCACAGAGGTTATAACCACATGCTTTAGATTTAAAGAATTTATGGCCTCAGCAACATTTTTTGGCTCATCTTTATCTACTATATTTGGATTACCGCTTGCTATATTACAAAAAGTACATTTTCTTGTACAAACTCTACCTAGTATCATAAAAGTTGCATGTTTCTTTTGCCAGCATTCTCCAATATTAGGGCATGCTGCTTCCTCACATACTGTATTCAAATTAAATTTCTTTACTATTTCTCTAGTATCGGAGAATTTGATAGATTGTGGAGCTTTAACTTTAATCCAGCTAGGTCTAGCAATTTTACCAGTAGATTTATTAGTGAGGTGACTTTTGGATATATAATTTACTTTACTCATCTTAAATATGTATTGCCCTGTCAAATGCATCTAACGCAGACTCATGTATTGACTCAGATATTGTTGGATGAGGAAATATAGTTGAAAAAATATCAACTTCTGTAGCTTCTAACTTGATAGCTAATGCAAAAGAATTTATTAATTCTGTTACTTCGACTCCAACTAAATGCGCTCCTAAAATTTGTCCAGTATTAGCTTCAAAAATAGTTTTAACAAACCCTTCACTTTCAGATAATGAAAGGGCCTTTCCATTTGCTGATAATGGAAACTTTCCAACTTTTATATTTAAACCTTTACTAATTGCAATTTTTTCTGTAAGTCCAATACTTGCTACTTGAGGATTACTATAAACGCAGGATGGAATAACCATTTTTTCTCTAGATTTAATTATCCCAGCTATATATTCAACACATGAAATACCCTCATGACTAGCCTTATGTGCTAACCAGGGTGCCCCTGTAACATCTCCTATAGCATATATATTTTCTTCGTCTGTTGAACCAAAGTCATGAGTCACAATTTGATTATTTTTTATAGTGACTTTAGTGTTTTCTAGTCCTAAATTTTCTGTGTTACCTCTAATGCCAACTGCTGCTAATACATTTTCAAAATCATGGTTTTCAATACTTCCAGATTTAAGGTCTTTAGATTTTATTATAAAAGTTTTATTTTCTTTTATATCAATAATATTTGAGTTCGTATAGAAGGAAATTCCTTTTTTACTAAGGCTTTTTCTTAAAAATTCTGATACGTCATTATCCTCATTAGGTAATATTTCTTGTTGCATTTCAAAAACACTAACATTTGACCCTAAAGAATTAAAAAAACTAGCAAATTCTATACCTATAGCACCAGAACCAATTATTCCAATAGTTTTTGGAATTTTTTTTGGGGCCATAGCCTCAAAATAGCTCCAAACTTTTGAATTAACATGATTATTTTCTATATTTAATTTTTTTGGGCTAGCCCCAGTTGCAATAATAATATTTTTTGCAATGACTTTTTTTATTGATTTACTATTTTTTACTTCGATTTCCTTATTTTTATTTATTTTTGCACTTCCGTAAATCAAATTAATATTATTCTTTTTAAATAAAAAGTCTATTCCATTAGAAAGCTTTTTAGCAACATCCCTAGATCTTTTTATAATATTATTTATATCTGGTTCAGCATTTTTAATTTTTAACCCAAATGTTGATGAGTTTTTCATAAAGTCATATATTTCTGATGATCTTAAGAGAGCTTTGGTAGGAATACATCCCCAATTTAAACAAATTCCCCCTAAATCTTTTTTTTCTATAACCACAACATTCATGTTGATTTGTGCCGCTTTAATTGCAGCAACATAACCGCCTGGGCCAGAACCTATTATAGCTAAGTCATATTTTTGTTCAATCATTAAGCTAACATTCCTAAGGGATTCTCCATAAAAAACTTAATTTTATCTAAAAAATTTGCTGCAGTTGCTCCATCTGCTATCCTATGATCAACAGAAAGAACTAGATTTATCATTTTAACAGTCATAGGCTTATCTTCTACGATTTGAAATTCCTCATAGATTTCTCCAACCGCTAAAATTCCCGACTGTGGAGGATTAATTATAGCAGAAAACTCGTGTACATTGTACATTCCTAAATTTGAAATAGAAAATGTCCCTCCATTATAATCATCTGGCAAAAGTTTATTCTCTTTGGCCTTTAATATAAACTGTTTCATCTCTGTAGAAATTTGTGATATTGATTTTTTACAAGCTGACCTAATAACAGGAGTAAATAATCCATTATCAGTGGCAACTGCTACTGCTATATCAACTAAACTATATTTTAAAATTGAATCATCATTCCAAGTTGCATTCATTTGTGGCACATGTTTTAAAGCAAAGGTTACTGCCTTAATAATAATATCATTATAACTAACTTTAATTTTGTTTTCTTCATTAAGATCTAAATTATTAATAATAGTTCTAGATTTTATTATTTCTTCTGCACATACTTTGCTTTTTAAGTAAAAATGAGGAACAGTTTGCTTAGACTGTTGTAATCTTGTAGCAATAGTCTTTCTAATATTAGTAAGAGGGACTTTAGTAGAGAATTGTCTTTCTGTAGAGGTTTTGTTTTGAAGCTTACCCTCATCAATAAATTCTATTTCATCAATAAAGGGGTCTAAATCTCTTTTTATTATTCTACCTCTGGGACCACTGCCTTGAATATTATTAATATCAATATTTTTTAAGTCCGCAATCCTTTTAGCTAAAGGTGAAATAGAAAGTTTAATCTTCTCATGAGAGTAGCTATTCTCATTAGTTAATCGAATATCATTGCTTTTATTCTGAGCAATCTGTCTTTTTTCTTCATTTAATTTTTCTTCATCTATATTGTTTTCTGGAATAGTTTCAACTGTTAATTTTGTATCATTTTCTATTTCTTCTTCTGCAATAGCCTCAGGTTTATCTTTAGATTGATTTTCAATAAATAACTCTATATCTTTTTCCGTTTCCCCTTCTAAAGATATAACACCAATTAAAGTATTAACTGCAATATTTTCAGCTCCATCATTGTGGATAATTTTAGCAAGTGAACCTTCATCTATTGCCTCTACTTCCATTGTAGCTTTATCAGTTTCAACTTCTGCTATTATATCTCCTGACTTAATACTGTCCCCTACTTTTTTTAACCATTTGGCAACATTTCCTTCTGTCATCGTTGGTGATAAGGATGGCATTAAAATTGATACTGGCATATTTACCTCTGATTTTTTTCCTTAAAATAACAAATTTCTTTTGACTTCTGTATAACTTCGTCTAACTGAGGCAAGGCTGCCTTCTCTAAATTTTCTGCATATGGCAAGGGTACATTCTTTCCACTAATTCTTATAGGCTCAGCATCTAAATAATCAAAAGCTTTTTCTACTGCTATACTAATTATTTCTGCTCCTACACCATATTCTTGCCAGCCTTCTTCTATGACTAAAATTCTTCCTGTTTTCTTTACAGAATTAATTATACAATTCTTATCTATAGGTTTAAGAGTTCTTAAGTTAATTATTTCTGCAGAAATATTCAATTCTTTTAAAATTTCATGAGATTTAAGGGCAAGCAAAAGCCCCCTTGAGAAAGAAACTATTGTTATATCCTTTCCTTCTTTAATTATTTTAGCCTTTCCTAAGTTAGGAATTTTTTCCTTATTATCAATATCAAACTTTTCGTTGTATAATAATTCATGCTCTAAGAAAACTACAGGATTTTCATCTCTGATTGAAGACTTAAGCAAAAGTTTTGCATCATTACTATCAAAAGGAGCAACTACTTTTAATCCTGGCACATGAGAATACCAAGCTGAAAAATCTTGACTATGTTGAGCAGCAACCCTTGAAGCGATACCATTAGGACCTCTAAACACTATAGGAATATTTAATTTTCCTCCACTCATGTAAAATGTTTTAGCTGCTGAATTTATTATATGATCAATTGCTTGCATTGCAAAATTCCAGGTCATAAATTCAACAACTGGTTTTAATCCATTCATGGCGGCACCTACTGCAAGCCCAGTAAATCCAGCCTCTGTTATAGGAGTATCTATTACTCTTTTAGATCCAAACTCTTCTAAAAGACCTTGACTAACTTTATATGCTCCTTGGTATTCAGCAACTTCTTCTCCAATTAGAAAAACGTCTGGATCATTTCTCATTTCTTCTGCTATAGCATCTCTTATACTCTCTCTGACTGAAATCATTTATTCACTCTCCTGCATATATATCTGTGTAAAGCTCTGTATGATCTGGATTACTCATTTCTCTTGCTATATCTGCTGCTTTAGATACTTTCTCTCTTATTTCTTTATCTATTTCTTTAACTTCTTCTTCACTTATATATTTTTTAAGCAAAAGTAAAGCCCTAACTCTCTCAATTGGATCTCTATTTTCTCGTGTTTCTTGAACCTCTTCTCTAGTTCTATATTTTCCAGGATCTGACATAGAATGTCCTCGATATCTATAGGTTTTTGCTTCTATTAAAATGGGCTCTGGTTTTTCACGGATTTTATCACAAATTTCTTTTAAATTTCCATAAACTGATACAGGGTCCATTCCATCAATTTCATATCCTTTTATTCCAAAAGATTCGCCTCTTCTAAAAAGCTCATTCATGGCACTAGCTCTTTCAACCGATGTTCCCATTCCATACTGATTATTTTCAATAATATAAATAACAGGAAGTTGCCATAATGCTGCCATATTAAAAGCCTCATAAACTTGTCCCTGATTAACTGCTCCATCACCAAAAAAAGTGAATGTTACAAATTTATTATTTTTATATTTATTTGCAAAAGAAATACCTGTTCCTAAAGGAACTTGTGCACCTACTATTCCGTGTCCGCCAAAAAAATTAGACTCTTTACGAAACATATGCATAGATCCTCCTTTTCCATTAGAGGTTCCTCCTTCATTCCCAAAGAGTTCAGAAAATATATTTTGAAGTGGCTCTCCTCTGCTAACCATGTGTGCATGACATCTGTAGCCAGTGATAAAACAATCACCATCTTTTGCTAACATTTCAATGCCAGAAATTACTCCTTCTTGTCCAATATATAAATGACAAAAACCCCCTATAAGGCCCATGCTATACAATTGCCCTACTTTTTCTTCAAATCTTCTTATCTTAAGCATCATTTTATAAAGCTTTATCAATTCATCTTTACTCATTATGTTATGTAGGTATTTATCATCTGATTTTAAAACTTTTGAATGAGAAAAGATTTTTACTGAATTATTAGCAGATATTAAATTATCTAATTGTAGACCTGGCAATAAAAGCTTCTTATAGTTACTTATATCTATATTGTCCTCTAACAAGCATCGAGAAACTGCTACCTTCCATCTGTCTGGAATACCTTGTCTTACCCATGAATATACTGTTTTTTCATTTATATTTTCATTAGAGAGTAATTTTAATCTAGCAGTGAGTTTCTTGCCTCCGCCCAACAGATTAATTATAGTTTTATGTTCTTTTATAGAAGCATCCACAATATATATATAAATGATTTAGTACTTTTGTCAATTAAATTCTATATTAAATAGAAAAATAATTCATTTTTTTATAGATTTTCAATATTAATAATTAAGCTTCCCTTCTCTACTTTTCCTAATATTTCTTGTACTTTTTCATTAAGAAGATCTTGGTCAGGCGTAGACTGTTTTAATAATTCTATTTTGTTTTTAAATTCATTAATCTTTTTTTGAGTATTGATATTTTTATTAATTATAGCATCTAAAGTCTTTTGTTTATCAATGTAAGCTGATAAACCATATTTTTCGCTAGTTAGATAATACATAGTAAAAGTAATTGGTAGAAGAAATATTACTAATAGTATTTTAAATTTTTTCATTTAATACTAATCCACTATAAATTAAATTTTTATCTAACTTTTCTAACATAATTAATCTATTATATTTTGCACATCTTTCAGACCTGGTTACTGACCCGCTTTTTATAAACATAGCATTTGTAGCAACCGCAAAATCAGAAATAAATGTATCTTCCGTTTCACCTGATCTATGAGAAATTATAGTTTTATAACCATTTCTTTTCGAGATATTAATAGTATCTAAAGTTTCTGATAAGGATCCTATCTGATTAAGTTTAATCAAAATACTATTAGCAGCTTTATTTTTAATACCTTTTAAAAGTCTTTTTTTATTAGTAACAAATAAATCATCTCCAATAATAAGAGTATTATCAGTAATCTTTTCAGTTAAGTTCTTCCAACCTGTCCAATCATCTTCAGCTAAGCCATCTTCAATAGAGAAAATGGGAAATTTATTTTTAAGAGCAACTAAATAATCTACCATCGATGAACTAATAAGCTTTTTATTTTCTGACGATAAAATATATTTATTGCTTTTATAAAACTCAGTAGCTGCTACATCCAATGAAATCATTACCTGCTTTTCAGGACTTAAATTAGAAGCTTTTATAGACTTTATAAGACACTCTATGGGTTCTTCATTACTTTGAAAGCTTGAAGCAAAACCTCCTTCATCTCCTACAGCTGTGCTGTAATTTTTAATTTTTAAAATATCTTTTAGATTATAAAATATCTCTGCACACCATCTAATTGCTTCTTTAAAAGTTTTTGCTCCTATTGGAGTAATCATATATTCTTGAATATCTAGGTTATTATTTGCATGTGCTCCACCATTAATAATATTTACTAAGGGAATTGGAAGCTGATATGAATTAACTCCACCTAAATACTTATAAAGTTCTTTTTTTTCAAAATTACTGGCCGCTTTTGCTACAGCTAAACTCACCGATAATATAGTATTAGCACCTAACTTTTTTTTATTTTTAGTTCCATCTAACTTCAATAGCAATTCATCAATATCTTTTTGACGTCTTACATCCAAGCCTATCAATGCATCCAATATTAGAGAATTAATTATTCTAATATTGTTAAGAACTCCTTTTCCATTAAATCTTTTTTTATCTTTATCTCTTAATTCCAAAGCTTCGTGAATACCAGTAGATGCTCCTGATGGAACACTTGCACTTCCTTTAACACCGCTATCTAGTTCTACCTCCGCAAGTAATGTAGGTATACCTCTACTATCCAGTATCTCGTATGCTGCAATATTTACTATAGTGCTCATAAATCTTTCGTTATTCTATCTATTTCTAATAATTTTTCTAATAAAAAACTCAATTCAGAAACTTTTAGCATATTTGGTCCATCACTAGGAGCATTATCAGGATCCTGATGTGTTTCTAAAAATATACCTGCTACTCCTACTGCTACAGCAGCTTTTGAAAGAATAGGAACAAATTCTCTTTGCCCGCCTGACTTTTTTCCTAATCCTCCTGGTTGTTGAACTGAATGAGTAGCATCAAATATAACTGGATAGCCTGTTTTTTGCATAATAGGAATTGCCCTCATATCCGATACCAATGTATTATAACCAAAACTAGCACCTCTTTCACATAAAAGAATTTTTTTGCAATCTGCTGAAATTAATTTTTCTACTACATTATTCATATCCCATGGAGCAGAGAATTGACCTTTCTTAACCATTACTGCTTTTTTAGTTTTTGCTGCGGCTATCAGTAAATCTGTCTGTCTTGATAAAAAAGCGGGTATTTGTATTATATCCACGAAATTAGATACTTCGTCACACTGAGATGGCACATGTACATCTGTAATAATGGAACAGGAAAATGTTTTTTTTAATTGTTCAAAAATTTTTATGGAACTTTCTAAGCCCATACCTCTATTACTATCAATACTAGTTCTGTTAGCCTTATCAAATGAAGATTTATAAACATAATCAATATTTAAATTATTACATATGTCTTTTATCTCACCAGTCATGTTAATTGCGTGATCAAGGCTTTCAATTGCACAAGGTCCTGATATTAGAACTAATTTATTAGAATTAGAAAAATTAATTTTATTAACTGGTACTATTATATTTTGATGCTTAATCATTTATTTTTTATACAAGCTTTTATAAAAGAATTAAATATAGGATGAGGATTCAAAGGCCTAGATAATAACTCAGGATGAAACTGAACACCGAGAAACCATGGATGATTTTTTAATTCTATAATCTCTGGTAATTTACCATCTGGAGACTTACCAGATATTTCCAAGCCCACTTCTTGAAAAGCTCTCTCATACTTTATGTTCATTTCATATCTGTGCCTGTGCCTTTCTCTTACCACGTTCTTCAAATAAATTTTATAGGCCATTGATTTTTTTTTAATTTTACAAGAATAAGTACCTAGTCTCATTGTTCCTCCATAATCAAAGTTTTTATCTCTTTTTTGAGATTTTCCGTCTTTAAACCATTCAGTTAATAAGCCTATAACATTCTTAGATTTATTTTTATTAAATTCACTAGAGGAAGCATTTTTAATTTTTAACAGATTTTTAGCTATATCTATGACGGCCAATTGCATTCCAAAACAAATACCCAAAAAAGGTATATGATTTTCTCTGGCATATTTTATAGAATACATTTTCCCTTGTATTGCTCTTGTTCCAAAACCACCAGGAACAATAATGCCATTTAGATTTAATATTTTTTTCTTTAGCTTTACCAAATCAGAAGCATCTATCCAATTAATATTAATTTTTGTACTTTTTGCTATGCCGCTATGAATGAGTGCTTCAACTAATGATTTATAAGCATCTTTTAATTCTATATATTTTCCTACAATTCCTACATTAATACTTTTATTTAAAGATTTTTGTTTTTCTATAATATTAATCCAGTTCTTTAAATTCGGAAGTTTTGAGTTACTTATTCTTAAACATTCTAAAACTCTATCGTCTAACTTTTGTTTAAAAAACAATGAAGGTATCTCGTATATGCTATTTACATTTAAGGCTTGAATAATATTTTTTTTGTTTAGATTACAAAATAAAGATATTTTCTTCTTATCTTCCAATGAAATACTTTTTTCGCATCTACAAATTAATATATCAGGTTGTATGCCAATTTCTCTTAACTCTTTTACTGAATGTTGAGTAGGTTTGGTTTTCAATTCATCGGTAACAGATAAATAAGGAATTAATGTACAATGTATAAAAAGGGTTCTCTTGTTAGATAAGGTATTTCTGAGCTGTCTTATTGATTCCAAGAAAGGCAAACTTTCTATATCTCCAACTGTTCCTCCTACTTCAACTATTAGAAAGTCTTCTTTGGAAACTAAATTTAACATATTCTCTATTATAGCATTTGTAACATGAGGAATAACTTGTACTGTTTTTCCTAGATATATGCCTTTTCTTTCATTGGAAATTACTTGCTGGTATATTTTTCCTGCCGTTATATTATCATGTTTTGTAGCATTAACACCTGTAAACCTCTCGTAATGACCCAAATCTAAATCAGTTTCTGCTCCGTCATCAGTAACAAAAACTTCTCCATGTTGATTAGGATTCATAGTTCCTGGGTCAACATTTAAATACGGATCTAATTTTCTAAGTCTTACTTTATAACCTCTTGCCTGCAATAATGCACCTAATGCAGCTGCAGATATTCCCTTTCCTAATGATGAGACCATGCCGCCTGTAACAAAAATTATTTTAGCTTTTTGTTTTGCGTGTTTAAAAATAATTTATCTCACTCTGTATCAGGGATAATAGCATCATTACTCTCAGGCTGCTCTGGTATAACTATTTCTTCAATTTCTTTATTTTGAATAACAGAGCTTTCACTTTTATTTTTTGTAAGAATAGCTAAGAATAAGCTATTAGCAAGAAAAAGAATTCCTACTACAGTAGTAAGCTTAGTTAAAAAGTCAGCACTCCTTCTACCTTCAAGCATTCCAGAAAAATTTGCACTTCCTCCACCCAAACCTCCTAGAGCACCACCGTCACTTCTTTGCAGTAAAATAGATAAAATCAAAATAATTGCTAAAACTGCATGTAATATTAAAAACAAGTTAAACATATAATTCCTATTAAGTTAATTTAGATTATCATAAATTTTTTTAAAATCATTAGCTTTTAATGAAGCTCCGCCTATAAGTCCACCATCTACATTTTTACAATTAAAAATAGCCTTTGAATTATTGTAGTTTACAGATCCTCCATAAATAACACAAATATTTTTTACATTATATTTTTTGAAAAAAATTTGCTTTATAAAGTAATGAACATTATTAATTTCTTCCAGGGTAGGAGTTTTGTTAGTTCCTATTGCCCATACAGGCTCATAAGCAATAATTAAGTTCTTAAAATTAATTTGATTATCAAATATATTTGAAAGCTGGAAACGAATAACTTTTTTTGTATTTAATTTTATATAATCAGAAATATTTTCTCCAACACAAAAAATAACTTTCAAGTTATTAGAAAAGGCATTATTAATCTTTTCTTTTAAAATTTTATTACTTTCATTGTGCATTGATCTTCTTTCAGAATGCCCTAGCAAAACATACTTACATCCTATCTCCTTAAGCATTAAAGCAGAAACGTCGCCCGTGTAAGCACCTAAAGAAAATTGGCTACAATCCTGTGCACCTAAGTTTAAATGTTTATTTAGAACTTTATTTTTAATATGATAAATGGATTGAAATGAAGGTAAAATTATAAAATCTTTTTTATTGCTTCTTGTAAGGCTTTTCACAAACTTATTAGCTAGAGTTGCACCTTCTTTACATCCTAAGTTCATTTTCCAGTTAGCTATTAATAATTTTTTCAAAGTAAAATTTTTTTTTTTTTTAATATATATATATTTAAAATAATCTGTTAAATATGTAAATATGATAAAATCTTTAGGGAAAACTTTTAAGAGTCTAAGCTCAAAATTTTTAATAATAATAATTGCATTAAGCTTTGCAGTTTGGGGTATAGGAGACATTTTTATACCAAATAGCAATAATCCAACTATAGCAAAAGTAGGAGGAACTGACATTAAATTAAATGAGTTTCAATTAGATTATCAGCTATTAGTAGATAGATTAAGGCAAACTAGTAATCAACCTATTACAGAAGAGTTTCTAAAAGCTATAGGCCTGCACAATAATGTTGTGGATAGCTTAATAACAAAAAAATATATAAATTTTTTAGCTAAAGATTTAAAGTTAAATATTGGTGATAAGTACGTAAAAAAAGCCATTATTAACAATCCCCTTTTCAATGATCAATTAGGTGTTTTTAGTAAGGACTATTTTAACTACTACCTAAATAGGAATAACTTAAAAGAAAAAGATATTTATAATATTACAAAAGATGCTATCAGTAATGATTTATTAGTTAAAAGTATAACTCATTCAGAATTCCTTCCATTAAAAATTGCTTCGAGTCTTTTAAAGAAAAGGGATACTGCAAGAAAAGCAAAAATATTTACTTTTGATACTACAGGTATGATTATAGCAGATAAGAAAGTTGATGATAATGCTATTAAAAAAAAATACGAAACTATTAAAGCAAATTACTTAACCCCGGAAACTAGAAATATAAAAGTCGTAACTTTTTCCTATGATGCTCAAAAAAAAGCTATTAACATTTCCGATACAGAACTTAATAAGTTTTATCAAGACAATATTAATCTCTACAGAACAGAGGAAACAAGAGAAACATATATGGTGCAATTTAAGAGTGATGCTCAAATAAATAACTTTATAAAAAGCATAAGTAATACGAATAGTTTTTTTGAAAATTTAAAGGAATATCAGATAGGCAAAGAAAATAGTTTCTTAGGAGATCTAAAAAAAAGCGACCTAGATGCTGAGTCACAAAGTATAGTGTTTAATTTACCAGTTAATAAAGTATCTAAAGTAATTAAAACATCATTTGGTTTTAAAATTTTCTATGTACAAAAAATTAATAAAGAACAAATCAGATCTTTTGAAAGTGTCAAAGAAAAAATAAAACAAGATATTATTACAGAAAGAGCTAATGAAAAAATATATAATAAAGCTAACATTTTTTATGAAAATTTTTTAAAAACTGCCAACTTCAAACAGTCTTTAGAAAATCTAGAACTTAAAGTAAATAATATTAATGATGTAGGTTTGGATGATGTTAGTGAAATTAAAGAACTAAAATTACTAGGTTTAAAAAATAATGATTTAACAAGAATTATTTTTAACCTTAAAAGCAATGATATAAGTGAAATTATAGAAGATAAAAGCAATAACTTGTATTATATTTATTTAAGTAAAATTAATCCAAGTAAAATTAAAAAATTTGAAGAAGTAAAAAATGATATTCAAAACTTAATATATGATGAAGAAAGAGATAAAGTTGCAAAAAAGTTAGCGGAAGAATTCAAAAAAAAATATTCTGAAAAAAATACCAAAGAGTTATCTAAGAGTAATTTTTTTAGTTCAAAAACAACTGATTGGATAACATACGATAATAGGTTAGGTAAAGATATATCTTCCGAGGTAAAGGAATTAATTTTTACAAATAAATTAAATAATTTATCTAATATTATAACCCCCAAAACTGCTAGCTATATTATTGTATTACCTATAGAACAATCTCAAAGTATCCTTAAAGAAGATCAACAGAGTAATATAAGCAATATCACTACTGAACTTAATAATAGCTTAGAAAACGACCTTAATAATGCTATTCTATATGATTTAAGTAAAATTTATAAGAGTAATATTAATCAAAAGTTCCTTGAATCTTTTTAGAAATGAATGATATAGAACCAAACTTTAATAGTTTTAAAAAAAATTTTAAAATTAAAAAAAATCAACTTTTTTGGAAAATCTTTAAATCTGACCTAGATACTCCCGTTTCAGCATATTTAAAGCTTTGTCAAAATAATAAACTTAAAAATTCCTTTCTTTTAGAATCAGTTCAGGACGGCTCATACAGAGGAAGGTACTCAGTAATCGGCATGCTTCCTGATTTAATTTGGAAAAGTATTAATAATGAAGTATTTATTAAAAGATTCTCAAATGACCAAAACTTTAAAAAGTTGTGCGCTAAGCCTTTAGAATCATTAAAATCAATTATAGAAATGTCAAAAATAAGTTTCCCAAAATTTTTACCTCCTATGTCTTCTGCATTAATAGGTTATTTGGGATACGAAACAATTGAGCAATATGAAAGATTGCCAAAAAGAAAAGTAAATGTGTTGAACCTTCCTGATGGTTACTTTATAAGACCTACAGTAATGGCAATTTTTGATAGTTTAGAAAATAAACTAATAATAACATCTCCCTCATGGTATAAAAAAGAATTAAATTTAAAAAAGGAATATAATGAAAAAATTGATCTAATAAATAAAATAAAATCAAATCTTGAAAAATCATATAAGGTTTCAAATAAAAGAGTTAAGAAAGAAAAAATTAAGCCTAAATCTAATATTTCTAAGAGCAAATTTATAAATATGGTTAAATCTGCTAAGAAGCATATTTTTGAAGGTGACATTTTTCAAGTTGTTTTATCTCAAAGGTTTAAAGCAAAATTTAAATTGCCACCTTTTGAATTATACAGATCTTTAAGAAGTTTAAACCCCTCACCATTTCTATTTTTTTTGAATTTTAAAGATGACAAATATGGTGAGTTTGCTTTAGTAGGATCTAGTCCAGAAATTTTAGTAAAACTAGAAGATAATAAAATTACTATTAGACCTATAGCAGGTACAAGGCCTAGAGGAACTAATAAAAAGCAGGATGAAAAATATAAAAAGGAATTATTAGAAGATCCAAAAGAACTATCTGAGCATTTGATGCTTTTAGACTTAGGAAGGAATGACGTTGGAAGAGTTTCAATTCCAGGAAGTGTAAAAGTTACAGATAAAATGATAGTCGAGCTTTATAGCCATGTTATGCACATTGTTTCTAATGTAGAAGGAAAAGTTAAATCTAAAAATAATATTTTAAACATTTTAATGTCAGGATTTCCAGCTGGAACAGTATCAGGTGCACCAAAAATAAGAGCTATGGAGATTATAAATAAATTAGAGCCAAGTTGTAGAGGTATTTATGCTGGATGTGTAGGATATTTTTCAGGAAATGGGGACATGGAAACTTGTATTGTTTTAAGAACTGCTATTTTAAAAAATCAGCATATGTATGTTCAAGCAGGAGCAGGCATAGTAGCAGATAGCAAACCAGAAAAAGAATATGAAGAAACTATAAATAAAGCAAAAGCTTTATTTAAAGCAGCAGAAAGTGCTATGGAATAAGAGGTGTAATGTTTTTATTGGTTGACAACTATGATAGTTTTACTTGGAATATTTATCACAGTATTGCAAGCATGGGAGCTAAGGTTGTAGTTAGAAGAAGTGATAAAATTAATTTAAGTAAATTGTCAGATATTAATTATAAAGGAATAATATTTTCACCAGGACCAGGCCACCCTAAAGACTCTCATGCAATGATTGAAATAATAAGCAAACTTAAAAAAAGATTGCCTTTGTTAGGTATATGCTTGGGGCATCAAGCATTAGCTTTTTCATTTGGAGCAAAAGTTACGAAAATGAAAAAAATAATGCATGGTAAAACTGATAAAATATCAATTATAAAAAGAAGTAAAATTTTTAATAATATCCCAAGCAATTTTTTAGCGACAAGGTATCATTCACTAGAAGTACACAATAAAAACCTTCCTAAAGATGTTCAAGTTTTAGCTTTATCAAATAATAATACTATAATGGCTATAAAAATTAAAAAAAGTAATATATACGGAATTCAGTTTCATCCAGAAAGCATAGCCTCAGAATATGGAGAAGTTTTATTTTATAATTTTATTAATTTATGTAATATAAAAAAAAATAATGAATATAACTAATATATTACATAAAGTTTCCAACAATATAGATTTATCATCAAAAGAAGCTAGTTATTCATTTGAACAGATTATTTCAGGAAAACTTACAGAAATTGAAAAAGCAGGATTTTTAATGGCTTTAGCTACAAAAGGTCCTACTATTAATGAAATTTTTGAAGCAGCAAAAATATTAAGAAAAAAATCAAAAAAAATAAATGCTGGAAGGAATATTCTTGATACTTGTGGAACAGGAGGAGATGGTAAAGAGACATTAAATGTCTCTACTGCAACTGCTATTTTAGCATCTGCTTGTGGTATTAAAGTAGCAAAACATGGCAACAAGGCTGTTTCTTCAAAATCTGGATCCTCTGATGTATTAACTGAACTAGGAGTAAATATTAATGCCAATATAATTACTGTCAAAAGAAATCTCAATAAGTTAGGTATTTGCTTCCTTATGGCCCCTTTGTATCACTCTGCTATGAAGAATGTGGCTAATGTAAGAAATAATTTAAAGGTAAAAACAATTTTTAATATTTTAGGACCTTTATTGAATCCAGCTAATGCAGATATGCAACTAATTGGTGTTTATGATAAAAACTTAATATTACCAATAGCAGAATGTGTTAAAAAACTTGGAGTAAAAAAAGCTTGGGTAGTTTGTGGAGAAGATGGAGTAGATGAAATTACGATATCTGGCATAACTAATGTCATAGAATTAAAAAATAATAAATTTAAAAAATTTACTATTAATCCAGAAAAATTAGGTCTTAAAAAGGTGTCGTTGAAAAATATTAAAGGGAAAAACGCTAAATATAATGCAAAAGAGATATTAAATTTATTTCAAAATAAGAATTTTAATTTACATTTTAAAGAGATAGTACTACTTAATACTGCTGCATGCTTGGTTATAAGCAACAAAACTAAAAATTTAAAACAAGGAATAATATTAGCCAACAATAACATAATAAATGGCAAAGCATTAAATAAGCTAAACAACTTAATAACTTTAAGCAATGAATAATATACTAAACAAAATTTGCAGTGAAAAAATAAAAGAGGTAGAATTTCAAAGAAGAAAAGTCACAGAAAAAGAATTATTATTATTAATAAATAATACTGAAAAACCTGGAAAGTTTAAAAATAGAATTGATGAAAACTTTTCAAAAGGCAAGGTTTCAGTAATAGCAGAAATAAAAAAGGCAAGCCCTTCAAAAGGGCTAATTTCTAAAAATTTTGATCCTGAAAAAATAGCAGAGAAATATACTATTGGTGACGCTACATGTATTTCAGTACTGACTGATAAAAAATATTTTCTTGGGCAATTAAATGATCTAGTGTTAGTAAAAAAAAAATCAAAAGCTCCAATTTTAAGGAAAGATTTTATTGTAAGTGAATATCAAATTTTAGAAAGTAGGGCCTACGGAGCTGACTGTATTTTATTAATAAATGGTGTTTTAGATATTAAATTAATGAAAGAATACGTGCAAATTGCTCGTGAATTAGGAATGGATGTATTAATTGAAACTCATACTAACAAAGAACTACAATTATGGATGAATAGTGATAAAATTTTATTAGGAATAAATAATAGAAATCTTAAAAACATGAAAGTTGATATAAAACATAGTGTAAAATTAAAAAATCAAATTAAAAAGAATATAAACATTGTGTGTGAGAGCGGTATTGGCAGCGAACAGGATATTAATTATCTACTTAACAATAAGTTTACTACTTTTTTAATAGGAGAGTATTTAATGAATTCTAACAATCCTGATGAATTATTAATTAATATTTTAAACAAAAAAACTACCTTATGAAATCATCTCATTTTAACAAAAAAGGTTTAGCAAGAATGGTAGATGTATCATCAAAAAAATCATCAAAAAGAGTAGCCATAGCTATAAGCAAAATTAAAATGAAGAAAAACACCTTAAATATGATCAGTCTTGGAAAGCATAAAAAAGGAGACGTTTTGGCTATTGCAAGAATAGCGGCCATTATGTCAGTTAAAAAAACTTATGAACTTATACCTTTATGTCACCCTATAAATGTAGAGGCAGTTGAAATTGATTTTAAATTAAACTCAACTAATAATTCGGTTGAAGCAAAAGTAACATGTAAGACTACTAATAAAACAGGACTAGAAATGGAAGCATTAACTGCTGCATCTGTTGCTGCATTGACAATTTATGATATGTGTAAATCAGTAGATAGGAGCATGGTTATAGATACAGTTACTCTTTTACATAAAAGTGGCGGAAAGTCTGGGATATATAATAGAAAATGATTTTAGTAAAAAAAGCATTATCTATAATTTGTAAAAACACTAAAAAAAATTTAGCCACTGAGAATATTAATACTGAAAAATCATTAGGTAGAATTTTAGCCGAAAATATCCGATCAGTTGTAGATAATCCTCCTTTTAACATGTCAGCAATGGATGGTTACGCTGTACATGATAACCCCAGCACTGGTATTTATAAAGTAGTAGACGTTACCTTCGCTGGAAAACCTACTAAAAAAAGATTAACAAAAGGGAAAGCAATCAGAGTGTTTACTGGAAGCAAATTACCTAAAGGAACAAAAGCAGTTATTATTCAAGAAAATATAAAAAAGCTTGAAGATAAATTAATATTTAACATTACTAAAAAAATTAAACTTGGTAATTATATTAGAAAAAAAGGTTTAGATTTCAAAAGAAATAAAATTATTATTACAAAAAGTAAAGAAATAAACTCTAGGGATATAGCACTATTAATAGGAGCAAATGTAAAGCATGTTAAAGTTTTTAAAAAACCTAGGATTACTTTGTTGGCTTCTGGGGATGAATTAATAGTATCTAATAAAAAAAAAGCTGAAGGCAGTATATATGCCTCATCATTATTTATGATTGAGTCTTTAATTAATTTATCTGCTTCAAAATGCATTTCAAAAAAAATAGTAAAAGACAACAAAAATATTATTAAACGTGAATTAAATAAAGCGACAAAATCCGATATTATAATTACCACCGGTGGTGTTTCAGTTGGAAACAAAGACTTAATAAGATCTTCCTTGCTGGAACTTGGTTATGAGGAAAAGTTTTGGAAAATTATGATGAAACCAGGAAAACCTCTTCTGTTTGGAGTTCTAAATGGAACGCCTGTATTTTCATTGCCAGGAAATCCTGTTTCTAGCTATGTATGCTTTTATATATTTGTAGTACCATATTTATACAAATTATTTCAAATGAAAAAAAAATTAGATATTAAAAATGCTAAACTTAAGAATAATGTAAATACTTCACTTCATAGGGAATCATACGTGCGAGGTTTTTATTATGATAAGAAAGAAATTACTTATGTACATGCTCTACCTAATCAAGATAGCTCCTTACTTAAAACACTTTCAGAGTCTAATTGCTTAATAAAAATTCCTAAAAGTAATAAACAAAAAAACAAAGGAAGTAATGTTGAAATATTAATTTTACCGCACTTATACTAATTTATGTCTTGACTTAGAAGAAGAACTAAAGTAGAACAAATTAGTATGTTAACTTCTAAACAATTAAAACTTTTAGATTATTTAAAAAAATCATTTAAGGATAATAAGGTATCCCCATCATTTGAAGAAATGAAAATTGCTCTTGGCCTAAAGTCTAAATCTGGTATTCACAGACTAATTACAGCATTGGAAGAAAGAGGCTTTATAAAAAGACTTCATAATAAAGCAAGAGCTATAAAAGTTTTACCAACTAATGATGAGAGAACCTTTAAAAAACCCCCAGTTGCTTTAAGAAATTTTAATAGTGAAGATAAATTAGAAAAAGTGGTTAAGGTTTATGGGAAAATTGCTGCTGGTACTCCGGTAGAGGCCATTGAAAATCCAGAAGGTTTTTTGAGCATACCAGGAGAAATGATAAAAAATACTAATCAACATTATGCATTAAAAGTTTCAGGAGAATCTATGATAGATGCTGGAATACTTGATGGAGACATAGCCGTATTGGAAAAAACAGAAAATGTAAAAAACGGAGATATAGTTGTTGCCTTAATAGATAGTCAAGAAGCTACACTTAAAAGGATTAGAAAGAAATCCAACTCAATAGCACTCGAACCAGCTAATAAGAATTTTGAAACTAGAATTTTTGGGCCCAAACGTATTACTATTCAAGGAAAACTGGTAGGTATAATTAGAAATTACTAATAATTATGACCATAGTTACTAGATTTGCACCATCACCTACTGGCCTACTTCATATAGGCGGCGCTAGGACTGCTTTGTATAATTATCTCTATGCAAAAAAGAACAAAGGAAAATTTAAGTTAAGAATTGAAGATACAGACAAAGAAAGGTCAAAGGATAGTTTTAGTAAAGATATTTACGAAAATATGAAATGGCTAGGATTAGAATGGGATGAAAAAGTTATTTATCAAAGCGAAAACATATCTGCCCATGTAGAATTAGCTGAAAAGCTGCTTAAAGAAAATAAAGCCTATAGATGTTATTGTACAAAAGAAGAAATTGAAAATGCAAGGAGCAAAGCAAAGAAAGATAAAAAACCTTACAGGTATGATCGTAAATATAGAGATTTCAAGGATATATTAAATAAACCATATGTAATTAGAGTTAAAATACCATTAAATACAAAAACTGTATTAAATGATAAAATATTAGGAAAGATAGTAGTCAATAATAACGAATTAGATGACTTCATAATATTAAGAACAGATAAAACTCCTACTTACATGCTATCTGTAGTAGCTGATGATAAACTTATGGGCATTACTGATGTAATTAGAGGAGATGACCACTTAACTAATACTTTTAAACAGTTGATATTATTCAATTTATTAGGATGGAAAACGCCTAGTTTTAGTCATATCCCATTAATACATAGCAAGGAAGGAAGTAAATTATCAAAAAGACATGGTGATTTAAGTGTTAAACAATACAAAGAAAATAAGTATTTGCCTGAGGCCTTATTAAACTATTTACTTAGGCTAGGATGGGGATATGGAGATAAGGAATTTTTTTCCATCGAAGAAGCAGTTTCACTCTTTAATTTAAAGGGAGTTGGTAAATCTCCAGCAAAGTTTGATCAAAAAAAGCTTGATAATGTAAACAACTACTATTACAAGAAAATTCCATTGGAAGAATTAATTAAAATTATTAAAGATTACTACAATATTGAAAATTATACTGAAGATTATTTAAAAAAATTATTATTAGTTTTTCACGAGAGATCGGAGAATATAACTGATTTAATTGAAAATATTAATTATATGCTTAAAGAAAAGGAAATTGTTTTTTCTGAGCAAGCAAGTAATATCATTAAAAGTACTAAGAAAGAAGTTCTTAATATTATTTTTAATAGTCTTAAAAATGTTGATGCTTGGTTTGCACCTAATATAGAAAATACTCTTAAAAAAGTTGCCAATGATCTAGAACTAAAGTTATTTAATGTAGCTGCTCCTGTAAGGGCAGCGGTCACAGGGAAAAGTCATTCACCTAGTATTTTTAAAATACTCGAATTACTAGGTCAAGAAAATGCTTTAGAAAGAATAAAAAAGTCTTTTTGATCATCTAAGAATTTAGTGTATATTTCTTCTATGAATGATAATAAAAACAATATTTTTGCAAAACTACAATTACCTAATGGTAAGTCTATAAAACTACCAATATTAGAAGGCACTGTTGGCCCTCAAGTAATTGATATCTCATCTTTATATAAAGAAACTGGAATGTTTACTTATGACCCTGGTTTTACCTCTACAGGAAGTTGTGAGTCAAAAATTACTTACATAGATGGAGAGAAAGGTATGCTTCTACATAGAGGTTATGAAATTGAATATCTTGCTACTAACAGCAGTTACTTAGAAACAGCTTATCTTCTTCTTTACGGTAATCTTCCTGATAAACAAAAGAAAGAAGATTTTATTAATGCCATAACAACTCATACTATGTTAAACGAACAAATATCAAACTTTTATAAGGGATTTAGAGATAACGCTCATCCTATGGCTATCTTATGCGGTGTTGTAGGAGCAATGTCAGCTTTTTATCATGATAGCACCAATATTGAAAATAAAGAAGAAAGAAGGATTGCCTCTTACAGACTCATAGCTAAAATGCCTACTATAGCAGCAATGGCTTATAAATTTTCTATAGGTCAACCATTTGTTTATCCAAGTAACAAATTAAATTATTCAGAAAATTTTTTAAATATGTTATTTTCAGTTCCAGCCGAAGAATATCAAATAAACAGAGTTTTTGCAGATGCGTTAGATAAAATATTAATTTTGCATGCAGATCATGAACAAAATGCTTCAACTTCAACTGTTAGATTAGCTGGATCTTCTGGTGCAAATCCTTTTGCTTGTATTTCTGCAGGAATAGCCTCTCTATGGGGCCCATCACATGGTGGTGCTAATGAGGCAGTAATAAAAATGTTAAATGAAATTGAAAATGTTAAAAACATTAAACAATATGTAGAAAAAGCTAAAGATAAAAACGATCCATTTAGATTAATGGGTTTTGGACACAGAGTCTATAAAAACTATGATCCAAGAGCTAAAGTACTACAAAAAATAGCCGAAAATGTTTTAAAGGAAGAACATAAGCTAGAAAATAAATTATTTGATTTGGCAAAGGAATTAGAAAATATTGCTTTGCATGATTCATATTTTGTTGAAAAAAAACTATATCCTAATATTGACTTTTATTCTGGAATAATTTTAAAAGCTATGGGATTTCCTATATCATTGTTTACTGTTATTTTTGCCGTTGCTCGTACAGTAGGATGGATATCACACTGGAATGAAATGATAGAAGACAAAACTTCTAAGATAGGTCGTCCTAGACAATTATACATAGGGGAAAAACCTAGATAGATTGCTATGAAATTAAGTCTAAAATAGTTTTGATAGCAACAGATTTACGACTTTTACTTTTAAAATCTAATAAACCTATAAGCTTTTCAAACATCATAATTTGCTTGTCTCTGATTTTTTGGTTATTTATTAAATTATTAAATTCGATATTAAAATTTTTATAACAAAAGTCTCTTTGGATAAGCTCAATAATAATTCTTTTATTTAAAATAATATTAGGTAAAGAAATATACTTTACCCTTACTAATCTCTTTATTAAAAAAAATGAGAGGAAATTTAATCTGTAAACTACTATTAATGGTATTTTACATAATGCTAATTCTAGGCTTATTGTACCAGAAACAGCAATTGCATAATCTGAATATTTAAAAGCATAATTTTTATATTTGCTTGAGGATAAGACGTGAATATTTAAGATATGTAAATACTTGTTTACTTTACTTTCAACTAATTCTTTATACCTATCAATAGAAATAATTATAAAGGTATATTTTTTTGAATAATCATTCATAGTTAAATACAATAGTATTTGATCTAAATGTCTTAAAATTTCATTTTTTCTACTACCCGGAAATATAGATATAATTTTATTTTTAAAATTTATGAGTTTTTTTGTACTTTTAACTTCAAAATTAGTTTTTTCTAGAAATGGATGTCCTATAAATTTTGTTTTAATTCCATAAGGTATAAAATATTTTTTTTCAAATGGAAATAGTACAAATAAATTATCGACAAAGTAAGATATTTTTTTTGCTCTACTTGGTTTCCAAGCCCATACAGTAGGAGCTACTATATGCAGTGTTTTAAGAGAAGGGTTTATATTTCTCACTTTTTTTAAAACTCTGAAACAAAAATCAGGGGAGTCGACAGTTATTATAAGGTCAGGGCTAATCTTTAAAATATGTTTAACTGTTTTATTTATAAGAAATAATATTTTTGGTACTTTAGGAATAATCTCTATTAAACCCATAATTGATAATTCAGTAAAAGGAAACAAACTTTTGAGGCCAAATTTTTTTAGTTTACTGCCTCCAATTCCATATAATTTAAAGTTTGAATATTCCTTAAGAGAGGAAACAATAGAAGTTGCTATATTTTCTCCTGACTCCTCTCCTACAATTATATAAATTTTCTTATTTGGGCTAAACTGCATAAAATAATAGCTTATATTTTTTTATAATTCTAAAGGTAAGAACTGGATTTTCAATTAAAGTTTTTTTGCTTTCCACAATGAGTCCTTGAATGTTAGATTTAACCATATTTTCAATTGTTGAAGGACCTATTGTAGGTAAATCAATATTTAAGTCTTGATTAGGCTTAGATACCTTTACTAAGTAAGCAGATTCTTTAATATTAAGAGTTTTAAATTTCTTAATTAGAAAATCAGTTCCTTTTCTATCTTCTGCTAATAATATTTTATCCTTAGAAATTATAACAGCCTGACCTAAATCTTTTTTTCCAAACTTCTTTGCTAATAAGAAGTATTCATTAATTTTTCTGCTAGTA
This sequence comes from Candidatus Pelagibacterales bacterium, assembly GCA_002715505.1. GTDB lineage: Bacteria > Pseudomonadota > Alphaproteobacteria > TMED109 > TMED109 > JAYYAX01. Next base: position 37,013 of record PAZF01000021.1, read on the forward strand.
AGGTTTTGTTTAAATTTTGATAAATTATTATATTTTTTATTACATAAATTATCTTTCAGAAAAACTCTTGGATCAATAATATCTATTTTTTTTTTTAAAAAAATATTAATAATTTTATTAATTAATTTTCCATCTCCTTTATTATAAAAAAAAATTAGCTTAATTAGGTAATATAGAGTTATTAAATTAGGCCTAATCTTGAAAAATTTTTTTTTTTCAACTTTGCCCAAAAAAACTACCTGCCTTATTTTATTTTTATATAGGTATTTGAAAATATTTCCTATGCAATCATAGCTAATTACTAAATCTGGCTGACCAAATTCTTTATTGAAATTATTGTCTATAGAGATAATAAAAAAGTTTATTTTTTTTTTTTTACACTGCTCAATTAAAACTTTAGTTAATAAGCCTCCTCCTAGGATTAGGCCTAAAGGTTTATTTTTATGATACATTTTTTGGCTTACAGATAGATCTTGACTTTTCTTTAGTTAAAAACTCGACTATTTCCATGACAGGTTCATTCTTACTAAAATCTTCAGAAACTTCCTTAATTCTTTCAGATATAGTACCTTCATTGCTAACAAAGAGAACTCCATATGCTTTTTTTAAATCTTGTATGATGCTTTTACTAAAGCCTCTTCTTTTTAAACCAATGATATTTAAGCCAGATAAAAATGCTCGATTGCCTACTACAGTACCGTAAGGTATTACATCACTATCAATCCCTGACATGGCGCCAATCATAGAGTGTTTTCCTATTCTACAAAATTGATGAATTCCAGATAAAGCACCAATTATAGCAAAGTCATCTATTATTACATGCCCTGCTAGTGAGGCATTATTTACTAATATTACGTTGTTTCCTATGATACAGTCATGGGCAATATGACAATTAATCATAAACAGACAATTATCTCCTATAGAGGTAATTAAGCCACCTCCATTAGTTCCAGGATTTACAGTAACATACTCTCTAAAAGTATTATTATTTCCTATTTCCAGCGTAGATTTTTCCCCATTATATTTTAAATCTTGAGGGTCAGTTCCTATTGAAGAATATGGATAAAAATTACATTTTTTACCTATTTTAGTGTTACCATCTATATAAACATTTGCGATAAACTTACACCCATCTCCTATTTCTACATTGTCGTTTACAATACAATAAGGACCAATATAAATATTATTACCCAGTTTTGCTTTTGGCGATACAATAGCAGTTGCGTGAATATTATTCATCCTAATCAACTATCATTGCTGTAATAGAAGCATCAGATACAATTTCATCATCAACTTTTGCACAACAATCAAATTTCCACACTGATCTTCTAGCATGCTTTTTTCTTACTTCTATTAATAGTTGATCGCCTGGTGTTACTAATTTCCTAAATCTAGCTTTTTCAATGCTCATAAAGTAAACTAATTTACCTTTGGCTTTTTCTCCAAAAGAGCTTACAACAAGTGCACCTGAAGTCTGAGCCATACATTCAACTATTAAAACGCCAGGCATGACTTTCTGTTTTGGAAAATGGCCTAAGAAAAAGGGTTCATTAATAGTCACATTTTTTAAGCCTATGGCAAATTCGTCTTTCTCAACCTTTAATAACCTGTCTATTAATAAAAAAGGATACCTGTGTGGCATCATTTCTAAGATACTTTCTATATTTAATATTTTAGTCATTTTTTTCTACCATTTTATTTAATAAAACAGTTTTTTTTAAATAAGAACTTAATTTTATTGCAGGGGTTCCGCTAATAGAACTATTATCTTTAACATTTTTTGTAACGCCTGCCTGTGCTCCAATTTTTACATTATTTCCTATTTTCAAATGCCCTGCTATACCAGTTTGTCCACCAATCATAACATTATTTCCTACATATGTACTACCTGCTATACCTGTTTGCCCTGCTATGACAGTATTTTTTCCTATAACTACATTGTGAGCTATATGAACTAAATTATCAATTTTAACACCATTTTTTATTTCAGTATGGTTTAATGATCCTTTATCAATAGTGCAATTTGATCCAATTTCTACATTATCTCCTATTTTTACAATTCCAATTTGAGGAATTTTAATAAACTCACCATCTAAAGGTGCAAAGCCAAAACCATCCCCTCCTATAATAGTACCTGCATGAACTATGGTATTATTACCAATTATAGCGTTAGATATATTTACATTATTTGAAATTAAGCAATTTTTGCCCAAAATAACATTTGGTCCTATAATACTGAAACTTTTAACTACAGTTCCAGACTTAATATGAACATTATTTTCTACAATGGCTTTATTAGATATTAATGCATCTTTATCTATTACATTATTACTCTCCATCCTATTAGAGTGATAATTATTACTTTTATAAGGATAAAACTTTTGCAAGGCTTTTGCATAACTAGCATAAGCATTATCTGATTTAAGAAGTATAGCTTTAGTATTATTAAGTCTATCTGAGATCTTAGAAGGAACTATAATTGCACTAGCATTACAATTATCTAGGCTATTAAGATATTTTAAATTATCTAAAAAAGATAATTCGCCTTTTTTTGCTAAATTTAGAGAGGAAACGTTATATATTGAAATATTTTTATTGCCAATATAACTACAATTTGTTTCTTCAGAAATTTCCTTCAAACTAAAAGGTCCTTTTGGTTTTGGTATAATATTAATTATCACCTTCCCTTTCTTTGTTTCTTTCTATATTTATTTTTGGCAAGCTTTTATTAACTTTATCAGTAACTAAATCAGAAATATTTACTACATCAGCAGTAATAACTGTAGTAGAAGCATCAAAAACTACTAAATATCCTTCTTTTGAGGCAATTTCTTTTAAATGTTTAACTGCTTCAGCTTGAATAATTTGCATACCTCTAGCCATAGTTGACTCTAATTCTCTTCTAATATTTTGTACTTTAGATTGTACCTTATTAACCTTTACTTTAAACGCTTGTTCCTTGGTTTTAAATTCATTTTCTGCCAAAACTGATTTTTGAGCTTTAAGGTTTTCTTGTTCTTTCTTTAGAACGTCTTCCTCACTTTTTATTTGCTCTTTGAAATTGTCTTCTAATTTTTTTACTTCTTTTTGTAAAGTTGCCATAGCTGTAGATTTTGATAGCACTTTTTGCATATCTATTACAGCTGCAGGAAAATTCTTCTTTAGTTCTTTAACATTTAATGATTTTTTATTTTTTTCGTCTGAAATAGTTGAAGTAGTGAAAGAAAATAATATTAGGATAAATAATAATAATTTAATACTATTAAAAAAGTGACCCGACATTAAAGCTAAAAGTTTCAGTTTTATCATGTGTTTCCTTTAAAATTGGTATTGTGTAGTCTAACCTAATAGGCCCAAAGGGTGATTGCCAAAGAACCCCTGCTCCTGCAGTTAGTCTAATACTTCCATCATCATAATAATTACTAGTATTTGTGTCAATCCTTGTTAGTGTGCCTGCTGTAGAAAACAATCTGCCTCTTATTCCTAATTCTTTAGGCAATCCTAATCCAAATTTTAATTGAGGGGTTATTGTATAATAAATATTTCCCCCTAATGAGTCATCAGTGTCTTTATCCCTAGGACCTAAACCTGCATTTTGAAACCCTACAAATGAATTACCACCCAAATAAAATCTATCTGATATATCAATATTTTGACTTAATCCTAAAATATATCCTATTTGCCCAGATAGGGCCGCTACTGCTTTTTCGTTCCATATTTCATTATAAATTGAACCTCTAAAAGTTGTTTTGAAGTATCTCTTGTCACCCCCTAATCCGGCAAAAGACAATCTATTTGAAGCCGCCCACCCATCTTTAGGATCAATTCTATTGTTGGTCTTATCAATAGCGTTTCCAAAAGTAAAAACAGATAAAACACTCTCTCCTGAAATAGATTTTATAGATGCAGCAGCTGCATCCTCAGCAATAATATTTCTGCTTTCTACCCTATATCCTAAGCTCTGTGATCCAAATTCACCAACATTATATGATATACTAGCTTCAGCTCCATCTCTTTCGTTATCGTAGTTACTTTCTGGAAATTCTTGTACGGTAGTAAAAAGATTTGTTGTTAAAGATGAGCTTCTATCTAAGAAAAATGGTTCGGTGAATGAAAAATCTGCTCTATTTTCTCTTTGACCAGCAATAAGATTTAATCGTAATTTTTGACTTTTTCCTAATAAATTATTCTCACTAATGCCTATATTTGCAGTTGCTCCAACTGCAGAAGAAAATCCACCACCTAATACTAAACTACCAGTACTCTGTTCTTTTACTTTTACATTTAGGTCGACTGTATTTTGCTGCTCAAAATTATCGCTTACTTCTATATCTGCATATGAAAAATGGCCTAGGTTGGTAACTAGAGTTCTAGATCTGTTTATCAGGTTTCTATTATATGGATCACCTTCTGCCAATCTAATGGTCCTTCTTATAACTTTATCTAGGGTCCTAGTATTTCCTGATATAATAATTTTATTTATATATTTTTTTTGCCCTGGCTTTATTATAAATTTTACATCTATAATATTATTTTTCTTTCTATCTAACTTTGGGATAATATTTATAAATGGTGAGCCTGAGTCAATTAAACTCTCTGTAAGCTTAGTAATATTCTCATCAACTCTGGTTGCACTATACCAATTATTTTTTTTAATATTTATAGACTTTAAAATGTCTGATTTATTATAGTTTTTAATTTCAATATCAACATTTACATTTCCAAATTTGTAGCGATCCCCTTCATTCACTACAAAAGTTATATAAAATTTATCTTTTTTATTACTAATTTCTCCTACTGCTAAACTAACTTCTGCATCAACAAAACCCTGATCAGCATAAAACTTTTTTAAATTTTCTTTATCAAAATTTAATAAATCTGGATCATATTTACCGCCAGCCGTCAAAATTTTCCACCATCTTGCTTCACTAGTAGTTATTTCTCTTTTAAGTCTAGAATCAGAATAGTACCGATTACCAAGAAACTTTATACTATCTATTTTGGATAAAGGTCCTTCTGTGATTTCAAATACAATATCTACTCTATTTTGTTTTAGATAAATTACTTTAGGTTCAACTATTGCTGCATACCTTCCACTAGCTCTATAAAGAGCGAGTATTCTTTGTAAATTATTTTGAATTTTATTTTTAGTAAATACATCCCTAATTTTTAAGGAAATTTCTGGAAATATATCCTCATCCTCTAGCCTTTTATTTCCTTCTAAAGCAATTCTATTAATTATTGGATTTTCTTTAACAATAATTGTAAGTTTACTATCTTCTAGTTTAAACTTAATTTCAGAGAATAGTTCTGTTGCAAATAGATCTTTAAACAATATATTAAGATCGCTTTTAGGTATTACGGTATTAGAATTTATATTTAAATATGAAAATATTGTATTATCATCTAGCCTGAGATTCCCTTCAATATCTATTTTATTTATAATATTAGCTATGCTAATTTTAGCATAACTTACAAAAAATATAATTAATATAAACTTTAACATTCTTAATATTATCAATTTAAAACTCTACAATAAATATCATTAAAAACTGAAAAAAACATCAGTGAAATAATTATAAATAAGCCTATAGTTTGAAAATATTTGTAAAAAACTTTAGTCACTTTTTTCTTATTTATAAATTCATACATATATGTAAAAAAATGTCCGCCATCTAGAAGAGGCAAAGGAAATAGATTTATTAATCCTAAGTTTATTGATATTAAAGCAACTAATGACATAAAAGAAATTAAGTCCTGACTAGCCACATCATTTGATACTTTTGCAATTAAGATTGGACCTCCTACTTCACAATGATCCCTTTTACCAAATATAATTTCAGAGAATGCTATTAACGTTTTATAACTTATAGTAAAAAAGTTATTTAATGACGCAGCTATTGCTTGTAAAAAATTAATCTTTTTTCTTTCTTTAGAGAAAATAATTCCTATTCTTCCCTTTTCTTTCCCATCTTTTGTTAAAATATTTTCTGGAATTATATTAATATTTAAATATTTATTATCCCTAATAACTAAAAAATTTAGGTTTTGATTAGCACTTATTTCTATTATTGAAATTACTTCTTCAATATCTTTTACTTTTACACTATCAATTTCTAATATTTTATCCTTAGACTTTAAACCTGCTTTATTAGCAGGAGAATCTTCTAAAACTTTTTTTATCAGGGGGGGAAATATCGGTTTAATGCCAAGATAATTAATTTCTCTCTCACTTCCAATAAATGTATTAATAGTTTTTATTTCAGGATGGACATCCAAGTAATAAACTTTATTGTTTCTTTCTATTTGGAAATTAATTTGTTCATAAAGATTATCATCTAAAATATTATAAATATCTTCAAAAGAATTTATTTTTTCTTTGTTTATTTCTAATATCTTATCATTTTTTAAAAAACCTGCTATTTCTGAAGGACTATTGCTTTCTATATTTCCAATTATTGGAGGCGTATAGTTTTTTCCAAATGCAACAAAAATAATAATAAAAAGAATAATGCCTAAAATAAAATTAGCGAATGGTCCAGCCAAAACTATACTAGCTTTTTGTAATGATGTTTTATTCATAAAAAGATCCCTGCTATTTTCATCATCTTTATTGCTCTCCTTTTCTGGATACATTTCTCCGGCAAATTTAACATATCCTCCTAAAGGTATTAAGCAAACCTGCCATATGGTTTTTCTGGAATCTTTAAATTTTAAAATAGCAGGGCCAAATCCTACGGAAAACTTGTCTACTTTTACTTTATTAAGTCTAGCCACATAAAAATGACCAAATTCATGAATAAATACTATAATAGTAAATACTAGCAAAAACCAAAAAATATATTCAAAGTAAAAAAATAATTGAGTTAATATATCCATTTTAAGAATTTAATTTATTTACAAAATTAGATGCTATTCTACTAGCTTCCTGATGAATTTCAAATACATCCTGAATATTTGAAGGAATATTTTTTCCAAAGGTTAAAACTGTATTTTTAATAACTTTTGTAATATCTAAAAATCCTATTTTTTTATTTAGAAAACTTTCTACTGCTATTTCATTGGAAGCATTTAAAGCTATTAGTCTACAATAATTTATTTTTTTATCATATAGATACTTAAAAAACTCTAACGAAGAAAAATCTTTTTTAGTAACATCAAAAAATTCTAGTTTTTTAATTTTTTTTAAATTTATACAATCAATATTTACGTTCAATCTTTTTGGCCAATTTAAAGCACAGTTTATTGGAATTTTCATATCTGGTTTACTCATTAGCATTAAAGAATTACCATCAATAAAATTAACTACTCCATGAACAATAGACTTCGGATGAACTACTATATCAATTTTATCTAAATCAAGAGAAAAAAGTATCGCTGCTTCTATTTTTTCTAATACTTTATTCATCATAGTTGCAGAGTCTACAGATATCTTCTTTCCCATTTTCCAGTTAGGGTGCATTAAAGCTTGTTTAACAGTTACTTTATTTAAATCTAGTTTTTTATTCCAAAAAGGTCCTCCCGATGCGGTAAGTATAATATTTTTAATATAGACCTTTCTATTATTCTCAATAATTTGAAATAAAGCATTATGCTCAGAGTCCAGTGGCAAAATATTAGTTTTAAGTTTTCTTGCTTTGCTAATAAAAATTTTTCCAGCACAAATCAATGCTTCTTTATTGGCTAACGCAAGATTTTTAGTATTTCCTATGCTATTATAAGCAGGTTTTAAGCCTGCAATTCCAACTATAGAAGCTATTGTATAATCAGTTTTAATACCTGCCAATCCTATAAGTTCGTCCTCTCCACTTAAACATTTAATCTTACTTCCACTTAATTCATTTTTTAATAAGTTATAGTACTTCTTATCTTTTATTACAGCATACTTTGATTTTAATAATCTTGCATTTAATGCTAACCTCTTATAATTTTTATTGGCTGATAATACTATCACCTTGTATTTAGAAATGTTATTATAAATTATCTTTGTAGCATTATTGCCTATAGAACCTGTTGCTCCAAATATTGATACTTTTTTCAAAAAAAATCTCCTATATAAATGAGAGCATCCAAAAATAAAGAATAGCAAATAAAAACCCATCTAGTCTATCTAAAAGTCCACCATGCCCTGGTACTAAATTAGAGGAATCCTTCTTTTTATTAATTCTTTTTAGTTTGCTTTCAAATAAATCACCAGCTACACTTAAAATTGCTCCTGTAAACCCTAACACAAAATATTTTATATATTCACCTAATTCTAGAAAATATGAATATATAATACTGAAAAAACCAGCTAAAAATATTCCTGCTATAAAGCCAGACCAGGTTTTATTTGGGCTAATACTTGGAATTAGCTTTGGTCCTTTTAAAGATTTACCAAAAATATATCCAGATATATCAACAGTCCAAACAACTGCAAAAATCCAGCAAATCAAAAGTTTTCCATCTGTATAGCTGTTTAAATAAATAAGAGCCGCTAGTGGTGAAAAAATATAAATGAAAGGAATAATAACTAAAAAATAGTGATTTTTTGAAAAGGAAATTGATAAGAATAATCCAGCAAACAATAGATAGACAAAAAAAATATAAAACTCATAGAAAACAAAAGTAATAGAAATTAAACCAATTACTGAATTAAATAGAAATTTTTTATCTATTATTTCAGCATTAAATAGTTTATAGAATTCATATAGAAGAACTATGCTTACTAAAGCTACAGCTGAAAAAAAATATAGCTCACCTAAATAATTAAATAACAGAGCAAGTATAATAAGAAAAATACTCGATATCACTCTTGTTATAAGATCTTTTTTAATTAAATAATTATTTCCCCCCAAACCTTCTCTCTCTATCTTTATAATCAGAAATTGCTTTTGAAAAATCTTTTTTAGTAAAATCAGGCCATGGTTTTTTAAAAAACATTAGTTCTGCATATGCAGATTGCCATAATAAAAAATTACTTAATCTGCTATCCCCACCGGTACGAATTATCAAATCTGGATCAGGGACTCCATTAGTATATAAATTGTCTTCTATTTCTTTCTCATTAACTTGATTAATATCAATTTTATTATTTAATAATTTTTTACAAATTTTTTGAACTGCATTTGTAATTTCTTGTCTTGCTCCATAGTTTATTGCCATTATTAAATTAATTTTAAATTTTTTTTCGTTGTATAAACTAGCTTTTTTTATATTTATTTTTATATCATCATCAAATTGAGATATGTCACCAAGCACCGTAACTTTAACTCCTGAGTCAGATAATCTGTGTATTTCATTTTTGAGAAAAAACCTTAAAAGACTCATTAAATCTTTGATCTCAGCAGGGTCCCTTTTCCAGTTTTCTGAAGAAAATGCATAAAGGGTAAGAAAAGAAATTTTTTTTTCTATAGCTGCTTTTATAATAATTTTTGCGGTTTCAATTCCTTGTTTATGACCTTCAATAGTTTGTAATCCCTTAGATTTTGCCCACCTTCTATTGCCATCCATAATAATACCTAAATGTTTTAGAATATTTTTATTTGATGAATGTTTAAAAAACATATAACTCTATATTTTTAAAATATCGTCTTCTTTTTTTTTCGAAATATCAGTTATATTTACTACGTATCTATCTGTAAGTTGTTGGATTTTTTCTTGTAACGCTTTTACATCGTCTTCTGGTATGTTCTCTTCACTACTAGTTTTTTTGAGCAAATTCATCGCATCCTGCCTTATATTTCTTAATGAAACTTTAGCTTCTTCTGACATTGACTTAATATTCTTTGCCAACTCAACCCTTCTTTCAGCAGTCAACTCTGGTAAATTAATTCTAATTACCTGCCCTTCTGTATTAGGATTTAATCCTAAAGATGAACTTTGAATAGCTTTCTCAATGGGTCCTATCATATTTAAATCCCAAATATTTATTTTAATTGTTCTTGCCTCTGGAGTGCTCACGGTAGCAAGATCTTTTAGCTTCATATTCTGTCCATAAGCATCTACTAATAAGTTATCTACAAGCCCTGTGGAAGCTCTTCCTGTTCGAACACTTTGATAATTTAAGCTTAAATTATCTAACGTATTTATCATTTTTCTTTCAACTTTATTTAAATCAAATGAACTCATTTTTCCTCCGAAATTAAAGTATAAGAACCTTGCGCTAATGTCGCATTTAAAAAAGCGTTTTTTTCTAATATGGAAAAAACTAACATTGGAATATGATTATCTCTAGCCATTGAGATCGCAGATGAGTCCATCACTTTTAAATTATCTGAAAGTACTTTTTTATAGGTTATATTTTTATATTTTTTAGTATTAGAGTTTAGCTTTGGATCTGAGTCATAAACACCATCAACACTCGTACCCTTAAAAATAATATCACAATTCATTTCTGCTGCTCTCAATGTTGCAGCAGTATCTGTAGAAAAATAAGGGTTACCAGTACCTGCTGCAAATATTATTACTCTTTTTTTTTCTAGGTGTCTAATTGCTCTTCTTTTAATAAATGTTTCGCATATAGTTTGCATAGGTATTGCTGATAATACTCTAGTAGGTACATTGTTTTTTTCAATAGCGTTTTGTAGTGCTAAGGCATTTATAACAGTGGCCAACATGCCCATTCCATCTGCAGTAACTCTATCTATTCCTTGTGATGCCCCAGACACTCCTCTAAATATATTTCCTCCTCCTACTACAATACATATTTGTTTATTATTATGATAAACTTTGCTAATATCTGATGCAATAGATATTAGTTTTTCTGGATCTAAACCATATTTTTGGTTTCCTACTAAAACTTCGCCAGAAAGTTTTAGCATTATTCTTTTCATGGAAGCGATATTTATGGAAGATGTTTCAGTTTCCATATTAGAAAACCATTTTATTTAGTATCTGCTAATTGCGAGGCTACTTCTTCTTTAAAATCCTTTGCATCCGTCTCAATCCCTTCACCTAAGATGAATAATTTATAATCTAATATTTCAAAATTACAACTATTTTCATTGTTAAATTCTGATATGACTTTTGATACACTCATACTTGGTTCTAGTATCCAGTTTTGATTTAATAAAGTAATTTCTGAAATAAATTTCTTTACTTTTCCATCTACAATTTTCTCAACTATGTCTTTAGGCTTTCCAGAATTTGATAATTGTTCTAAAAAAATCTGTTTCTCTCTATTTAAGGTATGTTTGTCTAAATTTTGTTCATTCAAAGCCAATGGTTTTGAGGCCGCCACGTGCATTGCTATTTTTTTTAACAAATCTGCAGTATTTTTATCTGTGTTATCAGAAGTTCCCTTGACTAAGCAGGCTATTTTTCCAAGATTTTCTGATACTTTATTGTGTATGTAAAAGCCTATTTTAGATTTTTCAGAATTAATACTAATATAGCTTAATCTCCTAATTACTATATTCTCTCCTATTTTTGCTATAATATTTTTGAGCGCGTCATTAACATTAGTTGTCTCTTCAAAATCAGATAATAGAAATTCTTCAAGAATATATTGCTTCTTAATTGCTAGTTGCAACAATCTTTCAATAAAATTTTGAAAATCCTGGTTTTTTGATACAAAATCAGTTTCAGAATTTACTTCAATAATACAAGACAACTGATTGCTAGTAGCAACTCCTACAAGTCCTTGCGCTGCTATTCTAGATGATTTTTTATCTGCCTTTGCAACACCCTTTTTTCTAAGCCAATCTATAGCATTTTCTATTTCTCCATTATTTTCAACTAATGCATTTTTGCAATCCATTATGCCTGCCCCGGTTTTTTCCCTAAGAGATTTTATTTTTTCTGATGAAATATTGCTCATTGATTACTTTTCAATCTTTTCCTAGATCTAGTTCATCCTTATTATTTTTACTAGAACTATCAGATGCTTTCAAATTTTCCTTAGAATTATCCTTATTTATTTGGGCTTCAATAGCATCTAATTTATTAACATCTTCGGCTAATTCTATAAATTCTTCCTCATCTTTTGTAGCTTCCTGTGCATAACTATTCATTCCACTTTTAACCGTATTTGTAATTAATTCACAAAATGTATTTATAGCTCTGGTAGCATCATCATTTCCTGGAATTGGATAGTTAATATCATCGGGATTAGAGTTGCTATCAATAATAGCTACTATAGGAATATTAAGCATTTTAGCTTCTTGCAATGCAATTTTTTCTTTATTTGTATCAAAAATGACAATGACATCGGGAATTCCTCCCATTTTTTTTATCCCTCCTAAGGCCAGCTCCAATTTATCTTTTTTTCTTTGGAAATTTAAAATTTCTTTCTTAGTAAAAGTCTTGATATGTTCATTCTTTTCATCTAACTTGCTTTCTAAATCAGTAAGCTGTTTGATAGACTTAGAAATTGTTTCCCAATTAGTTAACATACCTCCTGGCCATCTATGTACAACGTAATATTGTTTTGTATTTTCAGCTAATAATTTAACTGGTTCCTGCGCCTGTCTTTTAGTACCAACAAATAGTATTTTACCTCCATTACTTGAGATATCATTAAGGAATTCTAAAGCATTATGCAACAATGGGACAGTTTGTTGCAGATCTATTATGTGAATACCATTTCTTACCCCGAAAAGATAAGGTTTCATCTTAGGATTCCATCTGTGCGATTGATGTCCAAAGTGGACACCTGCATCTATTAATTGCCTCATAGAAAACTCTGGTAATGCCAATTTATATTCCTCAACTAAAATTAATCAGTCATACATTGCAAATTAACTTTTTGCAAGCAAAAATTACAGAATTTAATTATTAATTGAAATACCATCAAGTAGATTTATTTCATTAAAATTCATGTTATCATATTTTACCTTAATGCCTGTATCAACCTCATAGCCATTATAAACTAAAATAATATTATTTTTACCGTGTTGTATAGCATTTAACTTGCTTTTTAAATTATCAATCTCATTAAGATTATCAAGATAAATTTTAATAATATTTGATGCTTTACCTAAAAAGCTATTAGTATCTCTTATATTTTTTAATCTCAATCTCATACGTCTTTCATTATCAATTGAATTAATGACAGTCATTACATATGTATCACCTGGCGAAAGATTCAACTCATTAGAATAGTAGTTATCTGAAAAGATAAGAAGATTGAAAGCTCCCCATTCATCTAAAAAAAATAACTCCACTGCCTTTTTATTATTGATAGTTTTTTCTTCTTGTTTTATTAAAAGACCTAATAATTCAAAAATTTTACCATTAATTTTATTATTTTCTATCATTGTAGAATTAGAAAGATTAAATTCTTTAAAAAACTCTCTTTTTTGTATTAATGGATTTTCTGTTACAAAAAAGCCTAGAGATAAATATTCATTGATTAATAATTCTGACATGCTCCAAGATAAAGTTTTTTTTAGGATTGCAGAGGCATTATCTTTATTTAAGTCGGATCCAAATAATGTTTGTTGGCATGTATCTCTATCTTTTTGAAAATTCTGAGCTAATGAAACTAAATTTGATGAAGAATTAAATATAACGCTTCTATCTGCCAACAAATCATCAAAAACACCTGCCATTGCAAAAAATTCGACCTGTCGTTTATTAATAAATTTATCATCCATTCTTGAAAAAAAATTAATTATTGATTTGTAAATCCCATTTTTTTTTCTTTCTAACACTATAAACTTTGCTAATTCTAAGCCTATATTTTTAATATTTGATAAACCGCTCCTGATACATAATTCATCATTATTCTTTTGAACTGAAAATTGCACTTCTGATAAGTTTATATCGCTGGGAAGTAATTTTATTTTTAATCTAGATAATTCTACCATGATGCTTATTAGTTTATCTCCAGTCTTTCCTGTTTCACTGTTAAGAAGTGAAGTAAAAAATTCAATAGGGTAATGGCTTTTCAACCAAGCTGTTTGATAAGAAATAATTGCATAAGCTGCGGCATGACTTTTATTAAAACCATATCCAGCAAATTTTTCTATTTCACTAAAAATCTTTTTTGAATCACCTTCACGTATATTTTTTTTATTACACCCTTCCACAAAGCTATCTTTTAAATCATTCATTTCTGATTTAATTTTTTTTCCAATTGCTCTTCTTAAAAGATCAGCTTTTGCTAATGAGAATCCAGCTAATAATTGTGTAGCTTCCATGACTTGCTCTTGGTATATCATTATACCGTGAGTCTCTTTTAATACCGTCTCTAATAGCGGATGTTGATAAGTAGTTAGTTTATTATTATGTTTTCTTTTAATATAATTAGGTATGTTCTCCATAGGTCCAGGTCTATAAAGAGCTACTACTGCTATTATGTCTTCAATTCTATCTGGCTTGAGTTCTTTTAAGATATTTCTCATAGGAAGACTTTCTAGTTGAAATACTCCTAATGTATAACCAGAACTAAGATTTTGATAGGTTATGGCATCGTTTAAATCAATATCATCTATAAAAATTTTAATACCTCTATTACTTAATAGTTTCAATGCTTTATCTAGAATAGTTAATGTTTCGACTCCTAAAAAATCAAATTTTATTAAACCAATTTTTTCTAAGTATTTCATGCTAAATTGAGTAGCAGGTATTTCAGAAGCTAAGTCATAATATAACGGTACATCATTTTTAATAGGGCTATTTGAAATTACAAGACCTGCCGCATGCGTGGAAGCATTTCTATTGAGACCTTCCAATTTTATAGATATTTCAAATAATTTCTCTAATTCTTCATTTCCGCTTATCATATTTTGCATTGGTAGATTGTTGTTATATAAATCATTCAAATTATTACTTCCTACCGTAATATTAGGTATTGTCTTTGCCAATTTATCTACTATTCCGTAATTAATACCCAAAACTCTTCCTACATCTCTAATAACAGCTTTTGGTTGCAATCTTCCAAAAGTTATAATTTGAGCTACTTTATCAATGCCATATTTGTTTCTAACATATGAAATAACCTCATCTCTTCTGATAGTACAAAAATCTATATCAAAATCTGGCAAGGATATTCTTTCTGGATTTAAAAATCTTTCAAATAGTAATCCATATCTAATTGGATCTAGATTAGTAATATTTAAAGCCCATGCTACTATGGAACCAGCTCCAGATCCTCTGCCAGGCCCTACTGGAATTTTATTATCTTTTGCCCAGCTAATAAAATCACTTACTATCAAAAAATAACCAGCGTAGCCCATGTCAGAAATAACTTTTAATTCATAATCTAGTCTAATTTTATAATCTAAATATTTTTTATCTTGCACATTAAAACTCTCAACCTTCAAACGGTTCTTTAAACCTGCAGTAGCTAAATTTTTTAGTGCAGATATTTCATTATTATTTTTACCAGAATTTACATTTGGCAACTTTGGTGGTTTTTCTTCTAAAATAAAATGACATCTTTTTGCTATATTGATTGTATTAAGAATAGCTTCTGGCTTATCAGAAAATATATTATTCATACTATTAGAGTCTTTAAAGTAAGCTTCTACGTTAGATTTTTTTCTATTAGGGTTTTCGATGGTAGTATTTTGAGAAATACAATTTAGGCAGTCATGTGCTTCGTAAATGCTCTTGTCTAAAAAGTAAATATTATTACTACAAGACAATGCGATATCTAATTTACTAGACAAATTTAGTAAATATGTTTCCTTTTTAATTGTAGTTTGTAAATTATCTCTGAATAAATCAATATACAATCTATTTTCGAATGAATTTTTAAGTTTAATTAATATTGAAGTATATACTTTTTCATTTAGTTTATTGCTAATATCATTTTCATTAATATCATTAAATAAACATATTAGACCTTTGTTATTATTACAAAGTTCTTTTAGAGATACATGTTTAGATTTTTGCTCCTTATAATTATAATAAGCCTTACTTATCAAAAATGATAAGTTTTTCCAACCATTACTATCTTTGACTAGCAAGGAAATATTGACTTTTCTTTTTACTAAATTAGTTTTATTAACTTCTTTAGATATATCAATATCAAGCAAGCATCCTATTATTGGTTGTATGCCTTTTTCTATACATGCCTTAGTAAATTCCATTGCTCCAAAAACATTAGAGTTATCTGTTAAAGCTATTGCTGGCATTTTATATCTTTCTGCTGCTGATACTATATCTTCTATTTTCATAGAGCCCTCTAGTATACTGTAATGAGATCTTACCTTTAAATGCACAAATTTTTTAAAATTAGTCATATTATATAATTTTTAGTCTATTATCATTCAATTCAAAAATAGTATTCATTTTTTTTGCTATTTTACTATCATGAGTAGCCAAAACTAATGTGGAATGGTTTTCCTCAGTAATATTACTTAATTCATCTATTATCAAATGACTATTCTTATCATCTAAATTCCCAGTTGGTTCATCTGCAACAATAATTTCTGGATCATTTGATATTGCTCTAGCTATAGCAATTCTTTGTTGTTCTCCGCCAGACAAGTTAGCTGGTTTATGTGAATGACGATGCGTCATATTTACCTTTTCTAACAAATGCATAGTTTTTTCTTTCGCATATTTTTTGTTGTAATTATTTATTAATAAAGATAAATAAATATTTTCATATGCAGTAAATTCCATTAAAAGGGAGTTTTTTTGATGTACATAACCAATATTGGCTTTTCTTAGATCTGATTTTTCATTATCTGTTGCCTTTGAAATACTTTTTCCTAATAAAAACATACTTCCAGTTTTAGGTTTCTCCATTAGACTTATGATATTTAGCAAACTAGTTTTTCCAGAACCAGATGAACCAATAACTGCTACTTTTTGTGAGCTAGACAACACTAAATCTAATTGACTAAGAACAGTGATTTTATTTTTACCTTGGTAAAAGTATTGCGATATATTTTTTAAATTTAATATTTCACTCATATCGTAAAACATTCGCAGGTTCTATTTTAGATGCCTTCCAAGAAGGATAAATAGTTGAGAGGATAGATAATAATAAAGATATAAAAAAAATCATGAAAACTTCTGTATAATCAATTTTTGAAGGTATAATGTTAAAAAAATAAACCTCTGCTGAAAAAAGTTTACTTCCTAATAAACCTTCTAAAAAAATTTGTATTTTACCTATATTAAAACTTATAAAAATACCTAATATTGTTCCTATAGTTGTACCAAAAAGCCCAACAACAGAACCAATAAAAATAAATATTCTTTGAATTTCTGACCTTTTTACCCCTAAAGAACGCAAAATTCCAATACCTCTTTCTTTATCTTTTACTATCATTATGATGCTTGATATTAAGTTAAATGCAGCCACAAAAATAATAAGAAAAAGAATTAAGAACATAACCTTTTTTTCAATCTCTAATGCGCTAAATAGTTCTTTGTGCAAACTTTTCCACGAAAAAATTTTACCTTTTTCTCCTATTAGATTTTCTATTAGTTTCATTGTTTTTTGAAAATTATTATTTTCTATGAAAAAAATTTCTAATTGAGTTACATCTCTTTCACTGCGTACTAAATTAATTGCTTCTGAACGAGGAAGAAATAATACTCCTCTATCATAATCATACATACCAACTTCAAATATACTAACAACTTTATATTCATCTGTTATTGGCACGCTACCAAATGGTGTTTCTGTTTTATTTGATGTTAATAAAGTTATTTTATCATTTACATTAATATTAAGGTATGAGGCTAATCTAGTACCAATTATTAAAGATTTATTATTAAAATTATCAAGACTACCACTAATTATATTATCTGAAATACTATTTCTTTCTAATAAATCTGCCTTATCTACCCCTTTAACTAATACTCCTGCAGAAAGATTTTTATTTGCTACCATAGCATTAAATTCAAATTCTTTTGCAACATATTCAACATTAGTAATTTCCTGAATATCATCTGCTAACTTATTAATATCAATACTTTTTTTTGAATTAATATATATTACAGCATGGCCATTTACACCTATAATTTTATCTAATAACTCTATTCTAAAACCATTCATTACTGACATAACAATTATTAAGGTTGCAACTCCTATTGTTATGCCTGTAAAGGAAAAGAAGGAACTTATAGAAATAAATCTTTCATCTCTTTTTGATTTCAAATACCTAAGTGCTATGAAAGTTTCTAAATTAAAGTTCATATTCTTTTTTTAAAAAAACCTCTATTTTATCTTTACTTACTAAGCTTACTTTTCCTGATTTCCTATCTTTTATTTCTATATAATTATTTACAATATTTTTTTCTCCAATTATTATTTGAATTGGTATCCCTATTAAATCCATTATATTTAATTTTTGACCTAGTCTAATATCTCTGTCCTCATATATTATATTATATTTTCCATGATTAGACTTATAAAAGTTTTCAGAAAATTCTGTAGATAAGTTATCTCCTTTCCTAACATTTACTAATCCAATTTGAAAAGGCGCTACTTCAATGGGCCACACTATTCCTTTATCGTCATTGCTTGACTCTATTATAGCTGCTACTAATCTACTTATGCCTATACCGTATGAGCCGCTAAATATATAATTTGTTTTTCCTTTATCATTAAGGAAGGTTGAATTAAGTTTTTCTGAGTATTTTTTACCAAAATAAAAAATATGCCCTACTTCAATTCCTCTAGACCTTATGATATTTTTTTCATTAGTACTATTTTGAAATACTTTTTCTTCATGTTTTTCTGAAGTGCGACTGTAGTATTTTGAATAATTTAGCACCATATCTTTAATTTCACTGCTATTATTAAAGTCAACATTATCAATATTAAGATCATGAATAGAATTATCATAAAAAATTTCTGACTCTCCACTGGATGCTTCTAAAATAAACTCATGACTTAAAGATCCTCCTATTGGACCTGTATCTGCTTCAAATGGCAACGCTTTAACACCTAATTTTTTAAAAATTTTAAGATATAGCAAAAACATTTTGCAATATGATAAATAAGCATTTTCAAAATCAATATCAAATGAATAGGCATCTTTCATTAAAAATTCTCTGCATCTCATAACTCCAAACCTAGGTCTTACTTCATCACGAAATTTCCATTGAATATGATAAAGTATCTTCGGGAAATCTTTATATGATTGTAAATCTTTTGAAACTACATCTGTAATAAGCTCTTCATTAGTTGGTCCATAAAGAAGTTCATTCTTATTTCTATCTACTATTCTTAACATTTCCTTTCCATAATCTGAATATCTTTCAGATTTCTTCCAAAGATCTGCTGATTGTATAGTTGGCATTAATAATTCTTGAATATCATATTCATAATGTAGTTTTCTGATAATTGCCTCAATTTTTTTTAAAACTATTAATCCAAGAGGTAGCCATGTATATATCCCTGCTGCTGATTGCCTTATCATACAGGACCTTAACATTAACTTATGCGAAACTAAGGAGGCATCATTAGGGTCTTCTTTAACAGGAAATAAGTAAAATTTACTGGTCCTCATTTAAAGAAAAGCCCCCTTTAAGGAAAAAATATTGTAAAACTCTAATAAATATATTAACAAAGTAATAAAAAATGAGAGGCATGAAGCTAGAATTATTTTTTTAAAAATCTTTGGTTTTCTTGGTGCACTTCTAACATATTCAGTTTTCTCATCATATTTTGTTATTGGTTCATATCCTACAGGTAATAGCATAAAGAAAATTGGCCACCATATTACCAAAAAAAAAATTAGAACATCTATTATAGACATTATATTTGCTCTAACTCTATTAGAGTGCCATTAAAACTAGCAGGGTGTATAAAAATGACTGGTTTGCCATGAGCACCTTCTCTAGGAATTCCATCTCCAAGAATTTTACATTTATTTTTGAGCAATCGTTTCACTGCTTCATCTATATCTTTGACTTCATAACAAATGTGATGAATGCCTCCGTTCTTATGTTTATCCAAAAATTTTTTTATAGGAGAGTTGTATCCGAGTGGCTCTAGAAGTTCTATATTTGTGTTTGGTAGATTTATAAATGCAGTAGTAACCCCATGTATGGGAAGTTTTATAATTTTAGATATAACGCAATTAAAATTATTTTTATAATTTGATATTGACTCCGATAAGTTTGGGACTGCGATTGCAATATGATTTACTTTCTCTAACATTATAATTTAAATATAAATTATATCTAAAATTATGGAAGGCTTTTTATCATATCTATTATTAATAAACTTTTTAATTTTTTTAATCAGAAATTCCTTTAATTGCCTTTCCTTGGATACATTGAAAGGAATAAAATTTTTAATTTCTTCATTTAAATATTCAGCAAAGTATAAAAGTTCTTTTTCATCTATATTATTTATTACAGATAAGAACTTTATTCTAGGGAGTTCTTGCAAATCTCCTGTTTCAGAAAAGACAAAATTTATAGAAATTATGCCATTAAATAACATTTTTTTTCTTTCTTTAAAAAAAGTACTTTCAGTAGAAATTATCTCTTCACCATTTAATGCCATTTTGCCTGTAGGTAATTCATCAATTATTTCTACTTTGTTATTTGCAATTCTAATTAATTGACCATTTTTTGTATGTAACACTTCATTAATACCATTTTTTTTTGCTAATTCAGCATGTGCTTTAATATGTAGCGCTTCTCCATGTACTGGAATTAAAATTGAAGGCTTAATCCAAGAATACATTATTTTAAGTTCCTCCTGATGAGGATGTCCTGAAACATGAATATTATTTGCTTTAGGAAATACAACATCTATTCCTTTATAAACAAGCTTGTTAATTAAATTGTTAATGCTTACTTCATTTCCTGGTATCATTCTTGATGAAAAAATAATTCTATCTCCCTTTTTAAATCTTAAATGAGGATGTGTTTCATCAATAATTCTGTTTAAAGCACCTAAAGGCTCTCCTTGAGAACCTGTACAAATAGCTAGAAAGTTATTATCCTTTAAGTTTTTTAAAACTCTCTCTTCATGAAATACAAATTTTTCATTTAGATAACCGACTGATTTTGCTGCTTTAATCATTCTCCACATTGATCTTCCTACAGCTCCTATCTCTCTTTTATTTTGTTTAGCTATTCTAAGTAGGGTTAATATACGTTCTACATTTGAAGCAAACATAGTAATAAATACCCTTCCGTTATAATTTTTTACTAGGTCAAAAATTCCTTTTTCAATTGATTTTTCAGATCCAGAAAATCCTTTTACATTAGCATTAGTAGAGTCACATATCATAGCGTTAACACCAGATTTTCCAATTTCTTTTAGCCTTTTTGCATTAGGCTTATTTCCTATTGAAGGAGCGTCATCTATTTTCCAATCACCAGTATGAAAAATTTTTGTATTTCCTACACTCATCATTACTGAGTTTGACTCTAAAATAGAATGGCTTATGTTAATAAGCTCTAAATTGAAGGGTCCTATTTTAAACTTAGACTCTTTTTTGACAATCTTAAGATCAACTTTATCATAAAGACCTGCATCTATTAATCGCTGTTTAAGAAGATGTCCTGAAAATGGTGTTGTATAAATTGGACATTTAATTAAAGGCCATAAATGGTGCACTCCCCCTATGTGATCTTCATGTGCATGAGTAATAAACATTCCACATATATTCATCTTATACTCGCTTATTGCATCTATATTAGGCATAAAAACATCAGCACCTATAACCTTGTCGTCTTTAAACGAAACACCACAATCAATTATTATCCAATTATCTTTATATCCATACATATTGAAATTCATTCCTATCTCACCTGATCCTCCAAGCGGTAAAAAGTATAAGTCATTAGTATTTTTATTTTTAAATGAATTTTTAATCATCTTAATTTTTTTTCTGTTGCGAGAAAGCTAAGTATAAACCCTCTATAGTTAAATTCTTTTCCACAATATTTTTTATACCTATTTTTTCGGAAAATAGATTTGCTTGACCTCCGGTAAGAATAATTTTGGTTTTATAACCTAATTCTAGTGTAATCTGCTCTATTAAATGTTTTATAAGTCCAACGTAACCAAAATAAATTCCAGAAGACATTGCATCTGTAGTATTTTTACCTATTATCTGTTTAGGCTTACTAACTGCTATTCTAGGCAATCTAGCTGCTGCTACATGTAAAGTTTGAAGTGATAAATTAATTCCTGGAGAAATTATACCTCCTATATACTTTCCTTCCTTATTTACCACATCGAATGTAGTAGCAGTTCCAAAGTCTATAATAATACATGGACTTTTGTAAGCATGCCAAGCTGCAAGAGAGTTAACCAACCTATCTGTTCCTACCTCTCTTTTATTTTCCACTTCAATTGGAAAGTTGACTTTAACATCTTCGTTAATTACAAATACTTTCTTTTTAAAACAATCAAAGCAAGCTCTTTTTATTTCTACAGTAACTTCAGGAACAACTGATCCTATTATCACAAGTTCTAGATTTTTTTTATTAGTTAAGATTGTTGATAACCAAATATAGTATTCATCACTAGTTCTATTTATATTAGTGGATATTCGCCACTTAGATTTTACTATTTTATTTTTTACTACTGCAAAAACAATATTTGTATTACCTATATCGACTATTAAATACATATATTATGTCAGCTCTAAATTAAAAAAGTTTTTTATCTTATCTTCCATTAAAATTTTAATTGACCCATCCTCATGAATACCCTTATATACACCAGATAATATTTTATTATCATAATAAAATTTAATATTAGTATTTAGTCTTCTTGACCTACTCATCCATTCTTTCAAAATAATCTTTCTATTAGTTGAAAGAATTTTAGTCCAATAATCTAATCCTAATAGTATGGATTTAGCTAAATCTATACTTTTGATTTTAATATTACTATATTTTGATAGATATGTAGATGATTTAATATACTTTTGTGGATTATTATTTATATTAATTCCTACACCAATTATAACATCAGTAATAATATTTCCCTTGCTTAAAAACTCTATTAATATTCCAGCTACTTTTTTATTATTTATATAAATATCATTAGGCCACTTTATAAATGTTTTTACTTTTTTAGGTAAATATTTTTTTATAACATCATAAACTATTATACTCGCCATGTATGTAACCAGATGATGATTGCTTTTAATTCTTTTTTTTAACCTAATTGAGAGGTATAAATTACCCTTCTCAGAAATCCATATATTTTGTCTTCTTCCTCTACCATTAGTTTGTTTTTTTGCTAATATTGCTACATCGTAATAGGTTTCATATTTTGATCTTTTTACCTCATTCATTGTGCTGTCTACTGTATCTAAAAAAAACAACGGGATTTTTTTACTAATATATTTTTTTTTTATCACTGATATTAAATATTTAATTTGTTTAAAAAATTTATAAAATCATTAGCAAAAAAAATAAAAACTAACATTACTAGAGAAGTTATGAGAAGCATTAAATACATTTTATTATCAACTTCATAAATATTAATATCTTCTTGACTATCCATATACATAATTTTTATAATTTTTAGATAATAAAAGGCAGAAATAACACTAAAAATTACTCCTATTATAGCCAATGAAAGGAAACCTGATTCAACTGCAGCAATAAAAATATAGAACTTAGCAAAAAAACCGGCAAATGGTGGGATTCCAGCCATAGAAAGCAATAGCATAACCATACAAATTGCAGCAAAAGAATTGGATTGTGATAAACCAACTAAACCTTGAAGATGAACCACTTGGCTATTTTCTTTTCTGCACATCATTATAAAAGAAAAAATTCCTAATGAAGCAATAGTATAAATGACCAAATACAAAATAGAGGATGATAGACCTTGATTAGAATTAGAAATGACTCCTATCAAAACATATCCTATATTAGCTATAGTCCCATAAGCAAATAACCTCTTTATATTTTCTTGTCTTAACGCAGCAATAGAGCCTACTGCCATAGATAAAACAATTATAATTATGATTATCTGTTGCCATAGGTTTTTAAAATAAAAGAATGGTTCATTTAATAATTTTACTAAAGCAACAAATACAACTACTTTTGGTATAGTTATTAAAATGGTTGTAACAGAACTAGGTGATCCTTCATAAACATCAGGTGTCCACATATGAAAAGGTGCAGCAGATAATTTAAAAGCCATACCAGACAAAATTAAAATCAAGCCAAAGGAAAAAATTAGAGTATTTTTATCTGTAAAGCTAAACTCTTTTATTAAATTATAGTTAGTGGTCCCAGTTATAGAATATGTCATAGAAATACCATATAAAATAATAGCTGATGCTATAGAGCCTAATATGAAATATTTTAAAGCTGCTTCAGAACTTTTTAAAGAGTCTCTATTCAATGCAACTAAAACATATAAAGATAAAGATTGTAATTCTATAGAAATATAAAGAAAGAGTAAATCATTTGCAGAAATCATTAAAAGCATTCCCAAAACTGCAAATAAAAGTAATATAGGGTACTCAAATAAATTAAGTTTATTACTTTTAATGTAACCATTTGATACATACAAAACTCCAATAGCAAGCGTGAGCACAAAAAGCTTTACTATATTAGTAAAAGTTGTATTTACAAAATTATTACTAGAGCTTTCATTTGATATATCTGAAAATAATATAAAACTAAAAGAAATAGTAATGGTCATAAATGATAGAAAAAGAACCTTATTATATTTATTATTTTTAAAAAAAGCGCCACTAACAATGCTTATTAATGCTCCTAAAAATATTATAATTTCAGGTAAATATAAGTTCAAATTTGAAAAAGCATCCATGTTCTAATTAAAGTTTTTTAAAATTTCAATTACTGAAGTCTCGGTAATATTCAAAATTATGTTAGGAAATAAACCTAACAACAAAGTAAAAAATACTAAAAATAACATTAATAATATTTCTAAAACATTTAAATCAGTCAATTCCGTAACTGTACTGCTATTGCTGCCAGTAAAAATTATTTTTCTCACTAGTGACATCATATATACTGCTCCAAGAATTATACCACTTGAAATTATAAAACCTAAAATCAGAAAATTTTTAAAAACTCCTATAACTACTAAAAGTTCACCAATAAACCCTGATGTACCGGGTAATCCTACGGAAGATAAAACTAAAACTATAAAAAATAACGAAAAAATGGGCATGGATTTAATTATTAAGTTATAGTCATCCATTATTCTCGATTTAGTTCTCTCGTAAAGCAGTCCTATACTTAAAAACAATCCAGCGGAAACTATTCCATGACTAATCATTTGAAATAAAGAACCTTGGATACCTATTTTTGAAATTGAAAAAATTCCAGCAGTAACATATCCCATATGAGCTACTGAAGAATAAGCAATTAATTTTTTAATATCAGTTTGTGCAAATGCTACTATTGAAGTATAGACTACAGCTATTGCAGATAAGGTCATTATGAAGCTAGAAAAGTAAATTGATGCTTCAGGTAATATAGGTAGAGAAATTCTCAAAAAAGCAAAGGCTCCTACTTTTAATAAAACACCTGCTAATATCATTGATCCAATTGTAGGAGCCTCTACATGTGCATCAGGCAACCAAGTATGGAAAGGCCACATTGGAACCTTAATGGCAAAAGATAAAAACATTCCAAACCACAACCATTTTTGTAAGTATACATCAAAATAGTAATTATCAAGTTGAGGTATTGAAGTAGTATTTGAAGTGTATGCCATAAAAATAATAGAAATCAGAAAAAAAACTGAGCCAGCTAATGTATATAGAAAGAATTTAAATGAAGAAAATATTCTATTCTTTCCTCCCCATATACCTATAATTAAAAACATAGGAATTAATAAACTTTCAAAAAAAATATAAAATAATACTATGTCTAAAGAGCAAAACACCCCTAATGTCAATGCCTCCAAAGCAAGCATAGCTATAACAAATTCTCGTGTTCTAAATTTTATAGAAAGTTTTGAATACAAAAAACAAATTGGAAATAAAGTTGTTGTTAATAATATAAATATCAGAGAAACTGAGTCAACTCCAAGGTGATAACTAATATCAAACTTGGACAAAATAGTTTTTTTCTCTATAAACTGAAAATTTTGACTATTTAGGTCAAACTGAAGCAAGATAATTATTGAAATAACCAATACTACTAAAGAAGTCCATATAGCTAATTCTCTTAGATTTTTTGAGACATTTGCCTCATCACCTTTTATAAGAAAAGCTATAATAGCACCAATCAAAGGAACTATAATAATAGTTGATAATAACGGAAAAGTAATCACAACCCCACTAAAAACTTATAAATATTAAACTAAAAAATAATATTATACCCAATACCATAAATGTGGCATAACTAAAAATTTTACCATTCTGAAAAGCTTTTAAGTATCTGGAAGCAGAATATACACAATATGAAACTCCTAAGGGACCAAGTCCATCTATAATTTTCTGATCAACTCTCTTCCATAAAAATTTAGAAAAAATTTTAAGTTTCTTGATAAATAAAAAGTTATACAAGATATCAAAATACCATTTTTGTTTGATAACTATTAAAAGTTTGCTAAATGATTTATTAGTAAAGTCAAAAAAAGTATTTAATTTTGAAAAGTAAAATAATACTAAAAATGAAAATAATATAACTGTTATTATTGGGAATAACTTAAAAATAAATGGGATATGATGTGCATTATCAACAAAGTTAATATTTTCTTTATAAAAAAGACTATTTTTCCAAAAACTTTCATATTTAACTATTTTATAAAAGAAAAATCCTGAGAAAATAGCCCCTAAAGAAAGAAGAAATAAAGGTACTAACATTACTAAAGGTGCTTCTTTAACACTCTCATATTCTTTTGTTTTTAATTTAGATTTTCCGTGAAAAGTCAAATAAATTAATCTTACAGAATAAATTGAAGTCATTGCTGCACCTAAACATCCTAAGTAGTAAACTAAGTTTCCTTTAATTGAATGCAAAGAAAAAGCAAACTCTAAGATTAAGTCTTTAGAAAAGTATCCAGAAAAAGGTGGAATTCCCATAAGCGCTAAAGATCCTAAAATTATGAAAAAATATGTGATAGGAATCTTTCTACATAACCCACCCATTTTTTTTATATTTTGTTCATGATGACAAACATGAATTACTGACCCCGCAGATAAAAACAGAAGTGCTTTAAAAAAAGCATGCGTTACTAAATGAAAAATTCCTAGACTATAAGCAGATATGCCACATGCAAAAAACATATAACCTAATTGACTGCAAGTAGAATAGGCTATAATTTTTTTAATATCATCCTGTAGCAACGCTACAGATGCAGCAAATAAACAGGTTACAAGTCCTATGTAAGTTATAAAGTTTAAAGTCAAATGAGCCATTTCAAATAGCGGAGAACATCTAGCCACTAGAAAAACACCAGCAGTTACCATTGTAGCAGCGTGTATCAAAGCAGAAACAGGTGTTGGCCCTTCCATGGCATCTGGCAACCAAACATGAAGTCCTATCTGTGCCGATTTTCCCATAGCAGCTAAAAATAAAAACATAGTAATAGTTGTAAGTAAATCTACATCATATCCAAAGAAAATAAAATTTTTACCTGCATAAGATGCTGAATTAGAGAAAACATCTTCAAAATTTAAAGATTGAAAAAATGTAAATATTAATGCTATAGCAATCAAATAACCAAAGTCACCTACTCTATTTACTAAAAATGCTTTTAGTGCAGCGTTAGAAGCTGACAACTTAGAAAAATAAAACCCAACCAATAAATATGAACAGAGGCCTACACCTTCCCATCCTAAAAATAATTGAATAAAATTATCTGCGCTTACTAATATTAACATGGCAAAGGTAAACAAAGATAAGTAACAGAAAAATCTAGCTCTATAAGGATCACTAGCCATATAACCTATAGAAAAAATATGCACTAGCGCAGAGACGGAATTAACAACTAAAAACATAATTGCTGTTAGTGGGTCATAAAACACTGATAGCTTTAGCTCAATATTTCCTAAATTTATCCAGTTATAAATATTATAGTTTCCAACAAAAACATTGATTTTTAGATAACATAAGATTGATAAAAAAGCTGCTATACTAATTAATAACGAAGATAAAATCTCAGCTTTTCTATTTTCCTTAAAAAGAACACACAAGAAACATATAAATG
This sequence comes from Candidatus Pelagibacterales bacterium, assembly GCA_002715505.1. Taxonomy (GTDB): domain Bacteria; phylum Pseudomonadota; class Alphaproteobacteria; order TMED109; family TMED109; genus JAYYAX01. Next base: position 65,031 of record PAZF01000021.1, read on the forward strand.
TACTTAATAATGGAAGAAAGAATATAAAAATTGGCAAGCTCATATTATCCCTTTAATTGCTCAGCATCTTCAACTTTTATTGATCCTCTGTTCCTAAAAAAAATTACAATTATAGCAAGACCTATTGCTGCCTCTGCAGCAGCTACAGTCAAAACAAACATTGTAAATATTTGCCCCACTAAGTTTCCATGAAAGCTAGAAAAAGCAACTAAATTGATATTAACAGATAGTAAAAGTATCTCAATAGACATTAAAATTATAATAATACTTCTTCTATTTAAAAAAATCCCTAGAATCCCTATACTAAATAAAATAGCTGATAAAATGGTAAAATAATTAGGATCTAGTTGCATTATAGTTTTTTTCCTATTTTTACAATTTTAATTGAGTCCTCTTTAGTTCTAGAAACTTGTTCTGAAATATTTTGTCTCAAAACTCCCTCTCTTTTTCTTAACGTTAATATTATAGCTCCTAACATAGCTACTAATAAAATACAGCCGGAAACTTGAAAGGGCAAAAAATAATCTGTATATAGTACATTTCCTAATGCATGAGTATTAGTATTTTTTTCCAAATTATTTTCAGGCTTTTGAATAATAATATCCAAATTAGCAAATGAAAATATCAATTCAAATAATAATATTATTGCTACCAAAAACCCTGAAAGCATGTACTTTCTTGTTTGGGTTTTAATTTTATCAACCCCAACATTTAACATCATAACGACGAAGAGAAATAAAACCGCTACTGCACCAACATAAACTATAAGTAATATCATTGCTAAAAACTCAGCACCAGCTAAAACAAAAATCCCTGCTGAGTTAACAAAAGCTAAAATTAAAAAAAATACAGAATGCACTGGGTTCCTGGAGCTAATTACTGCAATAGAAGAAAGAACCGTAACGGCAGAAAATAGAAAAAAAAATAAAATCATAGAAACTATTTAGTTATCTATATTCTATATCAGTGTTAATATTTTTTTGCAAAGCTTCCTCCCAACGCTCTCCATTATCTAAAAGTTTTTGTTTGTTATAAATTAGTTCTTCATGGGTTTCTGTAGCAAATTCATAGTTTGGACCTTGTACTATGGCATCTACAGGACATGCTTCTTGACATAAGCCACAATAAATACATTTAGTCATGTCAATATCATATCTAGTAGTTCTTCTACTTCCATCATCTTTTTCTTCTGCATCTATAGTAATCGCTAAAGCAGGACATATTGCTTCACATAACTTGCAAGCTATACATCTCTCTTCACCATTAGGATACCTTCTTAAAGCATGTTCACCTCTAAACCTCGCACTTAGTTTTCCTTTTTCATAAGGGTAATTTATAGTCACAGAAGAACTAAACATTCTTTTTAAGGTAAGGTATAGTCCTTTTACAACGTCTAAAAGAAAAAAAGACTTAAATATTTTAAATAAAATTTTCATGTTTTAATATCTATATTTGGCAATAAATCAAAAAAAATAAGAAAAGTTGCAGTTAAAAAAACCCATAAAAGCGAAAGTGGCAAAAAGACTTTCCATCCAAGTCTCATTAATTGATCATATCTAAATCTTGGCAGTGTAGCCCTTACCCATAAAAAAACAAATAGCAGCAAACCTACCTTAAGAAAAAACCATACAAAGCCTGGTATCCAATTTAAAAGTTCGCTGTCAATAGGAGGCAACCATCCTCCTAAAAAAAGAATTGTTCCTAATGAACTCATTAATATCATAGCAGAGTACTCACCTAGAAAAAACATTGCAAAAAGCATAGAAGAATATTCTGTAAAGTATCCTGCAACTAGTGCTGACTCATCCTCTGGCAAATCAAATGGAGCTCTGTTTGTCTCTGCCAGAGCTGATATAATAAAAACTATGAACATTGGGAAAAGTGGCAACATAAACCAACAAGATTTTTGAGCTAAAACTATATCAGACAAATTTAAAGATCCAACACAAAGTAAAACAGTCACTATTACAAAACCTATAGAAACTTCATAGGAAACCATTTGGGCTGCTGATCTTAATGCTCCTAAAAAAGCATACTTTGAATTGCTAGCCCAACCTGCCATTATAATTCCGTATATAGATAAAGATGAAACTGCAAATAAATATAATATACCTACATTAATATTTGACAATACTATGTTTTCAGAAATAGGTATTACACTCCATGCAACTAAAGACAAAGAAAATGAAATCATGGGTGCTAATATGAATATTAACTTGCTAGAACTTGCAGGAATAATAGTTTCCTTAGTAAATAGTTTAACTCCATCAGCAAAAGGCTGAAGAAGACCAAAAAAACCTACCACATTCGGACCTTTTCTATATTGAACTAACGCTATGACCTTTCTTTCTAAATAAGTCAAAAATGCAACCGCAATTAGTAAAGGTCCTATAATTATAAGTACATATAAAACTAAAATTAAAAAATGCAAAAGATCGCTTAAATTAAATAAACTCATCTTTAACTTTCTTGGATTTCAATATAGTTTTAACACAATTAGCCATATTCTCTGAAGATCTTGATATACTACAAGTTTGATAAAAATTATTTGTATTGAAATTGTTTTTTTCTGATGTTAATAGAACTTTTTTTTTGTTAGTTTTAATCCATTTCTGCGCAACATAGTTTCCAATATTAGAAATAGACGGATAATTTTCAAAAATACTTTTTAATAATTCGCTATGATTATTGAATTTTATTTTATCAGAAATCTTTTGATCAAGAGCTTTAAAAATTTTCCATGCATCTACAGCTTTTCCTAAGTTCGATGTTATTTTTTTTGTAAATTGAGGCCTTCCTTCCAAATTAACAAATAAAGATTTTTTTTCAGTAAATGCGGTGGTAGGTAAAACAATATCAGAAGAGCCAGCATACCTATCCCCATGGTGCCCTATATATATAACAAAAGCATTCTTCAAATCCTTAATGTTAACGTCAAAATCATCTGCTTCAATCAGAAAAAGAATTTTAAGTTTACTATCCTTTAAGGAATTTTTTATATTTAAAGCAGACATTCCACCATCATAGGGCACAAAACCAACAGATAAACCGCCTATTCTGGAAGCATATTTATTTAAAACATTAAAACCATTCCAGTCACTTCTTATAATATTTAAATCTTGGCAAATTATTTTAACTAAATTGTGAATATTTTCGCCTTGCTTAGAGGTTAAAATACTGTCTCCTAAGATCACCATAGGAAATTTTGAGTTTTCAAAAAATCTTTTAATATTATTTTGTACTGTAATATTACACAAAGAGCTTATATCGTCACCTAAACTTTTAAATTTATATGAAAGATCATTTGGTGTACACAAGCTTAAAATATCTAAATTTCCCGTTAGCCACCTTTGTCTTATCCTTGAGTTAAGAACTGCTGCTTCCCTCCTAGGATCGCATCCAATAACAAATAATTTATCTATTTTATCTATATTTTCTATACCCGAATTAAACAACCAATCAGAAGCATTTGAAGTTGGAATATTTGATAAATTAAACCTACAGTCAATATTATTCACATTTATATTTTTAAAAAATTCTTTAGCCGTATACATTGTCTCAATATCGGTTAATGCACCTGAGACTGCTGCAACATTATCTGGATTTGTGAGCTTTAATTTCTCTACTATTATTTTTAGAGCCAAACTCCAATCACAAGGTACTAATTTTGAAGACTTTTTATAAAAGGGTTTGTCTAATCTTTGATTGCTTAAACCATCATAAAAAAACCTTCCTTTGTCAGAAAGCCATTCCTGATTAATTTTATCATTTTCTCTAGGCAATATTCTTTTAATTTCTCCATTAAATTCATCTATTCTAATATTTGAACCTACAGCATCACTTATATCTATTGAATTATTATGATTTAATTCCCAAGATCTTGCAGTAAAAGCATAAGGTTTGGAAGTTAAAGCACCTACAGGACAAAGATCAATAATATTTCCAGATAGCTCGCTTGTTATTCCACCCTCTATTGCAGCCATAATTTCCATGCCTTCTCCTCTATTTATTGCACCCAATTCATGAGTACCCGCAACCTCATCCATAAACCTTACACATCTAGTACAATGAATACATCTAGTCATTACAGTTTTTATTAATGGGCCAAAATTTTTGTCTTCAACCGCTCTTTTGGTATCTTCGTATCTGCTGGTAGATTTTCCAAAATATAACGATTGGTCTTGCAGATCACATTCTCCTCCTTGATCGCAAATAGGACAGTCTAAGGGATGATTTATAAGCAAAAATTCCATTACCCCTTTTCTAGCCTTTTCTACTTTTTCAGTATTAGTTTTTATAACCATATCATCTGCAACTGGCATTGCACATGACGCAACAGGTTTTGGAGATTTTTCTACCTCTACCAAGCACATTCTACAATTTCCGGCTATTGATAATCTTTCATGATAACAAAATCTTGGTATTTCCTCACCAGCGGCTTCGCAAGCTTGCATTACTGTAGCTCCTTCAGGAACTTCTACTTCTTTATTATTAACTTTAAGCTTAATCATTCAGCAGACTTTCTTAATGAATTATCTAAAATTCTTTTTTCTATTTCCCCTCTAAAGTGTCTTATTAGGCCTTGCACTGGCCAAGCAGCTGCATCCCCTAAAGCACATATTGTGTGATTTTCTACTTGAGAACAAACATCATTTAATTTGTCAATATCGTCAATTCTAGCATTACCTTGACATAGCCTATTCATCATTTTTAGTATCCACCCCGTTCCTTCTCTACAAGGAGTGCATTGCCCACAACTTTCATGATTGTAAAATCTTGAAAGCCTTGTTATTGCTTTTATTAAATCTGTACTTTTATTCATTACAATTACTCCCGCAGTACCAAGGCCGCTTTTAAGTGCTTTAAGACTATCAAAATCCATTTTTAAATTATTGCACATTGAAGCTGGCAGTAATGGAGTAGATGATCCTCCTGGAATAACTGCTTTAAGCTCAGTCCAACCACCCCTAACTCCATTTGCATGCTTATTAATTAACTCTTTTAGAGAAATCCCCATTTCCTCTTCAACTGTGCATGGAGAATTAACATGACCAGAAATACAAAAAAGCTTGGTACCTGTATTATTATCATTTCCTAGTGAAGAAAACCAGGAACCGCCTCTTCTTAAAATCTCTGGAACTACTGATACTGTTTCTACATTCGATACTGTAGTTGGACAACCATATAAACCAACGTTAGCAGGAAATGGAGGTTTTAGTCTAGGCTGTCCTTTTTTACCTTCTAAGCTTTCCAACAATGCAGACTCCTCTCCACAAATATAGGCCCCTGCGCCTCTGTGAACAAATATATCAAGGTCCCATCCTGTCTTTAAAATATTTTTACCTAAAAGTCCATTTTCGTAACATTCCTTAATAGCTCTTTCTAAAGCATTGTATTCATTAAAAAATTCACCCCTTATATAAATATATGCTGTGTGAGCTTGCATTGCTACAGATGCATACAATATTCCTTCAATAAGTTTATAAGGCTCATTTCTAATAATTTCTCTATCTTTACAAGTCCCAGGCTCACTTTCATCAGCATTTATTACTACATAATGAGGCTTGTCCTTTAATTCTTTTGGCATGAAAGACCATTTTAAGCCTGTCGGAAATCCAGCTCCACCTCTACCTCTTAAGCCTGATTTTTTTACCTCCTCTAATATCCAGTCTTTGCCTTTTAAAATAATACTCTTTGTATTGTCCCAATCACCTAAACTTTTTGCTACATTTAAACCAAAACCAGAAAACCCATAAATATTTTTAAAGATTTTATCATTTTTACTAAGCATTTTTATTTTTCTCCATATTTTTAAAAGGTTCAGCTCCCCTTCTTCCAATTATTTGAGTTCCAATTTTTACTTTATTTTCATTTTTTAAGTCGTTTAATAACTTGATTAAATTGGTTTTATTTAAATCTTCAAAATAGTCATCATTAATTTGGACCATAGGAGCATTTACACAAGCTCCTAGGCATTCTACTTCCTTAAGAGTAAAGAGTCCATCTTCTGTTGTTTCTCCACACTTTATTTTTAAATATTTTTTACAGGCTTCCAATAAGTCATCACTTCCATTTAGCCAGCATGGGGTAGTAGTGCAAAATTGTATAAAGTATTTTCCTATTGGTTTAAGGTTAAACATAGAATAAAATGTTGCTACTTCATAAACTTTTATAAAAGGAATGTTTATGAGTCTTCCAACTTCCTTCATTGCTGCTTCCGGTATCCATCCGTTGCATTGACGCATGGCTAAATCCAGTAAAGGCATTACAGCACTTCCTAATTGATTTGCAGGATACTTTTTTAAAATATTGTCTATTAAGAAGCTATTTTCCTTGGAAAATTTAAAATTTTCAAATTTGCTTTTTTCAGTTAAATTCATTATCTATCTATTTCTCCAAATACTACATCCAACGTTGCAATACAAGCTACTAAGTCTGCAAGCTGATGCCCTTTAGTCATAAAATCTAAACCTTGTAAATGGGGAAATCCTGGCGCTCTTATTTTACATCTATAAGGTTTATTTGATCCATCAGATACAAGATACACTCCAAATTCTCCTTTTGGTGCCTCTACTGAAGCATAAATACTGCCCTCAGGAACTCTTACACCTTCAGTATAAAGTTTAAAATGACTAATCAAACTTTCCATAGACTCTTTCATATCTTTTCTTTTTGGGGGAGAAACTCTTGGGTTATCTGAGATAATTGACCCTGAAGGCATTTTTTCTAAAACTTGTTTGATCATCTTTAAGCTTTGCTTCATCTCTTCCATACGTATTAGATATCTGTCGTAACAATCTCCATTTTTTCCAATAGGTATATCAAAATCAAGCTTTTCATATATTGCATAAGGCTTATGTTTTCTAAGATCCCAAATTACTCCTGATCCTCTTAACATAGGGCCTGTAAAGCCCCAATCCAGTGCCTGCTTTTTACTTACAATTCCCACATTTACAGTTCGTTGTTTAAAAATTCTATTATTATCAAGAAGACCCTCTATATCTTCTATTATTTTTCCAAACCCATTACTCCAATTAAAAATATCATTTAATACTTTTTCAGGTATATCTTGATGAACACCTCCAATTCTATAATAAGCAGCGTGTAAACGTGCTCCAGATACAGCTTCATAAAAAGACATAAGCTTTTCTCTTTCTTCAAAAAGCCAAAGAAAAGGAGTTGTTGCCCCTAAATCCAAACCTTGCGCTCCTATTTGCAAGGCATGATTAAGTATTCTTGTTATCTCATCGAACAACACTCTTATCCATAAAGCTCTTTCTGGTACTTTAAGTTTCAAAAGTTTTTCGGATGCCATAACAAAAGCATGTTCTTGTATCATAGGAGAAACATAATCTAATCTATCAAAGTAAGGCATAGCTTGAAGATAAGTTTTATGCTCTATAAGTTTCTCAGTACCTCTATGTAATAATCCAATATGAGGGTCAGCTCTTTCTACTACTTCTCCGTCCATTTCTAAAACTAGCCTTAATACTCCATGAGCAGCTGGGTGTTGAGGACCAAAATTAAGCATCATATTTTTTATCTGTTTTTCAGTCATTTCCTTTTGTAGTTTTCCCTTCCCAAGGACTCTCAAAATCAAAATCTCTAAAATCTTGAGTTAATTTAACTGGTTCATAAATTACTTTCTTAGAACTGATATCATACCTTACTTCTACGTTGCCAGATAATGGAAAGTCCTTTCTTAGAGGAAATCCACTAAACCCATAATCTGTTAAAAGTCTTCTTAAGTCAGGATGGTTTTTGAAGCTTATGCCAAAGAGATCCCAAACTTCTCTTTCGTACCAATTGGCACAGGGATAAAGTGAAGTAATGCTATCAATTGGTTCATCTTCAGGAATAAAGGTATTTAGTATAATTCTAGAATTAAATTCTACTGATAAAAAAATATAAACAATGTTGAATCTTAATATATTGTCAGGATAGTCAACCGCCGTCAAATCAATTAATTGTGTAAATTTTAATTTTTCATTATCTTTTAAGGCTTTAACTACTTTTAGTAAATTTTTAGACTCTATATTGAATTTATAATTATCATCTTCATAATTAATAATAAAATCTTCACTATCTAATAAAGTTGTTAGAATCTTTTTAAGATTTATACCCATATCAGAGGATATTTTTGTGCTATCAATCAATTTTAAATCCCAGAATTATATAGTATTTTTACCTTCTCTTTTAATCTTCTTTTGCAACTGCAAAATTCCATAGAGTAATGCTTCGGCAGTAGGAGGACATCCAGGTACATAAATATCTACAGGGATTATCCTATCACAACCTCTAACAACAGAATAAGAGTAGTGATAGTAGCCTCCGCCATTTGCACAACTTCCCATAGAAATCACCCATCTTGGTTCAGGCATTTGATCATATACTTTTCTTAAAGCAGGAGCCATTTTGTTGGTTAAGGTTCCTGCAACTATCATTACATCAGATTGTCTAGGACTAGGTCTAAAAACTACTCCAAATCTATCTAAATCATACCTTGAAGCTCCAGTTTGCATCATTTCTACTGCACAACATGCCAAACCAAAAGACATAGGCCATAATGATCCTGATCTCGCCCAAGATAATAAATCTGAAAACTTGGCTAAAATATAACCTTTATTATTAGGTTGCACTTCTTTTTGAAAATTATCTCCAAAAAAATTTTCTCTTATTCCCACTCTAGCGCTCCTTTTTTCCATTCATAAATAAACCCTACTGTTAAAATGAATAAAAAAAGCATCATAGAGATATAGCCTGCTAAACCTGTTGATGATAGAGAAATAGCCCAAGGAAATAAGAATGCTACTTCAAGGTCAAAAATTATAAATAAAATTGCGACTAAATAAAATCTAACATCAAATCTTCCCCTAGCATCATCAAAAGGAGGAAATCCACATTCATAAGCAGAAAGTTTCTCTTTATCAGGCTTATTCGGTCCAACAAAACTCGATAATAAAGCAAATCCAGTCGATAAACCAAGCGCTATTATTATAAAAACAAATATTGGTAAGTATTCAAGATAATTCATAATTTGTAAGTTATATCATTTTTTTTAATAATATAATATTAATTTATACAGAGTAAATATCTTTATTTTAACCAGGTTTTTATTTATTTATCTCTAAATAAGATTAGTTATCCAAAATCTTTTGTAATTCAGAAAAGTTATTTACTACAAAATCATATTTTCCGTCAACATTAATTAGTGTATTCTTACCCCACTCTTTATCTCTTTTCACAAAAGCTGTTTTATAACCAGCCTTTTGAGCTGCATTTAAATCAAAACTGTGACAAGCTATCATCAAGCACTCTTCAGGCTTAAATTGTAATAGATTAGCAGTTTTTTTATACGCTTCAATATTTGGTTTATAAGCTTCCAAAGTTTCACATGATAATACTAGGTCCCATGCAATATTGTTAGCCTTGGAATTAGTATAAACTAATCTATTACTTAACAAGGTAAATGATACACAAAAATATTTTTTTTTAAGAAGCTGAAAAGGATTTAGAAAGTCTGGCCAAACTTTTAGCTTAGTTGGAGTAATGTAGTATAAAAAATATTTTTCCTCTTCAGTAACGTTAAGTTTTTTTTCTATAATTATCTCTTCTACAGCAATTTGATGGGCTTTATCAAAGTTTATCAAATTATTATTATTTTGATTAGTTACTTTTTCTAAGGATTTTTTTCTCATTAAATTGGCATACTCAGGTGTGCTAAAATTCAAATTATTTTTGTCTCTTATTTTTTTAAAACCCTCTTTAAAGCCTGAATGCCAATCTAAAATAGTACCTCCAGTATCAAATGTGAGTGCTTTGATATTTAAATCATTTTTCATATTTTTAATGTATATAAAATTTAATAACATTTATAGTTATTTTTGTTATAATTTATCAGGGAGAATAATATGTACATTACACAATCTTTAAAAAGAAATGCTCAGCTTTATCCTAAAAAAATAGCTTCTTCATTTTTAGAAAGAACCTTTACTTGGGAAGATAGTCTTAAAAGAATTTCTAAACTAGCCTCTGGTATAAAAAAACTAGGAATAAACCTTGAAGACAGGGTTGCTATATTAGCTCACAATAGTGACAGATATTTTGAGTTTATTTATTCAGTTTCATGGGTTGGAGGAGTTTTTGTTCCAATAAATACAAGGCTGGCGCCTCCAGAAATACAGTTCTGGATTAATGATAGTGAAAGTAAAATAATTTTTGTAGATTCTAACTTTTCTAGCATTATAGAAAGTTTGCTGAAAGAAAACAAAATCCCCTCGATAGAAAAAGTTGTGTATATATCAGACGATACTACTCCAGAAAATATGATAAAATATGAAGACTTACTAGAAAATGAAGCAATTGAGGATGAAATGAGAGGATATGACGATTTAGCAGGTATATTCTATACAGGCGGTACTACTGGAAGATCAAAAGGAGTAATGTTGTCTCATACTAATATGATAATTAATGCATTTAATGGAGCAGTATCAGGAGACTTTGGCCCTCATTCTAGATGGTTGCATGCGGCACCTATGTTTCATATTGCAGACTGTGCAGGGCTATTTGGCGTAAGCCAAGCAGGAGGAAGTCATTTTTTTATTCCTGGTTTTGTTCCAAAGTTGTTTTTTGAAGCTGTAAGTAAAAATAAAATCAATGAGACAATTTTAGTTCCTACTATGGTAAATATGGCTGTTAACGACCCTGAAATTAGAAACTATGATCTGACTTGTTTAAAAAAAATTATGTATGGAGCATCTCCCATGCCAGAACCTGTAATTGTAAAAGCAATGGAAATGTTGCCAAACTGTACTTTTTATCATGCGTATGGACAAACTGAATGCGCACCTTTATTAACTTTTTCGGGTCCTGAAACTCACGTGTTTGAGGGGCCTCTAGCATATAAGTTTAAATCTTGTGGCCAAGCTGTCCCTGGAGTAGAACTTAAAATTGCTGATGATAATGGAGATGAGGTAAAAAGAGGAGAAGTAGGAGAAATATATGCTAGAGGACCAAATATAATGCTAGGATATTGGAAACAAGAAGAGTTAACTAAAAAAGCAATTTCTAAAGATGGATGGATGAAAACTGGTGATGGAGCAAAAATGGATCAAGATGGTTATATTTTTATTGTAGACAGAGTAAAAGATATGATTATCTCAGGCGGAGAAAATATATATTCTACAGAAGTCGAAAATGCTATTTATCAAATTTCAGGCATAGTAGAATGTGCTGTTATAGGAATTCCTGATGAAAAGTGGGGGGAAGTCGTACATGCTATAGTAAGACTTAAAGATCAAAACTCTATTACTGAAAAAGAGATCATAGAACATTGCCATAAAAATATTGCAGGGTTTAAATGTCCTAAGTCAGTATCTTTTAGAACTGACCCCATGCCTATATCAGGGGCAGGTAAAATTCTTAAAACAGATCTCAGAAAACCTTTTTGGAAGGATCAAGCAAAGCAAGTAAATTAATCATTAGTTAAATCATGGCCTGCAGAAGCAACTAAACCTCCATCACAAGAAATGACTTCTCCAACGGTAAATTCTGATGCTTGAGATGCCAGAAATAGGGCTATACCTGCGATGTCTGTTGATCTCCCTACTCTATTACTAGGGTTTTTTTTTGAAATTATAGTGTAATCATGCTTTACTGCACTCCCTAACATTTTGCTAGGAAAAGGGCCAGGAGCAATTGCATTACAAATAATATTGTCAGAAATTAATCTGGCAGCTAAGACTTTAGTAAGCTTATGAACTGCGGCTTTGGCTACACTATAAGAATAATTTTCATAATAAGGGGTATTTATTCCATCTATAGATCCTATGTTTATTATTCTTGACTTAGAATCAGGCTGAGCATTCACTTTCAATAAAGCTAAAAACTTTTGAGTCATAAAAAAAATAGATTTTACATTTAAATCCATCACCTTATCCCAACCAATCTCACTAAATTTTTCCAAGGGTTCCCCCCAAACAGCACCTGCATTATTAATCAATACATCAAGGTGAGTTTCTTTTTTTTTAAACTCTAAAGCTAACTTTTCTACACCGCCTATTTTAGAAATATCACACGGTATAGCCTCACAAAAACCACCATAAGTTTTCTTTAATCTTCTAGCCGTTTCCTTTATTTCAACTTCTTTTCTAGAGCTTATATAAACTTTTGCCCCATTTGCAATAAAACCCTCAGCTATCATTTCTCCTATCCCTCTAGAGCCACCAGTTATCAAAACTATCTTATTTTTAACTGAAAATAATTGTTCTAACTTCATTTTTTCACTTACTTTTTAGGTTATAATTAGTAATATTTTTAAATTATGCAAAATAATTACAATTTTAATTGTACCAAATTAGGAAATATAAAAAACCTAGAAATAAAAAAAATTAAAAGAGAAAGAATAAAACAAAATAGTGTAAGAATACAAATACATGCAATAGGATTAAATTATGTAGATATTTTAATGATAAAAGGAAAATATCAACATCATAAATCAGCCCCTTTCATTCCTGGCATTGAAGCATGTGGTATTATAATAGATGAGAATTGTAATAATAAAAAATTAATAAATAAAAAAGTTATTATTAACAAAAAAGGAGGATGTTTTAGTGAAGAAATAGTAGCTAGTTTAAATGAAATTATAATTATCCCAAGTAAAATAGATTGTGCTTTGGCCGCAGGTTCATTTACTTCAACTTTGACAAGCTACATAACACTTCAAGAAATTGCAAAGTTAAAGAAAAATGATAATATTTTAATTACAGGAGCCTCTGGAGGAGTTGGAGTTGCGTCAATTAAGTTAGCAAAAAAAATTGGAGCTAATGTTACTTCAATAGTTAGCACTAGAGAAAAAAGTAGTTTTGTAAAAAGTCTTGGATCAAATAAAACTATTTTACTTGACAGTAAAAAGTTAGAAAACATATCAAATTTAAAAAAAAAATATAATATAAATGTAGTTTTAGATATAAATGGATTAATCAAATCAAAAAAACTACTGAGTTTTTTAGGATGGCAAGGAAAATATATAATAATAGGTTTTATGAATAATAATATTTATAGTATACCTTCAAATCATATCTTAATAAAAGGCCTAACTGTGCAGGGAGTAAGAGCA
>PAZF01000022.1 GCA_002715505.1 Candidatus Pelagibacterales bacterium
AACCAGCACAAGAAGTAGCAGAAGCAGCTACAACAGCGGAAGAACAACCAACAACGACAGAAGAGTCAGCACAAGAAGTAGCAGAAGCAGCTACAACAGCGGAAGAACAACCAACAACGACAGAAGAGTCAGCACAAATTAATTTAACTGAAAACTTAGATCAATCAGAAAGTTTATTTGATGCTGCCCCAAGCTCTAGTGTAGATGGCTCAACGTTTCAAGATACAGTTTTAAACTTAGAGCCGTCTGCTACTCAAGAAATTGAAAGTATAGAACAAATTCAATCTTTTGCAGAATTAGAGGATCAAAATACTTCAGAGGAAGCGGATATTGATACCGAAGACGACTCTCAAGAACAAGTAGTTGAAGATTCTGAAGATGAACCAGATGAAGTAGAAATTGCTTCTGCAGATGAAAGCTCTTCCGAAGACCTCGATGAAAACCAAGGAATAGGTTTTCAGATTGAAGATAGCGGAGAAAATCAATTATTTGGTTCTTCAATGAGTCCAGTTTCTAGTTCTGTATTGAGTGCAGTAGCTTCATCCTCTGGGTCTTTGAATTTTATGAATGCTAGTAATATTGGGGTATCTGCAGGTATTTCTAGTCTAGGAGGATTATCCCCAGTATCTAGTTCTTTACCCCTAATGGGAGAAAACAATTTACAGGGGACACTTATAGAAACCTCAAGCTTTGAAGAGGTAATTACTGAAACAGAAAGTATTTCTGAAATTGAAGATACAGTTGACGATGGACAAATTACATATAATCAATTAAGCGAGGAAATAGAGAACGAACAATCAGACGAAGGTAATGAAAATCAAGCTTCTGACTCAGCTATTATAAATGCAACGAATCAAAATGATACTCTTATTGGGGGGGCAGGAGATACTGAATTTCTTTATGACTTTAATTCTTCTAGTATTGGAGGAAATGATGTTTTATCTGACCAAGGTAATACTTCAAGTGATAGAATATTTTTTAAAAATATTCCAGATAATCATGCTATTTGGATTTCTAGAGATGAGAGCACATCAGTGGGAATGAGATTCGAAACTTTTGATACTAATGATCCTTCACCAACCTCTCATAATAACAGTATTAATACAATTACTACTTTGATTTCTGATGGTACTTCAGGAATAGAAGATTTTTATTTCACAACAGATAATACTAATTATAATTCCTCCTCGTCATTTGCTTATGAAAATTTTTATAATTTAGGTGCTTCTAACATTAATAATATGGCGCAATTAATAACTGGAAATAGTTCTAATAACAGTTTTTTATCAGATTTACCCGGAAGTGGATATAAATGGAGGTTTTCAGATGCATCTGAGTTTAGTCGTTCCGCACAGGGTTATGATAGTTCCATTCAACACCCTTATGATGCAAGTGTTTTAGATGCCAGAGTTTTTCTAACAAAAGGAGGTGCAGATACGCTATCTATAACAAGCAATTTCCACACGCAGTATATTGCAGATATGGGTGAAGGTAATGATACTATTAAATATAGCGCTAATGGAACTAGTTCACCTCCTATAATAGAAGGTAGCTATTTTGACGGTGGGCTAGGTTCAGACTCTCTAGAAGGATCTGCTGTTGCTGATCATTATGGATGGAATGCTAATGATTTTACCGACTCTATAAAACCTACAAATGCTTCTATTTTAAAAAGCCAGGGTTCTCCATCTCTAATTTCTAGCATTGACTCTTCTTATTTTGATAACTTTGAAACCATAAATTCTAATGAAGGTAATGATACATTTTATTTTGGTGGAGATCCAGGAAATGATATGTCTATTTCATCTGGAACGGGTCAAGATAAATTTGATTTTAATTTTGCTTTAACATCTAATGTTACAGCTTTTGCAGGTGATGACGCAGATACATTTAATATTAATATTTCTCCGAGTTCTGGAGCTGAGCTTACACTTAGAGGAAAGGTTGGAAATGATCAATTTAATTTTAACACTAATATAGATAATACTTTGTTAGCTTATGGTGGAAAAGATAATGATACATTTGAGTTCCAAGACTCAAATATAAATGGAAACTTATTAATAACAACTGGCTTAGGAAATGACATTATTAAGTTTAATTCTGAAAATACAGGTAATAATTTGGAAATAACTGACTTTTCAACTGGTGAAGATACTTTTGAGTTCAGTTCAGCAGCATTTAATGGAAAGGATGGCCACGTTCTTGTTTTTGGTGCCGTTAATACCTTAGCAACTGGTATAAAAGAATTTGTAGCTAGTAATAATGGAGGCATTCAAGCATTTGATCAAACTGATGCCCAAATAGGCATTAATCCAGGCACAGATTTACTGAGTAGGAATGATGATGTCTGGTTATATGATACGAATACAGGCCTATTGTATTATGATGAGGATGCTGATCAAATAATGGATGATGCAATCACAATTGCTGAAGTTAATGATTCTGGTAGTGTTCTAGGTACAAACAGTTTGAAATCTTCGGATATAACTTATGATATTACTTAAGTAAGTAGGTCTTTCCATATTGCTTGCGCCCAATCCCATGCATTGAGAGCAATTAGTTCAGATCTGTTTGGTGATAATCCTGAAGCATTTTTGATAGACATTATTTTATTTTTTTCTTTATTATAATGATAGACAGCACTTACTGATATACCCTCCCTATCGCTCACTAAACTATAACAAGTATTTATCATAGAAGGTGAAGGAGAAAGCTTTCCAAGTAAATGATAATGTGCGGCATATGCAGCTACTTTTCCCATAGAATAGGCTACATAACCTGATTTTGGAATACTGCCTACAGATGAGGCATCTGTAGAATCTCCAATTATATAAATATCTTTTGAGTATTGAGAAGTAAAGTCATAAGGATTAACAGGAGCCCAATTTCTTCCTTTTTTTATCAGCCCTGATTTTTCCAATAAATCTGGTGCTTTTTGACTGGGAATAATATTTGCAAATTTATAATTAAACTCTTCAAAGTTGGTAAAAATTTTTTTTTCTTTTATATTTATAGAACTTATCTGGCTATCTGTATTGTAAGAAATAATATCACTATACAATTCTTTCCAAGCTTTTTTAAACAATGATCCTTTAGAAACTACTTTTTGGTTAGCATCAAGAACTATTATTTTCGCATTTATTTTATTTTTTTTAATGTAAGATGCTATCAATGAAGTCCTTTCATAGGGACCAGGAGGACACCTATAAGGACTTAGGGGAATCGTAATTATAAAATTATCACCATTTTTAAGTTCACGAATTTTTTCTGCTAAAACCTTTGTCTCTATCCCTGCATTCCATGCAGTGAAGATTGATGGATCTTTAACATTTGATAAGCCTTCAATATTTGAATAATCTAACTGTATTCCAGGAGATATTATCAATTTATCATATACTATTTTATTATCATTGGTAGCAACGTACTTTCTATAAGGATCAATAGAAATTACTTCATCAAAAACCATATTGATATTATTGTTTTTAATAAAACTATTATAACTAAAGCTAATTTCGTTTAATTCTTTAATTTGGCCTATTACCCAATTAGATATTGGGCAAGATATGAAACTTTTATTTTTTTCTATTAAGGTAATTTTGCAATCTTTATTTAGCATCCTAAGTGTTTTTGCTGCACTTAGTCCTCCCCATCCACCACCAATCAATACAATGTTAGTTTTTTTAGCTATATTATTTGAAAGTACTTTTGATGTACAAGAAAGTGATAATGATGAACCTAAAATAAAAGATCTACGATCAATGTAGCTATTTTTTTTCATCATAAAAATCAGCTAGAATTTTAATTTCTTCGTCAGAATAGCCATTTGCTATTATTCTCATTAGATAATTACTTCTTTTTCCACTTTTATACTCTTGAAAGGCATTAATAAAATACTCTTTTTCCAAATTATTTATGGAAGGGATTGTGTCCCCTGGAGAATTTCCACTAGGACCATGACAGCCTGCGCATGGTAAAGCTAAATTATTTGCATATGAATTAGCTAGTAAGAAAAAATAAGATATCGTAAAAAGCTTAAAAATCATATATATAATTATAGTAAGTAAGTTTTATTTAACAAATTATTTTATTAAAGGATTTGTAGGATGGCTCCGCGGGTAGGATTCGAACCTACGACCGATCGGTTAACAGCCGATTGCTCTACCACTGAGCTACCGCGGATAATTTTTTGAATATACTATTAATTTAGTTTCTACTCAACCAAATTGATTAATTTATATTTTTTTTTTGTTATACTAATAGTATTTATAAAATTATGACATTAAATCAATTTTTAAAAAAAAATAAATGGCAAAGCTTTTGGATAATTATTTCCTCCTTATTGATAAATTTATTAGCTTTATCAAGTGCTCTTTATGTTATTCAGGTATTTAACAAATATTTAACCTATAAGTTAGAAACAACTTTGATTGTTTTAACCATAGGAGTATTTATTGCATTTTTTTTAGAATTATTATTACGTATAGTAAGAGGTTTACTAGTTAATAAGCTCTCAGTAGTGGGCAAAAGAGATTTTGTTGATAGTAATATATTAAAGGCCTTTAATTTAAAAATAGGTATTCTAGGTTCAAAAAATGAAAGATATTTTTTTGAAAAGCTTAAGCCTAATAATTTAAGCGTTAACGTAGATGAAGCAGAAAAACTTGTTTCTATAATTGACATATTTTTTGTTTTTTTCTTCTTGAGTGTAATTTATTTAATATCAGTTCAATTGGGAATTATTTCTAGTTTATTTATGATTTTTTATTTATTTCTTATAAAATTAAAAAAGCATCTGATAAAGGATATTACAAAACAAAGAGATAGGTCTTTCTTAAATACTAATAAATCATATTCCCAAATTAGTAATCTTGCTTCAGCTATTCGTGCATTCAATAGCAAGCATATTTTGTATCCTCTTTTTAAATTGGATTATGCTAGACAAAGAGTAGCTGATATAAAATATAAAAATTTTAATAGTTTTTTTAATTCAATATTTTCAGTTTTCCCAATACTTACAACAATATTTATAATTTTTTTTGGAGCTCAAGAAGTAGTAAACCAAACCTTAACTATAGGAGGTTTAGTAGGAGTAAATATATTGAACTCAAGAATGTTTGGTCCCATTAATAGATTTTCTCTTTTATCTCATGTATTAAGTGATAATGAGAAAGATATTAATTTAAAAACTAGCAAAGTTATGACAGAGAATATAAATGGTGTAAACCCAAAAATTATCTCTGGATCTGTAGTTATTAAGGATTTATCACTTGGTTTTTTAGAAAAAAAGGAAACATTATTTCAAAGACTTAATTGCAAAATTCCATCAGGTGGTATTGTAGTAATAAACGGGTATAATTCAGCTGGTAAAACTTCTTTATGTAAAGCTATAGTTGGTTTAATTGCCCCCTTGAAAGGAAATATTCTATTCGATAATATTGATTTAAGCAAATTTGATATATCTTGGTTAAGAAGGCAAATTTGCTACTTACCTCAAGAAGTTGAATTATTTAATGTTAGCATAAGAGCTAATATTTTATCTAATCTTTCTGACATGCAATTAAAGCAAACTAACGACAGAATTATACTTAAGACTGTTAGCTCGGTAGGTTTAACAGATTATATAAATAAACTTCCAAATGGTATTCATGAAAAAGTGGAAGACAATGGGAAAAGCTTACCAGTAGGAATAAAAAAAAGAATAGGTCTTGCTAGAGCAATTTTAAATAATGGTAAAATTATAGTATTTGACGAGCCCAGTGAGTCTTTAGATAATAAAGGCGTTTTTGATTTATACAAAATTCTTAACGATTTTATTAAATTAAAAAAAACTTTAATCATAGCTTCTCATGATCCAAATATTTTAAAAAGTGCTAATATAGTAATCGATTTATCCACAAAACCTATTCCTAGAATAGGAATACGAAAAAAAAAGAAAGCAAATGCTTAGCAAAGAAGAAAGTTTAGAATTAGAAAAGATTTATAAGAGAGAGAATAGTTCTTTGTTAATAATTTTTTTTATAATAAGTTCTATTTCTATATTATTTATTGCCGTGGGTTATTATTTTAATACTGCAAAACTTGATATAATTGCTGAAACTGAAGGAATAGTTATTCCATCCTCAAAAGTAAAAACTATTCAGCATCTTGAGGGTGGTATTGTTAAAAAAATATATCTTAATTCAGGCGATATAGTTAATAAAGGTGATATTCTTTTAGAATTAGAACCAATAAAAACTTTATCAAATTTTTCGGAACTAGAAAAAAGGCTAATTAATTTATCAATAAATATTTCTAGACTGAGAGCAGAGTCTGAACTTAAAAAGCCTGTATATGAAGAAAATATTATTAAGGATTACCCTATATTAGTTGAAGAGTCTAAGAAACTATATGATGTAAGAACTAAAAGATATAGAGCTTCTATATTTGAACAAAAACAAATTCTTAAAAACGAAACAGATAGTCTTAATCTTTTAGAAGAACAAATAGAAATAAGCAAATCTCTTCTTGAAGAGCAACTAACTAATAGACTATCACATTTAAACTTACTTAAGGAAAAAAATCAAATTATAGCAAAGATAGAAAATGCTGATTCAAAAATTAAAAATATTAAAGAATCTTATTTTGCAGATGTCAGAACATTATTATTAGAAGAAATATCTGAATATGAAGAATTAAAAGAAAGAAAATTATCCTTGCAAGACAGTCTTAATAGAACAATAGTAAAATCACCAGAAAATGGAATTATTAAACAAAGATTTGTTGATACAATAGGGGGTGTAGTTAAAGCGGGAGAGCCCTTATTCGATATAGTTCCTATAAATGATAAGCTAATAATTCAAGCCAGGCTATCTGTTGATCAAATAGGGTATGTTAAAAAAAGCCAAAAAGTTAATGTTAAGTTAGCTGGAAAAAATAATGCATCTTATAATACTATAAATGGAATTGTAATAAGTATAAGTCCAGATGCTATTTATTCTGATGCAGAAAACAATGATTCTTATTACGAGGTTAAGATAGAAACAGAGTTACATTATTTTGAGAGAGGTTTAGAAAAATATTATATGTATCCTGGAACGCAAGTTCTAGCCATGATTGAAATAGGGTCCAGAACGATTGCTGATTATATTTTTGAACCAATAATTGTAAACTTTGACAGAGCTTTAAGTGAAAAGTAATTTGTATAAGAAAGTTTTAATTTTATTTCTATTTTTCTTATTACTTTCTCTGAAATTATATGGTAACGAGAGATACATTTGTAAAAGACAAGATACAAATGAAATAATTAATTTTTATATTTCTGAAAATAAGCTTTATTTATCAGGGCTTAGTATAAGTGGAACATACTCTTTATTAAATAAATCTAATAATGGAGTTTTGGCTATTAATATGTCAAAAATAGGAAATGAAACTGGAATAGAAATAATCTTTCTAGATTTAGAAAATAATGTTTTTTCTGTAAAATCAAATATTTTTAATAATTCGAATAGCTCTTTAATACAAATCAAGGGAAATTGTAATATAGATTAAATAAAAATTATTTAAGTCGTTCTTAATAATATGCAAATAATGAATTCCAATACTAATTTTAAATTACCTGTAAGACCTACTAATAAAAAAAAAAATATAAAAAACCATCATCTTAGTAGTGCAACTTATTTAAGTAAAAAATTTTTAAGTTTCTACAATTTACATAACAATAATCCTGATCCCTTAAACCATTTAAATGAAGTTTTCATGTACTTTATGAGATATAAGGTAGAAAAAATAAATCTTATAGAGTTTTACAATCAAGATAATTCAATAAATTTAGAGTTTAGGGTTTATCCTCACTATATAAAGCAATGTAGCCAACAGAATTATAACTACCTAAATAGAGTAATCTCTGTAAATAAATTTTTTTTAGAAAATTATAGATATATACTAATTTAATCTTCTGGTGGTAATATTTCTTGAGTACAAACTTCGTCTATTAAATACTCTTTTTTAATATCAACTAAATGATTTTTTTTTTCTTCATTAGTTAGATTTGCTCCTATTCCATTTTTAAAAAGAGAAATAATAGAAGAGTCTTGTAGGTCATACCAATAACCTTTTCTAACTAGCTTATTTTCTGAGTCTCTAGCAAATGGACTATTCGGATCAGTTGCATAATTAGGTGTATAAAATTTACTCATATTTTAATATATATTTCCAAGTAAAAAATCTTTATAAGATAATATTCCATAATACTTTATATTTTTATCATCGTAAATTGGTAAATGCCTAAATCCGCTAGATTTTAAAATTTCTAAAGCATTTATCAATGTATCATTTATATTGATATAAATAACTTTTTTAGTCATAAAGTTTTTAACTTTAGTTTCGAAAGCTTTATTTTTTTTTTTTGAAATAACCCTTATTATATCTCTTTCTGTTACTATTCCACGTAACTTTTTTTTATTAATTACTACTC
This sequence comes from Candidatus Pelagibacterales bacterium, assembly GCA_002715505.1. GTDB lineage: Bacteria > Pseudomonadota > Alphaproteobacteria > TMED109 > TMED109 > JAYYAX01. The sequence goes on from PAZF01000022.1 coordinate 8,453, forward strand.
CTGCGCCTGCATTTTGTTTTTTAAGTTTTTTAACAATATTAAAAAGGTCATCGTCTAAATCAAATGTTAAAGAGTCTACTTTTATTTTTAAATTTTCCAATTTTTTTAAATAATCAAATATTTTTTCAGATGGATCAAATAAATTAAATAGTGGAATTACTTTAAACTTTTTATTTGCATAATCTATGTTTTTTATAGATTTAGATTTCCAAACTTTTTTTGCTTCACTTAATGAGTCGTATATCCCTACGTATTCTAATGATTTAATATTAGAAAAATTATCTATTCCTATCCTTTTAAGATATCCTCCGAAAACTAAATACAAATGTTGATTTATTTTCATTTCTTTAATATTAAAAATATTCTTGCTTCTATACTATCTCTAGGATTTTTATTGATATTTTGTTTTTTTAAATCAAAAGAAGTGTGAGGTGTAAAGCTAGGCATACCTTTTTTAGTTGAGCTATCCCAACCTTTCAATAATAACACTTCATAGTTTTTCATATCTGGCACCCATAGCCATTTTTGATTTTTATTATAAGCCAAGTGATAAATTTCGCCTACTCTGTCAGGAAACACTTGATTAGTAGCTACTAAATCTTTTTTTAAAACTGTGCTTGGAAGAGCAAAAGCTATAGGTGATGATAAAACAACTTTACATAGAGGTTTCCAAAGATTTAGTTGTATAATTCTCAAATTAGAATTTATTACTTTTTTAAAATATTCTTTACCCAAAATGTCTTTAGCTCTTTTTTCGCCTGATTTTTTAGTATAATCAACATGGGCTCTATCGGCAGGCTGTCTTCTTCCATCTTTATTTTTTGCTCCTTTTTTTGAATTGCTTCTTCTAGTCAAATCAAAAATAAATGAGTCCAAATAATTGAATTTATTTTTTAAAAAAATATTTATTTCCTCCTTATATTTCTCTAAATTTCTATGAATATTATTTTTATTAAATTTGGATTTAAAATCACATATTTCATAACCGCTAGCTTCAAAATTATTATTTTTTATTTCTCTGGCATTAACAATAAGAACTTTTCTTTTTTCAACTTTAAAATACAATTTTGGAACTAATCCAGTTATTGCAGAGCTATCATAATATGGTTTAGTAGGTTGTTTTTTTATAAAGGTAATATTGGCTTTAGTATCAACCATAACAAATATTACTATTTTTTCCTGAAATTTAAAACTGCCATTTTATGTTCCTTTGAATTAGAACAATTAATAAGATTTTTGGCTTCCTGCTTTAGAGAAGCAGTTAGGCTATTTTGAGAGGCAAGCTGTATATTTTTTTTTATATGTTTTAAAGCTAAAGGAGATAAAGAAATAATTTCTTTACATACTTCTTTGATTTTTTTTTCGAAGTTTTTTTTATATAGTAAGTTTAGTAATCCTAAATTTAAAGCTTCATCTGCATAAATTCTTTTATTTAAAAACATTATTTCTTTAGCCTTTGACTCACCCAAAAGCTTAGTTAAAAATAATGAAATTCCATAATCACCACTTAAACCTATTTTACTGTAGTTAGAGACGAAAAAAGAATTACTATTTCCTATTCTTAAATCGCAAGAAAGGGCTATTGAGAATCCAGCACCAGCTGCGGCGCCTGTAATGATAGCTATTGTAGGAATATTTAAGGAATATAAAAGTCCCGTGAGGGTGTTTTGTTTTTCTACTAAATCATTAATTTTTGAAGTTACACTGATTGTTTTATTTTTTTCTACATTCATACCTTTTATATTACCACCAGAACAAAAGCTATCTCCAGCACCTCTTATTACTAATAATTTATATTTGCTATCTTCCTTTATTTTTTTTAAGATCTTTCTTAAATAAGGGGTTAGTTTTTCTGATAAAGCATTTTTAAATTTAGGGTTATTTAAAGTAAGTGTAATAATTCCTTCATTAAAATTAGCTAAAAGATGATCAGTTCCTGTATTAATAGTTTTATTCATATATAATGTTAATATAATCAAAATATGATAAGTAAAGATACAAAAAAAGAGTTAAATTTTTTAAAAAAAATGTTTTCCATGCCACCCCAGACTACCTTGGGTATACAAAAAATACTCAAAATAGATCCTTTAACTGGTGAAGCTGAGGTAAAATATAGAGCAAGAAAGAATATGTGCCACTCTGGCAATATAGTTCAGGGAGGCTTTATTACAGGGTGGCTTGATGCGGTTATGGCATTAGCATGTATGGGAAGGGTAGGAGCAAATACTCTTGTTTTATCTCTAGAAATTAAAACAACTTTTATAAGAAAGGTATTGCCAAAGCCTGTTATAGTATCAGGAAAAGTTATTAAAGCAGGAAAGTCAATTGCTTTTTTGGAAGGAGAAATAATTGATGAAGAAAATAATATTTTGGCAAAAGGCAACCAGACTGTTAAATTAATATCCAATTTTTATAATAATTCTTTATGAGTAATTCTTTATCAATAATAATTTTGGCAGCAGGCAAAGGCACTAGAATGAATTCTGCTACTCCCAAAGTTCTTCATAAAATTGCCAATAGGGAAATTATTATGCATATAGTTGATACGTGTACCAAAATGAAGCCAGAAAATATATATATTGTTTTAGGAAAAAATAGTGATGAGATAAAAAAACTCTTGCCAAAACAAGTAAAAATAATTATTCAAAATCAACAATTTGGAACTGCACATGCTTTATTGTGTGCAAAGAAAAAGTTAGAAAAAGTTAAAGGTAATCTTTTGGTGTTATATGGAGATGTTCCATTTTTGGAACTAAAAACGCTAAAACAATTAATAAAAAAAAATGATAATATTAATATGCTAGGATTTGAAACCTTATCACCTAAAGGGTATGGAAGAATTAAATTTAAAAAGACTAAAGTTTTACAAGTGATAGAGGACAAAAACTTAAAAGATGAAGATAAAAAAATAAAAATCTGTTATTCAGGAATATTTAGTGGGAATAATAAAAAAATTTTTGATCTACTGAGTAAAGTAAAAAAAAATAAAAATAAAAAGGAATTTTTGCTAACAGACATATTTGGAATAGCAAACAGTCAGAATTTGCAAATTTCTTTGTTTTTAGCTCCAGAAAAAGAAGTGATGGGTATAAATAACCTTTATCAATTGTCAAAAGCTGAAGAATACTTTCAATCTAAACTAAGAAAGAAATTTTTATTAAAAGGTGTTTATTTATTAGATCCAAAATCTACATACTTTTCTTATGATACTAATATAAGTTCTAATGTTAAAATTGGCTCTAATAATTACTTTGGAAAAGAAGTAATAATTAAAAATGGTGTTAGTATAGAAGCCAATAACAATATAGAAAACACGATTATTAATCAAGGCGCTATTATTGGTCCTTTTAGTCGATTAAGAAATGGTACTGTAATAGGAGCTCGCTCTAAAATAGGAAATTTTGTGGAAATTAAAAATTCTAAAATTGGTGCTAATACTAAAATTAATCACTTATCATACATAGGAGATGCTAATGTAGGTTCTGACACAAATATCGGAGCAGGGACTATAACTTGTAATTATGATGGCAAACAAAAACATAAGACTACAATAGGTAATAAAGTATTTATCGGATCAAATTGTGCTTTAATTGCTCCAATTAAAATAGGTAATGAGTCTTTTGTGGCAGCAGGAAGTACTATTTCTTATAATTTAAAGAATAGAGATTTCTCAATTGCAAGGGCTAAACAGAAAATAATTAAAGAAGGAAGCAAAAAGTTTTTAAAATAATATAACTAAATAAATATTTGATGTAAAAATGTGTGGAATTTTAGGAATAGTAAGTAAAAAGGATATTATCTCTCCAATGGTAGAGGGACTAAAAAAACTAGCTTACAGAGGATATGACTCATCAGGATTAGCGACTATTAATAACAAAACTATTATAAAAAGAAGAGCTTCTGGAAAAATAGAAAATTTAGAAAAAATATTATCTTCTAATCCCATTAAAGGAAATATAGGTATTGCACATACTAGGTGGGCAACTCATGGCGTTCCTAATGAAACAAATGCACATCCTCATGCAACTAATAGAGTAGCAATAGTTCATAATGGAATAATTGAAAACTATAAAGATATTATTGCTAGCTTAAAAAGTAAATTTTTATTAGATAGTGAGACGGATAGTGAAGTAATTGCTCATCTCTTTACAAGTTATCTAGAAGATGGCTTAGATATTAATGAAGCTGTAATGAAATTAATTGATAGTTTAAATGGAGCATTTGCTATAGGTATTTTAATATCAAATCAGAATAGACTTATAGCTGTAAGAAAAGGAAGCCCCTTGGCTATTGGGTATGGCGATAATCAAAACTATATAGGATCAGATGCAGTCGGTCTAGCTCCTTACACAAAGAAGATTAGTTATTTAGAAGACGGTGACTGGGCTGTTTTAGATTTTGAAAAAGTACAAATTTTTAATAAGGGAAGAGAAGTTAAAAGAGAAATCAACTTTACTAATGTGTCAAGACTTTCAATAGAGAAAGGAGGTTTTAAGCACTATATGCATAAAGAAATTCATGAACAACCTACAGCTATTGGAGAAACTTTGAAAAGCTATATTGATTTAGATAGAAAAACATTTAATATTACCAGCTCTTTATTTAATAAAGACATTAACAGAATAACAATGGTTGCATGTGGAACATCATCTTATGCTTGCAGGGTAGCTAGGTTTTGGTTTGAAAAGTTAGCCAATATTCCAGTTCATATTGATATAGCATCTGAATATAGATATAGGAATATCATCCATTCTGAGGATGAATTAGTTATGTTTATTTCTCAGTCTGGTGAAACTAGAGATACAATTGCTTGTTTAGAAGAAGTAAAAAAAGCTAAAATAAAAAACTTTTCTATTGTTAACGTATCGGACAGTAGTATTGCAAGATTATCTGATGATACTATAGTAACTTTAGCTGGTCCTGAGATAGGAGTGGCTTCTACTAAAGCATTCACTACACAATTGTTTACTTTGCTTACATTAGCTATAAAACTTGGTGTTATAAAAAATCAAATTTCTTTGAAAGAAGAAAAGGAATTAATTGATGAGCTAATAGAAATTCCATCATTGATGAATAAAACTTTAGATAAAGAAAGTGAAATTAGAAGTATTGCATCAGAAATTTATACTGCTAAAGATATCTTATATATAGGAAGGGGAGAAAGTCATGCAATTGCCCTTGAAGGAGCCTTAAAGCTAAAAGAAATTAGTTATATCCATGCAGAAGGATATGCGGCAGGAGAATTAAAGCACGGACCTATAGCATTAGTTGATGAGAATGTTCCCATAATAGGAATTTTACCTACAAATAAGTTATTTGATAAAACTGCTTCAAATTTAGCTGAAGTATATGCAAGAGGAGGAAAAATAATAGGTATTACTGACGAAGTAGGAGCAAAAAAAATAGATGATATTTCAAGTCATATATTTACTATAGAAAAATGTAGTCAAATATGCCAACCAATAATACTTACTATTCCTATACAATTACTTGCTTATCATATTGCAGTTTTTAAAGGCACAGATGTTGATCAGCCTAGAAATTTAGCTAAATCAGTAACCGTTGAGTAATTTTGACTGATGAAATAAGATTATAAATAAGGAGAATTAAATGAAAATTTTACTAAATATTATTATATTTTTTATGTTTAGTTTGAATGCTATATCAGGACA
>PAZF01000023.1 GCA_002715505.1 Candidatus Pelagibacterales bacterium
AATCTGGTGAACTTCATCTTCAACCAGACTTGGGAAAGACTTTAAGAGAGATTTCTATGACAGGAAAAGAAGGTTTTTATACTGGTTGGGTAGCCGAGGATATAGTAAATAAGCTTAAATCTTTAGGAGGAAGACATACCTTAAGTGATTTTTCTAACCTTAAGGTGGAGTATGTAGACCCAATATCTATTTCATATAGAGGATATGATATATATGAATGTCCTCCTAATGGTCAAGGTATTGTTGCTTTAATGATACTAAATATACTCCAAGAGTTTGACGTTAGCTCTTTAGGCCCCGACTCTTTTGAAAGAATTCATTTAGAAGCTGAAGCTACAAAAATAGCTTTTCACCATAGAAACAAATATCTTGGAGACCCTAATTTTATTAATATTCCCGTAGAAAAGCTATTATCTAGAGAATATTCAAAAAAACTGAGTAAAATGATTAGTTTTAAAAAAACTATAAAAGAACTAGAAATTTATCCTTTACAAAATAATAAAGATACAGTTTACATAAGTGTGGTAGATAAAGACAGAAACTGTGTATCTTTCATAAATTCCATTTTTCATCCTTTTGGTAGTGGTATAGTTAGTTCCAAGTCGGGAGTTTTACTCCATAATAGAGGTGCTTCTTTTAACTTAGATAAAAACCATCCTAATTTTTATGAACCAAACAAAAGGCCCATGCACACAATCATACCTGGATTAGCGTTAAAAAATCAAAGACCTATTATGCCTTTTGGAGTTATGGGAGCTCATTATCAGCCAGTTGGTCAGAGTCATTTTTTGACTAATGTAATAGATTACAATATGGATGTGCAGCTAGCTTTAGATCATAAAAGAAGTTTTTTTTATGATAATGTTCTATCTTTAGAAAAAACTTTCAGTACGGATATTATTAAATTGTTAAATAAATGTGGACACAAAACAGATTTTATTGATATTCCTCATGGAGGAGGGCAAGCTATAATGATAAACTCTAATAATATCCTTGTAGGGGGATCAGATCCTAGGAAAGATGGAATTGCATTGGGATTTTAACCAGCAGGGCATCCTTTTTTTTCTGAAAAAAACTTTGCTAGTCTATATATAGTATTTAAAGTGGGGGTTTTAACTTCAGTAAGCTCTCCTAGTTCGATTAAGGATTTTATTAGTGCATTTAGCTCAAGAGGACGTTTGTTTTTATAGTCCTGTAAAGTTGAAGTTTTATGATTTCCTACATTTCTTGCACCTTCAATTCTCTTTTCTATTGTAAGTTTCATTTTTATGTTTAATTTTTCTCCAATAGAAATGGCTTCATTCATCATATTTTCTATAATAATTTTTGTATCTTCATTTTCACAAATTTCTTTTAGTGTATTTTGAGTGATAACAGAGAGTGGGTTAAAAGAACTATTTCCAATAAGTTTAAGCCAAATATCACTTCTAATATCCCTGCTGATGGGAGCTTTAAGGCCAGCTTTTATAAGTAAATCAGAAACAGTACTAACTCTTTCAGATTTGGCATTATCAGGCTCTCCTATTATAAATCTTTTTCCTTCAATATGTTTAATAACACCAGGTCTCTCGATTATTGCAGCTGGATATACTACGCAACCAAGTACTTTACTAGGTGTAACATTTTTCCAAAGACTTTGATTAGGATCAACAGATTTTAGTTTATAATTATCAAATTTACCTCCAAACTTGTGGAAAAACCACCAAGGAACTCCATTTAAAGTTGGAAGCATAATTGAGTTTTCATGCAATATAGTAGAAACTATTGAAGCTGTTTGATTAGCAGAATGCGCTTTAAGAGAATTTATAACTAAGTCAAACTTTCCCAAATTTTCTAAATTATCAAAAATATCGAACCTAAGTGATTCCTCAATATTGTATTCAGTGCTTATAAAAGTTAAGCCATTTTTTTTTATTGAAGCATAATGTTCTCTTCTTGCAATGAGAGTAACGTCAACACCTATTCTTTTTAAAAGAAAACCTAGCATCCCTCCTATTGCTCCAGCACCGTATATACAGATTCTCATTTTTCTATACCTAGTTTTTTTGCTAAGCCAATTCTCTGTATTTTTCCTGTTGCTCCTAAAGGTAGTTCCTTCAAAATAAAAATTTGTTTTGGTATTTTAAATTGAGCTAATTTATCATTTGCAAAAGCTTTAAGTTCGCCCGCTGTACATTTAGTGTCACTATTTAAAATTACAGCTAAACCAATATCTTCTCCTAATTTTGGATGTTTTATTGCGAATGAAACTGCTTTGTTAACTTTTTTATGACTCATGAATACTTCATCTACTTCTTTTGGGCTAATTTTTTCTCCACCTCTATTGATTATCTCTTTTATTCTACCAGAAATATATAAATATCCATCTTTATCAAAACTTCCTAAATCTCCTGTACGAAACCAACCATTTTTAAATGAACTAGAATTTATTTTGCTGCTAGCAATATATTTATTAAAAATACTTTTGCCTTTAATTAAAATTTCACCTTCTTGGTTTATTTCTAATTTTTTAAAATTTCCATCTACTATTTTTATATTTATACCAGTAGGAACTCCAACACTTCCGATTTTTCTTTTTCCAGGAGGCAATAAATTAGATGTCATTTGATGAGATGCCTCGGTCATACCATAACTTTCAATAATTGGAACTTTAAATACTTTTTCCATTTCTTTTAATGTTGAAATAGGTAAAGAGGAAGAAGAAGATCTGATAAACCTCAACTTGCTAGATAAAATTATATCTGAGTTTCTAGAGGCTCTATCAAGAATAGACTGCAGCATAGTTGGTACTCCTGTAAACCACGTGGGGGAATGCTCTTTTAAAGATTTAAAAAAACTTAAAGCGTTAAACTTAGGTAAAATTACTATTTGTCCTCCTGCATAAAGAGGAGCTAAAATTGAAGCGACTATTCCATGTATATGAAAGGATGGCATTAGTATAATATTTTTATCTTTCTTAGTAAGTTTTAAAACTTTACTTATGTTAATAGAGCTATTAATTATATTTTCATGATTAAGTGGAACCATCTTTGGTTTTGAAGTTGTTCCAGACGTGTGTAAAACTAGAGCATTATGTTTGTGAGAAGAGGCAGCAAGCTTTTTATCGATTTTTTTTAAAGGCTTTTGTAAAACATTTTTTTTAATATTTATAATTTTAATTTTAGATTTTTTCGCACATATAACTGCAGAATGTTTATTATCGAAGTTAGTAATTATGGCCTTGGGTTTTAAATCTTCGAAATAAAATTTAAATTCGTTTACTGTATAATTTGGATTTAGGGGGGCAGCTGCACAAACATTAATTGTACTTAGAAAACTGATTACAAAATCAACACTATTATTTAAAACTATTGCAACATTATCATTTTTTTTAATATTATATTGAGATAGAACAGTAGAGTTATATTTTACTAATTTTCTTAGTGTTTGATTGTTTACAATAGTTTTATCATCTGCAATAATCTTAATAAATTTGTTTTTAAGGATTGTTTGAGTTATATTCATTTTACATTAATTAAAATTAAATAATACATTATGAAACTATCTAGAAAAGAAAAAAATTCTTATTGGATGCCTTACACTGATAATCAGTGGTTTAAAAAAAATCCTAAGCTACTAGAAAGTGCAAAAGGAATGCACTACCAAACACAAAATGGGAAAAAGATACTTGACGCTGTTGCAGGACTTTGGTGCGTAAATGCTGGTCATTGTAGAGAAAAAATAGTCAAGGCAGTACAAAAGCAAGTAGAAAAAATGGATTATGGTTTGTCTTTTCAAATGGGTCATAAGTTATCTTTTGAGTTTGCAGAGAGATTAACCAAGATTTTACCAAAAAATCTGGATAGTGTTTTTTTTACAAATTCCGGCTCTGAGGCCGTAGATACTGCTTTAAAAATTGCATTAGCATACTTTAATGCTAAAGGATTAGGGGCAAAGAAAAAATTAATAGGAAGATCCAGAGGATACCATGGCTCGGGTTTTGGAGGAACATCAGTAGGTGGTATAGTAGCTAATAGAGCTCAATTTGGTAATTTGTTAAATGGAGTAATTCATTTGCCACATACACACATGCCTGAAAAAAACTCATTTTCTAGGGGACAACCAAAATATGGAAAAGAAAAAGCAGATGCCTTAGAAGATATAATTAATTTTCATGGAAGTGAAAATATAGCAGTTGTTATAGTAGAACCTGTAGCAGGATCAACTGGGGTTTTGGTTCCTCCTATAGGGTATTTGGAAAAGCTTAGAAAAATTTGTACTAAAAATAATATACTCTTAATTTTTGATGAAGTAATTACAGGTTTTGGAAGATTAGGGGCCAGTTTTGCATCAGAAAGGTTTAAAGTAATTCCAGATATAATCACAATGGCAAAAGGAATTACGAATGCAACTGTTCCAATGGGTGCGGTGGCTGTTGATGCAAAAATCTATGAAACTCTTATAAAAAATAAAAAAGAAAAAATAGAGCTTTTTCATGGTTATACTTACTCAGGACATCCTTTAGCCTGTGCTGCTGGTATAGCAACCTTAGATGTTTATCAAGAAGAAAAATTATTTGAAAGAGCAAAAAAGTTGGAGAAATATTTTGGTGATAGAGCTCATAGTTTATCTAAACTTAATATGGTAAAGGATATTAGAAATATAGGATTAGTTGCAGGAATTGAGCTAGATAGTAGAAGTAAGAAGAATGGAACTCTAGGTAGGGACGTATTTGACGAGTGCTTTAAAAATGGTCTCATGGTAAGATACACAGGTAATACAATAGCTTTATCTCCTCCTTTAATAATAAATAAAAAACAAATTGATCAAGTATTTGATATCCTAGGCTATGCTATAAAAAAATGTTTTTAGTTTGATTTTTCAACTAAAAGAACTACGTGAGCTGCAAAAATATTTAATATATTTCTATTTGACTGTATAACTTTTTTGCTTCTAGTTATTCCATACACTTCTTTTGAGTTAAGTTTCATATCTTGTAGGAGTTCAAAAAAATCTTTCATCGTACATAAGTGAATATTCTGAGTGTCATACCATGTAAGTTTCAAATCTTCTGTTACTGGCATCTTACCGTACAAAAATAATTGAAATCTGCATAGCCAATGACCAAAGTTAGGAAAAGAAATAATAGCATGCTTTCCTATCCTCAAAATTTCATTTAAAACCCATTTAGGCCTTGATACTGTTTGTAGGGTTTGACTTAAAATTACATAATCAAATGAGTGATCTGGAAAATTTGTAATTTCCTGATTTGCATCTCCTTCTACTACGGACAACCCTTTCCTAAGGCAAAATTCAACTTTTTTATGATCAATTTCTATACCTTGTCCAGAAATATTATTTTTTGATTTAAGCATCTTAAGCAGGGTACCATCTGCACACCCTATATCTAAAACCCTGGAGTTTTTTTTGACTATGTTGGATATGATTAAATGATCTTGTCTTTTGCTAGTCATTAATTATTTGCTCCAGAAAGAAAGCCTCTTAATATATCGTAAAACCTTGGTACTTTTATCAAAAAGCTATCATGCCCTCTATTACTTTCTATTTCTACAAAACTAACATCACAAGCATTTGCCATAAGAGAGTTTACTATTACTTTGCTTTCTGAGGTAGGAAATAGCCAATCACTAGTAAAAGAAATTAGCAACCATCTTGAAACATTACTTATAAAGGCCTTGTCTAAACTTCCTTTAAATTCTTCGGATAAATCAAATCTATCCATAGATCTTGTTAAATATAAATAGGAGTTAGCGTCAAATCTTTCCACAAAGGATATTCCTTGATATTGTAAATAACTTTCTACTTCAAAACTACCTTCAAATATTTGAGAAAGAGGCTTCACCTTTTTTGCTCTTCCAAACTTTGTTTCTAAATGTTCTTCAGACATATAGGTAATATGAGCTATAGATCTCGCAGCAGCTAAACCTTGTTTAGGGAAAGTATTTTTTTTATTATAATTACCATTTTGCCAGTTAGGATCAGCTTTTATTGCTTGCCTTCCAGCTTCGTGAAATGCAATATTTTGAGCTGTATGTCTGTATGAAGTAGCGATAGGTATTAATAACCTCACTCTATCGCTATAATTAATTCCCCATTCTAATACTTGCATTCCACCCATTGAGCCACCTACTACACAAAATAGTTTTTCAATTCCAAAACTATTTACAAGTTCAATTTGAAGAGAAACCATATCCTTAATTGAAATTTCTGGAAAGTTTAGACCGTATTGTTTATTTGTTATTGGATTTATACTATTTGGCCCTGTAGTTCCCATGCAACCTCCTAATACATTGGAGCTTATTATAAAATACTTATTTGTATCAAAAACTTTATTTTTACCAATCAAGTCTTGCCACCAGCCTTTTTTATTTGTAACGGGGTGATACTCAGCGGCATATTGATCACCGGTTAGCGCATGGCATATTAATATAGCATTAGATTTTTTCTTATTTAGGTTTCCGTAAGTTTTATATGCAATAGATGGGTTTAATATGCTATCTCCAGATTGTAGTTTAAAATTTTTATCTAAACTAAGATTTGGTTTATGTATAAAGTTATAAATACTTTTTATTTTTTTTTTATGATATAACATTAGAATTTAAGTGTTTGTACAACAATAAAATACATTATTATAACTCTTAATGAAAATAAAAGTTAGAAATAAATGAAAAATATAAATAAGCTAAGAAAAAAAATAGATCTCATTGATAATAAAATATTAAGTCTCTTAAAAAGCAGATCTAAACTTGCAATTGAAATAGGAGGTTTAAAAAAAATAAATTCAGAAGAAATGAACTTATTTCGCCCCGAGAGGCAAGCTGAAATTCTTAAAAGACTTTTTTCTAAAAGAAATGATTTATTAAAAGAATTAGATATCTTTAAATTCTGGAGGCAAGTTTTTTTACACCAAACTAGTTTACAAGGAAAATTAGAGTTTTTAATTCCTCAAACCTTAAGAAATACTGAAAAGGAAATAATACATTACTCATTTGGAATTGATATTCATATGAATGTTTTTGAAGATATAAATAAAGCTTTTTCTGTTGCTAAAAAAAAAAATAATATTCTTATAATTTTACCCTACCCAGGTAAATTAATTGCAACAAGCTGGTGGCTTAAAAGAAGTTTTAAGAACTTATTTATAATAGCAGCCGTCCCATTTATTTTAAAAAAAAAAGTTCTTCCTAGATTAGTAATAATATCAAAAAATAAACCAATTCTAAAGGGTGAGCATTCATTTATTTACAAATCTTCTTCGGAGCAAAATAAATATAATTTAAAAAAAATAGCACAATTGAGAAATAATTATTTATACACTTCTAACATTCTATTAAATAATAAAAAGCTTAAAATTTTAGGCGCATATCCAAATTTAAATTCTAATGAAAATGAAAAAAATAAATAAAATAGCTTTTATTGGAATGGGTTTAATTAATTCATCTCTTGCTAGAGATTTAAATGATTTAGGATTTTATAATAGTTCCAGTGCCTATTCAAGAACAAAGAAAACTAGAAATATATTAAGAAAGCTTGATATTGTAGATAAAGTAGAAGAAAGTTATGAAAAAACAGTAAAGGGTGCAGATATAGTAATCATTGGTGTTCCTGTAGCAGCTTTTTCAAATGTTATAAAAAAAATATCTCCTTTTTTAATGAAAAGCACAATAATAACAGATGTAGGCTCCGTAAAAAAATCCTTAATAAAATCAGCAGAAAAGTATTTACCAAAAAATATTGACTTTATTCCAGGACATCCAATTGCAGGAACTGAAAACTCTGGTCCTGAGGCAGGGTTCAAAGGATTGTTTAAAAATGGATATTGTATTCTTACCCCTAAATCTAATATTAAAAAAGAGTCTTTAGATATTATTATAAAAATGTGGAATTTAGCGGGAATGAAAGTTGATATTATGGATCCGGAATATCACGATATGGTTTTAGCTATAACCTCTCATATTCCTCATATAATTGCTTACTCAATAGTAGGAACAATATCAAGTTTAGAAAAATCAATTAAAAAAGAAGTAATTAAATATGCAGCAAGTGGGTTTAAGGATTTTACTAGAATTGCTGCCTCTGATCCTATTATGTGGAGGGATATTTTACTTTCTAACAAGGGATCTATTTTAGAGATGCTAAGTATATTTAAAAAAGACTTAGCCACCTTAGAAAAAGCGATTAGGAATGAAGACTCTAAGTTTCTTTATAATTTATTTTCTAAAACAAGGCTTATTAGAAAAAAAATTAACAAGTAATTATTTTTCTAACTTGCTTATTAATTTAGAAGAGCTTAGGCCTTCTACAAATTTTAATTTTATAACTTTTCCTCCCCATTTTTTTATTTCACTTTCTCCAACTATTTTTTTATTTTTATAATCTCCACCTTTTGTAATAAGATCAGGTTTTATTTCCATAATAGTTTTTAATGGAGTTTTCTGATTAAATATTGTTACATAATCACATGATTGTAGTGATGCTAGCACCATAGCTCTATACAGCTCGTCATTAATTGGTCTATTTTTTCCTTTAAGCAATTTTACGGATTTATTGCTATTTAGTGCTACTATTAGTTTGTCACAATTTTGTTTGCTTTTTTCTATACAGTGAATATGACCATAATGCAAAATATCAAAACAGCCATTAGTAAATCCAATCTTAAGACCTTTATTTTTGTCTTTTTTAATTTGCTGGCAAAGTGATTTAATATCTAAAATTTTATTTTTTTGTAAATTTAAGTTATCGCCAATAAGTTCTTCTATAGATATGGTGCTTGTTCCAATTTTTGCAATTACTTTTCCAGCAGCCTTATTAGCCAAATCTAAGATTTTTTTTTCTTCAATTTTATTTGTAAGACAGGAAGCAATGACTGCTAAAACAGTATCTCCTGCACCTGAAACATCAAAGACTTCTTTTGATGTAGTAGGAGAATGAATAGAACTTTTTTTACTGATTAAGGATAAGCCTTTTTCCCCACGGGTAATTAATACTCTGTCTATGTTATATTTTTTTATAATTAGCTTTCCACAGGCATCCGTATCGATATTGTTTTTAAGTTTCATTTGAGTAACTTCTGATGCTTCTAATTGGTTTGGAGTAATTAAAGTGGCATTTTTATAGATATTAAAATCCTTTTTTTTAGGATCTATAATTACAGGAATTTTTAAAGAATTTGCTTTTTTAATAATATATTCTGAAACTCGTTTTGTTATAACTCCTTTATTATAATCTGATATAATTACCACGTCTTTTTTTTTTATAAAAGTATCAATTTTTCTTATTAATTCATTTTCTATTTTACCCACTATATTTTCAGTATTTTCTTCATCTATCCTTATAATTTGTTGGCTATTTGAAATATATCTAGTTTTAACCGTAGTTTTTCTAGTAGGGTCTAAAATTAATTTATAATTTTTAAAATTTAATTTTTTTAATAATTTTTTTATTCTTACACCATTGTTATCATTTCCTATTAGACTCAAATAAAAAGCATCTGTTCCAAGAGAAACTAAATTACTTAGAACATTTCCAGAGCCTCCTAACATATCTTTCATATTGTTAGCCAGGAAAATAGGAACAGGACCCTCAGGAGAAATTCTATTAACTTTTCCAAACACATAACGATCAAGCATTATATCACCTATTAAAAAAACTTTAGTTTTTTTAAAAAGGCCAATAATATTTTTATTTATCATTATTAGACTTTTTTTCTTTTTCTAGCTTCTTTTTTGCTTTTATTACTGCTTCAGTTAAAGAGCCTTGTGAGCACAGTGCTAGTAAAACTGGATCTCTAGGAGAGATATTTTGAATATTCCAATGATCTCTATTTTTAATGGAGTTGATAGTATTTTTTGTAGTTCCTACTAATTTTGCTATTTGTGGATCAGTGAGTTCCGGATGATACTTCAATAACCAGGATATTGCATCAGGTATTACCTGCCTTCTAGATGCTGGAGTAAATTTTTTCTTTCCTTTTTTTAAACTCGAGCTAAGTGGTATTATGTCTTCAATAATTTTTAATTCTTGAGATGAATCTCCTTCACATCTAATAATTTCTTCTTTAGTTAATTCTCCTGACATTATTGGGTTTTTTCCTTGTATTCCTACTGCTACTTCTCCGTCAGCTATACCTTGAATTTCTAAAACATGTAAATTACAAAATTTCGAAATTTGTTGAAAGGTTAAACTTGTATTCTCTACCAACCAAACTGCAGTAGATTTCGGCATTAATGGGCCACTCATTTTTCCTCCTTAGTTACTATTTAATAATATTATCTTACCAATATGCTCGCTGCTTTCCATAAGTTTATGGGCTTTAACAGCTTCATTTAAATTAAATGTTTTATATATGATAGGCTTAATAGATTTTTTTTCAAATAAAGACCAAAATTTATTTTTTACATTTTTCGCAATTTTAGCTTTTTCTTTTATGGTTCGTGGTCTAAGAGTTGATCCAGTAATAAGAATTCTTTTTTTAAGTATTATTGACAAGTCTAATTTGACGTCTTTACCTGATAAAAATGCTATGCTTATAAATTTACCTTTGTCCTTAAGAAGGCTCAAGTTTTTTGTAAAGTAATTTTTTCCTATCATATCTAAGATAATATCAACCCCTTTACTTTCAGTATAGCTTTGAATTTTTTTTCTGAAATCTTCTTTTTTATAAACTATAGCTAGATCTGCTCCTAAGTGCTGACAGATTTTTTTTTTTTTTGTATTACCTACAGTTGTTATTACTTTACACCCAACATTCTTTGCTAATTGAATTGCTGTGGTTCCTATTCCACTAGAGCCTCCATGAATTAGCAGTGTATGATGTTTTTTTATCTTAGCTATATCAAAAAGCTTTGCCCAGACAGTAAAATAAGTTTCTGGAATACCAGCCGCTTGTATATAGTCCAAACCTTTTGGAATTGGGAGAACATGACTTTCATGAGCTTTACAATATTCAGCATACCCGCCTCCATGTACTAATGCACATATTTTTTGATTAATTTTAAAATTTTTTACCTTATCTCCAACCTTAACTATTCTTCCAGCAACTTCTAATCCAGGAATTTCCGATGCGTCTTTTGGAGGCGAATATAATCCCTTTCTCTGAAGAATATCAGGTCTATTTACTCCACTGGCTTTAACTTGAATTAAAACTTCTTTATTTGAAATATTTGGAACTTCTTGATTGGTGTATTTAAGATTTTCTGGAGAACCAAATTTTGAAATCTCAACACATTTCATTATTTTAGGAATAGGCATAATAAACTCTTATAAATTTTAAAATATTATAATATACTAATAATTACCATGGAAGAATTAGAATTTATAATAGATAAAGATGTAAAAAAAACCATAGAAAATTTTTCTATAGAAGAACTTATAAATTATAAAAAAGATTTGTTAGAGTATGCAGTTCTAGTAGATGACGCTATTCAAAAAAAACTAAAGCAAAAAAAAGAGGCAGATAAATTTTTTAAATAATATATGAAAAAAAAAAGCGATCTAAATATATTTAACTTTAATACACTAAGCTTGCATGCAGGACAAAATCCTGATAGCGACTATTCTTCTAGAGCTTTACCCATTTATCAAACTACCTCTTATGTTTTTAAAAATGCTAATGAAGCTAGCTCAATATTTAATTTAGAGCAAGACGGTCATATATACTCCAGAATATCTAATCCAACGGTGAGTGCATTAGAGGAGAGATTGGCCTCCTTAGAAAAAGGAATAGGAGCAATTTGCACATCAAGTGGACAAGCAGCACTTCATCTTACTATTGCGACATTACTAAATGCTGGTGATCATATAATATCATCAGATAGAATTTATGGAGGTAGTAGGAATTTATTAGGACTAACTCTTAAAAGATTTGGTATTAATACTACTTTTGTAGATCCAAATAGTATTAATCAAATAAAAAAGAATATAAGAAAAAATACAAAGTTATTTTTTGCTGAAACTTTAGGAAATCCAGGCCTTGAGGTTTTAGATATCGAAAAAATATCAAAAATTACTTCTGAGGCAAAAATTCCTTTTTTAGTAGATAACACAATACCTACACCTTATTTGTGTAATCCATTTGACTATGGAGCAAATCTAATTCTTCATTCAACAACAAAGTTTATAGGAGGTCACGGTATTGCTATAGGTGGAGTTGTAATTGATAGTGGAAGTTTTGATTGGAGTAAAACAAAAAAATTTAGCAATTTAACGCAACCATACAAGGGTTATCAAAACTTAAACTTTTACCAAGAGTTTGGGCCAGGAGCATTTCTAAGTAGAGCTAGAGCTGAGGGTTTAAGAGATTTTGGTGCCTCTTTAGCTCCACAAAGTGCCTTTTATATAATGCTAGGAGTAGAAACTTTAGGTCCTCGTATGATGAAACATGTATCAAATGCTGAATACATTGCTGCTTTTCTTTCTGGGAAGGATGAAGTCAAGTGGGTTAAACATCCTAGTTTAAAGTCACATAAAGGTCATAAGCTTGCATCTAAGTTAATGCCTAAAGGAGCTGGCGCTATTATTTCATTTGGTCTAAAAGGAGGAAAGGTAAATGCAATTAAGTTTATAGAAAATTTAAAATTAATGTCACATTTAGCAAACATAGGTGATGCAAAGTCTTTAGTTATTCATCCTGCAAGCACTACACATTCACAACTTACTAAAGAAGATTTGAAAAAGGTAGGTATTACAGAAGACCTTATAAGAATATCAGTAGGTATAGAAGATTTAAATGACCTAATTAAAGATATTAATAGCGCACTACTAAAAGTATTCAAATAAAAGTATTGGATAAAATGAACTATAAGTATAACTATAAAAAGTTAAAAAAAAATAGCCCATTAATTATATTTATTCATGGTGCGGGTTGCGATCAAACTTTTTGGTCATTATTAAATCGTTATTATTTTTTTAGAGGTTATTCGACATTAGCAGTAAATTTACCTGGACATGGTGATAATAATGATAGAGGGCTATCTTCTATTGACGAAATGGCAATATACGTGGGTCGTATCGTAAAAAAATACTCTTCAAAAAATACTATTCTAATAGGGCATAGCATGGGAAGCTTAGTTTGTTTAAGTATTTTGGCAAATAAGTTAGTTGATGTTAATAAAACAATTTTAATTGGTGTTGCATATCCAATGTTTGTAAGCAGCTCCTTGTTAGACTTAAGCAAAAAAGATAGTAAGAATGCTATTATAAATATGATAAAATGGTCTCTTACAAGTGAGTCAAAGTTAAGAGGGAGTCATCTAATAGGTCTAAACCTTCCGAATTTAATAAACACTACAATGAATAAAACAGAAAATGGCATTTTATTTAATGACCTTAATGCTTGTAATAAATACTTAATAGAAAAGTCAGAACTTGAAAAAATAAATACCTCTATCTTAATAATTGCAGGAAAAAACGATATAATGACACCATTAAAAAGCAGTCAAAATTTAAATTCACTTTTAAAAAACTCTAATATAAAGACTGTAGATAACTGTGGACACTTTCACATTCATGAAAAGTCTAATGAAGTTAGAAGATTAATAAGTGAGTATATTGAAATTTAAAGCTGACTATAAATATCTTGAAAAAGTAGATACTAGATTTGGAGACAATGACATCTTTGGTCATTTAAATAATATTGTTTATTATTCTATTTTTGATTCTGTTATAAACAGATTTTTAATAAATATATGTAATTACGATCCCTTTAACTCTAATATTATTGCAGTATCTCCTGAAACTAGGTGTAAGTTCAGAAAGTCTTTAAAATATCCTGAAAAAATTGAAGCTGGATTGTCCTCATTTAAAATCGGAAACACAAGCGTAATATATGATATCTCTCTTTTTAAATTAAATGAGGATCTTGCGTGTGCTGAGGGATATTTTGTACATGTCTTTGTAAAAAAGCAAAATATGCAAGAAAAAGTGATGATACCAGAGAAAATAAGAAAAGAATTAGAAAGAATAAGTATTAAACCTTAAAATTACCGAATTTTTTCTTGAACCTAGCTACCTGACCTGCATTTTCTCTAAGCTGAGTTCCTCCGCCAGTCCAAGCAGGATGAGAAAGAGGGTCTACATCTAACTTTAAAATTTCTCCTTGTTTACCCCAGGTAGATTTTGTAGTAAACTCAGTTCCATCAGTCATTACGACTTTAATTTCATGATAATCTGGATGTATTTTTTTTTTCATAATAAATTCTCTAAAACCTAGATGTTATATACTATAAAGAAATCATTTGCAATACATGAAATTAAAAGAGATAAGCACATATTGTATTTAGAAGAATATGGAAATGTAGATGGTATTCCTATTTTATTTTTACATGGAGGTCCAGGAAGCGGCTGCTCAGATTGGCAAAAATCTCTATTTAATGATAAAATTTACAGGGTGATTTTTTTAGATCAAAGAGGAGCAGGTAAGTCTGTTCCTAAAAGATTACTGGAAAATAACACAATTTTAGATCTCATTGGAGATATAGAATATATAAGAAGCTATCTAAAAATAGATAAATGGTTTTTAGTTGGAGGGTCTTGGGGATCTACTTTAGCTATAGCTTACGCTGAGACAAAACCTAGTGCTATACTAGGCATGGTTTTAAGATCATTATTTTTAGGCACTAAAACTGAAGTAGACTGGGCTTTTAGGAACGGACCAATAACTTTCAAGCCCAACCTTATAAAAGAGTTAAATTTAATTCTAAAAAATAAAATCAATGATAATCCCATAATAAGTTTAGGTAAAATGTTAGAGAGTAAAAACCTAAAGAAAGTTTGTATAGCTGCTGAGTTATGGCAAGAATATGAAAAAAATTTGTCGACTATAAAGCCTGTAAAATATGATTTCAAAGAAATATTAAATAAAGAATGTGATGAATTAGAAAGACTTAAAAAAGCTCCAAATACTCCTTTTTTAGAAAACCATTATATTAAAAATAATTTCTTTTTAAAAAATAATCAGCTACTAAATAATAAAAAGTTACTCTACAAAATACCAATATCCGTAATACAAGGTGAGTATGATTTATTGTGTCCACCAATTAACTCTTTTTTATTTAGCAATAATTTACCTAAAGTTAAAATTATAAAAGCATATGAGGCAGGGCATTACATAAGTGATCCAGGAATTAAAGAATTAATGAAAAAAGAGATAGATGAACTACAGTATATATAGATCAATGAATTCTACTTTTTATGTGATTTTAATATCAGCAATTTTATCCATTTTGTTTGCAATTAAGGCTTTCGCTAAAACAACAGATAACCCAGATTATTATAAAAATAAATTTAATGAGGAATTACTAAAAGGCGTACTAAAAGGAGCAGGTTTTTCAAATAAGGATGCATTATTAGCGACACAATCATTTAAAAAAGTATATCCTCCTGAAAGATTAACTGATTCTAGTTACTTAATTCTTCCTTTTGTAGATACAAGAATGAATACTTTTGCAATTAGTATAGATGGAATAGAAGCAGTCCTAATTACAAAAATTAAAAATAAATTTAAGACTTTTATAACATCTTCTAATTATGCTCATAAATTTGTAGAAAAAGGAATAGGTGAAATTAATGAAAACAGTAGTTTAATTGAAATAGAAACTCATTTACAGGATGCCATAAAAACTGATTCTAAGTTTTCAGAAGAAAAAATAACTTTTGCCAAAGGAGATACTCTTTTAAATTTCTTATATGTTCCCGGTTCCAAAAGAAAAGAAATAAGTAGTGCTATAAAAGCTTTTTCGCTTTATTTTGATCCGGAAAAGATTAAAATTAAAACTAAAGGCAAAATAATAAGAACTAATAAAGGAAAAATTTTAGGATTTTATTTAGTTCTTTCTCAAAGAAAATCTATACTTACCTATTTAAGTCCAACAGGGTATGAAACAGTTTTAGCCTCTAAAAAACGTGTAGAAGAAGCTTTATACAATAATATAAAGTCCTACTTCGCTAAGTTTAAACTATTGAATAGTACCAGAATAAGCTTATTAAATGATCCACAATTAGAAAAAATAAAAATAAAAATTAAAAAAGGAAGTAATTTATTTAACTCTCTTAAAAAAGAGAATATTTATCCAGTGGAGATAGGAAACCTATTAAATAGTCTTAAAAATATTTATAATCCTAAAGTCATTAGACCTGAGCAAGAGATATTAGTTGCTTTTAAGGATAATAAATTTTTTGGAATATCTATTGAAGTCAATGAGTTAAGAGAAGTACAAGTAATTAAAACAGAGCAAGGTTTTAAAGAATATATTTTTAAAAAGCCAGTTAAAAAAATATTCTTATTTAAGAATATCAAAATTAAAAGTAATTTATATGTTGACTCTCTTAGTATTGATTTGCCCCAAGAAATTTTAATAGATATGGTAAGATTACTAAGTTATTCAATTGATTTTCAAAGAGATATAAGGAAGTCTAACTCTTTTTATGTTTATTACGAATTTTTACAAAATTATAATGGTCAAAATATAATACCAGGTAATATTATTTATGCTGAGGCTAAGCTTGAAAAAAAAAGCATTGAAATGTTTAGGTATGAAGCTGAAAATAATGATATTAAATATTTTAATTCTAAAGGTGAAAGTATAAGAAAAACACTTATGAAAACGCCTATAGACGGAGCAAGACTTTCCTCAAGATTTGGTAAAAGAATGCATCCAGTCTTGGGCTATAGTAAAATGCATAAAGGAGTAGACTTTGCTGCTAAAAGAGGAACTCCTATTTATGCAGCTGGAGATGGAATTATAGAAAGAGCTAATGTTTATGGAGGTTATGGTAAATATATAAGAATCAGACATAATTCTGAATATAAAACAGCATATGCTCACCTACATAAATTTGCAAAAAAAATTAAAAAGGGAATAAATGTAAAACAAGGACAAATAATTGGTTATGTGGGATCTACTGGAAGATCAACAGGTCCGCATCTTCATTATGAAATATTACGTAATAAAAAACAAATTAATCCTCAAACACTAAAGTTGCCGGAAGGTAAGAAGTTAGATGAGAGTGAAATGCAAGAATTCATAAAGGTAAAACAAAATATCTTAAAAAAAATAGAAAACTATCTTAATTAATTTTATAGCTTATATTATCGTTTTTAATATCTAAAAAAACTTTACTATCTTCTTTAATATTATTTTTTATAATTTCATCTGCTAAAAAAGTACCAAGTTTTTTTTCTATGAGCCTTTTTAGTGGTCTGGCACCGTACTCTTGATTATAACCGTTAGTAGAAAAATAATTTATAATGTTATCAGCGTATTCTAAATGAACTTTTTTTTCATATAAACGTTTTTTAAATTCAGAAAGTTCTTTTTTTACTATTAAGTGTATGTCCTCCTTAGATAATTTGTCAAAAAAGATAATCTCATCCAGTCTATTTAAAAATTCTGGCTTAAATCTTTTTTTAATAATATCTAAGGCTTTTTTATGTTCACACTTTAAAAGTGCTTCACTTCCTAGGTTAGAGGTAAGAATTATAATGGTATTTTTAAAGTCAGCATATTTTCCTTTTCCATCAATAAGTCTTCCTTCATCCAGAACTTGTAAAAAAATATTAAAAATTTCTGGGTGCGCTTTTTCAATTTCATCAAATAAAATTACTTTAAAAGGCCTTTCTCTTACTTCCTTAGTTAGTCTTCCTCCGTCCTCAAATCCTACGTATCCAGGAGGAGAGCCTATAAGTTTTGAAACAGAATGCTTCTCAGAGAACTCTGACATATCTATGGTAAGAACCTCGCTCTCACTATTAAATAAATATCCTGATAATGTTTTCGCTATTTCTGTTTTACCTACTCCCGTAGGTCCCACAAACAAAAATGATCCTACAGGCTTTTTAGGATTATTAATTCCTGTTCTTGATCTTTTTATTACGGATGCTACCGCGTTTACTGCCTTTTCCTGTCCTATAATTTTCCTATGTAAAATATTTTCTAGATTTAGTAAAGAAGATTTTTCTGACTCAAGTATTTTTGTGGTTGGTATACCGGTCCAGTTAGATAAAGTAACAGCGATATCATTTTCAGTAACTTTTTTTGTTTCTAGTATTTTATTATTATTATTTTCAATTCTATTAATTTTTTGTTCAATTTCTGGAATTAATAAATGAGTTAACTTTCCTGCTAAATTTAAGTCTCCTTTTCTGCTTGCTGTTTTAAGATCAATTTTTTTAATTTCTAGATCTTCTTTTAAAGAGTTTAGTTCGTTTATTTTTTTTTCATAAAATTCCCATTCGCTAAGAATTTTATCAAGATCATTTTTAATTGAAATATTCTCTTTTTTCAAATTATCAATTCTTGTTTTAGAGGCATCCTTCTCAGTTTTAAGTGATTCAATTTCAATTTTATTTTTTATAATTTTACTTTCATATTCTTCGGCTTTTATAGGCTTTGATTTTAATTCTATTTTTCTTTTACTTGCTGCTTCATCTATTAAATCAATAGCCTTATCAGGCAACTTTCTGGTAACTATATATCTACTAGAAAGCTTGGCTGCCGAGACTATTGCTTTATCAGATATACTAATACCATGATGAAGTTCATATTTTTCTTTTAGACCCCGCAGTATAGATATCGTGTCATTTATTGACGGCTCATTAATATAAACAGGCTGGAATCTTCTAGTTAGAGCAGCATCTTTTTCAAAATATTTTCTATATTCATCTAATGTGGTAGCTCCTATACAATGCAAAGTCCCTTTTGCTAAAGCAGGCTTAATAATATTTGCTACATCCAGTGAACCTTCACTCGCCCCTGTTCCAATAATAGTGTGAATTTCATCAATAAATAAAATTATATTTTTATGATCTTTTATTTCATTAATAAGATTTTTAAGCCTTTCTTCAAACTCTCCTCTAAACTTAGCGCCTGCAAGCATAGAGGACAAATCTAAAGAAAGTAGCTTAGCATTTTTTAGATTATCAGGAACAAGATTTTCTACTATTTTAATACCTATTCCTTCTGCAATAGCAGTTTTTCCGACACCAGGGTCTCCTATCAGTATAGGGTTATTTTTTGTTCTTCTTGAAATTACCTGTATAGTTCTTTTGATTTCATCTTCTCTACCTATTATGGGATCAATTTTATTATTTAATGCAAGCCCGGTTATGTCAGTTGTATATTTTTTAATGAAATCATAGTTTTCTGACGCTTTTTGTTTTGTAGTTTTAAGGAAATTAAAAAGCTTCTTATAAGTTAACCCATATTTTTCAAATAATAATTTTGAATGTGGAGAAATATCTGTAGTTAAAACTAGCAAAAGCACATTACTATTAATTTTTTTAAATTTTAATTTTTCAGACTCAATTTGAGCATTTTCAATTAACATTAAGATATTACCCTGTACTAAGGTTTCTTCATTGCTATTTTTTTTCTTACATTTTTTTGATATTTCTTGAGATTCTTTATAAATATTATCAATATTTATTGAAAAATAATTTAATGTTTTTGTTATCCTAGGATCAGTTTTTATCATTACCTCAAAAATATTTAGAGGAGTAATATAGGCATAATTATTTTCAGAGGCATAACTAAATGCTGTATTTATAATTAAACTAGTTTTTTGGTCAAAATTATCTAAATTCATATTTTCCTATGACTTAGATATGGTTGTTATGAGTTAACAACTCAAGAGGTAAATTTAATTATCTACTTTTTTTTCTTTATTAGCATTAATTATACGAAGATAATGCTCCGCATGTTGCATATAATTTTCTGCAGCTATTCTGTCACCCGCAGAGGTTGCATCTCTTGCTAAAACTTCATACTTCCCCATGATTTCTATAGGCTTCCCTTTAGGCTTATTTTCAGGTTTCATTCTGTAGCCATTGTTATTTAATAGAGATTGTTTTTTTAAAGGCTTTCCTTTATTTCTTTTGAATGAATGATTTTTCTTCATAAATATAACCTATTATTAAGTTTCCCCCAATATGCATCTAGGTAAATTACAGTAGTCATTAAATACCTTTATATTTTTTAATCCATTACTTTTCATAATTTCTTTAACTTGTTCGGCTTGGTTAAAGCCTATCTCAAACAATACTGGTAATTTTTTTTTTCCTATTTTTTTAATACTTCTTAATATCTTTTTATATGCATATAAACCATCAACACCACCATCCAAAGATCTTATTGGATCGTGATCTTTAACTTCCAAATCTAAACTACTTATTTCCGAACTTTTTATATAAGGAGGATTAGAAATTAAGATGTCAAAGTTAAGATTAACAAAACAGTTTAACCAATCACAACATATAAACTGCATTTGATTTACTGTACTATTTAATATAGCATTTTTTTTTGCTATGTAAATGGCTTCTTTGCTTATGTCAGTTACAATAGAATTTGCTGTTTTGTAATGTTTTAATAATGATATAGATA
This sequence comes from Candidatus Pelagibacterales bacterium, assembly GCA_002715505.1. GTDB lineage: Bacteria > Pseudomonadota > Alphaproteobacteria > TMED109 > TMED109 > JAYYAX01. The sequence goes on from PAZF01000023.1 coordinate 20,376, forward strand.
ATGCTCCTGTTCCTGTTCCTAATTCTAAAATATTTTTAATTCTAATATTTTCTTTTATTAAAATATCAATTAAAACTTCACTATCTATTCTTGGAGAAAAAGTATGTTTATTTACTATAAGGTTAATATCTCTAAAATAAGATTTATTAAAAATTTTTGATAATGGCTTTCCTTTAACTCTCTCTTTAAATACATTTTCTAGTTTTATTAATTGTTTATTTTCTAAAACTATATCTTTATTGAAAATCTGTTCTTCTAAATTAAGTCCTAGTTTTTCATGCAATATATACCTAATTTCTTGCAAGGAATTATCAATACCTATTTCTTTTAAGTTTTGTTGCTTTTTTTTAATATATTCTTCTAAAGTCATGAAAGATCTTTAATTTTTTCTTCTATATCAGCCTCTTTTAGTGGGGATATAATTTCATTTAAAGCATTCCCTGATATAACTTCCTCTAATTTATAAAGGGTCAGGTTTATTCTATGATCTGTTATTCTTCCTTGAGGGTAATTATAAGATCTAATTTTTTCAGATCTATCGCCACTTCCTACTAGAGACTTTCTCTTACTTGCTAATTCTTCCTCTTTTTCTTTTTTCTGTTTTTCGTAGATTCTTGATAAAAGAATCTTCATAGCTTTAGCTTTATTTTTATGTTGGCTCTTCTCATCCTGGCAACTAGCAACTGTATTAGTTGGAATATGAGTAATACGTACTGCACTATCAGTAGTATTGACATGTTGCCCGCCAGCTCCTTGAGATCTAAAAGTATCAACTCTTAAATCTTTTTGATCTATTTCTACCTCTACTTCTTCTACCATAGGAAGAACTGCTACCGTTGATGCCGAAGTATGAATTCTTCCTTGCGTTTCTGTTTGGGGGACTCTCTGAACTCTATGGACGCCCGACTCATACTTTAAAGAAGAAAAAACATTTTTTCCTGAAAAGGATAAAATAGCCTCTTTGCAGCCACCAATATTTGTTTCTTGAAAACTTAATATTTCAAATTTCCATTTATTATTTTCTCCATATTTTTGATACATTCTAAGTAAAACCATGGAAAATAAGGCTGCTTCATCACCACCTGTTCCTGCCCTTATTTCTACTATAGCATTTCTTTCATCATCTTTATCTTTAGGAATTAATAATTTTTTCAATTTATTATATTCTTCTTCAAGTTTTTTCTTTAAATTTATTATATCATCTTTAGCTAACTCTACCAATTCAGTGTCGATATCCTCTCTTAATAACTCTTCTGTTTCTGCTAAATTCTTTTCTATATCATCTAATTCTTTTTTTTTTTCCACTATTTGTTCTAAAGAAGAAAATTTTTTACTTAATTCAATTCTTTTTTCTGTAGAAATTTCTGGAGAAGACAACTCTTGTTGTATTGAGTCATACTTCTCTATTATTTTTAATAATTTTATTTGTAAATCTTTATGCATATCTTAATTTATTAAATAGTTCTTCTTGATCTAAGTAAGATTGTTCGCCACTATCTAAGTTTTTATAGCTTACTAAAAAATTATTAAACTCATGCTCCCCAACAATTATAGCTATTTTAGCATTATTTTTATTTGCATATTTTAGAGATTTTTTTAAATTATAAAAATCTATTATTTGATTATTAATACCTTTTAAAAACATTTTATTTGATATATCAAAAATATAAGTTAAATATTTCTTTTCAGTGGGAATAAGAAGTACAGGCGAAATATTTTTAAAGATTTTGACAACTAAATCTTTTAATCTTTCTATTCCTGCTGCCCATCCTATTCCTGGAATTTGACTTCCGCCTAATTCTTTAACTAAATCGTTATATCTTCCTCCAGCTAAAATGGCAAACTTTTGGTTTTCTTTAAGCGTAAATTCAAATGTAGTATCACTATAATAATCTAGCCCTCTTACTAAAAATGGATCTACTATAAAACTTATTCCTATTGAAGAAAGCAAACTCTTTATGTTTTCAAAATTATCTAATTCATCTTTGCTTAAAAAGTTGTAAATTATGGGAGCTTCTTTCAACAAATCTTGGTCTTGTGGATCTTTAGAGTCTAAAATACGCAAGGGATTTTTTTCTAACCTTTTTAAACTATCAGAAGAAAGTTTTTTTTTATTTAAATTGAAATAGCTTTTAATTTCATTTATAAAATTATTTCTACTAGAGGATTTTCCAATAGTATTAATCTTTAATAGCACTTTATCTAATATATTTAGATTTTTAAGAAAAAAATATGCAATTCTTATGACTTCGCAATCCTCAAAATAACTTCCTTTTCCAAACAGCTCTATTCCAACTTGATGAAATTGCCTCAACCTACCTTGTTGAGGTCTTTCATATCTAAACATTGGACCATGGTAGAAATACCTTTGCGGAAGGTTTTGTGTAAGCCCATTAGATACTAGCGCTCTAGCAATGCCAGCAGTTCCTTCTGGCCTTAACGTAACGCTATCTTTGCTTTTATCTAGAAAAGAATACATTTCCTTCATGACCACATCAGATACATTTCCCAAAGATCTAATAAATACTTCACTATGTTCCATAATAGGAGTATTAATAGGACTAAAATTGAATAGTGAAACTACTTTAATAAAGTTATCTATGATATCTTGTTGTTTATAGTGATCTTCTCCAAAAATATCATGCATACCCCTTACACTAGCTATTTTTTTATTGTTCATTTTTTAAATTTTTTTCTATTAAATCACTTATGACTTCAGTAAGATTTTGATTTTTACTAACAAAACTCTTTTCTCCATTTACATAAACTTGATGGTTATTATTTCCCCCACCAGTAATTCCTATATCTACATGTTTGGCCTCTCCTGGCCCGTTCACTACACAGCCAAGTATAGATAGAGTAATATGTTTTTTGATACCTGAATATTTCTTTTCTATTTTTTTTACAGTTTCTATTACATCAAATTGTTGTCTCGCACACGATGGACAAGAAATAATATTCAATCCTGATTTTCTTATTCCAAGTGATTTTAATATTTCTATTCCAACTTTTACCTCATTTACAGGGTTATCTGAAAGTGACACTCTTAAAGTATCTCCTATTCCCTCGTTAAGAAGCCCTCCTATACCAATAGATGATTTTACAGTACCTCCAATTAAGCTTCCTGCCTCTGTAATGCCTAGATGAAGTGGATAATCAGTGCTTTTTGCTAATAATTTATAAGAATCAATTGCCAAGGCTACATTTGAGGCTTTTACACTTATTTTTGTATTAAAAAAACTTAACTTTTCTAAAATGCTTATGTGCTTTAAAGCACTTTCTAGCATAGCTTGAGGTGTTGCTCTATAAAACTTTTCAATAAATTCTTTTTCTAAAGATCCAGCATTTACTCCAATTCTTATTGCGCAATTATTTAGTTTTGCTGCATCAACCACATTTTTAATTTTTTCAAAATTACCAATGTTTCCCGGATTTATTCTTAAACAAGCAGCTCCAGCTTCGGCGGCCTCTATTGCTCTTTGACTATGAAAATGAATATCAGCAATTATAGGAACTTTAGATTTTTCTATAATAGTTTTAAGTGCTTTAGTAGACTTTTCATCAGGGCAAGATACTCTTATTAAATCAGCTCCCGCTTCTTGCAAGTCTTGAATTTGCTTAATTGTATCAATAGCATTACTAGTTAAGGTATTTGTCATAGATTGCACTGTTATTGGTGCACTGCTTCCTACTTTAACATTGCCTAAGTTAACAAGCTTTGTTTTTCTTCTTTTTATTATATTTTTATAATATTCCATTTCAAATTTTATTATTTTAAAAACTTCTCTAATTCAAATAGATCTTGATAAGTGCTTTTATTCCAAAATAAAAATAGCAGCCCTATTAAAATTAAAGAGGTTAAAATAACAAGAGAACCAAATTTATTTTTTTCTACCTTATTATTTTCAATAGACATGCCGGTTTTATTAATTCCTATTGTATTGTTTAAAAAGAGATTGTCTAAATCACAGTCATTAATAATATTTAAATCTTTTATATAGGTTTTAAGAAAGCCTTTTAAGTAAGTATTTTTTTCATAATCACTTTGCGTGAATATTCCATTTTCAATGTTTTGCAAAATTATTTTTTTTATCAATAGCTTGGAAGCAATACTTTCTATTCTTTCCCCAGTTTCTCTTCTTTTCTTTTTTATATAAGTACCAAGTTCCTTGAAATTATTAAAAGTTTTTTTATTAACCATATTAATTAGTTTTGATTTTATTTAGTTTAAAGCCTTGGTGAAGTGACCTTAAAGCTAATTCTTTATATTTATCATCTATTAAAATACTTATTTTTATTTCTGAGGTACTGATTACATGTACATTAATGTTGTGTTTTGCAAGCTGAGAAAACATTGTATTTGCAATACCAGCATTAGTCTTCATTCCTAATCCAACCACAGAAACTTTACAAATATTTTTGTTTATAATAACTTCTTTATATGAAAGCTTTTTTTTAATTTTTTCCATTATAGCCCTGGTTTTATTTGCATCATTTTTTGATACAGTATAACCGTAAGTAACCTTTTCATCTTTTAGAGATGCTGATTGTACTATCATATCTACATTTATATCTTCAGAAGCCAAAGCATTAAATATAACAGCAGAGATACCTGGTTTATTTTTAACTTCTACGAGCGTAATAAGAGCTTCATTGCTACTATGGGCAATCCCTCTGATAATCTGGTTTTCTAAATTTTTAGTTTCCTTCACTAACATAGTTCCTTTTTTCCCTGTAAAACTTGACAAAACCTGCATTTTAACTCCATATTGTAGAGCAAGTTGTACTGATCTAGTATGCAAAACTTTAGCACCTAATGAAGATAATTCCAACATTTCTTCAAAGTTAATAGTTTTCATTTTTTTTGCATTTAAAATTATTCTTGGATCTCCAGTATAAACTCCATCAACATCAGTATAAATATCACATCTTTCTGCCTTAAGTTTAGCCGCTAAAGCTACCGCTGTGGTATCTGATCCACCTCTTCCTAAAGTAGTAATTCTGTTATCCATATTTATACCTTGAAAACCAGAAACAACAGGAACCTGATTTTTTTTAAGACAGGAAATAATTTTTTTTGTATTTATATTTGTTATGTGGGAATTGATAAAGCTTTTAGAAGTATAAATGGGAAGTTGCCATCCCTGAAAAGATTTTCCCTTTATATTGTTATTGTTTAGAATAATTGAAAAAAATGAGCTAGATATTTGTTCGCCAGAAGATAGTAATGAAGCAATATCGTCACTATTTTTATACTCTTCTAGTTTATCTTCAAGTGATAATAGCCTATCAGTTTCTTTTCCCATGGCTGAAACAACAACAACAACTTTATAGCCAGATGCCAATGATTTTTTTACATATGACACCGCTCTATTTATTCTAGAAATGTCTGCAAGAGATGTGCCTCCAAATTTTTTAACTATTATTTGCATTTCACTATATTTTTATATATTAATAATTATCTAAAATAATAAGTTAAAGGAATAACAAATTGCAACAAAGTATTTTTGATAAATTTTCAGAAAAATGGTGGGATAATGATGGACCAGCAAAACTTTTACATTCCATGAATAAAACTAGGATGTTTTTTATTCAAGAACGACTACTAAATAAATATTATTCTTTAAAAAATTTAAAAACAATTTTTGAAAAAAAAAAAATATTAGATGTAGGATGTGGTGGTGGAATATTATCAGAGGCCCTTGCAAAAAAAGGAGCGAATGTGGTAGCAATTGATGCTTCAAAATCATTAATTGATATTGCAAAAGAACGAGCCTTAAGTCAAAACCTAAAAATAAATTATAAAGTTGCAAATATAGAAAATTTTAAAACTAAAAATTTTAAGTTTGACATTATTATATCACTAGAAGTCATTGAACATGTTGATAATTATAAACTTTTTTTGGAAAATATTTTTTCCTTATTGAATAAAAATGGTATTATTATTTTATCAACTATTGATAGAAACCTTTTCTCTTATTTATCTACTATTATTATAGCAGAGAATCTTTTAAGGATTGTTCCTAAAGGTACTCATGATTGGAATAAATATATAAAGCCTTATGAAATAGTCAAGCACGCAGAAAAGTTTGGAATTATTCTTGATAAAAAAGCAGGGCTTTTTCCAGTTCCACTAGTAAAAGATTATAGGTGGATAAGAACTAATAAAATTTCATCTAACTATATACTATCATTACTAAATTAATTTTGTATTAGGTCCTTTTTCTTAGTCTTTCTCTATAATTAGAAGACTTTTTCTTTTCTGTTGCATTTTCATTTTTAAACTCTATAAGTATAA
>PAZF01000024.1 GCA_002715505.1 Candidatus Pelagibacterales bacterium
AAACAAAATCTTTAGCATATTTTGCTTCACATCCTAGTCCAATCGATAACATACTTTTTTTTTGTCCATATCTTCCAATACCTTTTTCAACAGTTCTAGCAATACAGACATATTTTTCCCCATTTGTCATTTTGCTTACAGCAGCTTGAATTACACCTGGTCTGGAAAATGCTGAATAAACGTTCCATCTTGGACAAGCACCACCGTATCTTGGAATTTCTATGCCTGATAATGAAAATCTTTTTGAAATATTTCCTGCAACATCTACTCTTAAAAAATGGAAAGGGACGCCAGGTAAACTTGGATCATTTAAACAAGTGACTCTATGAGTAACTTGCTCGAATGATGTGGCGAATGTATTTTGTAATAATTCTAAATCATATTTTAATTTTTTACATTCAGAATGAAAAAGTTTATAAGGCATTAAAATTGCTGCTCCACAATAATTTAATAAAGCAACTTTAGTTAATTTTTTAGATTCTTCTGATGGAAAATTGAAAGTTTCAAGAAGTCTGTTAATTTCATCTATAGCCCCTTCCTGCACAATTTGTGCTGCAGCATGTAGTTTTTTTGTTTCCAAAGAAAGATAATCAGACAATATAAGTTCTTTATTTTTATTATCAAAAATTTTTGAAAATGGTTTTCCATCTTCAGGAATTATATCTTTAACTGTAATTCCATACTCTGAATTTAAAAATTTACAAAGAGATATATATCTAGTTCTATTATTTTGTTTTACTCTATCAAATATTTTATTTGCAAAATCTTCTAATTTCGGGAAATAATTTTTATTTTCTTGTAAAAAATCAGATATAACCTCTCCAGGAAAAGAATTTTTTCTGTTATCTACTATTTTTCCTGAAAGCTTTTCAATTTTATTTACAAGCTCATGATCTTTTTTTTTATAGTTATCTCCTAATTTGATTAAAGCTTTAGCAATTTTTGGATTTGTGCTTACTAAATCTTTAACTTCTGGACCAAGTATATCCAGATCCTCAAAAAGCTGATCATCTAAAAGTTCTGAAATATCATTTTCGAGATTGATATCACTTTTGCTTGTTAAATCAGAAAGATCAACCCTCAATTCATTGCTAATTTTAATTAATAGATTTCCATCGATTTTTCTTTTGCTACTCTCAATTAAATTTAAGTAACTTGGAGATATATTAACTTTTTCTGCAAACTTGTTTGCCTGCAGCCCTAACTGTCTTCTAAAAGCTTTTATTTTTGGGCCAATTTTTAAATCTAATTTATTAAGATTTTTTCCCCTAGAAAAATTTGCAATTGCAAGTTTTGAGTTATTTAGATCAATTTCTTTTTCACTTTTTAAGTCAGATAATTCTATTCTAAGTTCCTGGCAAATTTTTAATAGTAAATCAGCATCTATACCTCTTTTTCCATTTTCAATTAAATTTAGATAACTCGGTGAAATAGAGAGTTGCTCAGCTAATTTCTTAGCCTGAAGACCTAATTTTTCTCTAAAACTTTTAATTTTAAAGCCAATTTCCCTATTAATTTGCATATTTTGTAAATTTTGTAAATTTTAATTTACAAAAAATAAACCAAATTTACAAGTAAAATGTAGCTTTTTTGTAGATTTTGTAAATGTTGTAAATTATAAGATATCTATGGATAAAAACAAAATTAACACTGAAAGCCACTCTAATACTACTAATATTCAAGAGCATAATGAGCATAAATCTAGGGGAATTTACCTAAGAGATGATCACTGCGACTGGGGATCTAGCGGTATGAATGAATTCACTCAAGAGTTTAGTGATAAAGAATAATTTATCCAAAATTATCTAAATATTTTAATATGAGCTCAGAAACCAAGATAAATTACGACCTAAAAAGATTTGCAGACATTAGAAGAGACTATAAACCCGAAGAGGTTGAAAGATTAAGAGGATCATTAAAAATTGAATATTCAATCAGCAAACAACAGTCAAAAAAATTATGGAATTTGTTAAATACAGAGCCGTACATCAATACTCTAGGATCCTTATCTGGCAATCAAGCTGTTCAACATGCTAAGGCTGGTTTAAAAGCAATATATTTAAGTGGGTGGCAAGTCGCGGCCGATGCTAATAGTGCAGGAGAGATGTATCCAGACCAATCATTATATCCCTATGATAGTGCTCCAAAATTAGTTGAAGCAATGAATAATTCACTTATCAGAGCAGATCAAATTCAACATATGGAGTTGATTGATGGTGATATGAAAAAAGAAAACCAAACTGACTATATGTTGCCCATAATAGCAGATGGCGAGGCAGGATTTGGTGGACCTTTAAATGTTTTTGAATTAACAAAAAAATTCATTAAAGCTGGAGCAGCAGGAGTTCACTTCGAGGATCAGTTAGCAAGTGAAAAAAAATGTGGTCATATGGGTGGCAAAGTCTTAGTTCCAACTAGCACTATGGTCAGAAACCTTAAAGCAGCAAGATTAGCGTCAGATATAGCAGATGTACCTCTCATCATATTAGCAAGAACTGATGCTAACGCTGCTAAATTAATTACAAATGATTTTGATGAAAATGATAAACCTTTTTTAACTGGTGAAAGATCTCCAGAGGGTTTCTTTTATGTAAAAGATGGAATAGAGCAAGCAATCTCTAGAGGTCTAGCTTATGCTCCATACGCAGATTTAATATGGTGTGAAACAGCAACACCGAATTTAGATGAAGCAAAGAAATTTGCTGATGCTATCCATGAAAAATATCCTGGTAAGATGTTAGCTTATAATTGTTCGCCATCATTTAATTGGAAAAAAAATTTGGACGACGCACAAATTAATACATTTCAAAAAGAACTTGGAGCGATGGATTATAAATTTCAATTTATAACCTTAGCAGGTTTTCATAATCTTAATTTATCAACTTTTAATTTAGCAAAAGCATATTCTGAAAATGGAATGAGTGCGTATGCAACTTTGCAAGAAGAAGAGTTTTCTAAAGAAACTGAAGGTTATACTGCTACCAAACACCAAAGGGAAGTTGGAGTAAGCTATTTTGACAAAGTAGCTGAAGTTCTGTCTTCAGGAAAGAGCTCTACTTCAGCTATGAAAGATTCTACAGAAACGGAACAATTTAATGAATAGTGATAATTCTGATAATAATTCACAGAGAATAAAAGGAGGAATATTTGCGAAAGCAGATATAGACTTACTAAAAAAAACTTTAGACTTTTACATTAAAAATAATAAAAATTTAAACACTAAAGAACAATCTAAAATAAGTCTTTTATTTCATAGATTAGGCCGGATGTCTTCCAAATAAAGTTAATTTAAATGACTAAAAAAGAGCTCTAGTAGAGATTCGAACTCTATCCACTGGTTTCGAAGACCTGTATGCTATCCATTACACCACTAGAGCTAATCAGTAAAGATTACCAGTTAGTCATATTTAAGTATAATTTTATCTAATATTGAGTGTTTCCGTTTTTATGATATTATTTAAAAGTGTCTATAAAATGTAAAGCCGCCGTTCTACATGAGATAGGACTGAAAAAACCATATAAGGTTAGTGTGCCTCTAAAAATTGAAGAAGTAGAAATAGAGGCTCCTGGACCTGAAGAGGTTCTAGTAAAAATTCAAGCAGCAGGAATCTGTCATTCTGATTTATCTGTTATTAATGGTGATAGACCGAGACCAGTACCCATGGCACTTGGACACGAAGGTTCTGGTATAATCAAAGAGGTCGGAAATAAAGTTAAAAACTTTGAGGTGGGGGATCATGTAGTTTTTATTTTTGTTCCACCTTGTGGATCTTGTTTAGATTGTAAAGAAGGTAAACCAGCTCTCTGTGCATCTGGACTTGTATCTAATACAGCTGGAACACTTTTATCTGGAAATAGAAAAATTAAATTAAATGGCGACTATATAAATCATCACGTTGGTGTATCTTGCTTTTCTGAATACGCAGTAGTATCTAAGAGATCCATTGTAAAAATAGACAAAAATATTAGTTTTGAAGAAGCTGCCTTATTTGGATGCGCAATTATTACAGGAGCAGGAGCAGTTTTTAATACTGCTAAAATAAGACCAGGGTCAACAGTAGCAGTGATCGGCCTAGGAGGAACTGGAATGGCAGCGCTGCTTGGAGCAAAAGCTGCAGGAGCATCTCAGATTATTGGAGTTGATTTAGTAGATGAAAAACTTAAATTAGCAAAAAAATTAGGTGCTGATCTGGTAATAAACCCTAATACTGAAGAAAAGATTAATGACATAATTGCAATTTGTAATGGAGGAGTAGATTATAGTTTTGAATGTGTAGGGTCTGTTAATACAATGGAATTAGGGTATAAACTAATAAAAAGAGGAGGAATGTTAATATCTTCAGGACTATCACATCCAAGCAAGAGTTTTTCTATTCAACATGTAGACTTAGTAACGGGAGAAAAAACTATCAAAGGGTCATTTTTAGGAAGCTGTATACCAGATAGAGATATACCTTCTTACATTCAAATGTATAAAAAAGGAATTTTTCCTATAAATAACATTATGAGTAATTTTATAAAGCTAGAAAGTATTAATGAAAGTTTAGACCTTTTAGAGGAAGGAAAAACAGTTAGACAAATAATTAAATTTTAAAAAATATTAATTTAAATATGAAACAAATTATTCTTATACTTATAAATCCTTTTACTGTAATTACATTCTTGTTTTTTTGTGGTTTAGTTTCATCGAGAGTAAAAAGAAAGATAAAGTTTTATTTTTATGGCTTACTTTTTTTTATTATTTCTAGTTCCCCTATTACCTCAACTATACTTAGTTATCCTCTGATTAATGCTGTTGAAACCCTCAATGACGAAAATAGTAATGATATTCATTCTATTATTGTATTAACTGCTGGCATCCAAAAAAATATAGTTGGTGAATGGATGCCCAGTATTAATTCGATAAATAGAACTTTGCTTGGAAAAAGCTATTCAGAAAAGCTCTATGTTCCTTTAGTTATATCTGGTGGCCCCACTAGCTCTGAAGCTTCATCTGAGGCTTTAATCATTAAAAATTATTTCTCCTTAGAAGACAGTATTTTAGATCAAAATAGCAAAAATACTTACGAAAGTGCTAAAGGTTTATCTAATTATTGTAAGACAGAAAAGGGTCCTCTACTTCTTATTACAGGAGAGTATCATAGGTTGAGGAGTTATTTATCCTTCAAATCTCAAAATTGTGAAGTATTGCTTTTGAAAAAAGAAACAAAATTAAATTTAAAATTATTTTTTCCTTCTAACAAAGGAATGACTCTTTTTAAAAATGTAATTTATGAATATATAGGTTTAGTATATTATTTTTTAACAAATAAAATAAAAGTTTTAGTTCTTCTTGATATCTAAAGGGTACTTAATTTTCATTTTTAGTTTCATAGGGTAACTTTGCTTATTGGAAATTAAATTTTTAGCTAATGGCATCTCTATCTCACCAAAACCTAAAACACCAGCAAATTCTCCAGACCCTTGTATGATGCTTAACTTTCCTTTACAAAAAGCATCTCCATCAAGACCTGCAGTTGTGCTACACTTCCAAGAAGTTATTAAAGAATCTTGGCTATTAGATTTTTTTAAATAGCAATAACCATTTAAATCCTCTACTACGGCAAATCCACAACTAAAACCTCTGCCCTTGTAAGATCTACCTAATAGATCACACTCTAAATGTGCTCCAGTGAATTCTTTATAAGATGTGTTGGCTATTTTTCCATACAAAGTTCCTTTTATAATATCGTCTTGCGAAATACTTTTTAAGGATATTTTATTATCTGTATTTACTATTATTTCTAGTTTATAGTCTGAAAAATCCTCTGATGCTAAAGATGCTTTGGCAAAAAGACAATTAAACGTAAGCATTACTAAAAAAAAACTTTTTAAATTCATAATATCTAAAAATTAGTAAAAAAATCATTCAAAGTAAAGCTTGTTTAAGTTCTTAATAACAAATACTCTCTTAACTTATTATACTTTATTTAGTATATAATTTTATATACTTGTATTTTATAAAATTTATATTATTTAAATTAGAAAGGAATAAATTATGTTTAAAATAAATAAAGTTCAAGCTCACTGTGATATACCATGTAAAGTATATGATCCTGGGGTCATACAATATTCTGCACTAAGCATAGTGAGATTTATTGACTTAATTAATGAAGAAATAAAAGACTCAGAAATGAATCCTAATAATATAGCTCAACTTTCTAGGTTAGTTGCTGTTAAAGAGGAACATGCTAAAGAAGTAAAATCTGAAGTTTCTACTATATGGGGTGATTATTTTAAAGAGCCTCAAATAAATAAGTATCCTGAAATACATGAATTAGTTCACTCGATTATGCAATTAGCATCTAAATGCAAACAAGAAATGAAAAGAGAAAATGGAGTAGAGCTTTTAAAAAAGATAAACAAATTTACAGAAATCTTCTGGGCTACTAAGAATATTGAAACTGAAAAAAAGTATGCACCTTATCCTCCAGAGCTAGTTATAGTTTGTCCTAAATTAAAAAGTGTTTAAGCTATTTAAAGTTTCTGGGACAAGCATGAAACCAACTGCTTTTCCTGGAGACTATATAGTTGCAACTACTTTGCTTAAAAGTTTTTTTTTAAAAAAAAGGCTAATAATTTTTTTTGATGAGACTCATTCCTACGTCATTAAAAGAATTGCTAATAAAAACAAATCATTATTAACTCTTAAAAGTGATAATACCTCAACATCATCTGTGTTTTGTGATAAAAAAATTCAACAGAATAAAGTTTTATTTATTGTTTTGTTAATAATAAAAAAAAAATATATAAGTATGTTCTTTGCATAGAAAAATTATTAAATAATATTAATATATTTTTAGTTTTTTTTAAGTATAATCATAATAGGGGGGAATTATGATATATGTACTTACGTCTTTGAATAAAACTCTAGTTGTTGGTTTAATATTAACACTATGTTTTTTTGGATATTACTTTTCATTAGGTAATGATTTTGATGTTTATTTTTTGCAGGTTATCTTTAGATATATACACGTTTTTGCAGGAATTGTATGGATAGGGCTACTGTATTATTTTAATTTTGTTCAAATTCCTAATATGCCTAAAATTCCAGATGAACAAAAACCAGCTATAGGAAAAGTAATTGCGCCAGCAGCTTTATGGTACTTCAGATGGGGAGCTATGATTACTCTTATCTCAGGTATAATTTTAGCTCATTTGAATGGATATTTGCTTTCTGCTCTTCAACTAGGAATTAATGAAAGTAATCCTAAAAACACAGCAATTGGAATAGGAATGTGGCTAGCAATTATTATGTGGTTTAATGTGTGGTTTGTTATATGGCCTAACCAAAAAAAAGCACTTGGTATAATTGAGGTTTCAGCAGATCAAAAAGCAACTTCTGCTAAAACTGCAATGCTTTTCTCTAGAACAAATACACTTTTATCAATTCCGATGCTTTTTGCAATGGTTTCTGCACAAAATATTTGGTAAGTTTATAGTTTAGGGTAAATAGGATCTTATTAATTTTCCATTAAAATAATTATTATGAAAATAATCAGCTCCGTTTACCCAAATACCTTTTATTCCTAAGGGGCTTACTTTTAATCTGGTAGATCCTCCTGGTAAATCTTTAATTCTTGAGGTTTTAGAAACTCCTACTTTTTTAGGATCAAATAATAGCATATCTGCATAATATCCTGGTAACAGTTTTCCTCTTTTTGGAATTCTATAAATATCTGCTTGCTTTCCTGTTAAATTATAAACTGCCTCTTCTAAATTCATAACTCCTAGATCTCTGCTCCATTTACCCAGTAAATCAAGCCCATAACCTGCATCGCAGAGTAATGAAAGATGTGCTCCTGCATCTGACAAAGAGATGGTTGCATTATCATGTAAAATTAATTTTTTTACCTCATCCTCGTCCGTATTGAGTAACTCAGCAATAAATAAATCGTCTTTTCCTAATACTGATAAAGTATTATCAATTATCCAATCGAATGGATCTTTATTTTCTTTAGAAGAAATTTCTCGAACACTTAGACCTTCGTACTTTTTATTATTTTCACGCTTTGCTTCAATAAGTTTTATTTTATTCCAATCGCCAACAAATAATTTATTCTTACTAGAGTCATAAATTTCTTCTTTGACCCTTTTCCTAAAGTTATCATCTCTTAATATATTCATTTTTTTTTTATTGTCTTTTTCCATCATATAAGATTTCCATGATGATAGGCCTTCTAGCATATAAGGTTCATTCATAGTGAATTCCATTGTAAGAGGTCTGCAGGAAACCTGTCCCCAAAATTCAAAGCCTTTTTTAGAAGAAGTTGATATGTCATTAAGAGTATTGATTGCCCAATCTTTTTTAGTAGGATTATAAAAAATAGCCGCAATCATGGCAGGTCTTTTTATTCCCTTCATCATAATTTCTACATCTTCTATTGTAGTATTATTAGACTTAGTAAGCATAAAAACACCTCTACTTTGATAAGACATTGCTTTAATTAATCTGCTAATTTCATTGTTTGATGCTAATCTTGAGGGCATAGGACGTCCTCCAGCTCCATTGTGACCTTCAAAAGTAGAAGTTGCAAAACCAATAGCTCCACATTTCATAGCATCTTTTACTATTTCTTCCATTTCTTTTATCTCACTCTCACTAGCCTCTCTCTCCATTGCTGCTTCTCCCATACTCCATATTCTTACAGCTGAATGTCCTACATAAGAGCAAATATTTAGTGCAAGATTTTTTTTTTCTAGTAAATTAAGATAATCGCCGTAGGTTTCATAACTCCAATCCATGCCATTTTTTAGTGCATTGAAAGGCATCCCTTCAACTTTGATAAGGTTTTGCATATTGAGATCTCTATGTGCTAATTTACAAGGTGCTAGTGTAAAACCACAATTTCCTATTATTGCTGTAGTCACTCCTAGGTCAAGTGAAGGTGAAGCTAAATTATCCCAAGTAAGTTGCGCATCATAATGAGTGTGAGTATCTATTATACCAGGACATAAAATATTTCCTTCAGCATTAAAAGTATTTTTACTGGCACCTATTTTTTTTCCTCTTTCTACAATAATATTTTGTTTAATTCCAATTTCGCCTTCAAAAAAAGAAGTGCCTGTGCCATCTATTATCTTAGCGTTTATTATTTTTGTATCATACATATTGTTTTAGTTAGCAGTCAATGCCAACGCTACTTTGCTTGAAATATTTCTTTTCAATATTTTATAAATAAACCTTGATGCTTTTAAAACTTTTTTTAAATCAACTTCACAATAAACACCCATTCCTTTAAGCATATACAATACATCCTCAGTAGCTACATTTCCTGTTGCTCCTTTTGCATAGGGACATCCTCCTAAACCGCCTACAGAAGTATCATAAGTAGAAACGCCCATTTGAAGGCTAGCATAAATATTTGCTAAAGCTTGTCCATAAGTATCATGCAAATGCATAGCTATTTTTGAAACTTTTATCTTTTTTGCAACAGCACTGATTAATTTCTTGGTTTCATTAGGCGTTCCATAACCAACAGTGTCTCCTAATGATACTTCATAGCATCCTTCCTCTATTAAAAAATTTGCTAGATCAGAGGTTTTTTTATAACTAATTTTTCCTTCATAAGGACACCCTAAAACACAGCTAATATATGCCCTTATCTTAATATTGTGTTTTATTGCAATTTTAATTATTTCTTTTATATTTTTTTTTGTTTCCTTTACTCCACAATTTGTATTTTTTTTAGAAAAAGTTTCGGAGGCAGTGGTAAATACACAAATATTCTTTACTTTGTTTTTTACTGCATTATTCAGACCTTCCATGTTTGGAACTAGCAAAGGATAATTAATTTTTTTACTTTTTGTAATATTTTTATAAATTAAATCACTATTTTGCATTTGCGGAACCCATCTTGGAGAAACAAAAGATCCAACCTCAATATCAGAATAGTTACATAATGATAAAAGATTAATAAACTTTATTTTATTCTCTAAAGAAATATTTATTTTTTCATTTTGAAGACCGTCTCTAGGTCCTACTTCATAAATTTTAATATTTTTTGGGGTCATTTTTTACTCCAACTAGGCTTTCTTTTTTCTAGAAACGCGCTCAGTCCCTCTTGAGCTTCTCTAGTTATCCTAATTTTTGATATAGTATCAGTAGTTTGATTTATTACTATATTGTCAATTTCCTTATAGTAAATTTTTTTTAAAAATGATTTAATTTTATTTTGCGCAATGGGTGCCGAATTAATTAAATTTTTAAGTAATTGTGATGAATTTAAATTGAAATCCTTCAAATTTACAATATCATCTATTAATCCTATATTTAAGGCTTTCTCTGAATTAAATACTTCTCCTGTTAAAAAAAGTTTTTTTGAAGCCTTATAGCCAATTGTTCTAATAACGTAAGGAGCTATCATTGCAGGCACTAGTCCTAATTTAACTTCTGAAAAACAAAAGTTGCTTTCTTTTACACTTAAAGCGAAATCACTGGCAGCTATTATACCTAGTGCACCACCAAAAGCATTGCCATTTACTATAGAAACTATAGGCTTGGGGAAAAAATCAATAGCTTTTAACATTTCCGTAAAAGCTTTAGATTCCTTTTTATTTTGATTGTAGCTGAGATTTTTTGATTTTTTCATCCATATTAAATCAGCTCCAGAAGAAAAAGTATCTCCTTCTCCACTCAGAATTAGAACCCTGCATTGATTAGATTTTTCAAAAAATTTAAGTGCTTTTTTTATTTCCAATATCATATTTGGATTAAATGCATTTTTAGTTTTTGGATTTGAGAATAAAACGCTTACAATGCCCTGGTTAGAAATATCTAATTTTAAATTTTTAAAATTCATAATAGAGGCTTACATTCGAAAAACACCAAAGTTTTCTCTTTGTTTCAATATGTTTTGTGTAAATGATAGACTGTTTCCTAGTATAATCCTAGTATCTAGAGGATCTATGATACCATCATCCCATAATCTAGCTGAAGCATAATAAGGAGATCCTTCCTTTTCAAACTTTTGGCTTATACTATTCATAAAGCTGTTTTTTTCAGTTTCATTCCATTTTTTACCAGAAGAACTAATTTGTGATTCTTTAACTGAAGCCAAAACTTTAGCAGCAATTTCTCCACCCATCACTGAAATTTTTGAATTTGGCCAAGAAAATAAAAATCTTGGGCTATAAGCTCTACCACACATTGCATAATTTCCTGCTCCGAAAGAGCCTCCTATAATAATAGTTATTTTAGGAACAGTAACAGTAGACACAGCATTAACCAACTTTGCTCCGTCTTTAGCAATTCCTTTTTCCTCAAACTTTTTTCCAATTATAAACCCAGAAATATTCTGCAGAAAAATTATTGGTATTCTTCTTTGTTCACAAAGCTGAATAAAGTGTGCCCCTTTAAGTGAAGACTCTGAAAATAATACTCCATTATTTGCTAAAATACCTACTGGAAATCCCATTATATAAGCAAACCCAGTAACCAAAGTAGTGCCATAGTCTTTTTTAAATTCTTCTAACTCTGAATTATCAACAATTCTTGAAATAATTTCTCTTACATCATATTGTTCCCTTAAATCAGTTGGAACTATTCCATAGATATCTTTTGCATCATATTTAGGGTTAATAGATTTTTTTTCTGCTAAATTTTTAGGCTTAGTATAATTTACAAACTCTAAAATAGATTTAATTTTATCTAAGGCTTGATAATCATTTTCAGCAAAATAATCTGCCACACCTGATAAAGTACTATGTAATTTTGCTCCTCCTAATTCTTGAGAATTGCTTACCTCACCTGTAGCAGCTTTAACTAAGTGGGGGCCTCCTAAAAATATTGTTCCATTATCCTTGACTATAATTGTTTGGTCTGACATTGCAGGGATATAAGCTCCTCCTGCAGTACATGATCCTAAAACTGCAGAAATTTGTGGTATTCCTCTTGATGACATCACAGCCATTTCATAAAAAATTCTACCAAAACCATCTTTGTCTGCAAATATTCCTGTTTGTTCTTGTAAGTTTGCACCACCTGAGTCAACTAAATGTATGCATGCAAGATTATTTTCTCTTGCTATTTCTAAACTTCTTAGATGTTTTTTAACTGTAATAGGAAAATAAGTACCTCCTTTGACAGTTGCATCATTAGCAATTATAATGCTATCTCTTCCAGAAACTTTTCCTATTATTGAAATTAAGCCTGCACTTGGAATATCACTTTTATCTAAATCAAGGCCTGCTAAGCATCCTATTTCAACACAATTCTTTTCATCATCTAGTAAATATTTTACTCTTTCCCTTACTAGAAGTTTTCCTCTTTTTATGTGTTTTTTCCTAGCATCAAGTGAACCTCCTATTTTTACTAATCTTTTCTTTTTGTTAAGTTCTGAAACTAGTTCTTTCATAGCCTCGTAATTTTTTTTAAAACCTGAAGATTTTCTATTTAAATTTGATTTAATGGTTCTCAATCTAATAACTCCAAAGAGATAGCAGTCGCCTCACCGCCTCCAATACACAAAGAGGCTATACCTTTTTTCAGATTTTGGTTTTTAAGATTGTTTATTAAAGTAGCAACAATTCTTGCCCCAGACGCTCCTACAGGATGTCCTAATGCACAAGCTCCTCCACTAATATTTAAAATTTCTTTAGGAATACTTAACTCTTTAATTACAGCCATAGGAACTACTGCAAAAGCTTCGTTTACCTCAAACAAATCAACATCAGTTTTATTCCAACCTGATTTTTCTAAAACATCGTTTATTGCTCCTATCGGAGCAGTAGTAAACCAATTTGGCTCGTGACTATTAGTTGCATGTGATACTATCTTAGCTATAGGCTTAATTCCATTTTTTTCAGCAACACTTTTTTTCATTAAGATTACAGCTGCTGCTCCATCGGATATAGAAGATGAATTGGCAGCAGTAACTGTGCCATTTTTTCTGAAAGCTGGCTTTAATTCAGGTATCTTATCTATATTTGCTTTAAACGGCTGTTCATCTTTATCTATAATTTTTTCTAGATTTTTATTAATTATAGTTATGGGAACAATTTCATTCTTAAAATAACCCTCGTCATTAGCTTTTTTTGCTTTTTGCAAAGATTCAATAGAAAAATTATCCTGTTCTGCCCTTGTAAATTGATAATGCTCTGCTGTATCTTCAGCAAAACTTCCCATAAGCTTGCCTTCTTCATAAGCATCCTCTAGCCCATCTAAAAACATGTGATCCTGGACTTGGTTATGTCCCATTCTTAACCCTTTTCTTACCTTAGGAAGAATATATGGAGAGTTGCTCATGCTCTCAATCCCTCCAGAAACCACAATATTATTATTTCCTGATAATATACTATCAAATCCTATCATTATTGCTTTCATTCCTGATCCGCACATTTTATTTATAGTTGTAGCTCCAACAGTGACTGGAATTTTAGCTCCTATACTAACCTGTCTAGCAGGAGCTTGACCTAAACCTGCAGGCAATACACATCCCATTATAACCTCGTCTATTTCATCTGTTTTGATTTTTGTGTCTTCTAAGTTTTTTTTTAGTACTAAGCTGCCAAGTTTTGTTGCCTTCAAAGATGCCAAGTCACCTTGGAAACTACCAATAGGTGTTCTTCTTGCACTTACTATAACTATATCTTCATCTTTCATTAATACCTCCTATAACCTAATTATATTTTTTAAAAACTTCTCTTCCAATCAACATTCTTCTTATTTCATTAGTGCCTGCACCTATATCATATAATTTTGCATCCCTAAGCAACCTTCCAGTTGGATAATCATTTATGTATCCATTTCCACCCAAACATTGAATAGCTTCCAAAGCCATCCATACAGCTTTCTCAGAAGAATATAAAAGAACGCCCGCCGCATCTTCCCTGGTAATTTTTCCACTATCGCAAGCTTTTGCCACCATATAACTGTAAGACTTACAAGCATTCATTGTAGTGTACATATCTGCAATTTTTCCTTGCATTAATTGAAAAGTTCCTACTGGTCTGCCAAATTGTTTTCTTTCTGAAATATAAGGAATAATAATATCCCAGCATGACGACATTATTCCTAAAGGACCTCCACTTAGTACTGCTCTTTCATAATCTAATCCGCTCATTAGTACTTTAGTTCCTTGATTAGTTTGGCCAAGTATATTTTCTAATGGAACTTCACAATCATTAAAAACTAGCTCAGCTGTATTAGATCCTCTCATACCTAACTTATCTAATTTTGGGGAAACCGAAAATCCTTTTGAATTCCTTTCAATAATAAAAGCAGTAATATTATTGTTTTTTTCGTCGTTTTTAGATTCAGTTTTAGCATAAACAACAAAAATATTTGCATTAGGAGCATTGGTAATCCACATCTTTGAGCCATTTAATATAAACTTGTCTCCAGACTTACTTGCCTTTAGCTTCATACTAACTACATCTGATCCCGAGCTTGCTTCGCTCATAGCTAGTGCCCCCACATGATCACCGCTAATTAATTTGGGTAAAAATTTTTCTTTTTGTTTCTTTGTGCCATTCAATCTAATCTGATTAACACATAGGTTGGAATGTGCTCCATAAGATAATCCTACTGAGGCAGATGCTCTACTTATTTCCTGCATAGCAATAATGTGTTCTAAGTAGCCTAAACCACTCCCTCCAAAGTTTTCTTCTACTGTTATTCCTAAAAGTCCCATGTCTCCCAATTTTTTCCATAGGTGCGATGGAAAGTCATTATTTTTATCAATACTTTCGGCAAGTGGAGATATCTCCTTATCACAAAAAACTCTTATGCTTTCTTGTAAGGCATCTGTTTCATCTCCAAGATTAAAATTAAAATTTTCAGGCAAATTTGGTATCATAAAGAAATTATAATAATATTAATTACATTAACAAGTATTTTGCTAAACCTAAGAAAATAACAAACCCCAATATATCAGTAATTGTTGTTAATATTACAGTAGCTGCTACTGCAGGGTCTACCTTAAAATAGGACAGAATTATTGGAATTGCTGCACCAAAGGTACCAGCTAAAATCAAATTAAATAACATTGCAAAAGCAATAATAAGCCCTAGTAAATAGTCACCAAACCATAAACCAGTAATTATACCTATCAAAAGTGCAAAAAATAATCCATTATATAGGCCTACTAAGATTTCTTTTCCGAAAATGCGAAAAGAATTAGAAGATGTAAGTTCCCTCGTAGCCATAGCTCTTACTGCAACTGTTAATGTTTGTGTTCCTGCATTTCCTCCCATGGATGCAACTATAGGCATTAAAATTGCTAAAGACACTAATTTTTCTAGGGTTGTTTCAAAAAAAGCTATAGCAATTGAAGCCATAATAGCTGTTAAAAGATTTATACCTAGCCATCCAAATCTACTTCTAGCAGTCTTAAAAGCGGCTAAATAGAGATCTCCTTCTCCACTGACTCCACCTAATTTAAGAATATCTTCGTCTGCCTTCTCTCTAATCAAATCAACTACATCATCAATAGTTATCATCCCAACAAGTCTACCTCTTTGATCTACTACAGGAGCTGAAGTTAATTCATATTGATCAAATAGAAAAGCAATATCTTGTCTTGTATCTCCAACCCTTATAATTTTAGGATTTGTAGTCATGATATTAAAAATTTTTTCTTCTCTATTTTTTCTCATAGCAGTATATAATGGAACAGTACCAACTGGTACATGTCTAGAGTCAACTGCAAATAAAGCATAAAATTCATCTGGAACAGCCTTTGACCTTCTTAAATAGTCGATTACTTGTCCTATTGTCCAATTAAAAGGTACAGAAACATAGTCTGTTTGCATAATTCTTCCAGCAGAGTCTTCTGCATAATTTAAGGATTTTTTTATTAATTTCTTTAAATTATTAGGCATTCCTAATAATATTTTTTTCCTTAGATTTTCATCACAGATTTCTAGAACATATATAATATCATCAGTATCTAAGATAGATAACATTTTAATAAGATGTGCCAGTTTAAAATATTCAATAATACTTACAAGAATGGGAACATTCATAGAAGGTAAAATTTCTTCAGGAAATTTTTCTGCTAATATATATATCACTTTTTTTCTATAATCTTCAGATAGCATTTCTAAAAGGTCAGCTGCATCTGCTGGATGATTTTTTGTTAAAAATGAAATAATTTTTTCTTTTTTATTGTTGTCTACATAAGCTATAATATCGTTTACTATTTCAGATGTAATTCCTAGTGAATTAATTTTATTAACTGTATTTATTTTGGTATTTAAATTAGACATATTTTTAAAATATATTTTTTATGAAAATAATAAATAAAAAAAATTTATCTATTGATCTTATGATATCAGATTATTTAGTCGATTATAAGATAGCTATGCAATTTATGGAAGAAAGAGTCAACTCAATAGTTAAAGAAGAAAAAAATGAAGCTATATGGTTTTTAGAGCATCCTTCGCTTTATACAGCAGGAAGGGCGCATCAAATTGAAAAGAGTCATATAAAAAATACTCCTATTTATAATACAGGAAGGGGAGGAAAAACTACATGGCATGGACCTGGTCAAAGAATAATTTATTTTATGATAAATATAAGAAAAAGAAAATATGATATAAGAGAATTTGTATACAAATTAGAAGACTTTATAATTAAAAGTTTGAAAGATTTAAATATCAAAGCATTTAAAAGAAAAAAACTGATAGGAATTTGGACAAAAGATCAAAAAAATAATGATGCAAAGATAGCATCCTTAGGATTGAGAGTATCAAAAGGTATTATTTACCATGGTATATCTATTAATATTAATTGTGATTTATCCTACTTCAAAAAAATTGATGTTTGTGGAATTAAAAACTCACACGTAACATCTATTTCATCTATTAAAAGTAATATTACAATAAATCAAATAGATGAAATATTAGTAAAAAATATCTCTCAAATTTTTACTTAATTACTTTAAGTTTTATTAAGTTCTGTTCTGCTGAAACAGCCTCCCCTTTATCCACAAAAATTTCTAATACTTTTACCTTGCTGTCAGACTTAAGTATATTTTCCATTTTCATTGCATCTAAAATAATTAATGTTTCTCCAGAATTTACAATGGAATTTTTCTTTACTAGTACATCTACAACTTTTCCCGGCATAGGGGAAACTAAATAATTATTTTCTCTTACAAGTTTATTTTTTGGAAGATTTGTGTAACTTTTATATTCTATATTTCTAAAAATATTTATTTTTGAAATATATCCATTATAAAAAACCTTAAATAAATTTTCATTTTGAGTTATCCTTAAATTATAAAAATTATCATTAATTTTTATTTTGTTAATTAAACTAGAAGGATCCACAAATAATTCTATATAAAATTTTTTATTATCTTTTATTAAAACTAACGCTGAGTCATTAATAGTACTTAATTTAAAATTAAATAATTTGTCCTCTAATACTAGAGTCCAATTTTTACTAATTTTAGATAAATCATTATTAATTTCTTTCAAATACTTTAATTTATTAGATAAAGCCGTAATTGCCATAATTTCTAATATATTGACATCACCAGTTTTTCCTTTAAACCCCGATTTATAATTTTTTTCTATAAAATTGGTATCTATTTTAGATAAAGAAAACTCTTTAGTAAGAAGAATATTAATTAAAAAATCTTGGTTAGTTTTAATACCATCAATATTCATAACCTGCAGCGCTTCAATCATTTTATTTATAGCCTCTTTTCTATTTCTTCCTTTGGTTATAATTTTAGCTATTAATGAGTCATAATATATAGAAACTGTTCCTCCCTCAATATACCCTTTGTCTACTCTAACTTTTTCGGGAAAGACTAATTTTTTTATTTTTCCTGCTGATGGTAGAAAATCTTTTTTAGGATCCTCAGAACACAATCTGGCTTCAATTGACCAGCCTTGTATTTTTAGATTTTCTTGAGTCAATGAAAGCTTATTACCTTCTGATATTTTAATCATTTCTTTTACTAAGTCCACGCCTGTTACTTCTTCTGTTACAGGATGCTCAACTTGAAGTCTGGTATTCATTTCTAAAAAATAAAAATTTTTATTCTTGTCTACTACAAACTCAACTGTTCCCGCAGAATAGTATTTTACTTGCTTTGCAAGACTTACAGCTTGGTCTCCCATTTTTTTTCTTGTAACTTCATCTAAAAATGCGCTAGGAGCCTCCTCAATAATTTTTTGATGTCTCCTTTGTATAGAACATTCTCTTTCTCCTAAAGAGATAATATTACCAAACTTGTCACCAAGTACTTGAATTTCAATATGTCTGGGGTTTTCTATGTATTTTTCAATAAAAACTCTATCATCCCCAAATGCATTTTTAGCTTCATTTTTGGCAGATTTTAATAGCTCGCTTAGATCTTTTTTCTTGCGCACTATACGCATTCCTTTTCCACCACCTCCTGCGGATGCTTTTATCATTACAGGAAAGCCTATATTATTTGATACTTTAGAAGCTTCCTCTAAGCTCCTAATTTCTTTATTTATACCCGGTATACAATTAACTTTAGCTTTTAATGCTATTTTTTTTGAAGATATTTTATCACCCATTTCTTTTACTGCATTAGCTGGCGGTCCTATAAATATTATATTGTTTTTAGACAATTCCTTAGAAAATAAATAGTTTTCAGATAGAAATCCATATCCTGGATGTACTGCATCTACATTCATTTTTTTACATATTTGAATTATTTTTTTAATATTTAAATAGCTTTCATTTAAAGGATCATTGCTCAAAAATACTTTTTCATCCATACCATCTAAATGATAGGAACTTTCATCTTCTTTTGAGAAAATTCCGACAGTTTTTATATTAAGTTTTTTACAGGTTTTAGCTATTCTTACTGCTATTTCTCCTCTGTTTCCAATTAGTATTTTTTTAATTTTTTTCTTCATAATTTTTATAACGGTATGTTATCGTGTTTCTTCCAAGGGTTTTTAAGCTTTTTTTCCCTTAAAACTCTAAAAGCATTTGAAACTTTTAATCTAGTTTTACTGGGCAATATTACCTCGTCGATATATCCTCTTGAAGCAGCAACATATGGATTAGAAAAGTTTTTTTCATAGTTATCTATTTTATCTTTTAAATGATTTTCTTTAACTTTTTTGAAAATTATTTTTGCAGCTCCCTCAGCTCCCATTACAGCAATTTCAGCAGTAGGCCAAGCATAGTTAATATCTCCTCTAAGATGTTTTGAGGACATTACATCATAAGCACCTCCATAAGCTTTTCTTGTAATTACTGTTACTTTAGGAACAGTAGCTTCTGCATACGCAAATAGGAGTTTAGCTCCGTGTTTAATAATTCCGTTAAATTCTTGATCTGTGCCAGGCAAAAATCCTGGAACATCAACTAGTGTTAAAATAGGGATATTAAAACAATCACAAAATCTTACAAATCTTGCTGCTTTTCTGGAAGAATTAATATCTAAACATCCGGCTAAATTAATAGGTTGATTTCCTACTAAGCCTACAGTGTAACCATCTATCCTCAAAAATCCAATTATAATATTCGAGGCATAATCTTTTTGTACTTCAAAAAAATCTTCGCTATCTGCTAATTTTAAAACTAAATCTCTCATGTCATATGGTTTGCTTTTATCCCTAGGAACTAAGCTATTTAAAGAGGGGATAGTTTTATTAAAGACTACATCGCTTTTTTTTATTTTAAATTTTGACTGATTAGAATTAGGTAAAAAATCTATTAATCTTCTAATTTGTTGTAATACTATAATTTCATTATCAAAAACAAAATCAGCAACTCCTGATTTTTTTGCATGAGTACTAGCTCCTCCCAAATATTCAGAATTAACTTCTTCATGAGTGACCGTTTTAACCACCTCAGGACCTGTCACAAACATATAAGAAGATCTATCTGACATGAATATAAAGTCTGTGATTGCTGGAGAATATACTGCTCCACCGGCACACGGACCTAAAATAGCAGAAATTTGGGGTATTACTCCAGAAGCTAAAACATTTCTTTGAAAAACTTCTGCATATCCTCCTAGAGAAGACACTCCTTCTTGTATTCTTGCCCCTCCAGAGTCATTTAATCCTATTATAGGCATACCATTTTTAATCGCCATATCCATAATTCTGCATATCTTATTAGCATGCTCTTCCCCTAACGATCCACCATATACTGTAAAATCTTGGCTATAGACCATTACATTATTTCCATTTATAGTTCCGTATCCAGTTACAACTCCATCTCCATAAATATTTTTATCGATATTTCCTACTTCCACTCTCTTACTTTTTACTAACATTCCTATTTCTTCAAAGGAGTTGTCATCTAATAATATATTTATTCTTTCTCGAGCAGTTAGTTTGCCTTTTTTGTATTGAGCAATTACTCGCTGATTGCCCCCTCCTTTTTGTGCTTTAGATAACAAATTTGTTAACTTTTTATTTATCTCTGTCATTATTGTTCTCTTGGTTATTGAATAGTAAATAAAACCTTGCTATCTCATCAAAGTATTTTCTCTTTTCCTGTAATTTTTTTCTTGCCTCTTCATCATCACCCCATTTTTTAAGACTGTAAGTATCTTCTATACTTATACACTCCCAAGCAAGATTTGATTTTATATTGTTTGTAATAAAATTTAAAGCAATTATATTGGAATTTGAAAAGTTAGTAATAAAATAGTATGTGGAAAACTGGGAATTATCTAATTCTTCTAAAATTTTTAGTAGTTTCAAAAAATTTTCACTTTTTTGGTAAATTGGCATTATAGTATTTGTAACTTTAAAAAATAACTTATATTTATCCTCCAAAAAAAATAATAAAGGATCCCATTTTTTTTTTTGAATTTTTTCTAACTCAGTATTTTTATCAGCCCTGTAGAATAATAAATCCGTATTTAAATAATTTATAGTCTTTTTAATAAAATTTTTTTTATTTTCTTTATTTAAGTCATAGTTAAAATATAAAATTTCTAAAAAAAAACTTCTTTCTTTATTATTTTTATTAAGGCAAAGATCTAAATATTTTAATAGTTTTATTGCTACTTTGTATGACTCAATATAGATTTCGTTCCCTATGGGAGTTTTAAAAATTTTGTTATTTAAAAAAAAATAGTAATTTGTTTTTTTCTTTTCTAGCTCAATTATCATTTTTTTTAATAAATTTTAGTTTGTTTTCTCTTAATGTTTTTTGAAAATGCTGGGGAAGAGCAGCATTAATGGAATAAATCTTATTATTTAATTTAAATTTGATATTTTTAGCATGTAAATGCATTCTATAATCATGTCTCTCAAATTTATCTTGTTTTATTTTTTGAAGTCTATATTTATTATCTCCTAAAACAGAAATTCCTTTTGACAAAAGGTGAACCCTGATTTGATGAGTCCTTCCAGTTTTTGGTGTTACCTCAATTAATGATAAATCTTTACTAGTATCTAGTATTTTATAATATGTTATTGCCTCCTTCTCTAGAGTTTCATCTACTTTCATTTTTTCAATTCCATTGATACGAGTTTTAGATATTGGTGCTTTTATAACTCCTTCTTTATTTTTAGGTATACCAATTGTTATTGTCCAATAAATTTTTTCAATTTTATCTTCTTTAAATAATTTTGTAATGCTTTTTGCTGCTTCTTTTGACTTAGCGATAATTAATATGCCAGTAGTATTTTTGTCTATTCTATGGGTCAGTCTAGGTGTAATTTTTTTAGAAACTAAAAAAGGAAGTATATCATCAATACTTAAATTAACTTTACTTCCTCCTTGAACTGGAATTCCGTAAGGCTTATTTAATATTAAAATATAGTTGTCTTCATATATTATTGATTTTTTTATTAAAGTTTTTATTTTTTCTGAAACGTATGATTTATTTTTTTTATTTTCAACTAAAACTATATTATCCACATAGTAAATCTTATCTAGATAGATGACTTTATAACTAGGACTTTTTTTCTTACTATTTACCTTAAATTTTCCTAACCTAATTTTCTTTTGGATTATTGAATAAGGAATATCAGAAAAGTATTTTTTTATAAATTTATCTAATCTTAAATCTTGATCATCAGTACTTGCGACTATGAATTTAAAGTTAATCATATTATATTAAAAGCCTTTAAGAAAAGCTTATAAGCAGCTTTAAAATAAAATATAAAAACAGCAATTATTTATTTTGCTGTATTACCTCTTTAGTCTTTTCTTCGCCAACTACGGGATTTCCCGATTTAGCCTGTTCATTTCTGTCTATAAATTCAATTATAGCCATAGGAGCTGAGTCCCCGTATCTATAACCCTTTTTGATTATTCTAGTATAACCTCCATTTCTTTCTTTATATCTTTCAGGAAGTTCAGTCATAATTTTATTAAGGTCCGCGGATTTAGGTAATTTTGAAATAAGCTGTCTTCTAGCATGAAGAGTTCCTTTTTTTCCTATTGTTATCATTTTTTCTATTACAGGCCTCAAGTCTTTTGCTTTTGGAAGCGTAGTTGTGATTTGTTCATATTTTATTAAGGCCGCTGCTAAATTCTTAAATAATGCCTTTCTATGAGCACTACTTCTGTTTAATTTTCTTCCACTAATTTTATGTCTCATAATAACTCCTAGTTTAGTAAGGTTCTTCTATTTGTTTAGCTAAACTTTCAATGTTTTCCGGAGGCCAGTTTTCTATATGCATACCTAAACCTAATCCCATTTCAGAAAGAACCTCCCTTATTTCGTTTAAGGATTTTCTTCCAAAATTTGGAGTTCTTAACATTTCATTTTCTGTTTTTAAAACTAAATCTCCAATATAAAGAATATTATCATTCTTTAAACAGTTAGCTGATCTAACAGACAGCTCTAGTTCATCAACCTTTCTAAGAAGGTTTGGATTTAGCTTTGGTTCAGATTCTGTTTCAACTTCTTTTACTTCCTCTTCTTCTTCAAAGTTTACAAAATAAGAAGCTTGATCGGAAATAATTCTACCTGCCAAGGCTACAGCATCTTCAGGAATGATTGTTCCATTTGTTTTAATTTCCATTGTAAGTTTATCATAATCAGTAGCTTGTCCTACTCTTGTATTTTCTACCTTATAAGCAACATTTCTAATAGGGCTAAAAATTGCGTCAACAGGAATAAGGCCTATAGGATTATCTTTTGTGGTGGTTAGTGATGATGGAACATACCCTTTACCCTCTTCTACAGTAAGAGTCATTTTAAATTCAACATTTTTATTTATATTACAAATGATTAAATCAGGATTTAATATTTCAACATTAGCTAAAGGTTCTATCATTGAGGCTGTAACTTGACAAGGTCCCTTTACAGATAAATTAAGTTTTTTTGTTCCTCCTTCATGTATTTTTACAGCTAGCTGTTTTACATTTAGAGTAATTTCTACCACATCCTCAGCTACGCCAGGTATAGAAGAAAACTCATGAAGCACCTGATCAAACTTTACTGCTGTAACTGCAGCTCCTCTAATTGAGGATAATAATACTCTTCTAAGTGCATTTCCTAGGGTTTGCCCAAAACCTCTTTCAAGTGGTTCTACTACCAGAGTAGCGTCTCTTAACTTATCATTGCCGGGGGTAAATTCAATTTTTGATGGTTTAATCAGTTCTTGCCAGTTTTTTTGTAGCACTTTATTTTCCTTATAATATTAGTTAGTTAATGATATTTTTAATTCTTATACTCTTCTCCTTTTAGGAGGCCTGCATCCATTATGTGGGATAGGAGTAACATCTTTAATAGATGTAATTATAAAACCTGTCGCTTGAAGTGCTCTTAGAGCTGACTCTCTCCCAGCTCCAGGACCTCTAACTTGAATTTCAATTGTTTTAACTCCATTTTCCTGTGCTTTCTTTCCTGCATTTTCAGCAGCTAACTGAGCTGCAAAAGGAGTAGATTTTCTTGATCCTTTAAAACCCTCTGATCCAGCGGATGACCAAGAAATAGTATTACCCTTTGGATCCGTAATTGTTATAATAGTGTTATTAAAAGTCGCATTTACATGCGCTACTCCTACAGGAATATTTTTTTTTGCTTTTTTCTTTTTTGTTTCCGCCATTTTATTAAGCTTTCTTTTTTCCTGCTACGGGAGCTGATTTGCCTTTTCTAGTTCTAGCATTAGTATTTGTTCTTTGCCCCCTAACAGGTAAACCTTTTCTATGCCTTAATCCCCTGTAGCATCCTAGATCTATAAGTCTTTTTAAATTAACAGTAATCTCTCTTCTCAAATCACCTTCTACGGTGTAATTTTTATCAACTACGTCTCTTATTCTAGTTAGTTCTTCTTCAGTGAGACTATTTACTCTTTTATTAGGTTCAAGTGATGCATCCTTGCATATTTTTTTTGCTCTTGTTGCACCAATACCGTATACATACGTTAAAGCAACTTCAATTCTTTTCCCACTAGGTATATTTACGCCAGATATCCTCGCCAACTTATTCTCCTAAATGAAATTTTCTTTTAAAAAGCTCTATTATAGTAAAGGTTTTAATCAAGTCAACTAACATTATATACCTATTACTTTTTTAATATCTTCAAATACTTTTTCTATCTCTTGCATACCATTTATATTAAATAGTATTTCTCTTTCTTCATAGAACGGAATTAATGGTTGGGTCTGAGAATTGTAAGATTTAAATCTATTTTTTATTATTTCTGGCTTATCGTCAGATCTCCCTCTATCAATTAATCTTTTTATAATATCCTCTTCATCAACTTTAATTCTTAAAACGTATTCAATTTTCTGACTTTCTTCTAACAATGAGTCTAATCCTTTTGCTTGATTGATAGTTCTAGGAAACCCGTCTAGTATAAAACCACTTTCGCAGTCTTTTGAGGCTAACCTTTGCTTCACAATAGATAAAACAATTTCATCAGATACTAATCCGCCATTTTCCATAATTTCTTTAGCTTTTTTTCCAATATCAGATCCAGATGCAACTGCCTCCCTTAGCATATCTCCTGTTGATAAATGAGGAACCCTTAAATTTTCGCAAATATTTACGGCCTGTGTTCCTTTTCCACTTCCTGGCGGTCCAAATAATATAATATTCACTAAATTCTACCTCTTAGTTTCGCCTTTTTAATTAAGCCTTCGTACTGGTGAGCTATCAAATGTGAATGAACCTGTGCAACAGTGTCCATAGTAACAGTTACTACAATGAGCAAGCTAGTTCCTCCTAAATAAAATGGGACAGCGTATCTTGAAATTAGTAGTTCTGGTAACAGACAAACTGCACTTAAATAAATTGAGCCAATTACTGTTAATCTTGTAAGTATAAAATCAATATATTCAGCGGTAGCATCTCCTGGTCTTATTCCTGGGACAAAACCACCATTATTTTTAATATTGTCAGCAGTATCTTTAGCATTGAATACTACGCTAGTATAAAAGAATGCGAAAAATACAATTGCCGATACATATAATAACATATAAAGAGGCTGCCCTCTACCCAACATAGACGTTATTCCTAAAAGCCAATCTGGACCATTACCAGCATTAATACTAAGTGCTGTTACAGGTAGCAATAATATTGAAGAAGCAAAAATAGGAGGGATTACTCCAGCAGTATTTATTTTTAAAGGTAAATGACTTGATTGGCCTTGCATGACTTTCATGCCCACTTGTCTTTTTGGATACTGAATAATAATTCTTCTTTGTCCTCTCTCCATAAAAACAATAAAACCTATTACCAATACTGCTAACATTAAGAAAAATATTATGAGCAAACCTGATAAAGCACCTGTTTTACCCAACTCTAATGTTGAAATTAGTGCCGCTGGTAATTCTGCAACAATTCCTGCCATAATTATCAACGAAATACCATTTCCTATTCCTCTAGCAGTAATTTGTTCTCCTAACCACATTAAAAATACCGTTGCTCCTGTGAGAGTTATTACAGTAGTAATTTTAAAAAATAGACCTGGATTATCTATAGCCGGTCCTTGAGAGTTTGTCATTCCCTCTAATCCAGATGCTATCCCTAATGCTTGAATACTGGCTAAGAAAACTGTTCCATACCTAGTATATTGAGTTATTTTTTGCCTTCCACTTTCACCGTCTTTTTTTAATTGCGCTAAATGAGTAGAAGTAGATGACATCAATTGTATAATTATAGAAGCCGAGATATAAGGCATAATGTTTAAAGCAAATATTGACATCCTACTTAAAGCGCCCCCTGCAAACATGTCAAACATACCAAATATTCCACCTGTATTTTGATTAAATATGTCATCTAATGCTCCAGGGTTTACACCTGGTAAAGGAATATATGTTCCCAGTCTATAAACGACTAAAGCTAACAAGGTAAAAATTATTCTATTTTTTAATTCTGTAGCTTTTGCAAGGGCACCAAAGTTTACAGAAGATGCGAGTTGTTCTGCAGCTGAAGGCATGTTTATTTCTCTTTCTTTTTAGGCTCTTGTTTTATAGCAGAGTCTTTTTCTTTTTTATCTTCCAATATTAAAATACCATTAATTTTAGAGAGTTGTTCTTTTGCCTGTTTGCTAGCCTTGTTTACTTTAATAGTTATTTTTTGTGTTAATTTCCCATTAGCTAACAACTTCACTCCTAAGTTTTTTTTTCTAATTAGTCCGGCTTTTATTAATTCATTTTGAGAAATTTCTTTGGTTGGATTAATTTTTTTATTAACAATAGCTTTATCAATGTCTGCAAAATTTACTATAGAAAATTCTCGTCTAAATGGATTCTTAAAACCTCTTTTTGGCAATCTTCTGTGTAAAGGCATTTGACCGCCTTCAAAACCCTTTATTGAAACTCCAGACCTAGATTTTTGACCTTTGTGGCCAGCACCTGATGTTTTTCCTTTACCAGATCCTATTCCTCTACCTACTCTTTTTGGCTTTTTTATAGACCCTTTATCAACTATATTATTTAACTTTAACATAAGTTATTTTATTTCATATTTTACTAAATGTTTAACTTTTTTTACCATACCAAAAATGCTCTCACTATAAGAAAGTACTTTTGTGCGATTTATTTTATTTAGCCCTAAACCTACTAAACACCTTTTTTGGTAACTTTGTCTTCCGATAGGGCTGGCAATCTGAGTAACTATTATAGTTTTTTTATCTTTATTCACTAACTACTTCCTTAACTTTCTTTTTATCCTTAGTCAAATTAATATCTTCTT
Organism: Candidatus Pelagibacterales bacterium; assembly: GCA_002715505.1. Taxonomy (GTDB): domain Bacteria; phylum Pseudomonadota; class Alphaproteobacteria; order TMED109; family TMED109; genus JAYYAX01. The sequence continues at coordinate 27,099 of PAZF01000024.1, forward strand.
TATCTGTTTTACTTTTTTTTCCAAAAATACTGCTAACCTTTAATCCTCTTCTAGAAGCAATATTTCTAGGAGATTGAATATTTTTTAGACCTTCAAAAGTTGCTCTTACCATATTGTATGGACTAGAGCTACCTACAGATTTAGAAACTACATCTTGAACACCCAGGGTTTCAAATACAGCTCTCATTGGTCCTCCTGCAATAATTCCAGTACCTGGAGGAGCTGTTCTTAATATAACTTTTGATGCGCCATGTCTTCCTTTTATATCATGATGGATTGTGCGCCCTTCCTTGAGAGGAATTCTTAACATTTTAATTTTTGCCTTCTCCGTGGCTTTTTTAATAGCCTCTGGAACTTCCTTAGCTTTGCCAGTTCCAAATCCTACTCTTCCCTTAGTATCTCCTACTACAACTAATGCAGCAAAACCAAACCTTCTTCCTCCTTTGACAACTTTAGCTACCCTATTAATGCTCACTAATTTTTCAGTTAATTCATTACCATCAATATTTTTTGCTTCTTTTTCCATTTATTTTATACCTAAAATTTTAAACCTTCTTTTCTAGCAGCATCTGCAAATGCTTTTACTCTTCCGTGATAAAGATAACCTCCTCTATCAAAAAAAACTTTTTTAATCCCCTCCTTGCTAGCTCTTTTAGCTACTTCTAGCCCTACTATTTCTGCAGCAATCTTATTGCCCGCATTTTTTTTAATCTCTTTCTTGAGGTTTTTATCTAAACTAGAGACTGACAATAACGTAACTCCTTTTTGATCATTAATAATTTGACAATAAAAATTGGTATTACTCCTAAATACTGTAAGCCTCAAATCACTAGTTGCTTTGGCTCTAATACTAAACCTATTTCTAGCCTTTCTTTTATTAAATAATACTCTACTTTTAGCGCTCATTTACTTTTTCTTACCTTCTTTTCTTCTTATAAACTCTTCTCGATATTTAATTCCTTTTCCCTTGTATGGTTCAGGCTTTCTAAGCTTACGTATTTCAGATGCAAATTGCCCAACCTTTTGTTTACTAATTCCATTAACCGATATTTCAGTTGGTTTTACACATTTTACATCCAAATCTTCAGGAATAGCCAATTTTATATCATGGCTGTATCCTAATTGTAAAGTTAATATATTTCCTTCTATTGAAGCTCTGTATCCTACTCCATTAATTTCTAAGTTTCTGGTATAGCCCTCCGTTACACCCATAACCATATTATTTATCAAGGTTCTTGCCATACCCCAAGTAGATTTTGCACCTTTTGTTTCGTTTAATGGAACAACAATAATCTTCCCTTGGTCTTTCTGTAGCTTTACAGATTCTGGAAAACTTGCATTTAGTTCTCCTTTTTTTCCTTTTATAGTGATTTCATTGGCAACAATATTTGCCTCAATACCATCAGGTAATTCTACTGGCTTTTTTCCTACTCTAGACATTTTTTAATAAACCCTGCATAAAACTTCTCCTCCAATATTGATTTCCTTTGCTTTAATATTTGTCATTACACCCTTGGATGTAGATATTATGGAAACCCCCATATTATTTTTGTAAACTGGCATATTTTTTACAGACGAATAAACTCTTAATCCTGGCTTAGAAATCCTTACTATTTCTTTAATTACAGGCTCTCCGTGAAAATATTTTAAAGATATCTCAATTTTTTTTCCTTTTATATCTTCAGTTAAAGAATAATCTCTAATATAGCCTTCATCTTTCATGACTTTTAATATAGCTAATTTGATCTTTGAAGATGGACATTCGATAGAAGATTTTTTTACCTGCTGTCCATTTCTTATTCTACTTAGTAAATCACTTATTGGGTCTGTCATTGTCATTTTTTATTCCTTACCAACTTGCTTTGATCATACCTGGTATCTGTCCAGAAGCAGCCAATTCTCTTAAAGCTATTCTAGACAATTTTACTCTTCTATAAAAACCTCTTGGTCTTCCAGAAAGCTCGCACCTATTTCTAATTCTTACTGAACATCCATTTTTAGGAAGAGCTGCTAATTTTATAACAGCTTGAAATCTGTCCTCTGAACTTGTTTTTTTGTTCATTATAATAGCTTTAAGCTGCTTTCTTTTCTCAACAAATTTCTCTACTTTTTTAATTCTAGATTTATTTTTTTCAATAGCACTTTTTTTTGCCAAAATACTCTCCTTTAATTGTTAATTGGTAAATTAAATTTTTTTAATAACTCTAAACCCTGTTTATCATTTTTTGCTGAAGTAACAATTGTAATATCCATCCCTCTTAGCTCATCTAAATTGTCATAATCAATTTCTGGAAATACAATTTGCTCTTTCAAACCTAGAGAAAAGTTTCCATTACCGTCAAAGCTATTTTTTGATAGCCCTCTAAAATCTCTTACTCTAGGCAAGGCAATATTAACTAATCTATCTAGAAATTCATACATTCTATTTCTTCTAAGAGTAACTTTTACTCCTACATTAGAGCCTTCTCTTAACTTGAAACCTGCTACTGACTTTCTAGCTTTAGTTACAATTGGTAACTGCCCAGAAATTAATTTCATGTCACTTAATGCGCCATCAATTTTACCCTTTTCTTGAGAGGCTTTTCCTACTCCCATATTGATGGTGATCTTCTCAAGTTTTGGAACAGCCATATCATTTTTAATTTGCAAGGTTTCCTTTAAAGAAGCCTTTATCTCTTTTTCATATAATTCTTTCAATCTAGCCATTACTTATCTATAACCTCTCCAGTTAGCTTGCTGTAACGAACTTTTCTTCCATCTTCCAGGAATTTAAATCCAATTCTAGTTGGTTTATTCTTTTCTTCATTTAAGAATCCTATATTAGAAATATTTATGAGGCTTTCTTTCTCTTTTATTCCTCCTGGATCATTTTGTGTAGGCTTTGTATGTCTTTTAACCATATTAACTCCTCTTACCATCGCTTTATTTTTTTCTGGAAAAACCTTAAGTACTTCTCCTATAGCACCTTTATTTTTCCCTGCAATTACAATTACTTTATCTCCTTTTTTAATCTTTAACCCCATTATAAAACCTCCGGGGCCAAAGATATTATTTTCATAAACTTTTTAGCTCTTAATTCTCTGGTAACAGGGCCAAAGATTCTTGTTCCTATAGGCTCTTGTTGTTTATTTATTAGAACAGCAGCATTTTTATCAAATCTTATTGCACTACCATCATTTCTTCTTATCTCTTTCGCAGTTCTTACTATTACTGCGTGATGAACATCTCCCTTATTTACTTTACCTTTTGGAATTGCTTCTTTTATAGATACTATTATTACATCACCCACACTTGCAAATCTTCTTTTAGATCCTCCTATAACTTTTATACACTGTACTCTTCTTGCTCCTGAATTATCTGCTACTTCTAAATTTGTCTCGTTGATTATCATATTATTTTCCTAATATTAAATTACTACCCATGTTTTCAATTTAGATATTGGCTTGGTTTCTTGAATAGAAACTTTATCGCCAACTTTTAAAGTATTTCCTTCATCATGCGCATGATATTTTTTATATTTCTTTACATACTTTTTATAAATAGGATGTTTAAGTAATCTTTCTACTTTTACAACAATAGTTTTATTATTACTAGAACTACAAACTATTCCGTTTAAAACTCTTTTAGGCATTTGTTTTTTTCTCCTGTATATTTAATAAGGTTTTAATCCTTGCAATTTCTTTTCTAACAAATTTTATTCTGGAAGGCTTTTCTAATTGCCCCATAGACTTTTGGAATCTTAAGTTCATACCCTCTTTTTTGTAATTTGAAAGAAGCGTTTCTAGTTCATCAGGAGTCTTAGACTTTAAATCAGTTTTAGGCATACTATAATCTTATACCTCTTGTAATAAATTTAGTTTGTATAGGTAGCTTTGCAGCACCTAGCTCGAAAGCTCTTTTAGCTAAATCCTCACTAACTCCATCCAATTCAAATAAAATTCTTCCTGGCTTAACCCTACATGCCCAATATTCAGGAGTTCCTTTTCCTTTTCCCATTCTAACTTCTGCTGGCTTCTGGGAGACAGGTAAATCAGGAAAAATTCTTATCCAAACCCTTCCTTGTCGTTTTATATGTCTAGTTATTGCTCTTCTTGCAGCTTCTATTTGTCTAGCTGTTAATCTTTCAGGCTGTAAGGCTTTTAAGCCAAATGCTCCAAAGTTGAGCGCAAAACCTCCTTTGGCCTTTCCATGTATTCTGCCTTTATGCGCTTTTCTATATTTTGTTCTTTTAGGAAACAGCATATCTATTAATCACCTTTTACTTTATTGACTGTAGAATTAATATTATCAGATTCTTTTTTATCATCGTTTGATTTCTCACCTTTATAAACCCAAACTTTTACACCTATAGTGCCATATGCAGTATGTGAAGTTGAAACTCCATAATCAATATCGGCTCTTAAAGAATGTAACGGAACTCTTCCCTCTCTATACCATTCTATTCTTGCAATTTCAGCACCTCCCAATCTTCCTCCTGATACTATTTTTATACCTTCGGCACCTAGCCTCAATGCTGATTGAATAGCTCTTTTCATTGTTCTTCTAAATGATGCTCTTCTTTCTAATTGCTCCGCTATATTGTCTGCAATTAGTTGCGCATCCAATTCAGGCTTTCTAACCTCTACAATATTAAGCTGAACTTCACCACTGGTAATTTTTGCCATTTGCTGCTTAATTCTTTCTATGTCGCTACCTTTTTTCCCAATAACTACACCTGGTCTCGCGGTATGTATAGTAATAATTGCTTTTTTAGCAGGTCGTTCTACTATAACTTTACTTACAGCAGCTTGTTTTAATGTTTTACGTATATAGCCTTTTATTTTTAAATCTTCATGTAATAAGTTAGCATACTCTTTTCCTTTGGCATACCACTTAGAACTCCAATCCTTATTAACACTCAGCCTTAAAACTATAGGATTAACTTTCTGACCCATAACTATTTCTCCCCAACTTGTTTTAGAGTTATTGTTAACTTACTAAAGGGTTTTAAGATTCTTGCTGCTCTTCCTCTGGCTCTAGCCCTTAATCTCTTCATAACCACAGCTTTTCCAACAAACGCTTCATCAACTATCAGCCTGTCAATGTCTAATGAGTAGTTATTTTCAGCATTTGCAATTGCAGAATTTAGTACTTTTAACACATCCTTAGCTATTCTTTTTCTAGAAAAAGTAAGGTTATCAATTGCTTTTTTTATTTCCTTACCTCTTATAGATTTTGCAACTAAATTCAATTTTTGTGGACTTATTCTTAAATTTGTTGCTTTTGCTGTAGCTTTTGTAATTTCCATCACTAATTCCTAATTATTTTTTTACCTTTTTATCAGCAGTATGACCGTAATATGTTCTGGTTGGAGAATATTCTCCTAATTTTTGTCCAACCATTTCCTCTGAAACTAATACAGGTATAAATTTTTTTCCATTGTAAACATTAAATGTTATTCCCACAAATTGAGGAAGTATCGTAGATCTCCTTGACCATGTTTTGATTGGCCTGGTTTTATTTTCTTTAAGATGCTCTTGTACTTTTTTTATCAAGTGACCATCTACAAAAGGACCTTTCCAAACTGATCTCGCCATACTTACCTGCTATTCCTTCTCTTTAAAATAAACTTGTCCGTTCTTTTATTGTTTCTAGTTCTCTTTCCTTTAGTTGGTACGCCCCAAGGTGTAACAGGGTTTCTTCCTCCTGATGTTTTTCCTTCTCCGCCTCCATGTGGGTGGTCTACTGGATTCATTACTACGCCTCGTACATGAGGTCTCTTTCCTAACCATCTACTTCTGCCAGCTTTTCCTGATTTAGAGTTTTGGTGATCAGGATTAGAGACAACTCCTATTGTAGCTCTACAATTTAAAGGAACCAGTCTTTGTTCTCCAGATACCATTTTTAACATAGCATTATTTCGATCTTTTCCTACTAATTGAACTGAAGATCCTGCTGATCTAGCAATCTGCCCTCCTTTTCCTGGTTTCAACTCCACATTGTGCAAAAGAGTTCCAGGAGGAATATTTCTCATTGGTAGACAATTTCCAGGTTTAATATCCACTTCATTACCAGAAATAACTGTATCAGATATTTTTAGTTTTTGAGGTGCTATAATATAACTTAGTTGACCATCCTCATATTTTATTAATGCAATATGGCATGTTCTGTTAGGGTCATATTCAAGCCTGATTACTTCAGCTTTTTTGTCATCATATTTTCTTTTAAAGTCTACAATTCTATAGCTTCTTTTATGACCTCCGCCCTTCCACCACATAGTTGTTCTGCCTTTATTATTTCTGCCACCAGTTTTACTTAAGCCCTTTGTAAGCTTTTTTACTGGACTACCTTTATGGAGATCCGATCTATCAACTAGCACTAGGGATCTCCTAGAAGGAGTGGTAGGGTTAAAATTTTTTAAAGCCATTTAATTTACTCCTCCGCTGTAATCTAAAGTTTCTCCTTTTAAGAGGGTTATAACAGCCTTTTTATAATCTATTCTCTTACCTTTAGTTCCTTTAAATATTTTTCTTTTCCCTTTCACTTTAATAGTATTTACAGCCTTAACTTTTACCTTAAATACTTTTTCTATTGCATTCTTAATTTCATCCTTAGATGAATTTATTTCTACTTTAAATACAAATTGATTATTTTCTGAAGCCTTAGTTGATTTTTCTGTAACAACTGGAAACTTAATTATTTCATATATATTTTTCATTTTATTTATAAGTTTCCTCTACATGAGTTAAAGCTTCTTTAGAAAGAACTAAGGTTTTCCGTTTTAAAATTAATGGCGCATTAATTCCTTTGGAAGAAATAAGATCAATATTTTTAATATTTCTCAAAGATAAGGCAAAATTTTTATTAATCTTATCTGCCTCTAAGAATATTGCAGATTCGATTCCCAGCTTTTTTATTTTAGAATTTAAGTCTTTTGTTTTAATACTTTTTAATTCTAATTTATCTACAACTTTTAAATTACCCTCTTTTAACTTAGCAGACAACAGAGATCTAATAGCACTTTTTTTAAGTTTTGTGTTTAATTTATAATCGTGACTTCTAGGATTAGGTCCGTGAACTACACCTCCACCTTTAAACTGTACAACTTTTTTTGATCCATGCCTTGCTCGTCCCATTCCTTTTTGTTTGTAAATTTTAGCTGTAGAACCGACTATTTCTCCACGCTCTTTAACTTTATGAGTTCCTTGGCGCCTATTAGCTAGTTGCCAATTTACTAGTTTAGCTATAATAGCTTTGTTTTCTTTGCAGTTAAAAACTTTTTCTGATAACGCTATATCTTCAATTACTTTGTTATCTAAATTTATAACTTTTATTTTTGTTTTACTTGTCATTTTGATCTAATTTATTTTTTTCTTGATCATCTTCTTTGGAACTTTCATCTTTTGATGGTTCTGTTGAAGCAGCTTTAACATTGGCATTAGTTTTTGGATTTGTTTCTTTATCTACGTCATCCTGATTTTTTGTCTCTTTATTTTTTTCACTTATTTCAATATCAATTTTGTTTTCTTTATATCCTGCAGGGAAAGGGGCATTGGGAGGTAATATTTTTTTCTTAGCATCTGTGATTGAAACCCATCCTCCTATAGAGCCTGGAACTCCCCCTTTTACTAAAAGTAATCCTCTTTCTTCATCTATAGATACAACTTCCAAGTTTTGTATAGAAACGGTCTTATTACCTAATTGACCAGCCATTTTTTTTCCCTTCCAAACTTTTCCAGGATCTTGACTGTTACCTGTTGATCCATGACTTCTATGCGATATTGATACTCCATGACTAGCTCTCAATCCAGAAAAATTATGCCTTTTCATTCCTCCAGCAAATCCTTTTCCGATTGAAGTTGCTTTTACATCAACAAATTGTCCTACAACAAAATGTGATACATCTATTTTAGTACCGCTCTCAACTAAACTATCTTCTGTAACTCTAAACTCTTTTATTTTTCTAGCAGGTTCAGTTTTTAGTTTTGCAAAAAAGCTCTTTTCAGGCTTATTTAATTTGGAAGAGGATATCTTATCAAACCCAATAACTAAAGCGTTGTACCCATCTTTTTCAACTTTTCTAAGTTTTAAGACTTTAGCACTTGGAATTTCTAGAACTGTAACACTATTATGCTTTCTATTATTATCAAAGACACGGGTCATGCCCACTTTTTTTGCAATTAATCCCGTTCTCATAACTTAATCTCCACATCTACTCCGGCAGCCAAATCTAACTTCATCAAAGCATCAACTGTTTGAGGTGTAGGAGAAACTATGTCTAAAACTCTTTTATAAGTTCTAATTTCAAATTGCTCCCTAGATTTTTTATCAACATGAGGTGATCTATTAACAGTGAATCTCTCAATCTTAGTAGGAAGAGGGATCGGTCCTTTAACATCAGCACCAGTCCTCTTAGCAGTGTTCACTATTTCGTGAGTTGAATTATCTAAAACTCTATGATCAAAAGCTTTTAGTCTTATCCTTATATTTTGATGCTCTGCCACTTAAATATTCCTGCTTCTATTCAATAATCTCTGATACAACGCCGGCGCCCACTGTTTTTCCTCCTTCTCTAATTGCAAACTTAAGACCTTTTGTCATTGCAATAGGAGAAATTAGATTAACAGTAAGTCCAATATTATCACCTGGCATTACCATTTCTGTTCCACTAGGAAGTTCTACTGTTCCTGTAACATCTGTTGTTCTAAAATAAAACTGTGGTCTATAATTTCCAAAGAAAGGGGTGTGTCTTCCACCTTCTTCTTTTGTAAGAACATAAGTTTCTGCTTTAAACTTAGTATGAGGTTTTATAGATCCAGGCTTAGCTAGAACTTGCCCTCTCTCAACATCTTCTCTATTGATACCTCTTAATAAAGCTCCTATGTTATCACCGGCTTCTCCCCTGTCTAAAAGCTTTCTAAACATTTCTACTCCAGTACAAACTGTTTTTGTGGTATCTTTAATTCCTATTATTTCAATTTCATCGTTTACATTTATTACTCCTGACTCCACTCTACCTGTAACAACTGTTCCCCTTCCAGAAATAGAAAATACGTCTTCAATAGGCATCAAAAAAGGTTGGTCTACAGGTCTTTCTGGTTGAGGAACATACTTGTCTACCTCTTCCATAAGCTTCATAATTGCAGGAGCTCCAATATCTGAGCTATCTCCTTCTAAAGCTTTAAGAGCTGAACCCTTAATAATGGGGATATCATCTCCAGGAAATTCATACTTAGACAAGAGTTCTCTAACTTCCATTTCTACTAGCTCTAAAAGCTCGGGGTCATCTACCTGATCTACTTTGTTTAAAAAAACAACTAGTGCTGGAACACCAACTTGTCTAGCTAACAAAATGTGCTCTCTTGTTTGAGGCATTGGACCGTCAGCTGCATTAACAACTAAAATGGCCCCATCCATCTGCGCGGCTCCAGTGA
>PAZF01000025.1 GCA_002715505.1 Candidatus Pelagibacterales bacterium
CCGGTCTCCAAAATAGAATAGATAATCTCACACATTTAACATATTCTCTGTAGTAAAGCCATTCCAAGGGTTAGAAGAGACACTTGTATTTTGCTTTAAATACAGTAAAGCTAATAAACTAGGTTTCACGTACCCGAATACGTACCCAGAAACTATCCTCAATAGACAGAAAAAAGATAATAGATATAATTAGTAAAAATAATAATAAAGACCAACAAAATGGACATTAATGAATATTATAAAATCAAGAAAATATCAAAGCTCATAACTGATGATAAATTTTATGATTTAGGGCACTTTTTTTATTTTTGAATGGTGATAATTACTGTAATAATTTCTTTAGATTGGTAGATATTTGGTCTTACTGAGATCTACAGAACGTAACGCTCAAAAGGAGTGAACAGGCTGATTAAATAAAATTAAAGAGGTTAGATACCTAGGTATGCTTCTCTGATTATTGAGTCATTATAGAGTTCCTTTGTCGGACCTTCCTTTAGAATTTTACCTGTTTCTATTACAAACCCGTATTTTGCGATTTCAAAAGCCGTCATTACGTCTTGTTCTACTAAAATTATGGAGGTCCCTTTTGAGTTTATTTCGACTAATGATTGGGCCAAATGCTCTACTAAATTCGGTGCTAAGCCTAATGATAGTTCATCAATCATTAAAAGTTTTGGCTTCGACATTATCCCTCGAGCAATAGCGCACATCTGCTGTTGGCCGCCGGAGAGCGTGGTGGCATCTTGTTTATGACGTTCTGCCAAAATTGGAAAGAGATCTAGTACCATATCCAAATCATCCTTAATAAGACTTTTGTGTTCTTGACGATGGTATGCACCAAGAAGCAGGTTGTCTCTAACTGTAAGCCCCTTAAACAATCTACGCCCCTCTGGAACGTGAGCTATACCTAATTCTAATATCTTGTCAGGGGATAGAGATGTGATTTCTCTCCCTTCAAAAAAAATTTTTCCTTCTTTTGCCTTGCAAATACCAGAAATTGTTCGGAGTAATGTTGTTTTCCCTGCGCCATTTGAACCCACCAAGCAAATTATATCGCCTTTAGCACAGTTCAAATTTATACCCCATAGAACTTGAACATCGCCATAACCTGAAGTTAAATCAGATATTTTCAATATGCTTTCAGTCATTTTTTTCTTCCATGAGGCGCTTGGCAAACTTTTCACCCAAATAAGCTTTGATAACCTGAGGGTTATTAATGATTTCGGTAGGCAACCCTTCAGCAATTAATTCACCATTGTGAAGAACTATAATTCTCTCTGACAAGGTCATTATCACTTTCATTAAATGCTCTATAATGATTATAGAAATTCCCTTTTGTGAAATTTTCTTTATGAGATTTAAAGCACCAATTATTTCTCCTGAATTTAGTCCTGCGTTTACCTCATCAAGCATAAGAACTTTCGGATCCATTGCTAAACTTTTAGCCAATTCGAGTTTTTTACGATTAGCCAAGGTCAGTGAAGCAGCTGGTATGTCAGCCATTTCATGAATTCCAACAAAATTTACATATTCATCTGCCTTATCAAGAGCTTTTGAAAGACTATTAATTTTTTGAGCAAAAAGAGCCCCAGCAGCAACATTTTCTCTTACAGTCATTTCAGGAAAGGGTTGCACGATCTGGAAGGTTCGGCAGAGCCCTCTTTGCGCTGCTTGGTGTGGTTTTTGTTTTGTAACGTCTTCCCCATAGAACACGACCTTTCCTGCAGTAGGTTTATGAACGCCCGTAATACAGTTAACTAAAGTTGTTTTGCCAGAGCCGTTTGGGCCTATTAAGCCAACTATCTCTCCTTTTCTAAGTGTGAAGGAAACATCTTGGACAGCTTTAATACCCCCGAAAGAGCGTGCCAGAGAATGTAATTCCAGTACAGTAGATGTCATTTGATATTATCCTTAAATTTTTGGTTTAATTTCTCTTTAAAGATCCGAAGAATCCCAAGTTTAATAATCCCGTTTGGGAGAAAAAATATAATCATAACGATCAAAATACCTAGTATCGCTCGATTCCAATCTAAAAAATTTACCCACACTATTTCCTCTAAAACGACGAAAGTACTAGCCCCAATAACTGGGCCAAGAATAGTTCCGGCTCCACCAAGCATAGCCATCACTGCAACTTTAAGCGTAAGTACAATTTGAAAAGACTCTGTTGGATCAATATAACCGGACCAAGAAGCATACACAGCACCAACGGTTCCACACAATGTAGCTGAGAGCATGAAAGCGATAACTTTATATAAAGTTGTATTAATACCAACCATATTTGCGGCATCCTCATTTTGCTTTATACACTTAAGGCCAAAGCCAAGACGATTGTTCGAAACGAATATATTCATCATATAAGTCAAGATCATTAATAAAATCATAACCGAGAGGAAAAAGGAGGCAACTGTGGAAGGGTCCCATCGGAGAATAGGAATATTAAGGCCATTGCCACCTCCAGTTACTGAAGACCATGATGACGCTATAAGTCGAAATAATTCGACCAATACTATAGAACCGATAGCGAAATAGTGACCCCTTAGTCGTAGGAGCAGAACACCTAGAAGAGAAGAGACAACGCCTACCGAAATTGTCGCCAAGACCCAAGAGAAAAGCATTGTAACTCCGTTTACTTGACTTACTGCGCCAACATAACTTCCTAATCCAACAAATGCAGCAGTTGCAAGAGAGGGGTAACCTGCATAACCACCAATAATATTCCATGATAGTGCTAAACTGGAAAACATGGCTACCATAATAGCAGCTCTCACTATATAGTTTTCAGCGTAAAGGGGAGTAGTAATTAATACCGTGACCCACAAAATAAAAATTATGTTTGCTGTTTTCAACATTATTCGTAACCCTTAACACCAATTAAACCGGTTGGTTTCACGAGTAACAAGAATAAAAGAAGCAAGAATCCTAAAATTGGAGCATTCTGGGGGCCAATGAACTGAGCAGCTAAACTTTCTACCAGGCCTAATGCTAACCCTCCTATAAAGGCTCCTGGAACGGATCCTAAACCTCCTACAACACAGACTATAAACGCTTTTCCAAGATATGCTCCGGCAACGCTTGTGGTTGTAGGAAAAATTAAAACCATAATTACTCCTGCCAAGCCAGCCATGAGCGCACCTATTCCAAAAGTTATGGAATAAATATTTTTGATCCGTATTCCCATTAATTCAGCTGCCGTTCTATCCATTCGAACAGCTACTATTGCGCGGCCTATATTTGAGAAGCGCATCACATAGTAAAGCATTGCTGTTAAAATAACTGCCAAAACCATCCCTAGAAGACGATCAGCTGGCATAAAGACACCTGCAAACTCAAAACTGCCTAAATCCAATCTTATCCGCCTGGGCGTAGCCGAGAAATAGACAGTCATTATATTATAAACAATCATATCTAGACCAAAAGTAAGGGTAAGCGTCGTAAGCACAGGAGCTCCTATAACTCTATTATTAAGATAATATTGAAGAAAGTAGCCGATTAAATATAGGATTATACCTATTGGAATAATTACCAAGAAAGGATTTAAACCTAAATACGACCAGCAAAAATAAGCTAAATAGCCTCCAAAAACAACAAAGGTTCCATGAAGCATATTGATGACATTTAAAACCCCCCAAACTAAAGAGAACCCTACGGCTAAACATGCGTATAGAGCTCCAAGTGCCAAGCCATTCACAATGATTTGAAAGATTTCCATCTAAATGTAGCCTCCCTGAAAATGTCTTACCCAAATAAGAACCTAAAGATTTTTAACTTTCGCGAGAATTTTTTTCAAAATAAAATTAGGTACAAATACTCCAGTGTAAAAAACTTATTTACTTTATCCTTTATCACAACCTACTTGTTATGACAAAGTTTTCTTAAAAGTTTCTCGTTTTATTTCAAATTAAGGGTTTTTATTTTTAAAAGTTCGTTAGCTGCTTCAAGACTAGCTCTGATAATTTCATCGTAGCCTGTACATCGGCACATATTTCCACTGTAGACTTCCCGTAATTCTTTTTCCGTGGGAGTTGGATTAATTTTCAAATAGTGATCTAGGGTTGTAAGAAATCCAGGTGTACAAAAACCGCATTGCAATGCAAAATTTTCATGGAACGCTTTTTGAATGATACCCAAACTTCCTTCGGTATCGGCAAGTCCCTCAATTGTGACAACGTCGCGCCCCTCGACCTGGATAGCAAGACAAAGACAAGCTCTTATCGCTTCACCATCAAGTTTAACAGTACAAGCTCCACATATCCCATGTTCACAGCCAACATGAGTTCCTGTAGCTCCAATCTCTTTTCTTAAGAAATCACTCAATAATAGGTTTGGTTCAGCAAAACCTTCAACTTGATTTCCATTTAAAAAAAATTTGATCGAGTGTTTAGCGCTTTGCTTAAATAATTTCATTGCAAGCCTTTCTCAGTGTAGATTCTCCTAGGCGACGTACAATTTCTCTTCGATACTTGGCCGAAGCGTGGATATCATCATTCGCATCTAAAGACCAAGCAAAAGTGTTCAAGGCGTCACTTAGATTGGATAAATCTCCAGGCTTTAGTTCTAAAATGGAAGGAATATCTGCTACACCGCCCACTCCCAGCTTGATTGAATCCTTGGTTGCGATCGCAGCCAACGCAACAATTGCATAATCTCCATGTCTTCTTGCTATTTCAATAAATGCGTGACCATATTTTTTTGCCATGATTGGAAATCTGATAGCAGTTACGAATTCGTGCGTTTCGCATGCGGTTGAAAGCATGCCAGTCTGGAAGTCCTTAGCAGAAATTATTCTTGTTCCACTAGTGCTAGAAAGAACAACTTCACCATTTAGAAGAGCCAATAACAATGGAAGTTCTGAACTTGGATCGGAATGGCAAACGGATCCACAAACTGTACCTCTGTTACGCGTTTGGAAGTGACCAACATGAGGTAAAACACTGGCTATTATTGGAAAGATTTCTTGAAGTTTTGGCCAGTTTTCCAATTTACTTTGAGTAAATGTAGCACCTATTTCAACGAATTCTTTTGTAATTTTTATGTAGTCGAGATCTTTTATCCTAGAAATGTCAATAACAAGATTAGGCTTTACGAGTCTCATATTGAGCATTGCCATGAGGGATTGTCCACCAGCCAATATTTTTGCGTCACCTTTATTTTGTTTCAAAAGAGAAACAACTTCCTTAACTGATTGTGCAACACAAAGATCAAAAGGGGCTGGTTTCATTTTTTTAAGCTCACTATCTTTTTTAGCCACTTCCAGAAGTTTATTCCGTTCTTCTCTCTAAAATTACTGCCGAGATTATTAAAAAACTGTCCAATTAATATTTTGGCAGCACTGCGCAACATCCTACCACCAATTGATGCAACTTTGCCAGAAACAGTTACTTCATAACTATAATGTAAGATAGTTCCTGATGGCGTATTTTCCAGCTTAATAAAGCCTACACCACTTCCACTTCCTAGCGTCCCTGTTAAACCTCCTTTAAGAGTCATTTCAGAGTGTTCAATCAGATCAGTAAGAGAGACCTTGGCATCAAAAATACCGCGAATTGGACCAACTCCTAAATTTACGACTGCTGAATAGTTGTTCTCAGAAACCAATTTCAACTCATTACAACCTGGAATCAGGTTAGCTAATTTTTTTGGATCAAGCACGAATTCCCAGATTTTTTTTGGTGAGGCCTCAATCGAAGTACTTCCTTGGCCGGTTAAAGACTGACCAGAGATGGGTTCAAGATTACTTTGCATTTCCTGCTTGGGTGGAGGCGGTTCATCTTCTAGAAGAATATCAGCAACCTTGGAAGGCGACATCGGTAACACTATATCTTCGACTGCTAATGCGTCAGCTAAAGCATTAGCAATGCAAACAGGTGTGGAGTATGTATTGCCTTCTCCAATACCTTTGGCTCCAAGAAGAGTATAAGGAGAGGGGGAAGGAGTGCAATGTATTATATCAAGTTTAGGCATTTCTGGAGCTGTAGCCACTAAATAATCTGCAAAAGAACCGGAGAAAAAGGCTCCGTCTTTGTCATAAACAAATTCTTCATAAAGAGCCGCGCCTAATCCTGCAGCAAAAGAGCCAGAGACTTGTCCATCAACTATCGCGGGATTAAGTATAGTTCCACAGTCATGAGCAGATATATACCGGTCCACTCTGATCTCATAAGTGATCGGGTCAATTTCAACACCGCAAAAGTCAAAAGCAAAACCATAAGCCAACTCAGAATTAATTTCACCTAATGAATTTGATGAGTCGAGCTCGGGAGCAGACCAAGCAACCCTCTCTCGGATACCAGGTTCCATGCCATCTGGCAAACTTCCTGGTGACCAATGTGCCAAAGCAGCTGTTCGGTAGAATTTTGTAAAATTATCAGGATTTTCTTTAGAGTATATCTTTCCCTCAGCAAACTCGATTGAAGATATTGGCACATTAAGCTTGGAACTTGCAATGGATGCCAGTTTTTCTCGAACGCGAACAGCTGCAGCATAGGCCGCACTTCCTATTGCTGGTGCAAATCTACTAGAATAGTTTCCGGACGCAATGGACCAAGCGTCTTTAGCAGTGTCTAGTTCAAGATTTACGGCTATTTCTTCAGGTTTTAAACCGAGCTGATCAGACACAATTTGTGCTAATACGGTAGCGTGCCCTTGCCCCTGTGGAACAGACTCTGAGACAACTGAAACGGAGCCAGACGAGTCAACAGAAACTGTTACGTAGGAAACTGCACCATCTTTAGGTCCTGCTTTTTTTCTTTCACTCTCTGATTTTAATATCGTAATATACCCCATATTGGACTGACTTGGCTCGACAGCTGTTGAATATCCAATACCATAATACTTGCCTGCCTTCCTCGCTGACTCTTGATTTCTTTTTAAGTCAAGCAAATTACCTTTTTCTACCCCCTCTTCCAAGCACCTCTGAAAGTTGCCTGAGTCATAAAGGGCACCAGCAGGTGTTCTATAGGGAAAACTATCCGCTGATATTAGGTTTTTTTTTATCACTTCCAAAGGATCTAATTCTAGTTTGACTGACAATTTTTGCATTAGTCTTTCAGTTGCAAAATATAATTGTGGACCTCCGAAACCGCGAACTGCACCAGATGGACACTTGTTAGTAGCAACAATATTCATTTTTACATCTAAGTGCTGAACTTTATAACCGTTTGTAGTTGTTCCATGCATTCGAAATATGGGACCAGGCATTGGAGCTCTAAGGTATGCACCGTTATCATCCCAATGTTCCATTTTTAACGCAGTAACTTCCCCAGAATTTTTGTGCGCTGCAATAACTCTGGTTATTCTGTTCTGCGCAGAATTAGCGGCTGCAAGATTTTCTAGTCTATCCTCAAGCCACTTTACAGGTCTTCCAGCAAGTTTAGATGCAACACACATCACAACGATATGAGGAAACATACAGAGCTTTGTACCAAAATTGCCACCGCAGTTTGGAGGTGTTCTTAATCTCAATTTGTTGCCCGCAACGCGCAAAGCCCAAGCCATTACAGGTTGCATACCAAATGGTCCTGGAAAATTAGATATAACATCATATCCACCAGTCTCTGGAAGATATTCCGCGACACATCCAAAACATTCAATTGGTGGTATTGAATTACGGGGATATTCGATTATAAAATCAATAACATCGTCTGTCTTATCAAATGCGGTGTCTGGATCTCCATGTTTAAAATGATGGGTTGAATATAGATTAGAACTCATTTCGGGGTGTATTAATGGAGCTTCATCTGATGCGGACTCAATGGGATCGACCAAAGCTTTTAAAACCTCATACTCAATTTGGATTTTTTCAGCGGCATTCTCAGCTAAATATCTATTTTTTGCACAAACTACGGCTACTGGTTCCCCTACGAAACGCACTCTGTCAACAGCTAATCCATAATGCTTCATGGGCGTGTCGACAGGGGTCTTCATGCTGTCCGTATGTACCACCATATCTCTCCCAGTTATGACTGCAAATACGCCATCCTGATTTTTGGATTCGTGAGTTTCGATTGACTTAATAATTGCATGAGCGTGAGGCGATCTTAAAATTGCTGCGTGTGCTGTTCCTTGTTTGACTGGAATATCGTCCACAAAGGTTCCACGACCAAGCAATAAGGCGTGGTTTTCTTGTCTTAAAACTGATGTTCCAATACTTTTCTCAGTATGTTTTTTTGCTTGATAATTTGTGTTCACTTATTGAACTCTTTGTTTAGAATAAATCTTACATCAACCACTATAAGTTCATCATTATTCAAAAAAATTGGATTTAAGTCAATTTCATTAATTTCTGGGTGATTTAAGGCAATTAGGGACATTTGCATGAGAGCATTCGATATATTGTTGAGAATAACGTCAAAGTCTTCGAGACGATTTTTTAAAATTTTAGATATTTTTGTTTCCTGAATCATTTCTACCGTAGTTTCTAGGGACAAGGGAGCGACTCTATAAGAAAAGTCGTCCAAAATTTCTGTATTAACTCCTCCAGAACCAAAAACAACACAAGGTCCGAAAGATGGATCACGCACCATTCCCATCATAAGTTCAAAACTTTGGTCCTTCATTTCTTGAACAACAATGCTGACGCCTTTTTGTATAGAAAACTGAGCATCAAATTTTGCCAGTAAATTTTTGCAACTGCTTTTTAGATTTTCCGTGCCAACTCCTAGCATGACTCCACCGCCAGCTGTTTTATGAACCAAATCGGGAGAATTTATTTTCAAACAAAGCGGACTTGACAGCTTAGATGTCGCATAAACAATATCCTCATCCGGTGATATTTCGACCCATTTCACCAGGTTGAAATCATATAACTCAAGTACTCGAAACGCTTCAGGAAAAAGATAATTCCGGCCATTGCTCTGAGCTACTCGAATAATTTTCCTCGCCTTATTCAGTTTTAATTTATCGATTAAAATTGGTGAAACATCAGTTGGCATGTTAACGTCGTTATTAGAGCTTTTTGCAACAATGGATAAACATTTTGCAGCTAGATCTAAGCTTGGATAAACAATAGCTAAACCCTCTTCTTCAATTTTGCGGGTGAACCCCTCAATATCATGGCCATAACTCCAACATGCAACAGGTTTATTTTTGTATTTTGACGAAATTTTAGATATGTGTTTTGCAGAATTATACGAAGAGTACTTCGGCATGCTGTAAGAACAGTAAATACAAATTACAGCATCTACATTAGAATCTGAGAGCAATGTTTCAAGAAGTAGAGGAAAGGCATCATCCAAATCGCGAGCAACAGGTATCCAAACATCCAATGGATTCTTGACCTCCATCCATTTTGGGAACAAGGGTTGAATTTTTGCAATTGTTTGCTTTGACAGATTTGCAATGTTTAAACCGAACTTTTCAATAGCATCTATAGCAAGAACTGCACCACCACCAGAAAAACTTATAATCCCAATTCTTTTTCCTTGCATACCATTTAAGGTTGCCAGAGTTTTGCTGATGATTCGTAATTCCTCTGAACTATCCGCAAGAATCACACCTGCTTGCAAGAGAGCCGCTTCACATATTTTAGTTTGACCTGCTACAGCTCCAGTATGTGATACCACAGCCGCTTTACCAGCTTCGCTTTTTCCAGCTTTTAACAAAACAATTGGTTTTTCAACCACTATTTGCGCAGCCAAAGAGACAAAGTCTCGACCTTCGGAAATTGATTCTGCATGGCACTCTATCACCTTAATATGCGGGAGAGCGCGATAATATTTTAGGACATCAATGAAACCAATGTCGCAAGAATTGCCTAAGTCTATGGAGCAAAAATATCCAGATTTCTCATTGTTTATTATATGATGCCCCATCATCAGAAAACCAGATTGCGCGACTTGGCCTATAGGAGTTTTGCTGGGCGATACCTCTATAAAGGAAGAGGTGAATCCAGAGCTCGCACTTACAGAACCGATAGTGTTTGGACCAAGTACACGTATACCAGTTTTTAAGATAATTAGGTCGATTTCTTTTTGCAAGATTAGTCCGATTTCATCGGAGTCAGAAAACCCTTGTGTAATAATTATTGCCGCTTTGATACCTTTTATAGCACAGCTTTCGAGAGTTTTTGGAACTACTTCCCGTTGTACTGAGATCACTGCTAAATCAACTTCCTTTGGTATATCAAATAAATCCCTGACAACCGTAGCGTTTGGTGCGTGCCCCATCTTTGGATTAACGACAAAAATTTCGCCCTCATAATTTAAATCATTTAAGCTTGTCAATATGCTGACGGGGTTACCAATAGCTGAACGAGAAAGTCCAATTACAGCAACTGATTTGGGATTAAAAAACAGATCCAGCAATTCTCTTTCATTTGGACTGTTCATTCTTAAATAATTATTTTGGGACTAATTTTCCTCAGCTCTGGAAGGACCTCTGAGGCAAACCTTTCCAAATGACTTTTTCGGCTTTCGGGGGGCATAATAGGAGCGAGAATTAAATAATTACAACCTGCCTCAATATACTTTGCTAAATAATCTATTATACGATCTGGAGGTCCATAGGCGCAGTATTTGTCGACAAGTTCGGAAAAATCTTGATCATATCGATATGATAATTCTTTCACACCCCATTTTCGGGCTTCATTTTGATCATCAAAAAGGGCATAGTATATGAAATTAGCGAAAACATAATTCTTGTCCAAAATGCGTCCAGCCTCATCCGCAAATTCCTTTACTCTTTTAAAGGACCATTCGCTACGATCAGCGGTATACATGTAAGGGTTCCAGCCATCGGCTATAGTGGCAGCCCTTTTCATAGGAGCATCCTGACGCCCTGAAACCCAAATAGGAGGGCCTCCTGGATTTGTAGGCTTTGGCAACATGTCAACATCTTCAAGTTGAAATATTTTTCCATCGTAATCAAACCGCTCACCAGTCCAATATTTTTTCATTATTTCTATTGACTCCTGAACTCGCCTCCCGCGCTCTTTAATTGGAATTCCGCAAGCATGAAACTCCCTTGGATAATCTCCACCAACTCCTACAGTTACTAAAACTCGACCTCCTGACATTACGTCAAGGCTCAGAATCTGTTTGGCATTTATGGTCGGATGACGAAGAGGAAGGATTTGTGTTGCAGGTCCAACTTTTATTTTTTTTGTCAATGCGGCAGCTCGCGTTATAACAGTAACAGCTTCTAAGATTGGTCTATGATAAACTATGTGCTCTCCAGTCCAAAAAGAGTCATAGCCAAATTCCTCCACTGCTATGATATCTTCATCACTCCAAAAATCACCTCCGCAACTAACACCAATTTGAACAACCATTAAATCCTCCTTTATATTTTTAACTTTGAGCTTATACATGACGTACAAACTTAAATACTTATTTTACCCTATTGAATACTTAATTAACTTTTTCTCATCAATTTCTATTCCCAGCCCTGGTCTTTGAGGAACCAAAAGAGCACCATCTTTATAAACAAACGGTTCTTTGATCACATCATCTTTGTAGAACACACCACCAACCTTTGTTTGTTCTTTTCCTTCAATATTGTTTATTGTAATAACGCCAGGTAATATATTACCCTCTAACGCGGCTGAAAGATGAATATTTGTCGCATTTCCAACACCACCTTCGAGCGAACCGTTTACATTCATGGGCATTCCAGATGCTCTTCCGATAGCGCCTATTTCCATTGAGCGAAGCAGTCCACCAGCTTTCGTAAAGTATATTGACAAAATGTCGGCAGAATTCCTCTTAACGATTTCTAAAGCATCAAACGGTGACCAACAACCTTCGTCAACTATAACAGGAATATCTACAGACGAAGTAATTTTAGACATAAGGTCAATTCCTTCAACTGGTTGCTCAACGGCAAATATATTTGCTTCGCCAGCCATTGCTTTTATGCTGTTGATTGCAGTCTTGGCATCTTTATAACCCCTATTTATATCGGGGTACATTACTATGTCATCTCCAACTTTTTTTCGAATTGCTTTTATAATTGCCAAATCCTCTAAGGGGTCACCTGGTACTTTTACCTGAAGATATCTAATACCATCCTCGATCACTTTCATTGCTAGTTCAGCTGCAGAGTCTGGAGGAGCTATGCCAACACTATGACAGATAGGAATTCTGTCTCGGGCAGCACCACCAAGCAATTGATAGACGGGTAATCCAGCTTGCTTTCCAAGAATATCAAAAAGGGCGCTCTCAACCATAGCCTTTGTATATGGAAAGCCCCGAATCGCTTCGTCCATCTTACTAAGCGCTCCCTTGATATTTGCTGGATTGTGACCAGTGAGCAGGGGTGTTATTAAATCGTTTATCAAGTGGCAAACTATCTCTGGATCTTCACCAAAATATTTTTGATTTTCGCCGCCCCAACTTAAAATAGCAGGCGCCTCCCCAAAACCTTCAATTCCATCATCTGTCAAAATACGCAATATAACATCCCTGCCGATAGGCACTTCAAGAGATCGCCATGTGTAATCAGATCTTCCTGGCAGCTGAACAACCTGAGCGGTAATAGATCTTATTTTCATTTTTACTTATCCTCAAAATTGTAATTTGTTTTTGCGCTATCCAATGTCAGCTTGCCAAGTTTCAAATCACTCTTTATTTCAGCCTCAGATCGCTCTGAGGGTGGACCATAACCTCCACCACCTTGAGTTCGCATAGAAAAAATATCGCCATTATTAAGGTTTTTATTTGTGGTTTTTGATTTAAGTTGGGTTGGGTTCGCACTATCAGGATTTAAAAACATTTGCCCCCTTGCCCCCGGCTTTCCACCAAATAATCCAAAGGGTTCAACTTTGAATTTATCAAATTGAGTTTCAAGTGTACCACTTTTGTCCAAAAACTGTATATCCCTTCTAACTCCGAGACCTCCTCTTTTACGACCTGCTCCCCCAGTATCAGGTAAAAACTCATATCGTGTGAACCTGAGAGGATATACCATCTCAATCATCTCAATAGGTGTATTTGCAAGGTTGTGAATACCTTGGGACCAGCAATCGATCCCATCCTTTTTGTATCTTGCACCTCCTCCGCCCACCTCAATATCAAATAAGATCCAAGAATCGTGCTCACCAGTACCGTCGCCAGATAGTATATGAACGTTTGACATTCCGTAATATGCTGCGGTCACTCGTTCAGGCACTATTTCTGAGAGAGCTAACATAATTGCGTTGACAATAGTGTGAGTTACGGAGTTTCGTCCAACTACAGGAGCCGGCGGTTTGGCGTTAACAACTGTCCCAGCAGGTGCAGAAATTGTTAATGGCTTGTAAAGACCATAATTGGCGGGTATCGTTGGATCTAAAATCGATAAAATTGCAAAATAACAGGCTGATTCACAAGATGATATGGTAGCGTTCGTTGGTGCTCTCCTCTGTGAGTCTGTTCCAGCAAAATCAATGTGGATCGAATTATTCTTAATAGTTAGTTTTACTTGGACTTTTATTTTGTCTTCCGTTACGCCATCGTCATCAAAAAAGTAAACACCTTGATACTCACCTTCAGGAAGTTCGCTGATCTTAGCTCTCATTCGCTTCTCTGAGGATTCTATTGCGTCCTCGAGACATCCTACAAAGACATCCTTACTGTACCTATCAACCAGCTCTAATATTCCTAGCTTGCCTATATTTAGTGCTGCTGCTTGAGCTCTAAGATCGCCACCCGTCTGGTGCGGTTGCCTAACGTTTGCATCAAAGAGTGCTAAAAGCCTTTCATTTGCCTGGCCTTTTTCGAATAATTTTATAGGTGGGATCCGAAGTCCTTCTTGAAAAATCTCAACTGCATCTCCAGCATAAGAGCCGGGTCTCATTCCTCCAACGTCAAGATGATGGTCTAATGTGCCGCAAATCGCAATGATTTCATTTCCAGAAAAAACTGGCATGAATGTCTGTATATCAGGTAGGTGTTGCCCTCCGAGATATGGATCATTTGTTACAACTATGTCGTCAGGATTCCATTGATTTATTGGTATAATCCCATCTAAAGTCGTTTGCAATGAGCGTGACATGGAGTTTAAGTGAATGGGTATGCGGCAGGATTGCGCAATAATACGGCCACTTGGATCGAAAATAGCTGTAGAATAATCTAACATCTCCCGAACAACAGTGGAGTATGACGAGCGGAGGATAGTGGCAGCCATCTGCTCTGCAACTCCAACCAAAGCATTGTTTACGATCTCAAAAGTGACAGGGTTAACTTTCATACTGTATGGCTCCTGTAGAAATTATTAAATTAGCGTAACTATCGACACTTAATGATTGATCAGGATGCACCACAATGGTTGTATCAGTTTGAACGACAATTAGGGGGCCCTCTAATTTGGTGCCTGGTGATAAATCTTTTCTAAAATAAATGGGTGTTTCGACAAAGCTATTTTCTTCTTCAAAATATATTTTACAGGTATCGTGCTTAAAGCAGACTGATTTATTTGAAGTTTTACTAATTTTTACTTCTTGAAGTTTTGGTACTGACATCAGACCAGTAGCAACTAGTCGCCCACTGACGAATTCAACGATTTTATTTAGATGATTATGAGCATAGAATTGTTGGTGAAGTTCATGAAATTTTTTAATCAAGTCGTCAACCGTACTTTCGTTGATCGGTCCATTTGAAAGTGGTACATTAATTTCATATGCTTGCCCATAGTACCTCAAATCAGCTGTACGGCTTATTATTTGTTTGTCTAAGGAGAAGCCATCTTCCTCTAAAGCTTTCGCGCCTTTGGTTTCAAGGTTATCAAAAATTTTAACAAGTTTATCTGTAGATAGATCTTTACCGGACAAGAGATGAGTTTGTACGAAATCATGTCTAACGTCTGACATAACAAGACCTTCAGCAGAAAAAACGCCAGGTTGCCTTGGTATCAAGACCTGAGGTACTTGAGCCGACTTTGCCAAAGCTGCGGCATGCATGGGGCCAGCGCCTCCGAATGCAACCATCGTGATCATTCTTGGATCATACCCCTTTTCGGCTGATGATAGCCGGACAGCTCTCTCCATGTTTGCATTTGCTATTTTGATTATACCTAATGCTGCTTCCTCTATCGTCATTTGCAATGGTTTCGCGATTTTTTTTTCAATTGCTAAACGTGAGGCTTTTAAGTCCAAGGCTATGCGTCCGCTCGCGAAATACTTTGGCATGAGTCGACCCAAAACAAGATTTGCGTCTGCGACCGTTGGCTCAGTTCCTCCCTTGCCATAGGCTACTGGTCCAGGATCAGATCCTGCGCTTTGCGGGCCAACGTGAAGTCCTAATGCTTCGTCCAACCAGGCAATACTACCAGCTCCTGCCCCTATAGTATTAATTTCAATCATTGGCAACTTGATTGGTCTATTTGCTATTTCCGCTTCAGTGGTCATTTGAAGCTCTCCATCGCGAATTAATGATATATCGGTACTCGTGCCGCCCATATCGACTCCTAAAAGATTTCGATATTTTCCTGATTGGCAGATTCTCTTTACTGCTAAAGCACCCCCTGCTGGTCCAGAGGTCAACAATCTTGCTGGGAATTTTCTGGCAGCATCAACAGTAAGTGAGCCACCATTCGATTGCATCAATAATATTTGAGCTTTCGGAAGAATTTTTCTGATGTTCGATGTAATCTCGCTGAGGTATTTCTCAACTAACGGCATTGCAGCGGCATTAATTGATACAGTGCTCATTCTTTCGAATTCGCGCATTTCGGGGCAAACGCCGTGCGAAGCTGATGCTGCTAACCCTTTAAGATCACTTCTTACCCACTCTAGAACCTTAGCCTCATTTGATGGATTGACAAAAGAATTAAGGAAACAGATTGCAACTGCCTGAATATCATCTTTTTTAATATCTGAGAGTATTTTCCTGAAATTTTCATATTGAGGCTCACTCAAAATTTCACCTTTGGAAGATGTTCGCTCAAGCAATTCAAAGCGCCTATCTCTTGGGACAATAGGCGGTTGTCTATCTTGCTGGAGGTCATACATATCTGGCCTGAAATGCCGGCCAATTTCAAGGATATCCTTAAAGCCACTCGTAGTTAACAGGGATGTTTTAGGCAATTTGTTCTCCAACAATGCGTTTGTTACAATTGTGGTTCCATGAACCAAAATACTTACCCTGGAAGGGTCTAAGGAAGCAACTTCAAGGCCCGTTTTGATCGCATCAGTTAGAGCACCACCAGGATCCATTTTACGGCTTGGAACCTTGGCTATATGGAAACTACCATCCTTTTCGTCAAACAGTGTAACGTCTGTGAACGTACCACCTACATCAATACCAATTCTTACAGACTCCATGGTTTGAGTATCCTTTCAAAATTTTCATAACTGAGCTTTTCAATCCTACAAAACGTCAATATCAGAACGTCACTTAATTACATTCCTGTTAAAAATATTTAGCAGGCTTAAGGTTTGAAAAGATACAGTCAGATC
>PAZF01000026.1 GCA_002715505.1 Candidatus Pelagibacterales bacterium
CATGGCTGGATCAGGCTTGCGCCCATTGTCCAATATTCCCCACTGCTGCCTCCCGTAGGAGTCTGGGCCGTGTCTCAGTCCCAGTGTGGCTGATCATCCTCTCAAACCAGCTAACGATCGTAGTCTTGGTGAGCCTTTACCTCACCAACAAACTAATCGTACGCGGGCTCATCTAAGAGCGGCCGAAGCCTTTCCCCCTTAGGGTATATGCGGTATTAGCAACCATTTCTAGTTGTTATTCCCCACTCAAAGGTAGATTCCCACGCGTTACTCACCCGTCTGCCACTTTCCACTAAACCGAAGTCTAGTTTCTCGTTCGACTTGCATGTGTTAAGCCTGCCGCCAGCGTTCGCTCTGAGCCAGGATCAAACTCTTAAGTTTGATTTAAATTATATCGCTGACCCGACACATATTGCTAACTAAAGCTTTTAGTTAAGATTTATATGCGCCGTGTCGCAGTTGCCACCGTCGCCTATAAATCCCTTTTTATTATTCAATTTTCAAACAGCAGTCAGATAACTGACAAGATGTTATAACTACACTTAGAATCTAACTATGTCAAACCAAAAATTTTAGTAGACACTATTTTTTTTTATACTTAAATTAAGCATGTCTAGTCAAATTATTAAATCAACTTTTTTTGATAATAAAGTTCTCTCTATTGAACTAAATAATCCGCTAAAAAGAAATGCTTTGAGCCTAAAAATGCTTGATACTTTAACAATGATAGTATCACAAAAAAATCTAGAGAATAGATATAAAATTTTGGTTTTAAGAGGTTATCAAGATGGTGTTTTTAGTGCAGGTGCAGATTTAGAAGATATTAAGATATTAGAAAAAAAAAATAATTTAAATATTTATCATCAAAAACTAGATAAATTGCAAAAAATCCTAGAAAAAATTAATTTATTAAAAGTTTCCATACTAAAATCTTATTGTATAGGAGCAGGATTTATATTAGCTATGAGCACTGATATACGTATAGCAAGTCAAAGTTGTTTATTTTCAATACCAGCCTCAAAATTAAATATTAAATTACCAAATAATCAATTAAATTTATTATTCAGTAAATTTCCTAAAAACCAATTACTCAGGGAAGCCATTTTGTCTGGAAGAACTTTTTCTTCTTCAGAAGCTTATAACTTTCAAATTATTAATAAAGTTTTTGAAGACCAAAGTTTTAATAAGAATTACATTAAATATCTAGAGGAAGTTTCTAAGATCAACTCTATTAGTATTCAGTATTATCATCAAAAGTTATTCTAGTAGTGTAATATGAATTAGGTATTGCTGTTTGAAAAAGAAGTTTTATTGCTTAGCATATCGTTAACAAAACTAACGCATTTACCACATTTAGGGCTGCAATTATAATATGAGTAAATATTTTTTGTATCTGATATACCGTCATTGACTGCTTTTTCTATTTTTTTACTAGTCAAATTGTTACAGATACAAACATACATGTTTTAATATTATTGAAAATGAGAACTAATGTCAATACAAACAAGAATTATTATCAACTCTACATCAATTTAAATTTAAATAAAAAAAACATTTTAATTATCATTTAATTATTTTATTATGCTAATATTTAAGATGACTGATAGATTAATTAAAAGATATACAGTACCTGATATTTTTTTAAAAAAAAATAAATCTAAAATTGTTTCATTAACCTGTTACAGCGCTAAAGTTGCAGAAATAATAGACCAATATGCAGATATTATTTTAGTAGGAGACTCAATGGGAATGACCTTGTATGGGCATAAAAATACGCTATCTGTAACTAAGCAAATGCTAATAGAACATGGAAAAGCTGTTGTAAATCACACTAAAAGATCGTTAATTGTTGTGGACCTTCCATTTGGAACCTATGAAGGCTCTAAAGAAAAAGCCTTTGAAATTGCTGCTGAAATATTATCAAAAACAGGAGCTAATGCTGTTAAGTTAGAAGGAGGTGTAGAATTATCTGAAACAATAAAATTTTTAGTAAATAGAGGAATACCCATAATGGGACATATTGGACTTATGCCTCAAAGAATTAATATAAAAGGAAAGTTTATAGCTCAGGGAAAATCTCCTAGTGATTCAAAAAAAATTATTAAAGATGCAAAAAGCCTTTCTTCAGCAGGTGTTTTTTCTATTGTTGTGGAAGCTGTTCAAGAAAGTTTAGGAAAACTATTAACTAAGAGTGTTAAAGTGCCTACAATTGGCATTGGGGCAGGAAAATATTGTGACGGGCAAATTCTTGTAACTGACGATATGCTTGGATTGTTTAATACTTTCACACCAAAGTTTGTGAAAAAGTACGCTAACCTATATAGTGATATAGATAATGCTATAAAAAATTATCAAAAAGAAGTACTAAGTGGTAAGTTTCCTTCTTCTAAAAATATTTATAAATAATATGTACCAGTATCATGATTTTTTTAAATAAATTTTATGCCTCTTGATTTAAGCTCTTTATTTTTAGCCACTATTGACTATGATGATGCTTACAAAATATTTCAACACTCATTATCTAAAAGCTCTGAGTCAAAATATCCTCCATACGATATTATTAAAATTAATGAAAATCTTTATAGAATTACTTTAGCACTAGCTGGCTTTTGCAAAGAGAACATTGAAGTTCTAGTAGAAGATAATATTTTAGTTATTAGAAATATAGATAAAGGTAATATTAATAATTATAATTATTTGTATAAAGGGATAGCTAATAGATCTTTTGAAAAAAAATTTCAATTAGCTGAAAACATAAAAATAAAAAATGCTTCTTTTAAGGATGGCTTACTAAATATTGACCTCTTAAAGATAACACCCGAAAAAAAGCAGATCGTAAAAATAAATATTGAAAGCAATGATTTTTAATTTTCTTTTGAAATTATTTTAAGACTAATTTTTAAAACATCTTTCACCAATAGAGTTTTTAACAAAGATTCATTATCAAATCTGTTATAACCTTCAACTTCAACTAGCTGACTGTAAGACTCTGGGGTTCTTATAAAATAACTATTTTTACCCCATGGTCTATAATTTTCATCTCGACTTGGACCAAACAGTGCAAGTGTTTTAGTTTTAGAGGCTGCCGATAGATGGGTTAGACCAGAGTCATTTCCTATAAAAAATTCACACATTTTTAAAAGCTCAAAAATTTCCATAATCTTTAGAGAGCCAGCTAAATTATAAACATTCCCAGAATTAATATTATTTTTTAATTTATCACAGAAAAGCTTTTCATTTTTACTACCTAATAAGACAACTGACGAAAAAAAATTTTTTTTTTCTCTTAAAATCTCGTTTATTAAGTTTGCATAGTTTTTAATAGGCCAGTTTTTTCTCTTCCAATTTGTAATTGGCGCAACTGCTAAAATAGGAATTTTTATTTTTTTTTTTTTCAATAAACCTTTAACAGAATTTTTAAGAAAAAAATTTGCTGGAATATAAGGAGCCTTATTAATTTTTAAATTAATAAATTTACAATATTCGTCTACTTTATGATTCTTTATATTTTTACCAGAAAATCTAAAAATTTTAGTTTTTCTTACTAATCTACTAAGTAATGAGTTTCTTAAGTCAATAATTAAGTCCCATCTTACTGACTCTAAAAGAAAAAAAGCTTGAAGCCAATGCAAACCTCTCTTTTTTTTTTTTAATACAATCAATTTATTAACACTTGAAAAATTAGAATAGATTTCTTTGGATAATGGACTGCATATCACGGTGATATTATTCTTTTTTGCGTTATAATGATTTATAATTGGTGTTGATAGGATTGCATCACCCAGTCTTGTGTTACCAATAAAAAGTATTTTCATTTAGTTTTCTTTCAAAGTTGGTTACAGCATCGCTCCACGAAATGACGTAATTATTTAATCTAGAATTATTTCTAAGAGTAGCAAATAATTGATTGTCACTTAATACTTGAATAATTTTTCTTGCAAAACTTAATTCATCTTTAACTATATAACCTGTTTCATTATTGTAAATACAATCATAAATAGAAACAGTTTCTCTTGCTATTACAGGTATACCAATAGCTTGGCTTTCTAGAATACTTAAATACTGAAAACTGTTGTCCAAGCTGGGACATAAATGGATTTTATAGTTTGCTAATTTTGATATAAATTCTTTTTGAGGAAGTGGAGATTTAATAAATATACCAGAGTCCTTATTTAATTCTAAGCTAAGTTTTAAATTTCTTATTTTTATATTTTTAGCAACTTCATTTTGATCTAATAACTTTGAATAAATATGTAGTTCAGCCCAAGGAATTTTAGTATGAACATATTTAGTCCATAATTCAATAAGCCAATCTAGTCCTTTCAGAGGATGAGTTGTTACAAATGTATTGTATTGTGTTGTATTATAAAGTTTGACTTCTCTATAGTGATTACTTACTCCTATCTTAAAATGCAATTTTGGTACATACTTATAAATATCTGGAAGATTACTTACAACAAAATTGTTACTATATAGAATACAAAATTTTTGTTTAATCAAATTAATAAAAATATTTTTATCAAGCTTCTCTTGAGGTCTATAATGAAGAAATAAAAATTTTATTTTGGCTTTTACTTTGTACTTTAAGAGATCAATATCTTGAACTACTATCAAAATGTCTGCTTTATCTTGCTTTAAATCTTTAATATTTTTCCAAACTATAGCTTTTTTAATCTTTTTATGCCTAGCTTGATTATAAATTACTACTTCATGATTTCTATTACTTAATTCTGCAGAAAAGTTAAGTAATATTTTTTGAATTGAATCAAGTGCTTTTAAATTTAAAGAAGTTGCATTAAGATAAATACTATTGTCTAAAAAGATAATTCGCACAAAAACTAACTATGAATTTAAAAACAAAAATAATAAAGATTGAGGGAAAAAGCTCTGAAGCTTTTTTTCAAAATCTTATTACTAACGATATTAAATTATTAGAAAATAATCAAGCTTTATACAGTGCAATGCTTACCCCACAAGGAAAGTTTCTGGCAGACTTTATATTATTAAAAGATCTTAATTTTTTATTTTTTGAAGTTAATAAAAACAATGCTGAAGAATTGGTTAATCTTATAAAAAAATATGATCTTAGAAAATCCTTAAAAATAAGCATTCAGGAAAAAATGAAAACCTACTTTATTCTTTATAAAAAAACTCCATTAAATATTATTAATAAAATCAAAAAAATTAAGATTTTAAAAGAAAATGAAAGTTTTATGTTTTTTGATCCTAGAAAAGATAATTTTTTATTAAGAATTTGGTCTTATGGTGAAAGTTTAAATAGCCTTCCTCAAGAATTAGATCTTTCAATATCAGAGAAAACTTTAAATTTAGAAAGAATTAAAAATTCAGTGCCAGACTCCTCTATTGATTTAGAAAAGGAAAAAAGCTTTATTTTAAATTATAACTTTGATGCTTTAAATGCAATTTCCTTTACAAAAGGATGCTATATAGGACAAGAGAATACCTCTAGGCAGAATTACAGAGGAAAAATAAAGTATATTTTAAAGACAATTAAATTAATTGAAGGTAAATTCCCTCAGCCTCATGAAACGCTATTTTTCAAAAATCAGAAAATTGGAACTATGAAATCACATGTTGAAAATTATGGACTAGCTTTACTGAGAAAAGATTTTTTTGAGGTTAATAAAGAATTTTCATTAGATAAGTTTGATGCAAAACTTTTAGTCATTTAGAATTACTTTTTAGAGTGGCTTGAGCTGCTGCCAGTTTTGCTATAGGAATCCTGTAAGGTGAACATGATACATAATCTAAACCTAATTTGTTACAAAAATTAATAGATTTGGGATCTCCTCCATGCTCCCCACATATACCTAGTTTTATAGATTTTTTAATATTTCTAGATTTTTTCTTAGCTATATCAATTAATTCACCTACTCCTTTATAATCTAGTGATACAAATGGATCATTTTCTAAAATACTTTTTTCTATGTAAGTTTCTAAAAATCTTCCTGCATCATCTCTACTTATACCAAAAGCAGTTTGAGTTAAATCATTTGTTCCAAAACTAAAAAAATCTGCTTCTTTAGCAATTTCATCAGCTAGCAAAGCCGCTCTCGGTAATTCAATCATAGTTCCTACAATAAAATTTGGTAAATAAGTCTCTTTTTCTAATAAACCTTCAGATACTCTTGAAATATTATCTTTTAGAATTTTAAGCTCTTTAGAAGAAAATATTAGTGGCAACATAATTTCAATATTTACTTTTATATTTTTTTCTTTATGAAGTTCAAGTCCTGCTTCTAAAATTGCTTTAGTTTGCATTTCATAAATTTCTGGAAATGTTATACCTAATCTAGAACCCCTATGTCCAAGCATGGGGTTAAGCTCTTGTAATTGCTCTAGTCTATTTTTTAATTCTTTTTGAGTTATACCAGTCGTTTCTAAAAGTTCTGAATTATCATCTTCTAGTTTAGGTAAAAACTCGTGTAAAGGAGGGTCTAACAATCTTACAGTGACTGGCAAATCTTCCATAATTGTGAATATTTCCTTAAAGTCTTCTTTCTGATAAGGTTCTAATTTTGCTAATGCTTTTTTTCTTTCTGTCTCATTATTGGCTAAAATCATTTCTCTCATAAATTTAATTCTTTCACTATCAAAAAACATATGTTCAGTTCTGCAAAGCCCAATACCTTCTGCACCAAATCTTTTAGCTATTTTAACATCTTCTGGGGTTTCAGCATTAGTTCTAATAGATAGAGTTTTAACTTCATTAGACCATCCCATAATAATATTGAAATATTCAGATAGCTCTGGGTCAACTGTTGAAATCTTTCCTAAAATAACTTCTCCAGTAGAACCGTTTATTGTAATTATGTCATGAGCACTAAGTATCTTATCTTTTATTTTTAATGTTTTATTTATTTCATCAATAAAAATTTCAGAAGCTCCTGAAACGCATGGTCTCCCCATGCCTCTAGCAACTACTGCTGCGTGACTAGTCATTCCACCTCTTCCTGTTAATATTCCTTTAGCTGCATGCATCCCATGAATATCTTCAGGACTTGTCTCAGTTCTTACTAAAATAACTTGTTCATCAGACTTAGAAAGAGCTTCTGCTTCATCAGGATTAAAAACAATCTTTCCAGAGGCAGCCCCCGGTGAAGCAGGTAACCCTTTGGTTAAAATAGTTTTTTCTTCCATAGGATCTAGTGTAGGATGGAGAAGTTGTTCAAGAGTATTAGCATCAACCCTAATTAAAGCTTCTTCTTTTGAAATAACTCCTTCATTTACAAGATCAACAGCAATCTTAATTGCAGCATTCGTGGTTCTCTTACCATTTCTAGTTTGCAATATCCAAAGCTTGTTTTTCTGTATGGTAAACTCTACATCTTGCATATCTAAGTAATGAGATTCTAATTTTTTAAAAACGTTAATTAATTCTTTGTACAGAATGGGCATTTTTGATTCCATAGAGTTGTCTTGTTTATTTGTGCTATTATTTATTGAGTTTTTACTGAGTGGTTCTGGTGTCCTTATTCCTGCCACGACATCCTCACCCTGAGCATTTATTAAATATTCTCCATAAATTTCTTGATCTCCAGTAGATGGATTTCTAGTAAAAGCAACGCCTGTACAACAATCATTTCCCATATTACCAAAAACCATAGCCTGTACATTGACTGCTGTTCCCCAGTCTTCTGGTATATCATTTAATTTTCTATAAGTTATTGCACGTTGATTCCTCCAACTGTCAAACACAGCAGAAATGGCTCCCCAAAGCTGCAATATAGGATCTTGAGGAAATTCTTCTTTAGTAATAGTTCTAACTAATTCTTTATATTTTCCTACCAATGATTTCATATTTTCTGTTTTTAACTCTGTATCTAAAATTAAACCATTAGAAAGTTTTTCTGCTTCTAGTAATTCTTCAAAATCTTCATGAGGAACTCCAAGCACTATGTCTGAATACATTTGAATAAACCTTCTGTAACTATCATAAGCGAACCTTTCGTCTTTACTAGCTTTCGCTAAGGCCTGAACTGTATTATCATTCAAGCCTAAATTAAGCACAGTATCCATCATTCCAGGCATTGATGCCCTGCTTCCAGACCTAACAGAAACTAGCAAAGGAAAGTCATTTCCTCCAAGTTTAAATTTTAACTTCTCTTCTATTTCATTTATAGATTCGTTAACTTGCATTAAAAGTTCCTTAGGATATTCTTTATTATTTTTGTAATAATAATGGCAAACCTCTGTAGATATTGTAAACCCTGGAGGAACGGATAATCCTAATTTATTCATTTCTGCTAAATTGGCTCCTTTTCCACCTAAAACATCTCTCATTTCAGCGTTACCATCAGCCTTACCAAAACCAAAGTTATAAACCCACTTGTTCATATTTTAATTTCCCTTAATTAAGTTTAAGAAATTAATATCTTTATTAACTCTATTATTTACAAATAACACTAGTAATAATCTATTATTTTTTAAATCAGTATTTTGATGATGAATTTGTACGTTGTCAAAGAAGTTTTCTATAGGATTAATTAAAAATGACAGATTTTTAATTAATTCTTTATAATTTGTAATATTATTTTTAGTATGATTTTTTGTTAACTCGAATAGCTTTTTTTCTTCTTTTGATTTGAATAATTTAGTATCAGGATAAATCATGGATTCTTTATGAATATCATCTTCTGTATTTATTATATTTGTTACTCTTTTGATTGCATTGAGCAATTTTAAACCAGGCCTAGTCTTAAAAAAAGAACTCAAATATAATATGTTATTATTAATATTTAAAAGATTTAGTTTTTGATTATTAATACTAAGGCTTTGAAAAATGCTAATATTATAGGAGTCATTTTCTTTAATTAGATTTTCATACCTTTCTAATATAAAATTCAATACTTTATTTTTTACCTCTTCAATTAGCTTGGAAGAAAGCATAGTTTTTTGTAATACAGATTTCTTATAAGAATCTATTGATTTTTGAACAATTTCTGTAAAGCTAATATCAATTTTTCCTTCCGTGACAATCCTTATAATTCCTAAAGCATTTCTTCTAAGTGCTAGCGGATCTTTAGAGCTTGTAGGCTGTCTTCCAATCATAAAAAATCCTACAATTGAATCTATTTTATCTATTAATGCAACTAGCTTTGCCAAATTAGTTTTAGGTAATTTATCATTAGGACCTAGGGGTTTATAATGTTCATATATAGCATTACAAACATTTTTATTATATTTACTCTCTTTTGCGTAATAGGACCCCATTACACCTTGTAACTCTGGAAACTCCTTTACTGCTTCAGTAGCTAAATCATTTTTGAGCAACTTAACTGAGTCTAAAAAATCTTTCTTTGCAGATTTATCTAAATGTAATCGCTTGCTTAAGAATAATGCTAATTCATCTAACCTCAAAACTTTTTGTTTTATGTTACCTAGCTCATTATGAAAAATAATTTTTTCTAATTTATCAAAATAATCCAGAAAATTATTTTTTATATCTCTTTTCCAAAAAAAGGAGGCATCCTCCAACCTGGCATTTACAACTCTTTGATTTCCTTCAATTATTACTTTTCCTTTATCATTTGATTTTATATTACTAACTAATAAAAAATAGTTAGATAATCTCTTATTACTGTCATAAAGAGGAAAATACTTTTGATTTTTTTTCATAGTAGTAATTAATATTTCTTGTGGTAATTTCAGATAGTTTTCTCTAAATTTTGCTAAAAATAAATATGGCTTTTCTACCAAACTAGCAACTTCACTTAAAAGCTTTTCATCTTCTCCCATTATAAGATTTTTATTCTTTGATATTTTTGCTCCATCTGATAATATTTTAATTTTTCTCTCTTCTTCACTTATTATTACACCAAATTTTTCAATCAAATTAAAGTAATGTGTTATAGATTTAACAATATGTTGTTTTTCAGTTAATTGATAGTCTTGTAAAGTTTTATTGCCTGAAAATAAATGTCCAAGGCTAAAGGTTAATTTTCTATTGTCATACAAACAGAGTATATTTTTTAAAGGTCTGGCCCACCTCAAATTATTAGTTCCCCATTTCATCGACTTCTTCCAAGTCACTTTTTTTAATTCTGTTTGAATTACATTTGACAATAGCTTTTTAATATCAGGTTTAATATGATTTTTGAAAAAATAGTATTTTCCTTTATCAGTGTCTTCAATAATCAAATTATTTTTATTCGTATTCAAAGACTTTGCGAACCCAATTATGGCTTTCTCTGGAGAGTCATAACGAGGGCCCTTTATAAAATTTTTAGATTTATCATGTTTTAATTTAAGATTATAAAAAATTATAGTTATTCTTTTAGGAGTAAAAAACCATTCTTCTTTCTCAAATTTAATATTTTCTTTTATTATGCGGTTTTTAATTAAATTTTTAATATTATTTACTGATTCTTTTAAAAAAGAGGCAGGCATCTCTTCATTGTAAAACTCTATAATTAAATCAGCCATTTTCTTTTCCTAAAGATGCAACATATTCCTCACAACAAAGCTTTGATATATCCCTTACTCTTTTTATATATTCAGCTCTTTCTGATACACTTAGGACTCCTCTAGCATCTAATAAATTAAAGTAATGACTGGCTTTAATACATTTTTCATATGCTGGATATACTAAACATTTTTTTATTAGATCTACAGCTTCACTTTCAGAATTGGTAAAAGAGTTTTTAAGATAATTGACGTTAGAATAATTAAAATTATAAAACGATTGATCAACTTCATTTTTAAAACATATATCTTTGTAAGAAACTCCTTTATCATTCCAATTTAGATCATAAATAGACTCTTTTTTTTGTATAAACATCGCTAATCTCTCTAAACCATATGTTATTTCTCCAGTTACAGGATTACAATCAAGGCCTCCAATTTGTTGGAAATATGTAAATTGTGTTACTTCCATTCCATTACACCACACTTCCCATCCTAAGCCCCACGCTCCTAAGGTAGGACTTTCCCAATCATCTTCAACAAATCTTATGTCGTTATTTTCGTTAGTTATTCCTAAGTATTTTAAACTTTCTAGATAAAGCTTTTGCATATTTTCTGGAGAAGGCTTTAATACTACCTGAAATTGATAATATTGTTGCATTCTATTAGGATTTTCTCCATATCTTCCATCAGATGGTCTTCTACAACTTTGAACATATGCACAATTCCATTTTTCAGGTCCTAAACTTCTTAACAACGTAGCCGGATGAAATGTTCCTGCGCCAACCTCCAAATCTAATGGCTGCATTAAAATACACCCTTTACTCTGCCAAAATTCTTGTAACTTTATAATTACATTTTCAAAACTTAGTTCTATAGATTTTTTTTCTCTCATATCAGTTAGTTTTTCTATTGCAGACTGGGCAAAGTAGAGAATCCTCCTTGCTGAAAAAGTTTCCACATTTTTTACACTCTGTTAGAGCCTCATAAAAGTCATTTTCTTCTTCTTCTTCATTATTACTAAAATTATCTTTTATATTTTTCCTCTTTTCAAGAATCTTAAACATTTGCCAAATTAGAAAAATTATAAGTAAAAGCAGAGCTATCTTAGGAATACTAAACCCAAACATTACAAGAATATAGTTTGTTAAATATTTTTATAACTATAGATCATATCTAGACCATATTAATTTTTCATATATTCTGTTAAACAAATTATCAATCATATCTTCACTCCTACTATTAGAAAAAAGTTTTTGTTTAAACCAGGATTGTTTTTTTGAAAAATCTTTAAACTTAACTTCCTTACCAAAATTTTTCTTCATTACTGAATAGTAATCTCCAATATTATCAACTAAACCTAATTCAAGGGCTTTTCTTCCACTCCAAATTCCAGCATTGAAGACAGTATCATCAGAAACTTTTATCCTTTTACCTCTTCTTTTTTTTATCCAATTAATAAATTGCTCATGTAAATCTTTCTGTATTTCTTTAATTTGATCAACATCATCTTTACGTTCTGGCAAAAAGGGATCAAGCATACCTTTATTCTTTCCCTCCGTATAAACTCTTCTTTCTAGTCCTAATTTTTTAATAGCCTCTACTGCGCCAAAACCAGAAGAAATAACACCAATACTACCCACAATAGAACTTTCCATTGCATATATTTTGTCTGCTGAGCAACTTAACCAATAACCTCCTGAAGCTGCTACGTCTTCAATAAAGCAATACACAGGAATTTCCTTCTCTAAAGAAAGTTCTCTTATTCTGTTTGATATAAGACTAGATTGAACTGGAGATCCACCTGGCGAATTAATTAATAAAGCTACTGCTTTAACATTTTTAAAATTAAAAGCTTTGGTTAGCGAATCTGATAGATCATTAAGGTTTAAATTGCTCTTACTTCCTAATCTACCCTCTGGAGAAATAATACCTGAAAGTTTTATTAAAGCTATTATTGGAGTTTTTGAAAATAACAATATTCTTCCTTTCTATTTATATAATTTAAATGATATTAAAAAAAATAGTAACTAAAATTATTAAAATTATTCAATATTATAGTGACATTTGAAAATAAAGTTATATCTTAATATATATTTGCGAAATTTAATATTATTCCACCATAATTATAGTACTATTTTGTTTGAATTAAATACAAAAAACACAAAAACGTTACCTCAAAATGAGCGAAGCAATGTATCTGAAGCTTCACCTTACAATATAGTTAAAGAGGACATCAACAAAGTAAATAAATTTATTATCAGAAAACTTCAATCAGATGTTCCATTAATTCCTATTATATCAGAGCATCTCTTAAAATCAGGTGGAAAAAGAATACGTCCTACACTCACAATATTATTTTCGAAGTTGTTTGGTTATCATTTTGGTAGCAGGCATATTGAATTAGCTGCATGTGTGGAATTAATTCACATGGCATCTATATTACATGATGACGTTGTTGACGAAAGTAAGTTAAGAAGAGGAAAAACTACTGCTAATAATTTATGGGGTAACAAATCGAGTATTTTGGTAGGAGATTATCTCTTTAGCAAATCATTTCAGATTATGACAAGAGATGATGACTCAGCTGTTATGAAAACTATAGCAGATGCATCTCAATTGCTTGCAAAAGGAGAAGTTATGCAATTAAGTCTAACCAACAACTTAGATACTACTAAAGAAAAATACTTTAGAGTAATAGAAGGAAAAACTTCTGGCCTATTTTCTGCTGCTTCATTACTTGGAGGCATTATTACAACTCAAAAACAAGAAATACTAAGGAAATTAAATTTATTTGGAAAATACTTAGGAATAGCATTTCAAATTTTGGATGACGTATTGGATTATGATGTAACTTCTAATAATTTTGGAAAGAAGTTTGGAGATGACTTTAAAGAAGGAAAGGTTACTCTACCAGTACTGATAGCTTATGATAAATCAAATAATAAAGAAAAAGTTTTTTGGAAAAAAGTCATAGAAGATTTAAATCAAGATCAAGAAGACTTTAAAAAAGCTTTAGATATTATCTTTAAATATAATAGTTTGGATGAAGCTAAAAGTTATTCTGAAGCATATGCTTCACAAGCTAATGAAATATTAAATACCCTCCCTAAAAATAAATACAGCGACTCCTTAGCTGAGATATGTAAATTTGTTTTTAAAAGAAGAAATTAAGTTAAGCTAAAACTCATCACATCATTTATATTTATTGCTTTTACCAAAACAAAATAATATTGATTTTTTTGAAGTTTTAAGTTTTCTAAAGAAGCTTTGGTTATACTAACTTTTAAAAAACTTTTGTTAAATCCAAAATACAAAGTAACTAAAAAACTACTAATTTTTATATCACTTAACTTTAGTTTTAAGAGATTTAGAGCACTAATAGTCTCAGGTTTAAATTTGCATACTATAAAATCTGTTGACTTAATTCTTATAAAAACATTTTCTCCTTTTTTTAAATTTTTTGTCACTACAAAAAAACTAAAATTATCAACTCTTATTTTTGTTATATTTTTTTTATCTTCTACTTTAATAACTTTTCCTTTTAAAAGATTATCAGTTTGGTTTTCGTTATATTCTTTATTAAAATATTGAAAAGCATCAACTTTTTTTCCCTGAAAAACTAACTTCCCATTACTTATAAAATTTATTTTATGTCCTATTAAAAAAGTCTCTGTAGAAGAGTGTGAAACATAAATAATTGGAATATTAAAATTTTCGTAAACTCTCAATATATAATTAAGTAATTCATGTTTCTTCTCTTGGTCTAAAGAAGCCAATGGTTCATCCATTATTATTAATTTTGGCTGAGATAAAAGTGCCCTACCAATAGCAACTCTTTGTTTTTCTCCGCCAGAAAGATTGTATGGATAACGATCCAATAATCCTTCAAGATTTAGTAAATTAATAATATCGTTTCTATTAAAGTTTTTTTTCTCTCCCTTGAATAATTTTTCTCCATACATCAAGTTTTTTATCACGGTCAAATGAGGAAACAACCTTGAGTCTTGAAAGACATACCCAATATTTCTTTTGTGTATAGGGCAGAAATAATTATCTTCTGTATTATTTAAAATAATATTATTAATTTTTATTTTGGCATATTCTGGCTTTATAAGACCTGCTATACAATTTATTATGGTAGTTTTACCTGATCCAGATGGACCAAAAAGGCAGTTGATCCCTTTTATTAACTTGAGATTTACTCTTAAATTAAACGTCCCCAACTTACTATTAATATTTATAATATTATTCATTTTCTTTATTAGTCTTTAAAACTTTTTCTAGAATTATTTCTGAAAATAATATTGCGAATATTGAAACTATAATTGATATTATGGTTAGCCTCATTGCCATAGCCTCGCCATTTGGTATTTGAAGAAATGTATAAATAGCAGCAGATATTGTCTGTGTTTCTCCAGGTATGTTAGAAACAAATGTTATTGTAGCTCCAAATTCTCCTAATGCCCTTGCAAAACTCAATGTTGTTCCCACTATTATGCCAGGTATTGAAATTGGTAATGTTATTGTAAAAAAAACTTTTAATGGCGATGCTCCAAGGGTTTTTGCCGCATTTTCAATTTTAATATCAATCATTTCTATAGCCAGTTTTATAGACCTAACCATTAACGGAAAACCCATTATAGCACATGCCAAGGCAGCTCCTGTCCATTTAAACGCAAATGAAAAATTAAAATAATCCAATAGAAACTTTCCCAAAAAGCCATTTTTTCCAAATAGTATTAATAGTAAATACCCTGTAACAACTGGAGGTAAAATTAATGGTAAATTAATTATACTGATTAACAATTTTTTGAACGGAAAAGTTTTTCTTGCTAATACAAAACCTACCCATATTCCAAAAGGCAAGCTGGAGAGGGCAGCAATGGTAGCAATTTTAAACGATATAATAATTACCGTAACTTCTTCTTCTGAAAAATTAATCACTTTTTACTATAAATCCCCATTTTTTAAAAATTTGAGCTGCTTTTTTTCCTTTAAGAAAATCATAGATGCGTATTGTATATTTTTTTTCATTTAGCACTGT
Source organism: Candidatus Pelagibacterales bacterium (assembly GCA_002715505.1). Lineage (GTDB taxonomy): Bacteria > Pseudomonadota > Alphaproteobacteria > TMED109 > TMED109 > JAYYAX01. Next base: position 15,473 of record PAZF01000026.1, read on the forward strand.
TATAGGATACTGAACTTTTGTATAAAGATTTGGATCTAAGTTATAAATAACTTTAACTCTTTTATCTGCTACTGCATCTGATTTATATACTACTCCATATTCTAAATCCCCTCTGGATACAAAACTTAAAGCGGCTCTTACATTAGGGCTATTAGCAACATTTGATTTTATTGATTTCCATATACCTATATTTTCAAAAAACTCTCTAGCATATATTCCTGCAGGTACCGCATTAACCATGGCTAAAGATATTCTTGTTTTTGTATTTAAAAAGGTTTTTTTTATATTCGAAAAGTATTTTTTTTTTTTTTAATTTAAAGTTTTCAGCCCCAGTAATAGCAACTAAAGAGTTGCTGAGGAGCGTATACCTATAATCATGTAGTACCAAATCTCTTTCTTCTAAATGTTGCATCCATTCAATATTTGCAGAAATAAAAATATCTGGTTCTGCTCCATTTTTTATTTGTTGAGCTAGTTGTGCAGTTCCTAAATAAACTTCTCTAATGTTTATTTTTTTTTCACTTTTATATTCCTCTATCACTTCAGTTAAGCTATCTTTTAAACTTGCGGGAGCAAAAATCATAATAGTATTTTTTTCCTGGGCACTAAAATTTTTTAATAACAAGAAGAATGAAGAAATTAGTATAATTAGAAAAACTTTTTTACAATTATTATTCATAATTTAAGACTTTCAGACTCCTAAAATATTAAATTTAATAATAAAAAACTTAATAGATTTTAAAATTAATAGTATATTGTATAATAATAATATCATTTTACTTTTACAGTGTGCTTAAATTGAAACCTTTTTTACTTACATACGGAATAATAATATTAACAATATTAAGTATTGTCATTATTAAATATGTAGGATTAGAAATTTAATAGATAAAATAATTATACTATGTTGACAATTCTAAGTTTTTCTTTATTAGTGAAATATTAAATTTTAAGGATAATAATACCAATATGTTGATAGATAAAAATGAAATTATTAAAAATAAGCAAGATCAACTCTATGAAACTAAACAATGGAAAATAAATAGGTGGAAAAATATTCGTAGAGATTACACTCAAGAAGATGTTAAGAAAATTAGTGGGTCTCTAAAAATTGAGTATACTATTGCAGATAAGGGAGCAAAAAAACTTTGGAATCTTCTAACCTCAGAACCATACATAAGCACCTTAGGAACATATACAGGTAATATGGCGGTACAACAAGCAAAAGCAGGCTTAAAAGCAATTTATGTCTCTGGATGGCAAGTAGCAGCTGATGCTAATTTATCTGGCAATATGTACCCAGATCAAAGTTTATATCCAGTTGATAGTGTTCCAAATATAGTAGATAAAATCAATAGAGCATTCCATAGAGCAGATTTAATTCAGCATATGGAAAAATCTGAAAAAATAGATACTGATAATATTGATTATTTTCTTCCCATTATAGCAGATGCAGAGGCTGGATTTGGTGGGCCTTTGAATGTGTTTGAGTTAATGAAAAATATGATTGAAGCTGGAGCGGCTGGAGTACATTTTGAGGATCAGCTGTCTTCAGAAAAAAAATGTGGTCACTTAGGAGGTAAAGTTTTAGTTCCAACCTCTACCTTTGAAAGAACATTGAATTCGGCGCGTTTGGCAAGTGATGTATTAAATGTACCAACTATTATTATGGCAAGAACTGATGCTAATGCTGCAAAACTCTTAACAAGTGATGTAGATGATAGAGATAAGCCTTTTTTGACGGGAGATAGAACAGAAGAGGGTTTTTTCAGAATTACTGGTGGACTAGAATGTGCTGTAGCTAGAGGAAAAGCATACAGTAAATACGCAGATTTAATTTGGTGCGAAACTGATAAACCTGATTTAGAAGAAGCAAAAAAATTTTCAGAAGCTATTAAAAAAGATTTTCCTGATAAGCTTTTAGCTTATAATTGTTCGCCATCATTTAATTGGAAAAAACATTTGTCAGATGATGAAATTGCATCTTTCCAAAAAGAAATTGGAAAAATGGGTTATAAATTTCAATTTATAACTTTAGCAGGTTTTCATACTCAGAACATTGCAATATTTGAGCTTGCAGAAAAATATAAATCAAAAGGAATGAGTGCATATTCAGAAATACAAGAACATGAGTTTGCTAGAGAAAAAGATGGATATACTAGTGTTAAACATC
>PAZF01000027.1 GCA_002715505.1 Candidatus Pelagibacterales bacterium
TTAATAAAAGGTTTTGATAGTTTAGTTAAAACAGTACCGGGATGAATAGCTATTAGTATTAAGTTAGATTTTTTTCTACTTAACTCTATAGAAGATGATTTTACAATTTGGTTTAACGCTGCTTTTGATGCCCTATATCCAAACCAACCTCCTAGGTAATTATCACTTATACTTCCTACTCTAGCTGATAAACAAGCTAAAACTGAATTATTATTATGATCCATGAGTGGAGAAAAGTATTTAATAACTAGTGCATGGCCTATAGTATTAGTCTTAAACGACTTAAATAAATAATTGCTATTTATTTCAGAAATTTTTTTTTCTGGAAAAAAATCTTTTTCATGCAAATAACCAATAGTATTTATTAGCAAATCTATCTTTAATCCTTTTTGCTTTAAATCGTTTGCTGCTTTTGATATTTCATTTTCATTTGTAATATCAAGTTTTATATCATTATTTTTACTGTAACAAATAACTCGAGCATAACTTTTACTATTGATTAACTGCTTTTTAAGAGCCGACCCTATTCCGCCGCCAGATCCTATTAAAACTGCTGTAAAGGCATTTTTATTTTCCATTAGATTATTTTTTATTCAATACAATTTTTCTTAAGGACTGAAGCTTTGGATTATTCTTTTTTGTTACTACTCGGCTTTCTTCATTAGTTTCTTTTACAATATTTATTTCTGTACTAATTAATTGAGAAATAGCTGTTTGTACACAAGATGAGCTATCTGCTATTGACTTGGAAGCTATTTTACTAATATTGTCATTAGTTTTTGATGCAATAGAAGAAATTTCCCACTCTAGCCTAACTAAAGTATTCAATACTTTAGTCAATTTTTTTATGCTTTTCTCTCTAGAATTTTTTAACTCTTTCATTCGTATTAACTGATTTTCCATTTTATCTCCAATTACTAAAAAAATTTAATTTAAGTCGTTTATTTTAATATGTACTTAAATATTGTAAATAATTTATCTTTTGATAATAAAAGAAAAAGGTTCGTTTCTAAAAAGAAAGAAGAAGAAAATCAATATGAAGAATTGCCAGTTTCTGAGGATTTTAATAATACTTATGAAATAGTTTATAATTCTGTATTCTATGGACAGCTTACACAAAATTGGCTCAAATTTAAAAATTAATATTTTTATAAAAAACATTTCTTATTTATTTAAATTTCATATATATTAAAAGAATGGATAAAAGAAGCCCTGATGATATAAGAAAGTCAATCAAGTCATTAGTAGAAGAAGCGGAAAGTGTTTCTATAGATGATGATGTGAGCGACGATAGTGCTGTTAATAAAGAAAAAAAAATTAAGTCCAAATTAGAGTCTCCACCATCAAAATTAGAGGACAAATATAAACCTGAAAGCAAAACCACCACAAGTGTAGAAGAAAAAGATTTAGATCTTACTGGTTTAATTAGCGATGATGTAGCTTTAGCTGTAAGAGCTGAACTTATGAGATATTCCGATGTATTTGATACTGATGACACCAAAGATATTATTTATAGATCAGTAACAAATGCAACAAGAGAGATGGTGAGAGAGTGGTTAGATCAAAATCTTGCTTCAATAGCTAAAGAAGTAATAAATGAGGCTTTAGATAAACTTTCTAAAAATGCTAGAAGCTAATCAGTATTTAGCTTAAAAAACTTTTTAATTTTTTGATTATTATCTTTTCTTCTATAAGCTGTCAAACAGTGTTCACCACAATAAGGTTTTCCAGGGATTACTTCTTTTCCACAAAAATAAAAATCTTCATCTCCAGGGTGCCCGATTGGCCACTTACAACCTTTCATATTAGCTATAAGTGAATTTATGTTTAACTCTTTTCCAGAAGTCTTATCTGTTTCTCGTTCTTTGAGTTTTTTGGATAAACCTAACCTATTTGCTTTACCTATAACCGCGTTCCTGCTAATACTTCCAAGTTTTTCAGCTATTTCTCTTGCAGGTATTCCCTTTGCCCACATATTGGATAACCTATCAACTTTACTTTTTGTCCAGTAGTTTTTCATGGTGATTTAATTTAAAATAAAATGCTATAATATATTATAATAATGATCTTTAATAGAAAAAAAAATAATATTAATACATTTAAGCTATATATATCTCTTATATTAAAGTGGGGAAGATCACAAAAGAAAAATTTTATAATAGCTAATATTTTGATGATATTAGTAGCTGCTGTAACATCATTATATCCTATTGCAATAGATTTTGCTTTCAACGCAATTAATAACAAAAACCTTAAGGATTTGATGTATATTCCGATCTTCATAATTATTTTAACGGTGGCTAAAGGAATTTCTTATTTTTATCAAACAATATATGTTGGAAAAATATCCAATAGTGTAATCAAAGAAATACAATTAAATTTATATAATAAAGTTGTTAATTTTGATATTTTGTTGATGGGGCAGTTTAAGCAAGGCTCTTTACAATCAAGATTCATAAATGACTTAAATATACTTCGTGAAGCAATAACAAGAATTTTAAACAATTTAATAAGAGACTTATTTACTTTATTTGGCTTGTTGATAAGTATGATCTATTTAGATTGGTTGCTAACATTATGTGTAATATTGATTTATCCTTTATGTATTAAGCCTATAATATTTATTGGCAAATCAACTAGAAAACATTCACTAAAACTACAGGAAAAAATAGCATCTGCAGGAGCATTTTTAAGCGAGAGTTTTTCTTCTATTGCTGTAATAAAAACTTTTAATCTTGAGGGCTTGCAAAAGAAAAAAGCAGAAAAAAAATTCTCTGATATTTATAGAAAAAATATTGAAATAATTAGAGTAAGATCTAAAGTAGAGCCTACTCTAGAGATAATAGGAGGACTTGCTATTTCATCTGTTATTGTTATAGCAGGATTGCGAGTTAATTCAGGACACATTGATATTGGTTCTTTTTCAGGTTTTATTAGTGCTCTTTTGATAGCTGTTCAACCTGCTAGAGCTCTCGGAACTCTTAATACTGTTTTACAAGAGGGTGGTGCATCATTATTAAGATTAGATGATATTTTAAAAAAAGAAAATAAGATTATTTCAATTAAGAAACCTAAAAGTTTTGAAAAAGTTAAAGGTGAAATTACTTTTAAAAATATTTTTTTTTCCTATGATAAAAAAATTAATTCCTTAAATTCCATAAATATAAAAATTAAAGCTAGAGAAAATCTAGTGCTTGTTGGATCTAATGGATCAGGAAAATCTACTTTTATAAATTTAATACCAAGACTAATAGACCCATACAAAGGTAAGATAAGTATAGATGGTATAGACATAAAGTCCTTAGAGATAACAAAACTAAGATCAAAAATATCTTTGGTTTCGCAAGATATTATTTTATTTGATCTAAGTATAATAGAAAATCTAAAACTTGCTAATGAAACAGCTAATTTAGATGATATAATAAAAGCTTGTAAAATAGCAGATGCACACAACTTCATAACAAAATTCAAAAATGGGTATAAAACTATCGTAGGGGAACGAGGACTAAAACTTTCTGGTGGTCAAAGGCAAAAAATAGCGATAGCTCGAGCACTGTTAAAAAAACCTAAAATCTTGCTGCTTGATGAAGCAACAAGTGCTTTAGACAATTTCTCCGAAACAAAAATACTTAGAAGTCTAAACCAATATACCAGAAATATTACTACAATTACTATTGCGCATAGAGTAAGCACTATTTTAAACGCTAAAAGAATATTATTTTTTAAGGATGGTAAAATAGTAGATCAAGGAAAGCATATGCAATTAATGAAAAAAAACCTTGAATACAAAAAACACTTTTTAACTAATTACAATTGAAAAGCCTATTCTCTATTTAAAATTTTATCCACTATGAAGCTATGAAATTTGTATATTTTAAATGATTCTTTTAATTTGTCTTTTTTATAATCACTATCTATCCATCTTAAAAACTCTTTAGACGTGGTTTTTTTATTATTAATTGCTGTAAGAAATAGATGATCTAAGATACCTGTTTTTGCATATTTAATGTGTAAATATTTAAAAGATAATTGTTTATAGGCTGTATTTACATCATAATTGTGCTTATAAATTAAATATAAGCATGATGCTATTCCAGCTCTATCAGCACCAGATTTGCAATGCATTAAGGCAGGATATTCAATAGTATCAATTAATGAAAAAAAATCTTTTATAGTTTTTTTTGATGGTAAGTCTCTAGAGGTAATGGGAAAATTATATAATTTTATATTATTTTCATTACAACATTCTTTCTCTAGAAAATATGAAGAACAGTTTCTTTTACCCCTCAAATTAATTATGGTTTTAATATCGTACATTTTTTTGTATTTTAAAATTTGATAAGGATAGGGTTGGTTGCATCTATACATGGAACCAGGCAATTTGAAAAGCGAGGTCCAAAATATTCTTAATATACCATGATCTGAAAAAGTCAGATCTAAATACGATAAAAATTTATTTAAAAACCCGCTAGTTAAACCTCTTTGCCACATAATTTACTTTCACATAGATAAAATATTAAAATAGTATAAATTATTAATTTCATATTATTTAAAAAAAAACAATTAAAATACCATGTCTGTAAAAAAGGAAATTAGAAAAAAGATTTTGGAAGAAGAAATGAAAAAGAACTTGCTCAGAAGAGTTTCTAAAAAAGGTAAAAAAAAAATAATTGATAAAAATTCTAAAGGAGAAAAAAATGACAATAATGTCTGATAATTGGATCGCAAAAAAAGCAAAAGAGGATAAAATTATAGAACCTTTTGAAAGTTCACAGGTAAGAAAAGGCAAAATATCTTTCGGATTATCAAGCTATGGTTATGATGCTCGAGTTGCTGATGAATTTAAAATATTTACAAATGTAAATAATGCATTAGTAGATCCAAAAGATTTTAATAATGAAGGTTTTGTTGAAAGACAAGCTGACACATGTATAATTCCTCCTAACAGTTTTGTACTTGCAAGAACAGTGGAGTATTTTAGAATTCCTAGAGATGTTTTGGTTGTTTGTTTAGGAAAGTCAACTTATGCAAGATGCGGAATAATAGTTAATGTTACACCACTAGAACCAGAGTGGGAGGGACATGTAACTTTAGAGTTCTCAAATACAAGTCCTCTTCCAGCAAAAATTTATGCAAATGAAGGAGCTTGTCAATTTTTATTTTTTAGAGGCGAAGAGCCTCCTAGACAATCTTATGCTGATAAAAAAGGAAAATATATGAAACAAAAAGGGGTTACTTTACCAAGGTTATAATATGGAAAGTATAATAATATCTGGTGGAAATAGTCTTTCTGGAACTATAGAATGCTCGGGTTCTAAAAATGCTTCTTTGCCTATATTAGCTCTTTCAATTTTGACAAGTAATTTAGAAATTAAAAATATTCCAAATTTAGCTGATGTAAAATCAATGTTAAATCTACTTAATAGCTTAGGAGTACATCATAGTTATGTAAATAAAAATAACAAAAGTAATATTTTGTTAGAAAACTCAAATAAAATTTCCTCTTTAGCTGAATATGATTTGGTTAGAAAAATGAGAGCTTCTTTTTTAGTTTTAGGGCCTTTATTAACTAGAAATGGATTTGCAAGAGTATCACTTCCTGGAGGATGTGCGATAGGCTTAAGACCAGTAGATCTTCATATTTTTGCTATGAAAAAACTAGGCGCTGATATCGAGTTAATAGATGGGTATGTAATTGCTAAGGCAATAAAAGGTAAATTAATTGGGAATAAAATTATTTTTCCTCAAGTATCAGTAGGGGCAACTGAAAACGCTATTATGGCTGCAATTTTTGCAAGAGGAGAAACGCTTATAGAGAACGCAGCAAGGGAGCCTGAAGTACAAGATCTATGTAACTGCCTTATTTCTATGGGCGTGAAAATTGATGGAGTTGGGAGTTCTACTATTTATATTGAAGGAGTAAATAGTTTGAATAAAGTCAGCTATAATGTAATATCTGATAGAATTGAAGCTTGTTCTTTTATCATTGCAGCTGCTATTACAAAAAGCAACTTAGTCATTAAAAATATTAATTTAGATCATATTCAATCTTTCCTAATTGTAATGAAAAGCATGGGGCTTAAATTTAAAGCTCAAGAAAAATCAATCGAAGTATTTGAAAGTGGAGACTTAAACCCTATAGATTTAAAAACCTCAGCTTATCCTGGCTTTCCAACCGATATGCAAGCTCAAATTGTAACATTAGCTTGTTTTTCCAATGGAGACTCAGAGGTAAAAGAAAATATTTTTGAAAATAGGTTTATGCATATTCCTGAGTTAAACAGATTGGGAGCCAATATAACTATTGAAGGAAATAGAGCTATAATTAGAGGAAAAAGTAGTTTTGTTGGAGCAGAAGTAATGGCGACTGACTTGAGAGCTTCAGTTTCATTAATTTTAGCAGGGTTGGCAGCGAAAGGTACTACAAAGGTTAATAGAGTTTATCATTTAGATAGAGGTTATGAAAAAATAGATGAAAAACTTTCATCATGTGGAGCAAATATTTACAGAAAAAAAAATGAAAAACCCTGAAAAAAACTGGAAACCATTAAAATTAAAGGCTGTGGATGATAGAGATTTATCTATTTTTTCAGATTGTATATACCAATCCATATTTGTTTCGTCAGAGGTGCATTTTAATAAAGAAAAAAAATCTTTTTCATTAGCTCTGGAGAGATTTACTTGGGAATTAGCTGAAGGAAAGGACTATAATCTTAGACAAGTGCTATCTATTTTAACTGTGAATGGTGTCAAAAAAATAGATGCAAAAAATATTTTTTTTAACAATCTAATTTATAATGTGCTATCTATAAGTAATGTTGACGACAATATACTTATTTTACTTAATGACAAAAATATTATTAATCTTGAAGTATACGAATGGAGCTGCTTTCTTGAAGACTTGGATAAGCCCAAATGGCCGGCAGTAACTCCTTCTCATTTGCGAAATGACTGATAAATTTAAATCCAATATAAATAAAAAAATTATAATTGCAGTTCCTAAAGGAAGAATTTTAAAGGAGTTGGATCCAATTTTAAGGAAAGTAAAGATAATTCCAGAAAGTTCTTTTAATACAAATAATAGCAGAAAACTTATGTTTAATACCTCAGAAAAAGATATTATGCTAATTATGGTTAGAAGTTTTGATGTTGCTAACTTTGTTGCTTTTGGTGGCGCCCATTTAGGAATAGTTGGACTAGACGTTATTAAAGAGTTTTCTTTTGATGAAATTTACGCGCCAGTTAATTTACGCATAGGAAAGTGTAGAATGTCATTAGCAGAACCTATTAAGCTAGCTGCTAAAGATAATCCAAAAAGCTGGAGTCATGTTAGGGTTGCCACAAAGTATCCAAAAATTACAAAAAGTTATTTTGCTGAAAGAGGTGTTCAAGCGGAATGCTTAAAATTAAACGGAGCTTTAGAAATAGCTCCCGTGCTTGGTTTGACTAAGAGAATAGTAGATCTAGTTTCAACTGGAAATACTTTAAAAGAGAATGGTCTTTGCGAGGTAGAAAAGATAATGGATATTTCATCTTATTTAATAGTTAACAGAAATATCTCTAAAGCTAGACCTGAGAAAATAAACAAAATAATTAATAGATTCAGAAAGGCTACAAATGTTAAAAGTAGTTAGTTGCAATACTCAGAATTACAAAAAGAAGTTAAAAAAATACCTAGAAAAAGATATTTTAAGATCTACTAGTAGAATTGATACAGTAAGAAAAATTATTAATGAAGTTCAAAAAGGTGGAGATAGAGAATTACTAAATCTTACAAATAAATACGATGACAATAACTTTAAAAATATTAAAGAGATAGAAGTTTCAAAAAAAAGTATTGAAAACTCTCTTAAATATTGCTCAAGAGAATTTTTAAATTCTACTAAAATTGCAATTAGTAGGGTTAAGAATTATCAAAAAAAACTATTACCTAAAGATTTATTCTATAAAGATAAAAAGGGTACAAAGTTGGGATGCTTGTGGAAATCAATTAGTTCATGTGGATTATACATACCCGGGGGAAAAGCAATATACCCTTCTTCAGTTTACATGAATGCGGTTGCAGCAAAATTAGCTGGAGTTAAAAGAATTGTATTAGTAAGTCCAGCAAAAGAAAAAAAAATTAGTCCGGAAATATTAGCCACTGCAAAACTATCTGGCGTCGACAAAGTTTATATGATAGGGGGAGCACAGGCTATTGCGGCGCTTGCTTATGGAACTAAAACTATAGAGAAGGTAGATAAAATATTTGGGCCAGGAAATGCTTTTGTAGCTGAAGCAAAAAAACAAGTATTTGGAGATGTCGGAATAGATTCAGTTGCTGGGCCATCAGAAATTATGATAGTTGCCGACAATAAAAGCAATCCAGAGTGGATCGCAATAGATTTATTATCACAAGCTGAACATGACGAAGATGCTAGAGCAATTCTATTAACAGACAGCTTAACCTTAATTAAATCTGTAAATAATTATCTAGTTAAATATTTAAAAATTCTAGATAGGAAAAAGATTGCATCTTTTAGTATAAGAAACAATGGTATAGCAATTAAAATTCCTAAATTATCTGCTGCCTACAAGGTTATTGACTTGCTTGCTCCTGAACATCTACAAATTATTTGTAAAGGAGGCCAGGGCTTAGCAAAAAAAGTGAATAACGCTGGAGCAATATTTGTAGGAAGTTATACTCCTGAGGCTTTTGGAGATTATGTAGCTGGTCCTAGCCATGTACTTCCTACCTCAGGTAATGCTAGATTTGAGTCAGGCTTATCTGTTTTAGATTTTTTTAAAAGATCATCATATATTGAAGCTAACAAAGAAGGGCTTTTTAATTTAGTATCTAATATAGATAATCTAGCTAATATTGAAGGACTCACAGCGCATGCTTTATCTGCGAATATAAGGTTTTTAAAGAGGAATTAATTGCCAGGAGATACATATTATATTGAAGAAGCAGAAGTTGATGAAAAAAATATTATTACATGGAATCATGAACTAGAGCAGGAAAGAAAATCTGCAGTTTTTGATTTAACGAATGATTGTTATTTTAAATTAAACAAAGATATTACTGGCCCTTATCGGATAAAAATAAAATTTGAGGAATGGAAGCTGTTCCTATTTATTAAAGACTCTAAAGATAATAAAGTTTATGAAAAAAAATATTTGGTAAGAAGTATAAGACGTATAGTGAGAGACTATCAAATAGTTTGTGAAAACTATATACAAGCTATAAAAACTGCACCTCTTAAAAAAATAGAAGCTATAGATGTAGGAAGAAGATCTATCCATGATGAAGGAGCTGAAACTTTAATGGAAGTTTTTAAAGAAGATATTGATATTAGTTCAGATACTTCTAGGAGGTTGTTCACTTTGATTAGTATCTTATCAGTAAAAATTTAAATACTTGACCAAATTTACTAAAAATATCATGCTTAATAAAATTAAAGGAGGATTATGCCTAAAGAAGATGTTTTAGAATATGAAGGAGTAGTATCAGAGATTCTTCCTAATGCTATGTTTAAGGTTAAATTAGAGAACGGTCACGAAATATTGGCACATACTGCAGGTAGAATGAGAAAGCACAGAATAAGAATATTAGCAGGTGATAAAGTAATTGTTGAGATGTCTACATACGATTTAACTAAAGGAAGAATTATTTTTAGGCATAAGTAAAATTTTTTGAGTAAAAAAAAAATAGAATTGATTTTATCTTCTTCATCAAAAAATAGAGAGTTAATTTTAAAAAAAATAAGAGTTCCTTTTAAGGTATTTACTCCAAAAATCATAGAAGTTGCTTATGATAAAGAAAAACCACAACATTTATCAAAGAGACTTTCTTTAGAAAAAGCCTTGCAAGCAAAAAAATTATTTAAAAATTCATTTATACTAGCTGCTGATACAGTTGTTTATTCAAGAACTAAAATAATAGATAAAACTCAAAATGTTAATCAAGCTAAATTAAATCTAATGTCTCTTTCTGGAAGAAGACATCGAGTTTTTACAGGAGTAACTTTTTTTTCAAATGAGGAAAAGTATTTCCAATATGTTTCTAAATCAGTCGTAAAATTTAAAACCTTACAAGAAAAAGAGATAGATAAATATTTAAGTTTTAATGAATGGAAAGGTTGTGCTGGATCATATTCTATTCAGGGATTTGCTGAGTCTTTTGTAGAAATGATTTCGGGATCTTTCAGCAATGTAGTTGGGCTACCTATGCATATAATATATAAATTATTTAAAAATAATAAGCTTATCTGAAAAATGTCAAAAAAAACTTTAAGTCAGAATTTATGGTTAAGGAGAAAAGATTCTGATGTTTTCTTCGAGAAAGCAAAAATATCTGGATTTAGAGCAAGATCTGCATATAAATTATTAGAAATAGAAAATAAGTTTAAAATTCTAAAAAACAATAAAAATATTGTAGATTTGGGAGCGTCACCTGGAAGCTGGAGCCAAGTATTAGTAAAGAAAAACCTAAATTTAAGTAAAATTAAAATATTTGCGATTGACATAAAAGATATTGATCCCATTGAAGGAGTTAAATTCATAAAAAAAGATATTTCTTATATCTTGGAAGGTAATAATTATTTTAAGAAAAATAGTTTAGATTTAGTATTATCAGATATGGCTCCAAATTCGACTGGCCATAGATTTACAGACCAAGCTAAGGCAAGTAACCTAGCAGAAAAAGCCTTAATTTTTGCAATAAATTACTTATCTTTTAATGGTAAGTTCGTATGTAAATTATTAGGAGGAAATAATGATAGACTTATAATAAATAGAGCAAAAGAATATTTTAAAACAATAAAACTTTTTAAACCAACCTCTAGTAGGAAAGAGTCTAAGGAAATTTATTTGATCTGTCTAAGTTTTAATAATTTACAGTAGAGAAAAATACTATTAAACTTTTTTTTATTAATTATGAAATTATCTCAATCACTTACTTTCGATGATGTTTTAATAAGACCGGGTTACTCTAGTATTATGCCTAGGGAAGTTGAAACCAAGACAAAGTTTTCATCTGAAATAGAAATCAATATTCCAATTATATCAGCAGCTATGGATACAGTCACTGACGGAAGGCTTGCTATCTCAATTTCTCAGTGTGGAGGAATTGGTGTTATCCATAAAAATAACTCTATAGAAGATCAAGTTATAGAAGTAATCAAAGTAAAAAAGTATGAGTCTGGAATGGTAGTAGATCCAGTTACAATTTCCGAAGAGTCTACCTTATTTAACTTAATGGAATTAAAAAAGAAATACAATATTTCTGGTTTTCCAGTAGTAGATAAAAATAATAAAGTAGTTGGAATTATTACTAATCGTGATGTTCGTTTTTCTAAAAATCTTAAACAACCCATTAAAGAACTTATGACAAAAACTAAACTAATAACATCTGAAAAGGGTATATCAATAAAAAAAGCCTCTGACATTCTTAGAAAGAATAAAATAGAAAAATTAATAATTATAGATAAATATAAAAGATGTAAAGGATTGATAACGGTAACAGATATTGAAAAATCAGAAAAATATCCTTTAGCTACAAAAGACAATATTGGAAGACTTAGGGTAGCTGCTGCAATAGGAGTAGGAGAGGATGGATTAGATAGAGCTGAAAGATTAGTAGAGGCAGGTGTAGATGCATTAGTTTTAGATACAGCCCATGCACATTCTAAAAGAGTCATAGATACTATAAAAGAGCTTAAGAAAAAATTTAAAGATAGAGTCCAAATAGTTGCTGGTAATATTGCGACCTCTGAAGCAGCTTCAGAACTTATAAAATATCCTATCAATGGAATTAAAGTTGGAATAGGCCCAGGTTCTATTTGTACTACTAGAGTTATAGCTGGAGTAGGAGTGCCACAATTTAGTGCTATTGTGGAAGTTTACAAGCAGAGTAAGAAAAAAAATATACCTATAATAGCTGATGGAGGCGTTAGATATTCTGGGGATGTAGCTAAGGCCATAGGTGCGGGGGCAGATAGTGTGATGATTGGTTCTTTATTAGCAGGGACAGAAGAGTCTCCAGGGGAAGTTTTTCTTTATCAAGGTAGATCTTATAAATCTTACAGAGGAATGGGATCTTTAGCAGCAATGGAAAGGGGTTCCTCTGATAGATACTTTCAACAAGATGTTGAAGATAAATTAAAATTTGTTCCAGAAGGAGTTGAGGGAAGAGTTCCTTACAAAGGAGCAGCTTCCGAGGTAATATTTCAATTGGTAGGTGGTTTAAGAGCTGCAATGGGATATACCGGAAATAAAAATATTAAAGAGATGAAAAACAAATGTTCGTTTATAAAAATTACACAAGCTGGCTTCAAAGAAAGTCATATTCATGACATTGCGGTAACTAGAGAAGCTCCAAACTACAAAACAGAAAAATAATATGAAAAAAGGAGCTATTATTGCTTCTTCAATAGAATTGGTTTCTCAAATATTAACCAGTAATACAAAAATTAAATTTATAATAAGTAGTTTTTTTAGAAAAAATAAATTTGCTGGTTCTAAAGATAAAAATAATATAAAAGAATTAGTTTTTAAGTTTCTTAAAAACTATTTTACTCTAAAAGCTATATGTATAAATAATCATATTAAATTCTCTGACAGAAATGCAATGTTACTATTATATTTTTCTAAAAATAAAGATAAAAATTTAAATGAAATTTATGAAGGAAGGTTTTCTATCAAACCTGAATTCGAAGACAAGAGAATTCATAGTTACGCCACATCACTTGAACATGATATTATCCCTAGTCTTCCCAATTGGCTTGAAGAAAAGTTATCATTTGAGTTTAAAACAAAGAAAAAAAATAATTTTGAGTCTATTCTAAACGAGCCAAGGTTTGATATTAGAGTAAATAATAGTGTGATAGCGAGAGATAAAGTATCTAATTTATTATTACAAAATAATATATTATCAAAAAAAACCAATTTTTCACCTTTAGGTATAACTATAGAAAAAAGGGTTTTAGAAAAAGAAATAAAAAAAATCAAGCAAAACTTTTTTGAGGTTCAAGATGAAGGGTCTCAGATAGTAACAATCTTATCTGGTGCTAAAAGTGGCATGAGAGTATTAGATTACTGTGCAGGGAAAGGAACAAAAACCCTAGCAATATTCAACGAAATGAAAGGAATTGGAGATATTTATGTTAATGATATAGATGAAAATAGGCTAAGATTGTTAAGAAAAAGACTCGCATTTTTAAAAATAGATAACGAAGCTAATACTTTTAGTGATAAAAAAAAATTTGAAAGTTATTTCGATTTAATATTGTTAGACGTACCATGCTCAGGTTCAGGTATATGGAGAAGAAGGCCAGAATCCATTATAAGATTAAACAAAAATGAGTATAAAAAAAATACTGAAATTCAAATCGATCTATTAAATAAGGTTGTTAAATATTGTAAAAAAGGTGGGATAATTTCCTATATTACATGTTCTATCTTTAAGGATGAAAATGAAAATCAAATTAAAAAATTTTTAGCAAATAATAAAGCTTTCAAAATATTAGATATAAATCTAATATTAAAAAATAAATTTAATCATACTAATTTAAATAGTTCTTATAAATGGTTAACAATTACGCCAAGCTTTTTAAATTCTGATGGTTTTTTTATTTGTTTGTTAAAGAAGTATGCTTAGAAAAATTTTAAAAATCTTTATTTATTTATTTTTTATTAATAGTTTATATGCTGCTAAAGAAGGATCTGGGTATAATCGTGGATTGAAAAAAAATATAATATCTAAAATCACAAAAAATTTAGATAATAACAATTATGAAAAAGCCATATCTTTATTAAAGGTAGAAATAGCAAAAGATAAAAAAAATGCAGAGTTGTACAACCTAATGGGGTATGCATATAGAAATTTAAACAATTTTGATTTGTCCATAAAGAACTATAAAAAGGCATTAAATATTAAGCCAAATCACTTAGGTGTACATAATTATATAGGCATAGCTTATTTAAGAATAGGAAACCTGTATAAAGCGAAAGTGCATTTACTAAAACTTAGAGAATTGTGTAAGGGAAAGTGTAATGAGTATAAAAATCTTAAAAAAGAACTAAGCGATAATAAAAAAAATGAATAATAATTTGAAAAAAGTTTTAGTAGTTGATTACGGAAGTCAAACTACACAACTAATTATAAGAAGAGTAAGAGAGATTGGTATGTATTGTGAAATGATTACTTATAATATATTACCTTCTTATATTAAAAAAAATAAGCCTCAAGCTATAATACTATCTGGAGGACCTGCTTCCTCTTTTGAAAAAAAATCTCCAAAAATCGACAGTAACATATTTAATTTAGGAATACCTATATTAGGCATATGTTACGGTATGCAGATAACATGTCAAATTTTAGGTGGTAAAGTGAAAAATACCAAGAAAAGAGAGTTCGGAAAAGCAGAAATAAAATTACTAAAAAGCAGTTTGCTTTTTGAAAATGTAGGAAAAACTAAACTTTCTTCTCAGGTATGGATGAGTCATGGTGATGAAGTTACTGATCTACCTGAAGGATTTATAAAGTTAGCTACTACTGAAAAAAATAACATTGCTTCTATTGGAAATTTAAAAAAAAAAATATACGGTCTACAGTTTCATCCAGAAGTTATACATACAATTAAAGGAAAGTTAATTATTGAAAACTTTTTAATGAGAATATGTAAATTAAAAAAAAACTGGAAAATGGAAAACTTTCTAGAAAGTCAAATATTGAAGATAAAGAATATGGTAAAAGAAGAAAAAGTAATATGTGGTTTATCTGGAGGAGTAGATTCATCAGTAGTTGCTGCTTTATTGAGTAAAGCTATTGGAAAAAAATTAATATGTATTTTTGTTAATCATGGGTTCTTAAGAAAAGATGAGGAAAAAGAAGTTATTATAAACTTTAAAAAATATATGAACTCTAAACTTATATATATTAACGCTAAATCTTCTTTTTTTAAGAAACTTAGAAATGTAACTGATCCAGAAAAAAAACGTAAGGTTATTGGGAGGGAATTTGTAAGAATATTTGAGATAGAAGCAAAAAAAATAAAGAATGCTAAATTCTTAGCCCAAGGGACCTTGTATCCAGATGTTATAGAGTCTAAAAAAATAGATGGGGCAGGAAGTAAGGCAATAAAGTCTCATCATAATGTAGGAGGGCTTCCTAAAAGATTAAATTTAAAGTTAATAGAACCTTTAAGAGAATTGTTTAAAGATGAGGTAAGAGAATTAGGAAAAGAATTAGGTTTACCTAGGAATATAATTCAAAGACATCCGTTTCCAGGCCCTGGGCTGTCAATTAGAATACCAGGAAAAATTACAAATAAAAAAATAAATATTTTAAAAGAAGCAGATAAAATTTATATAGATGAGCTTCTTAAAAATAATCTATATAATAAAATATGGCAGGCATTCTGTGTTCTTTTACCTGTAAAAAGTGTAGGGGTTATGGGAGACAGTAGATCTTATGAATACACAGTATCTATCAGAGCTATTACCTCTACTGATGGTATGACAGCAGACATCTATTATTTTAGAGAAGAATTTTTGAAAAAGCTTTCTGGAAGAATTATAGGGGAAGTTAACGGAGTCAACAGGATTTTATTTGATATAACTAGCAAGCCTCCGGCTACAATTGAGTGGGAATAATTTCTAAAAAAATAGTCAATAAAAACAATAACTTAATTTCAGAGTTACCAAGTACTGCAACTATAGCGAAGAATGATTGCAAAACTAAATTATTGTTCGAAAACAGGGAAAAATGATACAAAAAATTGTTACCAAGTAATTTCATAAAAAACAACTAAGTTTCCACATTTTCTTCACGCATATCTTCATTTTTACATATACATTTTGAGGAAGTTTTAAGTTACTTGCCTGGAAATTTAAATGAAAAATTTATTTTCTTTTCTGCATTCAAACATTCTACTTTACTAGAATAAAAAAGTCTTAATTCAATTTCTTTTGTTTCTAGAGTAGAACTAAAAGAACTAAGTTCTATAAATATTATATCATCTGGTTTTAAAAATTTTTCTATTAAATTTTTATATTTAAGATTAAATTAAATATAATTATATTAAAGAGAGGTTATATGAAAATTATTTTATTTTTAATCTTAGCAATCAATTTTTTTAAATTGAATGCAATTGATCTGGGTGATATAGGTGACTCTATAAAAAAAGATCTAGGTGGTATAGTTGATGAGTTGAAAAATGAATTAGAAGAAACTGATGCTAAAAATAAGGAAGGTATCAATAACAACAATTCTAATCTTGAAAGAATGGACTGTATTTTCAAGGGAAAACATTTAGAAAAAAATGTTAGAGTTTTAGGGAAAGCACGATGTGATGAATTGCAAGCAGAATGGAAAAAAGAGGAACTAGAAAAAGAAAAGTTAGCGAAACAAAAAATTAAAGAGAGCCAGCAACAAGCATTAGAAAAAGAAAAACGTGAAGAAAAAAAGAGAGAAACTGCTGCTAAAAATGCAAACGCTAAGAATGCTAAAATAGAACAAATAAAAAATTCTCGTAAAGATAAAACAGGTAAATGGGGTTTTAATTTTCAAATGAATCATCCAGAAGCAGAAAAAGTATGCAACCAAGGAAATATTGCTCCATTAAATTTTAATTGTAATATAAACGGCAAACAAATTGTTTTAAAATTTTCAAACTTATTAGACGATAATAGACCTTTCGATGAAGCATATATTGATAGAATTTCGCTTAGCATGGGATTATATACAAAAGATAGTTTTAATAAAACTTACGAAAAACTTTCTAGTAAATATAAACTCTTATATAAACCATCTGGAGAAGATCAAGAAAATTATAAAAAAGGTTTTATGCCACTAAATTATTATTTTAAAAATAGGTTTAATGAAGATGCTCCTAAGTATATAGGTTTGGAGGTTCGGCCTGTTAATAAAAAGAATTCTTTTATGTATGTTCATTATTTAGATAAAAACTATTTCGTGAATAATATACAAAAAAATAAAGAGAAAAAAAATGAAGTCTTAGACGATTTATAGTAATAAATTTATTATATAATATTTCTTTCCTTTGGAGAATAAGTTGCTGATTTTTTATACATTATTGGAAAACTTTATTACCAAGTTGTTACCAAGTAAAAATGAAACCAATACTGACAGTAGATTACAGAGAATGCAACTATTGAGTGGGAGTAATTTCATTAAAAATAGATAATAAAAAAATTGTATAAATATTAAGATAATATAATTACCCTATTCTTATTATTGAATGATATGAGCCATTTAAGTATTAACTTAATCCTCTCTAGCAAATAGTTTGAGAGGGTATCAAATCTTCTTTTTATTCTGTACAACAGTCAACTGAGTCACTGCAACAACCATCACGGCAACAACTGTTACTACACTCTCCAGTATTGCAACCTTCACTGCAACATCCGTCTGCACAACATGTTTTTTTGCAGCAAGTTTCTGCATTATCTATCTGTATAATCATCTAAACCTCTATTTTTTTTAATTATACATTTTATAAAAATAAATAATATCTATATGCATCATTATAAAAACTAATTTCTAGACTTCTTTTAAGTATAAAAACCTTTTCAGCAAGACTATTATTAATATTGAATATATTGAAAATAAATTTTCTAAACTTTCAAAGGTGTTATCATATTTGGATATGTATGAAATTCGTTAAGGGTATTCCACCTATCTATCATTCTAGAGCGAAGATATAAAAAGTGACCAGACTTCACAAATTGAGTTTCACTTATATTAACCTTTAAGGCAATTTTTTTTTCAAAATCAAACATCTTTTCTATTTCAGGACGAATTATTTGTAAATCTTTTAAAAATTTCTTTTTATTTTCCTCAACATATCGAAATCTTACATTAAAAGGATAGAATAGTGTATCTAGAATAAAACGATCATTTAAGCTAAATATATTATCTATCTTAGACTTTGGCATATTTCCAAATGCAGGCATATTAGGACTACTATTATCACCCCACCAAATTTTATTCTGAGCAGTCATTTTATATAAGCATTTTTTATTTTCAATACCGATCCAATCACAAAGTTTCAAAATAGTTTTTTTTGGTTTGCTTTTAATATCCTCCAAACGAACACCAATAGAGTTTCTATTTCTAAAAACAATATTATCAATTTCAAAAAGCATTGTTTGAATTTTCATTACTATTTCATTGTAATTATTATCTTTATAGGAATTGGCTATCCAGGATGCACAGCTTTCTACCGGATTACGTACCATCATCAACCAGTTAGAATCAGGAGAATAATTAAGGAAGTTTAGCATTGCATATGTGTCTGGAGCATGAATATGATAGAATATTATATCTTTATCTTTAGTATTACCTAGAGTTCTTTCATATGCTACGTGAACCATTTTAAAAAAAATAAATTGGTTTATTTCGTTATGTTGATCCATCAAATATTTAAGTTCTTTTCTAAATAAATTTTTATCAATATAAAGATACTCGTTTTTATTTTTTCCTAGATTAGTCATGCCTTCCTTGACTCCTAAATATTCAATATTTTCCATATTTTTTGAAGGAACTGCATCTGGAGACCTAGAATCAAAAAAAACTGGATAACTTGATATAAATTTATCTATTACTTGTTCCCGGCCTCCTTCTATGATTTTTTCCCAAACACTTCCATCAAAATATTGACTGAAATAGATGCTAGGAATTGTAGAGATTTTTGAATGACTGTCTATAAGACTATGTAATAGACCAGTTCCACTTCTACCGAAGTGGATTAAAGAAATAATTTTTTCTGGCAACGATATTTGAATATTTTTTTTATTTTCATTTTTTTTTATATTTTTAATATTTAATTTAGTTGTTTTATTAACTTGTTTTATTGCCTTATCAAAAAAAACTTTTTTATTTTTTTTTCCTTCATTTAATTTATAATCTAAGATTAAAAATCTTAAAGCATTTAGCTTAATAGATGTCTGTTTAAAATTTTTATAATTGTATTCTTTTTCATAATTACTTAGAGAACTAATTATTTTCAATGGAAAATAAATATTGTTCCATGCCTTTGTATAATGAGGGTTAATTTTAATTGCTGTTAAAAAACTATTTATAGACTCTCTTAATCTACCTTTTTCTAAAAGAGTATTTGCTAAATTACCGTGATAATTAAAGTTTTCTGGCTTTAAAGAGATCGCTTTTTTATAATTAATAATTGATTCTTCTAATTTACCTAGTTTTTTTTGTACTAGGCCTAAGTTAAAATATCCATCTACGTTATTATTATCTAGCTTTACAGAGAAATTAAGCGAGCTTTCTGCTTCCATTAATTTATCAAGATCTAATAAAATTACACCTAGATTATTGTAGGCTTCAGCATCATTAGGTGCTAACTTGATGGCTTTTAAATTAGCATTTAAAGATTCCATCTTCTTTCCTGTTTTTAGATATATACTTCCTAATAATTTCCATACAAATTGATTAGAAGAAAATTTTTCTATTATTGATAAAGCTATATTTTCAGCTTTTTTATATTCGCCTCGAGTGTAATATGCTATCAAAGGTTTTATTTTTTGCTGAGATAATTCTATATTATTAATGTGTTCTAATTTACTCTTGATAGTATTTCTTTCTTTTTCCAATTTAATTTTTCTCATTAAGATAGATTAAGAAGTAGCATTGATTTGATTTTTTAACAGGACTACAGGGTGTATTTTTTTTAGATTTAGTGCATTTATGCATAAAAAATTCCTTAAAAATAGATAAAAGTGATGAGCAACAAATATGCCAAATTTAGAGATAGAGCAAACAAAACAAAGTTTAATAAGATATTTACTAAATAAATACTCTTTTGCTATTATAGTTAATTAAAAAGTATTTTTAAAAGAGAAATTTGAGGAGTTTTAATTTTTTAATTAATTTACTAAATATTATGAAAAAAAGCACAGACTCATTTGAAAAACTAGATAAAAGTATTACAAAATTAAATAATCATAATTTTCTTAAAATTCATAGCTCATTTTGGAAAATTATATTAGTAAGCCTATTTAGAGGTTTGGCATCAGGCTTAGGTTGGGTTTTAGGAGCTACAATATTAGTTTCCTTGTTTACCTACGCTTTATCACAGATTGAATTCATTCCTATTTTAGGTGAATGGGTGTCTAGATTAATTAAAGAAATAGAAGCATTTGATAGATAAAAAATTAAAAAGTAGTTTTGAATATGCTAAAATAAATACAAAACTTTTAACAGTTAAGTAGTAAATGACATTTTATATCTTTAAAATTTTATTCACAGTTATTTTAATTTTTATTATCACGGAAATATCAAAGATTAGTGGAAAGTTAGGAGGAATTATTACTGCAATGCCACTAACAACATTATTAGTTATTTTCTGGCTTTATTATGAAAAAGTTCCTAATTCTGAAATATCTGATTATGTTAAAAATACATTATATTTTATCTTGCCAACTATTCCTATGTTTGTGATTTTTCCTTTTTTAATAGCACGTTTTGGATTTTTTATTTCTATTTCTTTAAGCATATTTTCAGTGGCTATTTTTGTTATCATTACTAATTTTCTTTTAAAGTACTTTAATGTTTAAAAATAAAAAATTGGACTTTTTAGATAAAGTAATAATCAAAAGAACTAATCGGAAAAAAACAATTTCTATTTATGTTAAGGAAGAATATATAATAATTTTATCTCCTAAACTTGTTAGTGAAAAATATTTATACAAAATTTTATTAAAAAAGCAGGAATGGATTACTAAAAAATTATGTGAGCAAAGGAAAAGATCTAAAATATTGAAAATCAGATATATAAATGGAGGAGTTTTAACGAAATATGGAGAAAAAAAAATATTAATATTTAAAAAATCTTCTTTAGATTTTGTAAAAGAGAATAAAAATTCTATAGAAGTTTATTGCCCATCAGAAATGGATATTAAAAATAAACTAGAATATTGGCTTAAGACTGATTTAGAAATCTATTTAGATAAAAAACTAAAAGTTTTTAAGAAATTAATGAGAGTAGATTATGATAGCTTTTACATAAAGTCTTTTAAAAGAAGATTGGGATCCTGTTCATATAGTAGAAAATTAAGCTTTAATTGGAAAATAGTGATGATGCCAAGAATAGTAATTGATTACATTATTATACACGAGTTAAGTCATTTAAAACATTTTAATCACTCTAAAGAATTTTGGGAATTAGTTGAAAGGTTTTGTCCTGATTTTAAAGAGCATAAAAATTGGATAAAAAAAAATCAAAATCTGATAATTTAAACTTTAAGTATTAATAATTTCAAGCATAAGTTTTTTACGTTCTTTTAAACTAGGAATAATGCCATAAAGTGCTGTCATATTTTCTTTCATATGATCAACGCGAGAAGTTGCCGGTATAGCGCAAGTTATATTAGGATGTGAGGTAATAAATTTTAAAAAATATTCAGCCCAGCTTTTTATGCCCAAATTTATAGCAATTTTATTTAATTTTTTATTCTTTACGTGATCAAACAACTTACCTCCTTGGAAAGGTCTATTAGCAATTACAGCTATATTTTTTTCCTTTGCTAAAGGCAACAAATATTTCTCAGCTTCATTATCTACAATGTTATAGGTAAGTTGTATGAAGTCTATTTCATATTTATTAATTATATCTTTTAGCTTTTTATGCCTAGATCCATGAGATGTAGTTACACCAACATATTTAAGTAAACCATCATTTTTTAATTGAAATAAGGTTTCCAAATGACTTTCGTAATTTAAGAGATTATGAACCTGAATTAAATCAAATTTATTGATTTTCCAATATTTTTTAGAATTTACTAACTGCTTCATACCATGCTTTTTATTTGGCGTCCAAATTTTAGTTGCTGAGAATAGATTTTTTGAATTACTACTAAGACTTAATGCTTTTCCAATAACTTTTTCTGAGGTTCCATACATTGGAGACGAGTCAATCATTTGCCCCCCATATTTAAAAAAAAGATTTAAAATTTCAGACCTTTGTTTGAGTTTTTTGGAATTAAACCCTATATCAAAAGTTAACCAGGTACCCATACCTATGGTTGATATATATTCTCCTGAAGAAGGTATTTTCTTTTTGAAAATAATATTTTCTTTTTTCTCTTTAGAAAAAGCTGAAATATTTGCAAATAAGGATGCAAGAAATGTTTTAATAAATAATCTTCTATTCATTTTAATTATCAATATAAATTTTTATAATTATAATATAAATTAATAAATCTAAAATTTTAAGAGAAAAAATTGGAAGTTTTAAATAATATAAAAAGTTTAAAGATTAAAAATATTCCTGATCTAGAAGGATGGATAGGAGATGCAAAGTTTGGAATTAATCAATTATCTCAGTATTTCCATAAAAAAAATAAATTTGAAATATTAGAGATAGGTTGTGGTATAGGACTATTATTAGCTTCTTTGAAAGAAAAGTTTCCGAGCCTCTCAGTTGAAGGAATTGAGCCTTATAAAGGTGGATTTGGAAGACTTAAAATAGCGAAAAAAATAATACCTAAAAATATAAATATTAATTATTTAAATTTTGAAAATTTTAATCCAAAAAAAAAATATGATATTATTTATTCGGTAAATGTTTTTGAGCACTTATTAGACTGGAAATTATATTTAAAAAAAACAGAGGAATGGTTGAAACCTGGAGGTATAAATATAATTCTATGTCCAAATTATTCATTTCCTTACGAATCTCACTTTAATATACCTGTAATTTTAAATAAGAGAATTACTTATTTTTTTTTTAAAAATAAAATAAATAAATTTGAAAGAAAAAATAAAGCATTAGGTTTATGGAAATCTTTAAATTTTATTAAAATGAGGAATGTTAGAAAATATTGCGAAAATAATGACTTAAACTTTAAATACTGTAATCAAATTTTTACAGATATGGTTAGGCGATTAGATGAAGATTTAGAGTTTAAGAAAAGACAAAACTTTATAGGAGCATGTGCAAAAAAACTAAAAAGTATTGGTTTTATAAATCTATTAAATAATAATATTTTTTATTCCTTACATCCATACATGAAGATAGAAATAACTAAAAAGAAGACTAATGAAAAAAATTGATTTCTGGTTTTCAGTTGGAAGCACTTACACCTTTCTTACTATAATGAGAGTCACTCCACTTATAAAAAAATACGACTTAAGTTTAAATTTTTATCCTTTTAACCTAAGAAAAATTATGACAAACATGCAAAACTTTCCTTTTTCATCTGAAAAAAAGATTAAGTTACAATATATGTGGAGAGATATTGAAAGAAGGTCTGAAAATTATAAAATTGGAAAAATAAAAAAAAATATTAACTTTCCTATTAAAAATAGTGATACTGCCAATAAAGTTGCCATTTTAGCTAAAAAAAATAATTTTTTATTAGAATATTTAATAACAACATACAAACTCTGGTTCTTTGAAAATATTGAGCCTGGTAGTGTCGCAAGTCTACAAATAACTTTTAATAACCTTAATAAGAATTTAAAAAAATATCTTTCTCTTTTAAAGAAAGATAATATTGATGAAATTTATAAAGAAAATACTTCTTTAGCAATTAAGAAAGGAATTTTTGGAAGCCCAACATTCCTAGTAAATGAAGAGGTTTTTTTTGGAGATGATAGACTTGATGATGCAATTCTATTCGCAAAAAAAACTAATTAATATAAACTTAAAGGGCTATAATTTTAATTTGAAGTAAATAATTAAGTATTTTATTATAATCAAATGATTAATAAAGAAAAAATTAAAAAACTTGAGTGTGATG
Source organism: Candidatus Pelagibacterales bacterium (assembly GCA_002715505.1). Lineage (GTDB taxonomy): Bacteria > Pseudomonadota > Alphaproteobacteria > TMED109 > TMED109 > JAYYAX01. The sequence continues at coordinate 23,764 of PAZF01000027.1, forward strand.
TAATTGTCGTTGGATCAGGCGGAAGTGGAAGTTCAGCAGCACAGGCAGTTGCTGAGTCGGGCCTAAATGTTATTGTTATTTCCAAAGACCCTTTGGCATCTTCAGATACTAAAATATGTGAAGGTGTAATGACTGTGAGAGAGGCAGGAGACGAAAATGATAGTGAAGAGGAATTAGCAAATAATATAAAATTAGCAGGAGGAGATTTACCGGATAAAAAAATTACAGAGGCATTCGCTAAAGATAGCAAAATAGCATATGATAGGTTAAGAGAAAATGGCCTTAGACCTAGTATAAATAAAATAAGAAGTACTCCTAAAACTTTAGCAATTGCAATGGGTGGACATAACAGGTCTCGCTCAGTTGGTCACAAAAACAGTGGGCTTTCTTTTGGTCACGTTAATTGGGACACTATAATAAAGTTTAAAAATATTGAGTATTATGAAGATTGCTGGTTTTTAGACATAGTAAAAAATACAAGCGATGAAAGTGTAGTTGGAGGTGTAGCTTATGATGCATGCAATGGAAAACTTCTTTCAATAAAAGCAAAGGCAGTAATTATAGCAGCAGGTGGCTTATCTACTTTATTTTTTCCTAAAACAGATACTATGAGAGGAAATACAGGGGACAGTTATGCCATTGGGATTAGAGCGGGTGCAGCTTTGGTTGATATGGAACAAATACAGTTTTTACCTTTTTGTTTGGCTTCACCTCCCTCTTATGAGGGCTTGTTGGCTGGAGAACCAGCTACAGGAAGTTTTTTAGGCGTTATCAGAGATAAATATAATAAAGTAATATTAGATAGTGTTTATTTAAGAACTAGAGCCGAATGTTCTGAGGCTATAATGAGAGCTGTAGCAGATGGAAGGGGAAGCCCAAATGGAGGTGCATTTCTAGATATGACAGCAAATAAAAAAGCTAAAAGATCAGGCAAGTTTTTTATGGAATATCTTAAATCTGCTTTACCAACAGCCTATAATAATGCAAGACAGGCATTAGGAAAAGAGGCTGGAAAAGCAGAAGTTCCTTGGGAAGTTAGACCTAGCGCGCATTATATGATGGGAGGCATAAAAGTAGATGAATATGGAAAAGCTTTATCTTTTAGTACAAAGCTAAATAAGATAAAAAATATAAAAGGTTTTTATGCTGCAGGGCAAGCAATGGGTGGTTTATTTGGTTCAAATAGATTGGGATCCACTTCATTGACTGAAGTAGCAGTTTTTGGTTATAGAGCTGGTAATGACGCTGCTAAACATGTTAAGAAAAATAAAAGCAAAATAGATGATAGTTATTTTGAAAGTCATCATCGAAATTTTTTTAAACTATTCAATGATGATGGTAAATTTAAAGCTTATAATCTCAAACTAGATTTACAAAGAAAGTCATGGAAATATATTGGTGCAGCAAGAAATAAAAAAGATTTACTCGCAATGCAAAACTATTTAAATGAATTAGATGAAAAAGTGAAAAATATTCTAGTTAAGGAAGATATGTCCTGGAATCAGCAATTGATAGAAAAAATTGAACTTCAGAATATGATTTTATCTGCTAAAGCAGTTACTTTAGCTTCAATCAATAGAGATTTTAGTTTAGGAGGACATGTAAGGTTGGATGGTAAAAGGAAAAAAATATTTTCTAAACCTTTTTCAACATTAATCTTAATGGAGGCTTATAATAAATTAAAAATAGAAAAAATAGAAAGAGAAAGGACTAATTTTAAAACTGTTTTAAAATATAAAATTAATGAGTTATATAGACTATATATTGCAAAGTTTATAAGAATTCTTCCTGACTTTTTAAAGGACAGAATTATAGAAGGTAAGTATAAAAAAATACTTGGTTCTAAAGCTAAATTAATAGAAATTCAAGCCGGTAGTTTAGAGGCAGCTCCAGCAGAAATAAATAGGTGATGAGTGGAAGCTGAAACACTCAAAGTACGTATAAAACTTTTTAGAGATAAAAAATCTTATGAGGTAGAATATATTTATAAAAAAAAATTTCTAGATGAAAGACCTATGATTTTAGATGTTCTATTACAAGCACAAGAGGAAAAAATAGATGATTTATCATTTAGATATGGATGTAGAGCAAGAAACTGTGGAATATGTACTGTTGACATAAATGGAAAGCCAAGATTGGCTTGTAGGGCAAGAGTAAAAGCAGATGATTTAATCAGTCCGCTAAGCACTCTTCCTGTAATAAAAGATTTAATTGTAAAAAGAGATGGAATACCTAGACAAATGATAGGTTATAACAAAATACCTTCTAAAAATAATCTAAACGTTGAGGCTGATGTCCCTTATCACAATTTGACTGCCTGTATAGAATGTTATGCTTGCTTAGATGGTTGTCCGTTACATAAAAAAAATAATCTAGATATTAAAGATAATAATAATGCATACCCATTTGGAAACCCTTTTTCTTTTTTAAAATTACAACGTTTGTATATAGATCCTCTTACTCCTGAGGAAGAAAAAAGGGGAATTATACAGAAAGCAAAAAGCCTAGGGTTAGAGACATACAGAAGAGAATACAAGGATCTAAAAATTAAGTGTGGAGTAGGAATTAATCTTAAAGACGAAGTAATTAAGCCGTTACTTGAAGTTGCTTTTGGTGATCAAATTGAAAAAAAAAATAAATAATAAGGTAGCTATAGTAACAGGAGCTGGTTCAGGAATAGGAAAAGCCGTTGCATTAGGACTAGCAAAAGAAGGACTTGATGTTTATTTAGCGGGAAGAAAAAAGGAAAAGCTAACTATAACAAAGCAACAATCAATAAAAGAAAATAATCGAGGAGGTTGTTATGTTGTTAAATGTGATGTATCAAAAGAAATGGATGTAAAAAAACTATTTTTCCTTATACAAAAGCAACATAGAAGACTGGATTTATTATTCAATAATGCAGGAATAGGAATGTATTCAAAGACAATTGATGAAATTAAATTTGAGGATTGGAAAAAAGTTATAAATATAAATATAAACGGGATGTTCCTTTGTGCAAAATATGCTTATCAAATGATGAAAAAACAAAGACCTAAGGGAGGAAGAATTATTAACAATGGGTCTATATCTGCTTTTTCACCTAGACCCAAATCAGCGGCATATACAACATCAAAACATGCAATAACAGGATTAACTAAATCTTTAGCTTTAGATGGAAGAAAAGATAAAATATTATGCAGTCAAATAGATATTGGCAATGCATTAACTCCCCTTACTAAGACATTTACTAAAGGTGTAATGCAATCGCATGGTAGCAAACAGATTGAACCTACAATGAATGTAGAAAATATAGTAGAGCTTATAGTGTTGATGCAAAATCTACCTTTAAATACTAATATTCTAAATACTACTATTATGGCAAATAATATGCCTTATGTAGGAAGAGGTTAAAATTTTTCTTTATATTTGCTATAACCTTAATTATAAATAATTATAACATTTACAAGATTGAGAGGAAAATTTTGAGTGATCCATTTTCAGATATAGATCAAGAGGTAACTTTAGAAAAGTTAAAAAATTTATTTTTTAAATATAAAAAAGTAATTTTAATTTCATCTATTACAATAATAATTGTTGTAGCTAGCTTAATTTACTTTAATTATAGTAAAGAAAGGAAAGATATTAGATTATCAGGATATCTAATAGAAATCATATCCATAATTAATGATGATGAAGATAAGGCAATAAATGAGCTAGAAAAACTTTCAAAGTTGGGACATTCTGGACATGAGATGCTATCTAATTTACTGTTATCAAAAATTTATTTGAAAAAGCAAGACTACTCAGGAGCTATAAATCATTTATCAAAGATAAACTTTAAGGGTAGTAAGCTTGCTCCTTTAGAAAAACTAAAACATTATTTTATGTCCGTTGCTTATTTAGGTATGGATAATAAGAATGAATTTCAGAAAAATATCAATTTACTGTTATCATATGGAGATTATTGGTCTTTGCTGGGACATGAGTTAAGAGGGCATTATTTTTTTTCCAAAGGAAATATGGAAGCAGCAAGTAAAGATTTTAATAAAATAATAAATGAACAACTTTCTACCTCTTCCTTAAGGCAAAGAGCTCAAGAGATGTTAAATAACATTAATTTAAATTATGAAAAAAATAGTTAATTTAGTTACTTTTATAATATTAGGAATTATAGTTTCATCCTGTGGAACAGGCGAGTTTCTGGGTTTTGAAAAAAGAAAAGTTCCTTTAGAAGGTAAAAGAGTATCTGTGCTTAAAGATATTGGATTATCAAAAAAAAATAATTTATCTTCTAGTAAAATAGAATTAGGTAATTCAGTAGTTTTGGAAAACTGGAGGCAAAGCTTTAATTCTCCTACACACATATCTTTTAATTATAAGTCAGAAAGTAAATTTAATAAATTCTATAGAATTGTATCAGGTAAAGGCAAGAATCCGGATAATAAAATTTTATCTCAACCCATAATAAGCGATAACAACATTTTTTTTCTTGACGCATTAAGCAACGTTTATGCATATGATTTAGAAAATAAAAAATTAAAATGGAAAAAAAGTATAGTTATTAAAGAAGATAAAGGACATGATATTGGAGGAGGAATTGCTGCTGATACGAATTTTTTATTTATAGGATCTCCATACGGAGAAGTATTATGTTTGGAATTAAAAACTGGAGCAGTAATTTGGAAAAAAAATATACAGACACCTATTAGAGCTACTCCAACCCTGGTTGAAAATAAGCTAATTATACTTGCTTTAGATAATAGAACTTTAGTATTTGATAAAACTGACGGTAACTTAATTTGGGAGCATCAAGGAATACAGAATTCTACTTCTATAATAGGGCAGCCTAAAGTTGCAGTCGATGGCAACTTAGTATTAACACCCTATTCAAACGGAGATATTTTCGCGTTAAACCTTACTAATGGAACAGAGATATGGAAACAATCGTTAGTTAATATAGAGCAATCAGAAACCTCTAATTCTTTTTCAGATATAGATGCTAATCCAGTAGTCTTAAAAAGCCTCATAATTATAGCTAGTAATAGTGGAAGAATTTTTGCGTTTAATAAAAAAAATGGTAACCAAGTATGGGTGCAATATTTAAATACTACTCAAACACCTGTAGTGAATGGAAATAGTCTTTTTGTGTTACATAATAATAAGGAAATAGTAAATTTAGACTTAAAGAATGGGAAGATAAGGTGGATTGCAGAGATAGAGGAATCACTAAAAGATAAGAATAATTATTTATGGTTATCACCGGTTTTAGTAAATAGTAAGTTGATACTTGTAGGGGGTAATAAAAGTCTAATTATTCTTAATCCTTATGATGGAACATTAGAAAATAAATATAGTTTACCAAGTATACCGGTTACCTCTCCTTTAATAATAAATAAAAAAGTATTTATTATGTTTAAAAACTCATCTATTTATACCATTGAGTAATTCTCTACCAAAAGTGATATTAGTAGGAAAACCTAATGTAGGTAAATCTACGTTATTTAACACGATTATAGGAAAAAAAGAAGCTATAGTAGGAAAAGAAATTGGACTAACCAGAGATTACCAGGAAGTCAAATATATACTGGAAAATAACCAGATTTCATTATTTGATACTGCTGGTCTCAGAATTAACAGCCCAAAGAAAAGCAAAGTTTTTCATGAGCATACTTTAGAAAAAATAAGGATAGCAGATATAATTTTTTTTTTGATTGACGGAAGTAATGAGCTTACTAGTGAAGATTATAATTGTGCTGACTCTTTAAGAAAATATAAGAAAAAAGTTATTTTATTAGTAAATAAAGTCGAATTAAAGCAATCTAAAAACTTTGAAAACTTAGGATATGAGTTAGGATTTGGTAACCCTGTAGGCATCACAGGTAAAAGTAAATCAGCTAAATTAATTATTAATAATATTATAAAAAAATTTTTAAATACTAGCTTTTTTAATGAAAAAGATACATCTAAAATTATTAATAAAAAAAAACAAGAAAAGATAAGTTTATCTATATCTGGTAAGCCAAATACAGGAAAATCAACAATTTTTAATAATATATTCGGCAGTAATAGAGTAATGATTGGGTCTGAGGCAGGAACTACTAGGGACTCAGTTAAAGAAGAAATAGTTTATGATAACTGTCTTTTTGATTTAGTTGATACTGCAGGTATTAAAAAAAAAACAAAAGCTTACAAAAATGAGGTAGATAGATCTACTAACTATTTTTCTAGAAAGGAAATACGTTATGCTAATATTGTTATGTTAGTATTTGATGCGAATATGCCTTTTACTAATTTAGAGCTTAGTTTAGCTAACTTCATAATTTCAGAAGGAAGAGCAGTACTTCTTGTTTTTAATAAATGGGATTTAGTATCAGAAAAAGAAAAGATAAAAAAGGAAATAATATCTAAAATAAATTCTTATTTTTTTGACATTAAAGATGTGCCTGCAGTTTTCATTTCTGCCTTAAATAAAAATTGTAAAAATATTATATTAAATCAAGTTGAGTCAATTTATTTTAAATGGAATAAAAAAATTAAAACCTCAACTTTAAATCAATGGCTTCACTCTGAGTTTATGAATGAAAGCTCTCAAAATTCAAAAACTTACATTCCCATTAAATTTAGATATATTAGTCAAATAAAAAATCGTCCTCCAACATTTTTGTTATTTTGTAATACAAAAAAAAAGTTTAATGATGCAAAACTAAGATCATTTAAAAATAGGCTCAGGAAAAAATTCCATCTTGAAGGTATACCAATAAGAATAAACATAAAGGTCTCAAATAATCCTTACAAAAAAAACTAATAACAATTTAGTTATCATTGAGTAATGAAAGCTGTGTAGATAGATTGCCAGAGTCTCTATCTACAAGTTCTGTTGGATAGTCTCCAGTAAAGCAATGATCAGTATATTGTGGATTTTTATCATCCCTATTTTCATGCCCCATAGCATTGTATAGGCCTTTGAGAGACAAAAACTGCAGGGAGTCTAAGCCAAGTTTTACTCTAATATTTTCTACTGATAGCTTAGAGGCTATTAGTTCTTCTTTGTTAGGAGTATCAATACCATAATAATCAGGAAACATTATAGGAGGACTAGAAATTTTCATATGTATTTCTGAGGCTTGAGCCTCTTTGATCATTTCTATTATTTTTATAGCAGTTGTCCCTCTGACTATTGAGTCATCTACTAGAACAACTTTTTTTCCTTTAATTAATTTCCTATTTGGATTATGTTTCAGTTTGATTCCTAGCTGCCTAATTTTCTGTGTAGGTTCTATAAAAGTTCTACCTACATAATGATTTCTAATTATTCCTAAATCAAAAGGTATTTTAGCCTCTTCAGCATACCCTAAAGCTGCAGGAACTCCGGAGTCTGGAACAGGAATTACAATATCACCCTTTAGTGTGTTTTCTTTTGCAAGAAACTTCCCCATTTCTTTCCTACATTCGTAAATATTTTTTCCACCTACTACACTGTCTGGCCTAGCAAAATAAATATATTCAAAAATACAAGGCCTATTTTTTAAATTACCAAATGGTTTGTATGTTTTAAGACCGCTATCATCTATTACTACTATTTCTCCATTAACAACTTCTCTTTCAAATTTAGCACCTATTATATCTAAAGCACATGTTTCAGAAGATATAATTTTTGCATTTCCTATGGAACCCAAAACTAAAGGCCTTATTCCCAAAGGATCTCTTATTGCGATAAGCTTTTTTTTTGTTAGTAAACCAAAACTATAAGCGCCCTTTATTTCAAATAATGCGTCAATAATTTTTTTTAAAATTGACTTTTCTTTGCTCAAAGCAATTAAATGCAAGAATGTTTCTGTATCTGAAGTAGACTGAAATATAGAACCTTCCTTAACTAATTTATTTCTTAAATCTATGCCATTGGTTAAATTTCCATTATGAGCTAAAGCTATTCCTCCACCAATTAAATCTGCAAATAATGGTTGTACATTTTTTAATAATGTTTTTCCTGTAGTAGAATATCTAACATGACCTAAAGCCGAACTACCAGGAAGCTTTTCAATTACTGAGGTTTTAGTAAAATTATCACTAACTAGACCTAAGCGTAATTGTGTATGAAAATTCCTACCATCAAAGGATACTATACCTGCACCTTCTTGCCCCCTATGTTGCAAGGCGTGTAGCCCTAATGCAGTTAGAGTGGCAGCATCCTTATGCCCAAATACTCCAAAAACTCCGCATTCATCCTTTATTTTTTTTAAAAACATTTATTGCTTGTGCTAATCATTATTTTCTATATTAAAGAGTTTATCTAAAGACTCATTATCATTTCTGGAATAACCCTCTTTTTTTATATTTTCATTATTTTTTAATTTTGGTTCACCATATTGTTCAGCTTTAAACTTATTATTATTATTATTAAAATTATTTAAATTATCTATCTTAAATATCTCTTTAAGCTCATTTATAGTACTCGAAGGCATAACTTTAAGTAGCACATTAGAACTATAATTAATTACATTAAAAGACTTGGACTCTTTTGCCCATAGCGGATAGCTTTCTTTCCAAAAAGTTAAAGTCAAAACAATATTTATAACAGATAATAATACCATTGCTTTAATAAAGCCAAATAAAATTCCAAAGTTTTTATCAAAAATTTCTAAAGATGTATTATTTATTCTTTTTACTATAACTTTAATTAGTATACCAAAACTACTGTAAATGAAAAAAAATAATACAGATAAAGATATAACATCAGTTATTATACCCATCTCAATAAATCTTTTAATAAATAAACTAATATTTGGATAAGAGTAAACTGATAAATATCCAGAAAAAAATATTGAAAAAATAGACAAAAACTCTCTTATGAAGCCTCTAAAATATCCATAGAGCATTGCCAATAAAATTATTAACATAACTATAAAATCAGTATTGTTTAAATTATTTATAAAGCTCAATGTTCCTCAATCAGATTATTTATTTATATATATATTTTTTTTACTCTTGGTCCTATTTTACTAGAAATTTCATATGTGATAGTATTACAGTTATTTGCAAATTCTTCTATAGAAAATGAATTTCCAAAAATTTCTACCCAATCATTGATTTTCAATTTTTTGTAACTGCTTATGTCTATTGTACAAAGATCCATCGATATATTTCCTATTATAGGAAATATATAATTTTTATAATATACTGATCCAGAGTAAGCTCTAGGCAAACCATCTGCATATCCAATTCCTAATATAGCAATAACTAAGTTTTTTTTAGCCTTATACTTTCCACCGTAACCAACATAATCACCTTTATTTACAAATTTAATTTGTATTACTTTTGCATATAAACTTATAACATTTTTAATGCCAGCTACTTTAAAATTAGTTAAGTTTAATCCAAAAATTAGTCCTCCTGGTCTGCATAAACTAAAATGAAAGTTTTTGTTAAGTAAAATACCATTAGAGTTGGCTAAACTAAACTTAAAATTATTTTTGATTTTTTCAAATTTTCTTTTTAGCAACCTAAACTTTTTTAATTGTAGAGAATTACTTTTTGCATTTTTATTTTCTGAAGAGGTCAAATGACTCATTATTAATGAAATTTTAAGATATTTTTTTTTCTTCATAATTATTTTTTCTAATTCAGAATTATCTAGTCCCAATCTATTCATACCTGTATCTATATGCAGAGCACACTTTGCCTTTAACTTTTTTTCTTTTGCTATCAAAATAAGTTTATCTAGTTGATACATATTATTGATTACAATATTTATTCCTTTTCTAATTAAATTTATTATTTCTTTTTTTACAGAAACACCGTTTAAGATGAAAACATTTAAATTTTTTTTAATTTTAATGATTTCTAGGCCTTCTCTATAATTTGCTACAAAAAAATTTTTACATCCCAACTCTATAAGTGTTTTGCAAACTCTTATATGACCTAATCCATATGCATCAGCTTTGACAGATGCACCTATTTCTGATTTTTTAATTTTTTTTTTAAGAAAGTTGTAATTACTTTTAATGCTTTCCAGGCTAACTGTCAAAACTGCACTATTGCTGTTATTCAAACTATTAATATTAAATTTTTTTAGCTTCTTGCTTATCATCAGCCAAATTAGAAAATTTTGTTAATTTTGAATCAAAGTGTAGTTGAAGTGATCCTATTGGTCCATGCCTTTGTTTAGCAATTATAATATCAGCAATATTTTTACAGTTCTCTAAATTTTCTTGCCATTTTATGTATCTTTCTGTAAATGCTACGGAAGTTTCTGTGCCTGATGATTTTGGCTCAGCTCTTTCTTCATAATATTCTTGTCTATATATAAACATTACTACATCAGAGTCCTGTTCTATAGTTCCTGACTCTCTTAAGTCTGAAAGTTGAGGTCTTTTATCCTCTCTTTGCTCAACTGCCCTAGAAAGTTGGGATAATGCTAAGACTGGCACATCTAGTTCTTTTGCTATGGACTTTAAACCTTGGGTAATTTCGGATATTTCTAAAACTCTATTTTCAAATTTTTTTGTACCTCTCATGAGTTGTAGATAATCCACTACAATTAAACTAATTCCTTCTTCAAGCTTTCTTTTGAGTCTTCTAGCTCTAGTCCTTAATAATGGTATTGTTATAGCCGGCGTATCGTCAATATAGAGGCCACTATTGGAAATATCCTTGCTAATTTTATTAAGAGATGCAAAATCTTCTTTTGAAAGCTTTCCCCGCCTAATTTTATCAGAGGAAAGAGTTGTTTGCTCAGCAAGTATTCTGTTAGCTAATTGTTCTGCTGACATCTCTAAAGAAAAAAAAGCTACATTTTGGATTTTTTTATCTTTATTTATAGAAGATATTTTAAAAGCAATATTAGTAGCTAAAGCAGTTTTTCCCATGGAAGGTCTACCTGCCAATATTAATAAATCTGATTTATGTAAACCTCCTAGTAAATTATCTAAGTCTAAGTATCCAGATGATACTCCTAAGGTTTGTCCTTTATTTAAATGAGCATTTTTTGCACTCTCCATTGCGTATTCAACAGATTCTTTGAAAGATATTAATTGATTACTAGAAATAGTTTTATCTTCAGTTAATTCATATAGCTGAGCTTCAGTTTCTTCTATTATATCCAAAGATTTTTTATCGTGATCGAACTTCCTTGCTTCTAACTCAAGACTTTTGGAGAGTTTTATAAGTTCTCTCTTATTGTATAGTTCTTTTAATAGAGTTGCGTAATCTTTGATTATAGATTTACCTAAATTACCGTCACATAACTTATTAAGGAAATCTTTTCCTCCTAATTCTTTGAATGCGTCATCATCTGAAAAATAATGCTCCAAGGTTAGGGGGTTAGCTATTTGATCTTTATAGATTAACTCGCATATACTTTGGTATATTCTACCATATATAGGTACAAAAAAGTGAAGGTTAGATAGTCCGTTTTCTATTAGATCTAATGAAGAGTTGTCAGACAATAAGCTTCCTAAGAGGGTCTCCTCTGCCTCTTCATCATGCGGCAAAGTATTTAGATTGTAATCTTGAACTAATTTAATAGTATTTTTTTTAAAAGTATCATTATTAGACATTATTTAGTATTCAATATTTTTTTTTTAAAATAAACTCTAATTTTTTAATTCAAATATTTTTTTATTGATAAAGTTGTGGATAGATTGAATTTTTGCTTAAAAATTAACTATTTAAATAACTTGGATAACTTAAAATTTAATTCTATCTATGTTGCACGGAACCTTTTAAAAATATTTTTTAATATTTAAATAAGAATCAAAAAAAAAATTTATTTTTCGATGGTTTGAACTTGTATTTGTATATTTTTTGTAACTTCTGGGTGAAGCACCAGGGTTCCAGTGTATTCTCCTAAATTTTTTATAACTTGTTTAATTATAAAATCTTTAGCTTTTAAATTTAGTTTTTTGCTATTATTGAATTCATTTACTACATCTCTAGAAGTTACAGAACCAAATAAGGCGCCTTGTTCACTAGCTTCTCTATATATTTTTATAGAATCAGGTACTTTAGTCATAAGTTGTTCAGCTATCTTAATTTTTTCTTTATTAGCCTTGTTTAATTGTTCTTTTTGCTTTTCAAATATTTCCTTATTCTCTTTAGTTGCTTGTATTGCAATTTTGTTAGGAAATAAAAAGTTTCTAGCATAGCCTGACTTTACATTAACAGTCTGACCAATATCTCCTAATTTGTTTACTTTTTCTAGTAAAATAACTTCCATTATCTAATCTTTCCTACATGAGAAATTAATGCTAATGACCTGGCTTTTTTTATTTCTCTTGATAACTTTCTTTGCTTATCGCTAGACACAAAACTAATTCTGCTAGGAACTATTTTTCCTTTTTCTGATATATACTTTTCTAAAAGTCTAATATTCTTATAATCAATTTCTGGAGATCCTTTTGCGCTTAAAGGGCATGATTTAATTTTTTTAAGAAAAAATTGTTTTTTTTTTTGAGGTTTTCTTTCTTTTGTTTTACTTCTGAACATTATTTAGCTTCCTTTTCATTAAGCTCGACTTCTTGGGTTGACCTATCGGTGTTTTCTTTATCTATTTTAGCCTTCATAATAGGTGTTGGTTCTTTAGGTATTTTATTTGTTTTAGTAGTCAAAAATCTAATAATATTTTCATTAATTTTAAAGTTTCTTTCTAATTCTAATACAGCATCAGGATCGCTATTGTGTACTAAAAAATAATAATAACCCTTTTTATTTTTGTTTATCTTGTAGGCTAGATTTCTTAACCCCCAATTTTCTTTGTATTCAATAGAAGACTTTTTTAATCTGAGCAAATTTTCAAACTTTTCCTCTATTGGTTTAAGTTCTTCTGGTCTTACATCTTGTTTAATTATATATACTGTCTCATACAAATTCATAATAAATAAAAAACCTTTATAAAAATTGAAATATAATTAAAATAATTATTCATGCAAGTCTTATTTTTTATTAATCTATTATATGTATATGTAAATTTATGAAAAAATCATTTGTTTTTCCTGGACAAGGTTCTCAAAAAGTAGGTATGGGAACAGAAATCTATAATAATTTTAGGACTGCCAAGGATGTTTTTGAAGAAGTAAACGATAGTTTATCCAAAAACTTGTCTAAAATTATTTTTAAAGGTCCGCAGGAAGAGTTAACTCTAACACAGAACGCTCAACCTGCTATAATGGCAGTTTCTATGGCAGTAATTAGAGTTTTAGAAAATGACTTTCAAGTAAATATTAAAAAAAACATTGATTTTATTGCTGGACATTCTTTAGGAGAATATACGGCACTAGCAGCTTCAAAAAGTATAAGTTTAACTGACACTGCAAAAATACTGTTTTATCGTGGAAAAAATATGCAAGAATCTACTAGAAGCACTAAAACTGGAATGGCCGCTTTTATGGGAGCAAATTTTGAGAAAATAAAAGAAATATTAGTTGATAGTACTGATGGAAATGAGGTATGCGATATCGCTAACTATAATACAGATAGTCAGATAGTCTTATCGGGAGACGAAGTTTCTATAAATAAGGCTATTGCTATAGCTGAAGAAATTAAAGTTAAGGCTGTTAAATTAGAAGTAAGTGCTCCTTTTCACAGCAGTTACATGAAAGATACTGCTGAAGCTTTAAAGAATGAATTTCAAAAATATAATTTTAGAATGCCTAATATTCCTATTATAAGCAATTTTAGTGCGAAACCTTTTTCTGATGAAAAAGATATTATCAATAGTCTAGTAAAACAGACTTATTCAACAGTAAGATGGTACGAAAGTATCAAATATATAAATAGCATGAATGTTAATGCATTTTATGAAATTGGCTTTGGAAAAACATTGTGTGGTATAATTAAAAGAATTGATAGAAACCTGATTACCAGGAATTTAGTTGAGGCTGTTCAAATAGAGAGTTTTGCGAAGGAAATATTATGAATATTAATTTTAGTGATAAAAATGTTTTAGTTACTGGAGGTGCAGGAGGAATAGGCGCTGAAATAGTAAAAAGTTTGCATTCTTTAGGAGCAAACATTTTAATATCAGGATCAAATCAACTAAAGCTTAAAAATTTTGCTAACGAATTTAATCCTAATTTACAATTTGTATCTGCTGACCTTAAAATTTTAAAAGACTTAGAAAATTTAGCAGACAGCGCTTTAGAAAAATTTAATAATAAAATAGATATACTAATTAATAATGCTGGAGTTACCAGAGATAATCTAACTTTAAGAATGAAAGAATCTGAATGGAATGAAGTTATTAATTTAAATTTAAATAGTACTTTTTTTCTAACAAAGAAAATATTAAAGTTTATGATAAAAAATCGTTATGGAAGAATCATAAACATATCTTCGGTTGTAGGTTCTAGTGGAAATTTAGGACAGTCCAATTATTCGGCTTCAAAAGCTGGCATAGAAGGTATGAGTAAATCCATAGCATTGGAGGTGGCAAGCAGAAATATTACTGTAAATTGTGTTGCTCCAGGCTTTATAGAAACAGAAATGACAAAAGATTTATTAGCTAAAAATGCCGATAATCTTAAAAAAAATATACCTTTGGGTAGAGTTGGGTTGCCAGATGAAGTAGCTAATTTAGTATCTTTTTTAGCAAGTGATCAAGCAGGATATATAACTGGTCAAACTATTCACATCAATGGTGGCCTGTATATTTAGTATAAAATTTTTTTTTTTCATAAAGTATTTGAAATATTTCTAAAATAGTATACTAATTTTAATAAATATTTAAAGAAAGGTACGACCATGAGTGATATTTCAGAAAGAGTAAAAAAAATAGTTGTTGAGCACCTAGGAGTAGATGAAGACAAAGTAACTGAGGGTGCCTCTTTTATAGATGATTTAGGTGCAGATAGTTTAGACACTGTAGAACTAGTGATGGCTTTTGAAGAAGAATTTAAGTGTGAAATACCTGATGATATAGCTGAAAAGATTGTAACGGTAAAAGACGCAGTAAATTTTATTGAAGAAAAGCTTTAGAGGTTTCTATGAACCGAGTAGTAGTGACAGGAATTGGGATGGTCACTCCCCTCGCATATAAGACTGAAGATACTTGGAAAAGACTAACAGAAGGTCATTCAGGAATTAATAAAATCACATCCTTTAATACAGATGATCTTAATGTAAAAATTGCAGGTCAAATTCCTTCAGTTGATGAAGAGTTTGGGTTCAATCCCGATGATCATATGGAGAAAAAAGATCAAAGAAAAGTTGATGACTTTATAATTTATGCTATGGCTGCTGCGGATCAGGCAATCAAGGACTCAGGATGGAAAGCTATAAAAGATGAAGACTATTTAAAAGCCGGAGTTTTAGTAGGTTCAGGAATTGGAGGACTTCAATCGATAGCTAAAGCTAATGAAACTCTGAATGAGAAAGGACCAAAAAGAATGAGCCCTTTTTTTATACCTTCTTGTTTAATTAATTTAGCATCTGGACAAATTTCTATTAAACATGGATTTAAAGGACCAAACCATTCTGTAGTTACGGCTTGCTCAACTGGGGGTCATGCTATAGGAGATGCCGCAAGATTAATTAGGGCAGGAGAGGCTGATATAATGCTGGCAGGAGGTGCAGAGGCTGCAGTTTCCAGGTTAGGTATTGCTGGATTTGCTGCTGCCAGAGCTCTATCTACAAACTTTAATGATTCTCCAGAAGAAGCTTCAAGACCCTGGGATAAAGATAGAGATGGATTCGTAATGGGAGAAGGAGCAGGGGTTATTGTTTTGGAAACGTTAGAAAAAGCAAAAAAAAGAGGGGCTAAAATTTATGCAGAGATAAAGGGTTATGGTTTATCAGGAGACGCTTATCATATCACAGCTCCTGCTGAAGATGGTGATGGCGGATTTAGGGCAATGAAGAATGCTATTGCAAATGGTAATGTAAATATCGAAAATATTCATTATATTAATGCTCACGGTACATCTACACCTCTTGGAGATGAAATAGAATTAGGTGCAGTTGCCAGGCTATTTAAAAATAATTTGAATTCTGTTTCAATGAGTTCGACAAAATCATCAATAGGACATCTTTTAGGCGCTGCAGGTGCAGTAGAGGCGATATTTTCAATTTTAGCTGTTTATAATAATATCATACCACCCACGTTGAATTTAAAAAATCCTTGTTTAGATCCTTTACCTGTAGACTTAGTCCCATTAGAAGCTAGAGAAAAAAATATTGATCTAGCATTATCTAATTCATTTGGATTTGGAGGCACTAATGCTTCTTTGATTGTGGGAAAAATATGAAAAAATTTTTTTTTTTTTTAATTATTTTTATTTCTACAGCCACAATTTACTACTTTTTTTTCTTCAGTCCTCTGAAAGAAGACAAGATTTTGTTTGTCGAAAATGGAAAATCTCTTAAACAAATAGCTAATCTTTTAGAAATAAACAATATTATTGCAAATAGACAGATTTTTGCTTTTTATTTCAGATTACTAGGAAAAGATAAAAGCATACATTCAGGAGAATATCTTTTTAAAAAAAAAATTAATTTTTATAAAGTAGTAAAAACATTTAAAAAAAATGATTTAATATATCGTAAAATAACGATTCCTGAATGTTTGACTGTTTATGATATAACGCAACTTTTAGAAAATAATCCATATATTTCGGGAAAAGTTTTAAATCTTCCTCTAGAAGGAACCTTATTTCCTGAAACATACTTCTTTTTGAGAAATGAAAGTGCGAGTAATTTAGTTAAAAGAATGAACTTAAAGATGAGTGAAAAGCTTGACAGGGTCTGGAAAGATAATTTTAAACATTTTAATTCAAAAAATGATTTACTAATCCTTGCTTCTTTAATTGAGGCAGAGGCCAAAAAGAAAAATGAAAAATATATGGTATCTAGTGTTTTTCATAACAGATTAAAAAAAAATATGAGACTTCAGTCAGATCCAACAATTTTATATGAAAAAAATTTATTTAAAAAAAATAAAAACCTCAAAATATATAAAAAAGATTTACAAAATGATAATCCTTGGAATACTTATACAAGGAAAGGATTGCCACATACACCCATATGCAACCCAGGAATTGATGCTTTAAATGCCGCAGCGAATCCATACATTACTGATTTTTTGTATTTTGTAAGTGATGGGAAAGGTGGTCATAGATTCAGTAGTAGCCTAGAAGAACATAAAAGAAATATAAGATTATGGAAAAATAATGAGTAATAGAAAAATAAAAAGATTAGGAATTATGCTTGTTATATCCTCACCATCTGGAGCAGGGAAAACAACTTTAGCTAGAAGACTTTTGCAAGAAGATAATGAGATTAAACTCTCAGTATCAGTAACCACAAGAAAACCTAGGAAAATAGAAGAAAATAATAAAGATTATATTTTTATAGATGAAGTTAAGTTTAAAAGTATGGTTGAAAATAATGAGCTATTAGAATTTGCACATGTGTTTGGTAACAATTATGGCACTCCAAGAAAACCAGTGGAGAAAAGAATTAAAAATGGAAAAGATGTATTATTTGATATCGACTGGCAGGGAACACAAGCTTTGAGAGAAATGGAACCTAAACATTTAGTATCAGTTTTTATTCTTCCACCTAGCACTGAAGAATTGGAAAAAAGATTACAAAGCAGAGGACAGGATACGCTTGAGGAAGTGTCTAAAAGAATGGCTGAAGCCAATTCTGAAATAACTCACTGGGCTGAATATGACTATATTATCATAAATAATGATATAGAAAAAACTCTTGAAAAATTAAAGGCAATTCTCATATCTGAAAGGTTAAGAAGGGTTAGACAAGTAGGTTTAATTGATTTTGTAAGAAAGGTATTAAATTAGTTTTTCTTTTACAGCAGTAACGGCAAGTGCTGTATATTGTTCGACGCTTATATTCTCTGCTCTAAAGTGAGGATTAATTTTTAAATTTATAAATAATTTATTTATACCCTCGATGCTAGACAATGAGTTATTTATGGTTTTTCTTCTTTTTTCAAAAGCTAACTTTGTAATTTTTTTTATAGCATTAAAAATATCTTTTCTAATTTTATTTTTAGGAGTAAAGCTTAACAAACAACTATCAACCTTAGGCTTTGGAAAGAAAACAGAAGCTCTAATATTAAATAATTTTTTTATTTCACAAGAATATTGTGTTATTACAGAAAGTCTAGAATAGTCTTTATTATTAGGTTTAGCCAATAATCTATCAGCTACTTCCTTTTGAAACATAAAAATTAATTGATATACATTTTTCTCTAAAGGCAAAATCTTCATTAAAATTTGAGTCGAAATATAATAAGGTAAATTAGAAATAAATTTTACTTTATTTTTTTTAAAAATCTCTGAATTGTATAGATCTATTTTTAGAAAGTCTTGCATCATTATTTTGGTATCTATTTTAGAAAATTGGCTTGTTAAGTCTTCTAGTATCTTTTTAAAGGCCAAATCCTTTTCTATAAGTAAGATGCTTTTGGGTTTTTTTTTTAATAACATATTAGTGAGACCTCCGGGACCAGGACCTATTTCTACGATCAAAAAATTATTTAGAGGTTCAATTCTTTCTGTAATTTTATTTAATATATTCTTGTCAAATATAAAATTTTGACCCAGTTTTTTTTTCGGTCTAATTTCATATTTTTCTATAATTTCTTTTATATTATATTTAATTATTTTCAAAACTATAAATTATTTATTTCTATAAGGGCTTTTCTTTTTATTCTACTTAACAAAGATTGTGCAGCGCTATCAATTTTACTTCTTCTTAAATTAGCTTCTATTGAATTTTTAAATTCATCATATGTATTATTGGTAACAGGAGAGCATAGCATTAGTCCATGAATTCCGTCCTCAGTTAATATTGCATCGCTCAATTTTCCTACAGATAAATCCTTCAGGGCTGTTAAAAACTTTTTTTCAATATTTTTTGCTTCAATTTTTCCTAGCTGGCCACCATAACCTTCAGGAATTTCTTCAATGAGTTTATTTAAGTCATTGCATCCTGTAATGATATTTTTTAGGTTTAATAAAAATTCTATGTAGTAAGCTTCACTATTAGTATCAACTTTATTATCAGTTTTAAATAAAATTTGACTTAAGTCATAGATGGTTTGATTTTCTTTTATTTTTTTAGTTTTTCTTTTATCATTTAATAAAATGATATGATAGCCGGAAGAGCTTTTTAAAGGCTGACTTATTTCTCCTATGTCTAACTCAAAAATTCCTCTTTTTATGTTTTCATCTAATAGACTTTCTCTTGCCCAATTATTTCTGAGATTACCTAAAAAAACTACTCCATCGGAAAATTGTTCAGCCAGTAGTAAAAAATTTTGATTATTTACTCTTGTGTAAATTGAATTGACTCTTTCTTCGGCTTCTAAATTATCTGAAGAGATAAATATTTCAGAAATATTATATTCTGTTTCTCCAGATTTCTTTAAAAGCAAATCATAGGTTTCTGAAATTTTTTTTTCAGATACAGTGACATTTTTGATAATTATACCATAAAGAAGCTTTTCCCATAATAGTTGACTTCTTATCTGATTTATAATAGTTATTTCTGGAATTTCCTTTATTTTGTATTCTTTTAATAGAGTATTCTTTTCAATTTTTAACCTTTCTTCTAATATATTAATTTGATCTGTTACTTCTTTATTAGTTACAAATATTCCAAGTCTATTAGCTTCTTGTATTTTAAGAGCTTCATCAATGAGACTATCCAATACTCTTGGCTTTAATCTTTCTCTTAATTCTGACTCATTTGGTAAATTAGATAACTCTAATGCCAATTTTAGTCTATTTTCAAGGTCTATATTTGTAATAATTTCATTATTTACTTTGGCTACAATTTTTACCTCATATCCTACAACAATGCTATTTAATATAAAAAATATAGAAAAAGTTGTTAAGATAAGATTGAGCATTGATTTAAAATAAATTTATATTGAAATTATAATTAGTTGTTGAAGGAATATCAATATCATTGGATTTATCTCTTGTAACATTAAAAGTAATCAAGGCGCAATCATTTTCAAAGTTTATTCCAACTGTTGACTTGAAAGGGGTAGAAAACCTAGCTCCCGCAAGATCCCTATGTTGAGCAAAAGCAAACTGCCAATTTTCAAAAATCTCTCTTTCTAATTCATAAGAAATTTGTTCTGTATCAGAGTTATTTCTGCTGGCAAAGTTATTTATTTGTATATAGTTTAATCTAATCTTATTCTTTGCTAATTCAAAACTGGTTCTTATTCTATTTCTATTTAAATCAAAACTATCTGAAACTCTAAAGTCATAATATAGTTCTTTATCTTTAGAGATATACATAGTGTAGTTCCCAACAAAATCTGAATGTTTATTGCCAAATCCACTTATAATATCAAATTGTTCTTGTTTTTTATCTTGATATGATCTACCCAATAAAAATGTATTTGTCGATCCGTTTATTCCATTAAATTTTAAATTAACTCCATAGTTAATTCTTAAGCCATGCTCTTTTCTATCATCACCCGCGTATTTATCTTTTGTAAAAAAATTAGATGATAAAAGTTCTACTTCTAGACTATCTTCATTTTTTATTTTATCTTCATTATTATTATCTAAAGTATAAATTACTTGGGCTGATGGTTCAAATAGAATACTATTTTGATTTTTATAGTTAACTAATGGATAAGAAGCAGTTAAGCCAAAAGAAGGAAAAAACCTCATTACATTTTTATAATCACTAGAGGAAAACTTGCTATTATAAAAATCTAGATCAAGATCAATTTCATTTTTTAATAATATATTATTAGTTAAATAATTTTTTTCTATATTATTATTTATATAAAAAGCGTTAGTATTATTTTCATTTTTTTTTGTAATCGATTTAAGCTTTATACTAGAGGTCCAATTTCTACTTCTATTGGTATTCCACAAATTATTCCAATTATAAACTAAGACAGGCCTTATAAATGGGAGATTATCTTCTAAGTAGTCGTCAGACAAACTTTGAAATTTAAAAGCTTTTCCCGACAGATTAGAATATATATTTTCTTTTTCTAAGAATAGGTTTTGAGTTAGCAATGTTTCTCCATCAGATAACTCATATCTTGATAAATATGATTTATCACTCGCTCTTTTAATATTAGCTCCAGCAACATAGTCATTGCCAATATTACTAGCAAAGTTTAGATCAATATGTCCTCTATTTTCTTTTTTAGTTACTTCATTGGCTCTTACCTTTGTTCCTCTTGTAGCAGAGCTTTTAAATCTTAGCTGACCTGAGGAAAAATCTTTTCTGTAGGTATTTTTTAATAGCATACCTTCTTTTTCTGTTAACTTTGCACCTAAAGTCAAATCTGAATTTGATGATAGGTTAAGAAAGATAGGTTGTTCATATGAAAAACCAAAAACATTAGAACTTGAAAATGATGGAGCCAGTAAGCCAGTTTTTCTAGCAACACTTGGATCTGGGTGATAAAAGAAAGGAAAATAAAATACTGGAAGATTTAGTAATTCTAAAAAAACATCCTCATATAAAATAACCTTACTCTTTTCTAAATGAGTAGCTTTTTTAGCATTTATTTTCCAAAAAGTCCCTTTGTTATTTTCACAATTTTTACATTTTGAGTATGAAATATTTTTATATACTGTTTTATATTTATTACTATTTTTTTTAGCAGAACTAGCTACTAACCTAGAGTCATCAGACATTAACACTCCCAGGCTTTTTATAATTCCTGATTTAAGATCTTTATTTAAAATTGCTTTTTCTGCAAAAACTACTGATCCATTTTCATAAAGAATTTTAATATTTCCCTCCAGTATGATTTCATTTTTTTTAGTATTATATTGAAGAGCATCAGTATGTATTTTGATTTGTTTATTTTGAATCTCCACTGATCCTTGTGCCATAACCGTATTTTCTTTGTTATTTTTTATAATTTTATTTGCTGATAAGTAGAATTCTTGCTCGGCAAAACAAAACTTTATACTTAAAGAAATTATTAAAAAAAAAACTTTTAAATCACAATTTTTAAGAAACATTATCGCTCATCTGAATGAATTATAAATAGAAGTGCAAAAAAAATAGGTATTAAGGAAGGCAAAAAAGCAGATAAGGCCAAACCTATTTTTCCAGATAAAGCCAAAGCGCTTATAAGCTTGGTAAAATAAAAAATAGTAAACCCTATTATAGTCATATAAAATAAGCTTAAATTTAATGGCTTTTTTATAGTAGCATTTACATTAAAGCTTATCCCTAAAATAGCCATTCCTGAAAGGAGAAAAGGAAAAAATATCAATTTGTAAAGATGTAACCGGTGTTTATTTGCGGAAAATCCTGCTTTTTCAAACATTTTTATAAAAGAATAAAGGCTCCACAAGGACACTGTTTCTGGACTGGAAAAACCCTCTCTAATTTGTGAGCTGGTTACAGTTGTATTTATTTTAAAATAATTTATATTTTCTACTTCACCAAAGGTATTTATAAAACTAACATTATTTAATAGCCAGAAATCATTACTAAGTTGAGCAGAGGAAGACTGAATTTTTTCTTTAATTTCATTTTGTTTATTAAATCTAAAGACAATTACATCTTCTAAGGTCATAGACTTAGTATCTAGCCTTTTTGCATAAATAATCTCGCTGCCGTTTTCATGCCCTTGCTTTAGCCAAAAACCAGCGTTGGAAACTAAAAGCGAATTTATTGGCTTACCAAGTTTTTCTAACTCTATTTTTTGAATCTTTTTTTGAGTAGCTGAAATTAATGGACTAAAAATAAATACAAAAAATATTCCCACAATAAATGAAGATAAAAAAATAGGTATACTTATTTTTAATAATGATAATCCGCTAGTTCTCATAATTAGCAACTCTCTATTTTTGTTTACTTTAATGGTCCATAGCATTCCTCCAAATAAAAATGCAAAAGGTAGGATCTCCATCAACATTTTAGGAAGATTTAAAAACCCTAATTGAATTAAAAGCCTTACATTGTAATCAGAATAGTTTGAAAGTTTTTTTGCATATTCTACTACATCTCCAATAAATACTACAGAGGAGAGCGAAAAAGTAGTTATTAAGCAAGAAAGTAAAAAGCTTATAAAAATAAATTTAAAAAATTCTGTGCTTACATTCATATTAAATAAAGTTTAATGATTTAAATAACTTTTTTTCGTATTTTATCAAAATAACAGGAAGTGCTATCATCAGTACTAATATAAAGTAAAACAAAAAAATATTAGTTAAAGAAAAATTGATTGAATTAATTACAACTATGTAAACAGCTTGAATTGCTACAATAACTGCAGAAAAAAAGCTTATTCGTCTTGTAGTGTTAGCGTGTTTACTAGAGCCTAGTAGAATACAACAAGCAGCGGTCATGCTCATAAATATTACTAAAAAAGGAGATGATATTCTTCTGTGTCCTTCAGCTAAAAATTCATTTAATATTTTTTGATTAGTGATTTTATTTTCAAAAAACAATTCTTTTAAGGATCTTTCTTCTACTTGTTTAAATCTAATATTTGTACTTTGTTTTTCAATATTAATTTCAAATTCATATTTATCAAAATTCATAATATTAGTTTGTAAATTATTTTTATTATAAAGAAATCTTGATCCTTCATAAACTATTATATGAGGCTGTTCTGATAAATTAGAAATTTTTCCTTCTTTAGCAATAATAGTACTTTCCAAACCCTTGTTTCTTGTATCATGGATAAGTAAATTACTAAGTTTTCCGTCTTTAAATATTTTGTCAATGTATACAGTAATATTAGGATATAAGGAATGAAACTCTCCTTCCTGAAGAGATGAGATAACAAAATTATTTCTTAGATCTGATTGAAAACTTTTAAATGTTTTATAATTTTTAGGACTAATATGAGCCTCTATAAGAAATACCAAAATTGCTATACAAATTCCAAAAAATAATGCAGGAAGCATTAATATTGATTTAGATATACCGGCACATTCCATTGCAATAATTTCTGAATCAGCTCTAAGTCTATAGTATGTATAGGAAATAGAGGCAAAAGATATTAGAGGCAAAAGTATAGATAGTATTTTAGGAGCAATTAAACTCACAAACCAAAAGTATACTGGTAAAGACAAACCTTTATTAATAATTAACTCAATATAATTTAGAGACCTAGAGAGCCATACTATTCCAGTTAAAACTAATGAAATAATAAAAAAAGGTTTAAGTATATCTAAAAATAAATATCTAAAAATAGTAAAGTTGTAAAAGTTCATATTTTTTTCTTGTTAAACTAATTATAATAACATAAAAGTATATATTTAAATTAATTTTGCATAGGTATTTTTATGAAAATAAACTTTAATACTAGTCTCAATAATGATAAAGGAACCTTAGTATTTGTTCATTTAAAGGGTAAACCAATAGATAAGTATTTAGATAATCTTAATAAAAAATCTAAAGGATATATAAATAAAATTATTAAAGTGTCCTCAATAGAATTTAATAATTCTAGTTATGCTGATGTTATAGTTCCAAAAAATTCAAATGCAGATAGAATTATATTGATTGGAGTAGATCTAGCAAAACTAAAAAGTGAATTTGAATTTGGAAAACTAGGAAGTTATATCACTTCAGTCTTGAATGAAAAAAAAATTAAGGACATAAAATTTATTATTCCTGACTTTTCAAAAAAAGGAATGTATGAGGCTAATATTTTGTATGGAATGGCATTAAATACCTACAGATTTAATAAATACTTTACTGAAAACAGTAAAAAAAGAAGGAATTATTTAAATACTATTGCTGTAGTATCGAAAAATCATAAATTAATTAAAGAGCATTGGTTAAGATATAATGCTATTAAAGAAGGTGTTTTTCTTACTAGAAATCTTGTTAGCGAACCTGCTAATAATTTAACGCCTGTTTTACTAGCTAAAGAAGCAAAAAAATTAAAAAACACTGGTTTAAAAATTAATGTTTTAGACGAGAAAAAACTTAAAGCCCTTAAGATGGGCGCTCTACTTGGAGTAGCACAGGGAAGTGCTAATAAACCATTTGTTGTAACATTAGAATGGAGAGGTAGACCAAAAAGCAAAGATACTGATTTTTCATTTGTAGGAAAAGGAGTTACTTTTGATACAGGAGGTATTTCTATAAAGCCTTCTGGGGGAATGGAAGAGATGAAGTATGATATGGGTGGATCTGCTGTAGTTTTAGGACTAATGAAAAGTATTGCCTTGAGCAAGGCCAAAGCAAATATTTCAGCTGTAGTAGGATTGGTAGAAAACATGCCATCAGGAACGGCTCAAAGGCCTGGAGATGTAGTAACTTCTATGTCTGGAAAAACCATTGAAGTTATTAATACGGATGCAGAGGGAAGGCTAGTATTGGCTGATGTTGTGTGGTACGCACAAAAAAAGTTTAAACCTAAGAATTTAGTCGATCTTGCTACTTTAACAGGGGCAATTATAGTAAGCATAGGTCAAGAAAAGGCAGGAATGTTTTCTAACTCTACAAAGCTTTCTAATTTATTAGAAAAGGCAGGAAAAGAAGTTGGAGAGCCAGTATGGAGCATGCCCATAGACAATACTTATGAAAAGGATATTAGATCAGATATTGCTGATATGAAAAATGTAGGCTCTGGAAGAGGTGCGGGATCAACTGCAGGGGCAATTTTTGTAAAAAGATTTATAGATAATGTGAATTGGATACACCTTGATATAGCAGGAGTTACTTGGGCAAAATCTGATAAACCCTTAGTCCCAAAAGGAGGAACAGGGTATGGAGTAAGATTATTAGAGGAAATGGTTTTACAATATTTAAAAAATGAATAAATTGAAAAATATTTAGAGAGTAAAAAGATGGATTTAAAAAAAACTTTATCAATCATTAAACCAGATGCTATTGCATCTAAATGTCAAGGAAAGATATTGGATTATTTAGAAAATAAAGGCTTTAAAGTTATAGCTCAAAAAAAACTTAAGTTAACAAGAAAACAAGCTGAGGCTTTTTATGAAATTCATAAAGATAGGCCGTTTTTTAGTGAGCTTGTAGACTTTATGATATCTGATAATATTTCAGTTCAGGTTTTAGAGGCAGAAAATGCTGTATCTTATTATAGAGAAGTAATGGGAAACACAGATCCTGAGAAAGCAGAAGAAAATACTATTAGAAAATTATATGGATCTAACATTCAATGCAATGCAGTTCACGGATCTGATAGTGAAGAAAATGCAGAAAAAGAAATTAGTTTTTTTTTCAATAAGATAGAATTAATTAATTAAAAGCCACGTTTTTACTTGCAACAACTTCTCCAATTTGATTAATATTTTGCTTGTTTTTATAAAAATAATTTACAACTTCTTCTTTTTCCTTTCTAGGCACTACTAATACCATACCCCAACCGCAATTAAACGTTTTTATCAATTCTTTTTCAGAAACCTTGCATTCATTCTTAAGCCAATAAAAAATATTATTTTTTTTAAAAAATGCTAAATTGTTTTTATAAATATTAAAGCCTAAATTATTTGGCATAACTCTTTTCAAATTATTGACTATCCCTCCTCCAGTAATATGAGCTATTGCTTTAATTTTTACAGAAGATTGCAATGCTTTTAAAATGGGGTTTACATAAATTTTTGTAGGTTTTATTAATAACTTTCCTAAAGAAGTATTTCCGTAAATCTTTTTTGACAAGGAAAGGCCCTTTTCATCTATTATATTCCTTATTAAAGAATAGCCATTAGAATGCAACCCAGAGCTAGGTAAACCTAACAAAATATCTCCAGCCTTAATTCCTCTTCTTGGTAAGATTTTACTTTTTTCAACTATTCCAACACAAAAACCTGCAAGATCATAACCACCTTTAGGATAAATACCGGGCAATTCTGCAGTTTCTCCGCCAATTAATGAACAACCTGCTTCTTTACACCCTTTGGTGACACCTTTAATGATTGAAATAAATATTTTTTCAGTTAATTTATGAATTGCTAAATAGTCCAGGAAAAAAAGCGGCTTAGCTCCTTGTACTATAATATCATTAACTGACATAGCAACAAGGTCAATTCCAATAGTATCATAAGCATCTAATTGTTTAGCTATCAGCAATTTAGTTCCCACCCCATCTGTAGCGCCTACAAACATAGGTTGTTTATATTTCCTAATGTCTATTTTAAATAAACCTCCAAAGCCACCTATTTCACTTACAGTATTTTTGTTATTTGTTTTCTTAATTATAGGTTTTGCAAGTTCTATAAGCTTATCAGCTTTATTTATATCTACTCCAGAGCTTTTATAGGAAAAGTTATAGTCTTTTTTAGTGCTCATGCTATTATATACATTATAAGGTTTTAATATTTTGAAATTTAAGTTTTATATAATAATCGTATACTTTTTCTTTCAATTACTATTTATAAATATACAACAAACTTATGCTAATGAAACATTAAAATCTACTGTGAAGGGAATTTTTATAGATTTTGAAATAAAAAAAAATCAAGATAATAGAAAATATGCTTTGCAAAAATCTTATCTAATTGGTTTATATAGATATTTAGATTGGATTACACTAGTTCCAAAGAATAAGATTAATAAACTCATTAATAACATTGATGCCAGTGCTTTGGTGACTAGCTATTCTATAGAAAATGAAAAGTTTAGCCAAGGACGGTATAGTTCTTTAATAACTGTTAATTATGATTTAAAAAAGATAGATAAGTTATTGCAAAAAGAGGAAATAAAATATTATGCAGGAAATGGGCCCCAAATTTTAATACTGCCTTTGATGAGCTTTAATGATCAGTTAATATTATGGGATGATCCTAACCCTTGGTTTGAGATGTGGATTGAAAGACCAATAGATGCTAATTTAACAGATTTTATAATTCCTGAGGGAGATGTTGAAGACCTTATCATTATAGATGCTGAAGATGCAAGAAGCCTCAATTTTGAAAAAATAAAAAATATATCAGCAAAATATAATATACAACAAGTTATGATTCCCTTCCTTAAAATAGAGGAAAAAGAGGGAGAATTTAACTTTATACTGAAATGTTTTGATGGTTTAAGTAAAGAATTGCTAAATATTAAAATAGAAAAAAAAGCAAATCAAAATACCTTCAACTTAGTTTTATTTGATATTTTAAATTCTTTTACTAGCTTATATGATGATTATTGGGTTGCAGATAATATTAAAAAAATTGAGTCGCAAATTTTTATTGAGGTAAATATTATTTATGACAGTTTTAAAGACTGGATATATATTAAAAAACTAATCTCTAATAGTGATAATATTAATTTTTTTAAAATATTAAAACTATCAACTAAGCAGTCTTATTCACAGATTAAAATAATTAATGAAAATAAGTTTATTGATGAATTAGAAAATAATAATTTACTTATAGAAAAAAATAAAAATGTATGGAATATCAAAAGGTATTTCTAAAATATTTCTATGAAAATAATTTCTTTAAATAAAATATTAATATTAGCAATAATAATAGCGGTTATTATTATTTCAATTTTGTACTCAAAAATACTCCTTCCTTTTTTTATTGGAGCTTTCATAGCATATTTATTAAATCCTTTAGTGGTATACGCTGAAAATAAAAAAATAAATAGAAACTTAGCTTCTTTGGTAGCTCTTGTTTTATTTTTAGGATTTATTTTGCTTTTTTCATTATCAGTTTTGCCAATAATAATTCAACAAACCTTGGAGTTTTTAGATAGATTTCCTAACCTTGTAAAACGAGTAGAGGATTATATGCTTAAGATATCTAAGTTATTAAACAATAATATTTTAGAATTTGATAATATAAATATTTTAAAAGATTTTCATGACAGTTTAGCTATAATCCTTAAAAAAATTGTTAATAAATTACTCTTTTCTTCTATAGCAATAATGAATTTATTTAGTTTGATCATAATTACTCCAATTGTAACTTGGTATTTTTTAAAAGATTGGAATAAAATAATATTTTTTATTAAAAATAATATACCTGTAAAATATCAGAGCAATATAGAAAATAATTTTAATGAGGTTGATGTTATATTATCTTCTTTTATTAGGGGACAATTTTTAGTAAGCATAATTTTAGCAATTTTTTATTTTATAGCCTTTTATTTAGTTGGATTGGATCATGCCATTTTCTTGGCTATGTTTTCTGGTATATTTTCTCTTATTCCTTATTTTGGAATAATAATTAGCTTTTTACTATCAAGCTATATCGCAGTATTACAATTTACTGACCTTTTTTTTATAGTCTGGATTATTTTAATTTTTTTAATTTCTTTTCTTTTAGAAGGATATTTTCTCTCTCCAAAGATTATAGGTGAAAAACTTGGTCTGCATCCATTAGCAATTCTTTATTCTATTTTTATTTTTGGTTCAGTTTTAGGATTTGTAGGTGTATTTTTTGCTATTCCTTTTGCTTCGATTATTTTTCTATATTATAAGAAAATTTTATTTAGTATTAACAACATTAAAAATGATACAAAAAGCATTTAAATTTGACTTTAGAGAAGCTCATAATAGAGATAATTATATAGTTGGAGAAACAAATAGTGATGCCATAAAATGGATAGACATTTATCCTAATTGGAAAAACAATGGCTTGGTAATAGAAGGTCCTAGAGCCAGTGGAAAATCTCATTTAGTTAGAGTATGGCAAAAAAAAAGTAATTGTAGTATTTTTGATAGTGAGCAGGTTAATGAAGAGAGAATTAATGCTAAAGATAACAAAAATATAGCAATTGAAAATTTAGAAAATATTAATAATTTTGAATTTTTTTTACACTTAATTAATTATAAAAAAGAGAAAAAATTAAACTTTTTACTAACTTCAAGTATTAGTATTAGTAGTTTAAATATAAGTCTAAAAGATATTAAGTCTAGACTATTAGAGTTGCCTAAAGTAAAAATCTCTTTGCCTACAGATAATATTATAAAAGGTCTTATTTTTAAACTTATGAAAGACAAGGGGGTGCTTATTGATAATAAGTTAATAGATTTTATGATAAATAGAATAGAAAGATCATATGAAGGTATAAATGATTTTATACAAGAGTTAAATAAAGTTAGTTTAGAAAAAAAAAAAAATATTTCTAAATTAATGATTAAAGAAGTACTAGATAGATATAAGCTAAATGAAAATGAGTAGCAATTTTTTGAATAGAGAACTATCTTGGATTTCTTTTAACAAAAGAGTATTAGAAGAAGCTTTTAATAAAAATCATCCTATGCTTGAAAGATTAAAATTTCTAAGCATATCTGGATCGAATTTGGACGAATTTTTTATGGTAAGGGTTTCGGGTTTAAAAGGACAAATTGATGAAAATATTTACTTTCCCAGTATTGATGATTTATTACCAGAGGAATCTTTAAAGAAAGTACTTTTGGAGTCTAAAAGATTAAAAGAAAAGCAAAATCAATGTTGGATGAAAATATTATCAGATCTAAAAAAAAATAAAATAGAGATAGTAGAATTTAATAATCTGCTGGACTCAGAAAGAGTATGGTTAAAGAATTTTTTTACTAAGGATGTATTTCCTTTATTAACTCCAGTAGCAGTAGATCCGGCTCATCCATTCCCATTCGTTCCTAATTTAGGACTATGTATGGTTTTAAAATTAAAGAATTATAGGAACAAAAAGGTAATTAAAGTAGTAATTCCATTTGCAAAGGGTCTTAACAAATTTATAAAAATAAAAAAAACTCAAAAATTTTTTAAAACGGAGGATTTAATTATTAGGTTTATAAAGGAATTATTTTCTGATTATAATTTTATTTCGTATGGTACTTTTAGAATTATTAGAGACAGTGATATTGAGTTTATAGATGAAGCTGAGGATTTAGTAACAACCTTTGAAAATCAATTAAGACAAAGAAGATATGGAAGGGTAACCCTGCTAGAAATAAGTAAAAATATGCCTAAAGATCTAAAAAGCATGATAGTTAAAACACTAAAAATTAAAAGTAATTATATATTACAATTTGACCATTTATTAGACATCGAATGTATAAAAGAAATTTATAAAAAATCTTCAAATCAATATAAATGGAGAGAATACAAGCCTAGATTTCCGGAAAGAATTGTTGATGCTAATGATGATTGTTTTTCTGCAATTAGAAAAAAGGATATGATAATTCATCATCCTTATGAGTCATTTGATGTGGTTGTTAAGTTTTTAAGACAGGCAGCTAAGGATAAAAAAGTATTAGTTATTAAGCAGACTATTTACAGGACTGCAAAGGGTAATAACAAAATTATTGAAGCTTTAGTAGAGGCCGCAGAAGAGGGAAAATCAGTAACAGCTTTACTAGAAATAAAAGCTAGATTTGATGAGGAAGCAAACATAAAGGTAGCTAGATATTTAAAAAGATATGGAGTACAGGTAGTTTACGGATCAATTGAATTAAAAACTCACGCAAAAATTTCTCTAGTAGTTAGAAAAGAAAGAATAGGCCTAAACACATATGTCCATTTTGGAACAGGAAATTATCATATAGATACAGCAAAGTTATATACAGATCTTTCTTTATTTACATGCAATAGGCTGATAGCAAAGGACGCTCAAAATTTTTTTAATATGGCAACTGGATATTCTGCTCCTAAAAAATGGAATTATTTAAGTGTGGCACCTTTTAACTTGAGAAATGATTTAATTAATCTTATTAATCAAGAAATTTTATACAAAAAAGCTGGAAAAAACGGAGAAATTTGGATGAAATGTAATTCTTTAGTAGATGAAAGAATAATACAGGCTTTATATAATGCTAGTAAAAATAATGTTCGTGTTGAGTTAATAGTCAGAGGTGTTTGTTGTTTAAAACCTCAAGTAAAAGGACTTTCTGAAAATATTTTTGTAAAAAGCATAGTAGGAAGATTTTTAGAGCATTCGAGGATTTATTGTTTTAGTAATGGTAAAAGAATGCCTTCATCCGCCGCTAAAGTCTTTATTGCCTCTGCAGATATTATGCCCAGAAACTTTGATAGAAGATATGAAGTTATGGTTCCTATATTAAATAAAACAGTACATAAACAGATACTCAATCAAATTATGGTGGCTAACTTAAACGATAAAGTACAAGCCTGGAAAATGAAAGGGGATGGTTCTTATAACAGAATTTTACCGAAAAAAGGTTCTATTTCTGCTCATCAATACTTTATGAAAAACCCAAGTTTGTCTGGCAGAGGAGAGTCTATTAAATATGATAGACCACAAGAAATAATTCTTAAAAAATAATTTATAGTATATCTTTATTATTTAAAAAAAATAAGATACTTTAATAATTAATACATTTTAAGAAAGTGCATCAATACAGAACTCATAATTGCGGCGAACTAACCGACTCTAACATAAAAAGTAATGTAAAGCTCTCCGGGTGGATACATTCTAAAAGAGATCATGGTAGTCTTCTTTTTATTGATCTTAGAGATCAATATGGAATTACCCAGATTGTAGTAGATAAAAGTAATAAAATTTTTAATTTACTCGAACATATAAAAGTAGAGAGTGTTATTACTGTTACAGGGTCTGTAGTTTCAAGATCTGATGAGACTATAAATAAAAAAATTACAACCGGAAGTATAGAAGTAATTATAAATGCAGTAAATATTATTTCTAAATCGAAAGTTTTGCCGATGCAAGTCGCAGGAAATGAGTACTATGGAGATGAAGTAAGACTTAAAAATAGATTTTTAGATTTAAGAAGAGAAAAAGTAAAAAATAATATTATTTTAAGGAGTGAAATAATTGAATTTATAAGAAAAACTATGATAGAAAATAATTTTAAAGAATTTCAAACTCCAATACTTACAGCTACTTCTCCAGAAGGTGCTAGAGATTTTTTGGTACCTTCGCGAGTTCATAAGGGCAAGTTTTATGCTTTACCACAAGCACCTCAACAATTTAAACAATTAATTATGGTAGCAGGTTTTGATAAGTATTTTCAAATCGCTCCTTGCTTTAGAGATGAAGACGCAAGAGCAGACAGAAGTCCTGGAGAATTTTATCAATTAGATTTGGAAATGTCATTTGTTGAGCAGGAAGATGTGTTTAATGTAGTTGAAAAATTAA
>PAZF01000028.1 GCA_002715505.1 Candidatus Pelagibacterales bacterium
ATTTATGGAAACTTAGCTGACACGCTCTCGGAATTGCATGATACTAATGGCGCCATACAGCAAAGTAAAAGAGCTACTGTACTTGCACCACACCTCCCAACAGCATATCAAAAATTGGGTGTCGCACTGCAGACGGCTAGGGACCCTTTATTATCGAATCACTTTCTTAGAAGGTCCGTCCTTGTCGCGCCGGGAAACCCAAGTTTTCGCAATAGTTTGGGGCAAAGTTTTTATCAGATGGAGTGCTATGAGGAAGCGATTGAGCATTTTTCACTTGCGCTAAAAATTGGGCAAACCAAATCGGAAATCCCAGAGATTTTGTTTAACCTCGGTAACTGCTACCAAAAAACTAATGCTTTTCAGAAGGCAACACAACTTTATTCGAAGGCTGTTGAGGCTCTTCCTACATTCGTTGAGGGGTTGCAGAACCTTGGTCTATTGTTGGCGATGCAAGCGCGATTTATAGATTCGGGCCAGGCATGCCGGCGCGCAGTTATCTTGGAGCCACAACTACCCTCTGAATACTATTATTCGGCCGAAATCGGGCTCAAGATTCCCTTCGATGCCCCTCGTCTATCCCACTATAGAAACCAGTTTGAAACGCCTCTCTTTGATCTCGCCACCAATCTCTTAAAAGGGTTAAGTCTGTGTCAACTAGGAATGCACAATGAAGGACTAAATCATCTTTATCGTGTTAGGCCCGTTATTAGCTTTGCACCTTCTCAAACAATAAAAATTACGCGTGGAGCTCAGGATGGATAGGATACTATTGGCTGACCAAACCAGTCACCCTCACTTTATTGGAGCATGGCAATTAAATTTACCTGCCATCACGGAAAACTTGATAGAGTATTTTTACGCTCATGAAAGTCGGCACCAAAGCGGCATAACCAGTACCGGCACGGATAAAACGCGCAAGGATTCAACTGACCTTCAGGTGGAACCGGTGGATCATAATGGTGAGATTCCTCCCCCTATTCATGCCTATCTAGAATCATTGAATTCCTGCTATCAGGATTACCTCGAACAGTGGCCGATCGTTAATTCACTTGGAACACTTAATGTAGGATCTTTTAATATTCAGAAATATGCGAGTGGTGGGCATTTTCAACGACTACACAGTGAACGAACCACACTCTCGAGTTCACATCGTGTTCTAGCCTTTATGACCTATCTCAACACGCTAACCGACGAGGGAGAGACAGTGTTTGAGTATTACGGGATTAAAGTCACTCCAAAGGAGGGTTTGACCCTAATATGGCCTGCCGAATGGACGCACGCCCATATTGGAAGCGTTGTGAAAACCACCAAGTATATCATAACTGGCTGGTTTCATTTCCCGCCGACGTAGCCTTCTTCCTTCGTATTTGGTTTTCAAATTAATATAAAAAAACCCCGGCATAAGCCGGGGTTTTCTATTTCACGAGGCAACCGCCTCTAGTTAAGTTTAGTCAACCTTAAGTTATGAACTCAAAGTTCGCTGCCGCAAGAGCTGTGTACTCAGCTGTAGACATAGCCATTGTGGCAAGTGTTATTTCGGCAGTCGTATTGTTAGTCAGGTTGGCGTCCGCGCCACCTGTGTCACCAATCAATATAACCTTCGCCGCTGCATCGTTCGCATCGTAGAACAGCCCGAGCATCCCGTCTGCAGCATTTCCCCTAGCAGCGTCCAACGTGACGTTGTAAACCAAGCTTGTTGCTTCGTTCACACCAGTCGTGTCAGTGAACTTAAGGATGTTAGCATTATCGTCCACTGCGGCAGTAGCCAGTGTCGCGTTGTTAGCCAATGTCTGAATAACTACAGTGTCAGCCGCTGCGACGTCGTTGCTTGAGTCAACAAGCTGACCTGTCATGTCAGCTGTAAACTCCGATACATCGATTCTAATAACGTCGTCTGCAATCACTGACGTGAAGCCAGTTACAGTATCAGTTGCGTTCGTGTCACCAAGAACAACGAAGTCACCTGTTGCATATGTTTCCGTTAGCACGATAGTGTCAGCTGCATCCCCACCTTTAAGGACGTCTGCTCCCTCTCCACCGGTGATTGTATCAACCGCTGTAGTACCGGTAAGCGTATCGTTACCCGCACTACCCTGGAAATTATCGAGTTCGAAGTTACCTGCAACCAACGTGGTCAACGTTGAAACGCCCGTAAGAACGGCTACGTCCTGCACGTTGACGATACCGCCAGCATCCGCAATCTCTGCAGTTGCGACCCTAGCATCTCCGCCAGAAGTTGCTTGGTAAACAAGTGCTACGTCGGCAACGCCGCCGTTAATGCCTGATCCAAACGTCACTGCGCCACCCGATGCTAATGCTGTCGAGATAGCTGCTGCATTTGCATAGAAACCAGTGCTTAAAAGCAGAACGTTGTCGTTGGCATCTCCAGCCTCGGTGAGACTAGTGATGTTTTCTACAGACACCGTGCCAGCGTTTAGGAAGTCAGCCGCGCTATCGGTAGATCCGGTTAATACCAGAATGTCACCTGCCGTGGCACCGGCGTTGAAGTTCGCGATCGTATCGATGTTGTTAGTGCCGCTTCCACCTAAGGACGTATATGTATCCGAAGCGGAATCGCCGGCACCCATGTCGATCGTATCATTCCCTGCGCCACCTGCGATAACATCCGCACCGGCACCGCCGTCAAGTGTATCAGCACCAGTGCCACCAGATAGCTGGTCAGCTCCACCGCCACCAGAAAGGTTGTCGTTGGAGACACTACCTGCGACAGCGTCAATCTGCGAGGATCCGGTAAATGTCATACCAGTACCAGATGCCTGCCCATCAATACCAACACCTGCACCCCCGGAAGCGTCAACAGTAGCTGCTACCGTCGAACCACCGTATAAGTTAAGGGATTCGGTACCCGCGACCGTCAAAGTTGCCAGCGACGTAGCAGTCAAGTCCACGATATGGATTTCACGAGTATTAGTCGCAGTAGCTTCTGCAGTGGTAATCGTAATGTTCTCCACGCTCGCAACTGTAACTGCATCAAAGTCGGTGCTGTTGTCGTTGGTTAGATTAATGTTCAACGAATTTGTACCGGACGTAGATGCCATGGCAAGCGTCAGAGCAGCTGCTCCAGCAGTGTCACCAGCAAGTATTGTAATTGTTCCACCCTCGGCAATTCCAGCGACAGTTTCAGCACCCGTGTACGACGTTAATCTAACGTTGGCGATACTGTCCGCTCTTGCTAGATCAAAAGTTGTAGCATCCACGTTCAACGCGTCTGATACGAGGATCGTCTCAACGTTCGAAATTGCGTTGTTAAGAGTGATAACCTGTGAAACAGTGAGCGCTGCTAATGCCGTAACACCAGCCGTGGTGATTGAAATCGTGTCAGTACCGTCGCCACCGTCAATCGAATCATTCTGCGTTAAGTTATTGGCAAGAACGATTGTATCATTACCGGCACCGCCCTGGATGGTATCGTTACCAGCACCAGTTGTGATGTTGTCTACACCTGCACCACCGTCGATAACGTCATTATTTGCGCCGCCCGTGATCGTGTCGTTACCATCACCACCGTTGATTGTTGACGCAGCGTCACCGACAAGAATGTCGTTACCACCCGAACCAGTGATAGTTTCAACACCGACAGCTGCCGCTTGCATATTCACAACAGTGCCCGTGCTACGTGTCATACCAGAGAAGTCAATTACGTCAGCCGTAATTGCGTCAAATGTCATTGCGTTCGATCCAGTAACAGTAAGCGTTGCGGTGCCACCTGTATCTGGCGTGATAACTAGGTTATCAATTTCCTGCGTAGTTGCTGCACCCGAACCGGTGTTGGAGATAGTAACGTTTTCAAAACCGGTAACAGTAAGATCCATTTGATCGAACACGTCATCCGCACTGTCACCATTTTCAACTGTCAGTGAGTCATCTGTAGCAGATCCAGTGTCAGCAACTGTGAAACCGACAGATGCCCCTGTGGTTCCTTCTAACTCAACCGTTTTCGAACCGGCTTCAAGTGTCAATGTTTGGCCTGTGTTCACACCGTCATCGAAAATGACTTCATTAATGCCTGCTTGAAGTGTTGCAGCAGTTAGGTCGCCAGCGAGTGCACCTTCAATTTCAACATTTTCAAACCCTGTCATAGTTAGGGTTGTTGGTGTTGTGTAAGCACGCGCTTCATCTTCATCGATGACGAGTGTGTCAGTACCGTCGCCACCACTTACTGTATCGGCGTTAGTGAAGTTATCCGTCATTGTAACGGTGTCATTACCAGCGCCAGCATTGATTGTTACATCGTTTGCTGCACCGCCCGTTGAGGTAATGGAGTCGTTACCAGACCCACCTGTAATTGTTGCATCAGCAGCAGTGTTGTTGGTAACAAACGTAAAGTTCCCACCTAGCGCAGACGCGTCTACTGTCTCTGCGTTGGCACCAATTGAGTTAGCTGCAGCAGTTCCTAGATTCAAATTTTGTGATCCGGTGATAGTTGCCGTAGCAATATTAGCCATCGTGGTTGTGGTTAGCACGTTGGCAGAACCATCCGAAGCGATGTTAACCGACTCGACACCAGCGACAGTGACCGTACCCGCGCTTGCGCCATTCAGGG
This sequence comes from Candidatus Pelagibacterales bacterium, assembly GCA_002715505.1. Classification (GTDB taxonomy): domain Bacteria; phylum Pseudomonadota; class Alphaproteobacteria; order TMED109; family TMED109; genus JAYYAX01. The sequence continues at coordinate 4,565 of PAZF01000028.1, forward strand.
TAAGGTTTGCGGTATCGGACGATCCGGATACAGTCGTGGCTGTAAAAGCAAACGATGCATCTTGGTCGGTCGTCGAGACTTTCAAAACAGTGTCGAGTGACGAAATGTTTGTAAATGAAGCCGCGGCTGTCGAAGCGTTAGACTCAACAGTTGTTACACCTGAAGAACCAAGCAAAGACACTGTTCCAGCAGCGCTGAATTGGGCCTTGATGACCTCAACATCCGTCAAACCGTTTGCAACATAAGTGTTAGCCGCGCCAATGGTTGCTTGCAGAGTATCAGTTCCTGCCCCACCGTTAACCACATCACCGGTCGTAAAAGTTTGACCAGCCGCGTTATTGGAAGCGTTAGCAGCGTTGAACGTGTCACTATTTGCAGTACCTGTTAAGCTATCAACGCCTGTGGTGAGCGTGAAAGTATCACCTGTCACTGTGTTTGAGATTGCAGGAGCGCCAGGACGGCTTTCGTTTTGACCAAATTGTATGAAGTGGTCCAAAGCCGAGGTGAATGCACCTGCTGTAATGGCTGCGGCGACGTCGGTGTTTGCGTCGAGATAAGTTTGGGCGTCAAAGCTAGAATACGCTGAGGAAGGAGCCCGGTTTTCTGTCTCACCGAAAGACTGGAAGTGAACGAATACGTTGGCGATACCACCGCTACCAACTGCCGCCAGAACGTCAGGGTTGTTGATGGCGTAGAAGTTCATATCGAAAGTTGCGTTTGGATTACGCAATTCCTTGCCGCCAAAAAGATTAAAATGCTGTTCAGCTGATGTGAAAAAACCCTGCGATATTGCGACTACTACGTCCGCGTTGTTCGTAAGGTAAAAATTAGCATCAAAATTAGCAGAAGATGACATATTTTATATCCCTTTGTTATTTTAGTTGAAAGCCGTACAAAACCTATTTTTTTAACGGCCTGTAGCGACTGCCCTTAAAACAGGTCGTTAACCTGCTTTAAGAGCCACCGCTCCGAAAGTTATTCAGTAACTCGAATACCATTTCGAATCACAGTTGTACAGTAAATACTATACAAAATTTAAAAATCCAACACTTTTTTTATAAAACTTTCAAAAAATCTAGCTATTTTAGTGAGTTGAGGCAGTTTCTTCACGTGATTTTATATGAGCGGCGTGTTCCAACATAAACTGAGCCGCTGCAGCATGCCCCAACAAATCCACGAGCAATCCCCCGTAACAATTTGCCAACGCGTGCAGTATTTCTGCTGAAGGGGCATTTTCCTCTCGCGCTTTTCCGAGAGCGTTTTGAAGCGCAGGTTCAATTATATCCGTTGCTATTCTCATGGCACGCTCCTTATCCTCAACGAGACCGCCTGCATTCATTTCTTCGGTTTTCTTAGCATTTCTCTTGGCATTTTTTTGTTTTTAGTCATGCCTTACCCTCTCTACAATATTATTTATGCTATTCTAGCACTGCATTTTGATAAAATTTTTCATTCCTCATTCAAGCCTCGTGCGATCGCATCTTTTAACGGCTTAAGTATATAGTCTAAGACCGTTCGTTCGCCCGTATTGATAAGAACTTCAGCGGGCATACCCGCTGAAAGTTTGGTGTCGCCCAACTTTTTCCTTTCCGATTCGCGAATTTCTATACGCGCCAAAAAAAATGGTGCCCCCGTGTTAGAATCCGTTAGCGCATCGCCAGAAATCGATGCTACTGAGCCGTAGATGGCTGGCGTGGAGCGCAGGTTCAAACCAGTTAACCGCACTTCTGCCTCTTGTCCTACCGCTAAATTATCGACATCCATTGGAGAGATAGTAGCCTTTACAACTAAATCATCATCAACAGGGGCTATTTCCATTAATACTTGCCCAGCTGCAACTACTCCCCCAATCGTATGAACCTGCACCGCTTGAACAATACCAGATCTGGGAGCTCTAATTTCGATTCTTTGCAAAACGTCTTTTGCTACAAGCAGACGCTCATGCAAGTCACTGATTTTAGCTTTTGTGTCCTGAAGTAACGCAACAACGTCTTCTCTAAACCTCTGCCTAAGACTAACGATCTGGTTTTTCGCCTCTCCTTGCGCACTGATAGCTCTCGCTATGAGCGCACTATCGTTTCCTATTGCCCCCTCTAACTGCACGATAGCCCTTTCCATGGCTAATATTTTCGTTTTTGGATAGTAGCCTTTCTCGTATAGTTGGCGCAGCCCCTTTAACTCGTCTCGGAATATGGCACGTTGTTTAATCCTTGAAGCCTTTTGTATTTCGAGGCCTTTGATTTCATTAACCAACTGGTCTTGTCGTTGCCGCAATATTTGAAGATGCCCATTAAGCGTCTCTCGCCGCGCAAAAAAGTGTTTTTGTTCCGCCTCAATTATTTCTATTACACCTTCATCTTCAGTTACTCGATCTAAAATATCGCTACTGAATGTAATAGTATTTTCCTCTTTCAGCTCGGATTCCAGTCTATCCTGCAATGCTAATCCTTGGCTTAATTGATCTCTTACCCTGGTCAAAGTGGCATTAGCTTGAAGTGGGTCCATACTCACCAATAATTGGCCCTGCGAAACTTTCTCTCCTTCTGATACATCTATCGCTGCAACAATACCGCCCTCATAATGCTGCACCCGCTTCTTATCACCTCTAACAGACAGTTGCGCAGCAGCGGCCACGGCTTTAGCTAGAGGAGCGGTTGCCGCCCAAACACCTAGCCCTAGAAATATAGAGACAACAATGATTATTCCAATAATAACGATTGATTTAGAGCTTGAGGACGGACGGTGAGATGAAAATGGTGGTTCGTAATTGGAAGCTAACGCCAGTGGTTCGGCTTGATTATGTTGCACCATAGTTATATGCCCGACATGTTGTCATAAATTCTCTTGCAATTACTTTAATTGTTGGCCGGTCTTGGCGGATCACCCGCGACACGTCCGCCCCCAAGTTCGCTAAGTACCAAATCGCGTTCGTCAAATCTCACTAGCGCCCCATCCTTAAGCACAGCTATCTTGTCTACTACAGATAAAAGTGAGGGTCTATGACTAACAACAACCACAGTGGTTCCCTTGTCTTTAACAGATTTAATAGACTCTGCCAAAGCCTTTTCGCCTGCAGAATCCAAACTTGAGTTCGGTTCATCGAGAACTAGTATTTTTGGCTGCCTATATAAAGCTCTAGCAAGCGCTATACGTTGACGTTGCCCCCCAGAGAGGGCGTATCCGCCGCTACCGATTTGAGTATCATACCCGTCTGGGAGTTTTAAAACTAAATCATGAACCCCTGCCTGTTTGGCGGCAATTATGACTTCGTTTGAGTCAACATCCTCAAAACGCGAGATATTTTCAGCAACTGAACCGCTAAATAATTCAACTTCCTGTGGCATATAACCTAAGTGTGCGCCGAGGCGCTCCCGTTGCCAATGATTTATATTCGCTCCATCGTATCGAACAGTCCCTCGCGCGGCAGGCCAAATTCCAATCATAGCCCTAACTAATGAAGATTTCCCGCAACCACTTGGCCCAATAACAGCAGTAACGGAACCTGGTTCTAATTTTATATTCACGTTAGATAGAACAAAATTTTGCACGCCGGGAGGACTAATAAACGCGTTTTCTAAGGAAATATTTCCGGATGGCGATGGCAAGTTCATCGTCTCTTCTTCTTTGAAATTCTCATCTAAAAATGAGGATAATCGCTTGCATGAGTCTCGCATGCTAACAAAATTTCGCCATTGACTGACAGCCATTTCTACTGGAGCTAAAGCGCGTCCCATAACTATTGACGCAGCTATCATGACGCCCGGGGTTATTTCATCTTGGATTGCGAGATAACCTCCCATAGCAAGAATTATGACTTGCAGAGAAAACCGGGTGCACCGAGATGCTGCTAAAATATAACCTGCACGATCATTGGCTACGGTTTGCTGTCCAAGAGAATTATCATGCAAATCCATCCATCTTTTCTTGAGATTTGAAACCATCCCCATCCCAAAAGCCACATCAACATTTCTTAGACTGAAACGGGCCTCCTCAGCTGCCTTTGAAGATAAACCAAGCCCCTCTACCAATCGCTTTTTTGTAGACAGTTCATTAAGCAATGCTAACACAAAAATTACGATTGCTCCGGCCAGAGATATAAAACCGAGCATAGGATGAAAAACAAACCCGACACCGATAAAAATAGGGACCCAGGGAGCATCACAAAGTGCAACGATCGCTCCACCACTCAGAAATTGTCGCACGATATGCATATCTTGCAAGCCATTAATTGCCCCACCATTAGGGTTCCTGAGTGAAGAAGTAAAAACACTATCAAAAAGCTTGGAATGCATTAATTCATCAAATTTTAGACCAAGACGAACCAATAACTTTGAACGAATTCCCTCCAACAAACCATAAATCACTAGCAGGCCCAATGCGAGAGCCGTGAGCATGAGGAGGGTGACTTCACTTCTACTTACTAAGACCCTATCATACATTTGCAGCATATGCAGTGGAGCTACAAACATGAGTAGATTTATAAATAAGCTGAAAAAAATAATAATACCTAATCTCGGCCCACAACTACGAAGTGCTAACTTAATTAGGTTATCTTGATTTTCCATTCGTTATTGATCCAACACCCGTGAACTTGGAATCTGTAAAATCACGTATCGTAATAGTCCTGCGTTTGAAACAAGTAGGGACTGTCTACCCCTAACACAAGTGAATATTTCACTCCCCATAGAAATTATCTGCGTCAACGCCATTTGGGCTACGAGACTCTACCTAGCATTGTGGGCCCTTGCACATCAATGGTTTCTTCTTTTCTGTGTTTAAGTGGAGCTTTATAAAAGAAGGGCATCAATCGACGTAATATCGCTAAACACCCCGGGTAATGTTAACGAACCTAGTTCACCAAAAGTCATGACCAGATCTGTACCATTTCGAATGTAACTGTTTAACGATGAGAGGTCTTCTGGTGGCAAAAGAAACCATAGTAAATCCTTACCCAACTCATAATTTGTTACAGTAAAGTCGCCCCCACGATAAAATACAACATCAATGCCATTGGTCATTGGAGCGAATTTTTGTCCTACTTTCTGTATATCATGGCCTATAATCGGGAGTTCGGGATTGAAAGTAGGTTGAGGGGGGGAAATGGAACCCTCACCAACGAACTCGCTAGCTACCTTAGGCAAGGTTCCTATTTCAGTAGAGTCAGAGGCCAACAGTTCAACAGCCTCCTCTAATCTATTATCAAAATAAAAATCTTTTAACAAAGCACTATTGTCTGTTACCCCATTATCAAACCCAACAAAAAAAAGTTCACCCTCTTTATCAGCGCCTAGGCGAATTCCATCTTCAAAAGTGTTTATTCCGACAAGCTCCTTCGATACTACTGCCTGTAATTTTTCAAACGCGTTACTTGCAATAGCGTTGGGATCTGGCTTTAAGCTTTTTTCATCCACAGTCTTCCCAAGCTCATCTAAGACAAGGTAATACGACTCATCCCCGCCAGTTTGATCAAACTTTTGAGATATCACTTCTTGCGCTAAATCAGATAAATCTACAGTGTAGCTAAAACCATTTTTGTCACCGGCAGACGTTTGAATTTCGATAAAGTCGACATTTGACGTTTGAAAGATCTCATTAATAGCCTCAGTTACGCTCGCAGATACAAACTTCTTATCTGCGGTCTCGTTAATTGTTCCATCTGGCGTAGCCTCCAAGATTTGTGCCTCGCGTAACTCCTCTGTTAACTCTACAGGGTTTTCCCCTTGAGATTCAGAGGCAGACCGCTCCCGAACTTCTAATCCCAGTCCAGAAATAGATTCACTAGTTGAAGTATTGAGTTCTCCATAAAATTCATCGAGCGGCGCCTTCACAGAGAGTTCCGGATCCAATGTTTTATGAATCTCTTCTTCGGGTAAGAACTGCCTAGCTATTACTACCATCCCGTAAACTGCCGCATTATAATTCGACGGCATTAAATCCACAGCAGCTCCACGTGATAATTCAAGCCTCGTAATCTCATTACGCAAACTATCATCCGTTTGCGTTTCTTGGGCCAAATTGGAATTTGAAACTTCAACTAATATTTCACTCAATGTTTTTGCTTTAACGCCATCAATAGAGAGTATAAACGCTGCCGCCACAAAAGCCGTCAGAGCTGCGCTAGGGTGCAGAAGAAGGCGTGCAGACTGATGATTTTTTGGCAAAAACATCGGGTGACTGTCTAACATTTGCTGCACAACAAGGCGCACGTCGTCACCCCGGTAGAGGCGGTTATCAAGTGAACTCACTGCCATGAATTGTGAATTCACACGTGCGAAGTGCGCGATGACATCGCCTGTCTCTTCTCGAAAAAAGACAAGCCACGGGTCCCCCTCGTCGGTCAAACCTTGATCAATTGCTATCGAAAGACCTGAGCGACTTAGAATATCTGAAACTCTATAAAACTCTGCTATTTCCTGGTTTGTCCAGCCACGAGCTTTACTTCGACCATCAAAATAGCTTCTTAATTGCATTATAGTCATTACTAACCTATCCCCAATCGAGGAAGTATTTCACGGTTTAGTCGTTTTTGTTACTACCGTATATTAATTCAAAAGAATGCGGATCGTAATATTCCATAATTTTTATAGCAAACTCACGAGGGTTAAGTTCTAAGGCCTCCGCCCATTGTTGAAGCTTTTCAGAGGGAACTCGTCCTCTGCCCGCTTCAATTTGAGAAATAAATGTATAGTATTCCATATTGACGCGTTCCGCTAAAGTTCTTTGCGAGATTCCAAGCTCAACCCTGCGTTCGCGAAGCCAATGCCCTGCGGCTTTCCTTAGCTCATTCGCATCAACCTTCGACTGCCGATTAACAGCATGCATCTAACTACTCCAAAAATAACAATTAACTCGTTAAGAGATTACTGTACATTTTTTAAAATGTCCAGCGTTATGCAGGTTATTATTACTTAGATTAGATCTACTTAGCTAAATAAAGGCATTGAAGACTTCCCCTTCAAATACATAGTTATTCAACTCCATTACAAAATCTTTTTCGGTTTCACTCGCTGTAAAAAAGTGGCCACCGTTAACAATATTGAAAAATCTGTAAACGGGGCTTGTTGTAGTCGTATTTTGCTCCAAAGTTCTAAATGCGATGCCCTCAAATGTATATTGTTCCATAATGTCAACGCTCGACTTCTCTAGTTCCGAGACAGTGAAAAAATGGCTTCCTAACTGGGTATTAAAAAATCTATATACAGGTAGAGAATCGGCGACTTCTTCGGCTTCTTTGCTCAATGCCTGAAATCCAACACCCTCTGACTTAAAATTTTCAGACGAACTTAGAACTAAAGCCTCATTTGGATCAGCAGTGAAAAGATGTCCACCAACTTCAGGGTTGAAAAATCTACTTATATTTACCTTGGTATAATTTGTATCTCCGTAAATAGATCTGATTGCATTTAAATCGTCTAACTGCAATTCAGTTATTCCTGTAGAATAGATGGGTGACATCAACGCGTTAAATTCATCTGAGTGGTCTATTCCTAGGGCATGCCCAATTTCGTGGGCTGCAACGTAAGAAAAGTCAATTCGATCTGCGGGAGCATCCCCGCCCGTGAACCAATTTTCTCCCAAATCGAGGGCCACTGTGACCGTTTGAAGAGGTCCCGAAGCGGGAATAATAGTCTCCCCTAAAACACCGCCCTCACCATCTATTTCCAACCAACCTAGTCTAATGTCTACGTCACGTCTATCCGACACTTGAGTGAAACGTATGTCAGCTATCCGTTCCCAAACGGCAAAAGCTTCGATAATTTCTTCAATAAAAGGATCTTCATCTATGAAAAAGTCGAACTGAGTAAAGGAATTCGAAAAATTTGCTGTGGCAATACTGAATTCGACTATTCCTCCACTGGTGCCAAGTTGTTGGGAACTACCCCATTTCCCTTCCCCCAGCTTGAACATTTTTTTTTCTATGGCCCCCATTTCAACCTTTCAGACGCCCATGCTGCAATTAATAAAAGTGAATGATTGCCGTACAGATGTTTTGAGACATTCAACTAGTAGACTTCAGAATTTCTCTCGGCAAATTATTTCCGTCTCATTTTCTCAAAAACGAATAGATTTTATCTATAGATAACAAAATGATTTTTACACTTTTTCTATCTAGCATTTCATTGGCAATTTTGAGCTCTTTTTGGAGATTTGTTATTTTATTATCGCTATCTTTTCTGACCACGTCTAACTGGTGCTGAAATTTAGAGATAATTTCCGTAGAATTTTGGAGAGCATCACTTAATGCCTTTACTTGAGGCATGTAAGGCGACAAAAGGCTCTCAATTTCAAATTTGGGGAGGGATGCGAGACACTTCGACTTGAGGCAATTATTAGGCTCATCTTTTGGTTTTTCGAGCTGCACCATAAACTCTATTTGTCCGATTTGCGTGTCAAGAAATTGTTTAACTTCATAAAACACAACCTCATGTAATAACGCTTTTTTTAAAATCTCAAAAAAACTCTCCGGCGTAAAGATATTTACATGCACGTCATAATAGAAAGACTCTTTATGAACTCGAAGCGCCGCCTTCCAAGCGGTGGCTTCTGAGGCTAAAAGGTTAGAGTCTTCAGCCTTTACAATACCATGCCATAAATTGTGTCCATTTGCATTTGTGGCCATAGCAGCTTGGTCATAGACTGCCGAAATCCGAGGCAACTCAACATTTGTCAAAAGGTTTTCCAAAGCGGTTCCGAACGTGGTAAGCGGTCGATTGAAATCGAAAGTAAAACGCTTATCTGGCACAACAAGGAAAACTTGCCCTCCGGGTTTAAGAATTGTTTGAATATCTTTCAAAAACTGTAATAAATTGGGGGCATGCTCAATGACGTGGGACGCTATGACATAGTCAAATAAATTACCTGCTGTCGCTCCAACAATATTACCATCTGTGCATACAAAATCTACGGGAACAATCTGATTTACATCGATTGAAAGATCATCCTTATATTTTTCTTTAAGCTCGCATGTCGGTAGGTGATCTAAATAAAAAATCTCTCCCCCTTCCTGCACGTCTTCGTTCCTTACAAGAGGTTTATTGAGAGGGCCAATTTCTAGACCTTTAAGGCTATCAACATTCAACGCTTTTAGTAAAAATTCACGACGTGGATTAGCCATGACTGTTCCTTATTTATCTATTCACTCCATGGCCATTTTTGGCCTCGGTCTAGGTCTATTCTATAACCTTCGATCAATGAAAGATTTGTGTTATAACCAGGATCATTTTCAATGAATATCTTCCATTTGTCCTTCATATAAAGGGCTTCACTTTCAAATCTTTTTGCCTTTATCGGATCAGTATCTGGCCCCCTAGATACAGATTCGTGATGATATAATTCAGCAAATGGAGAGTAAACATTCTGATATCCCGCCTCTTTCACTCGCAAACAAAAATCGACATCATTAAAAGCAACGGCCAGGCGATCTGCATTAAGTCCACCCACTTCATCGTATATTGATTTCTTAATTGCAAGGGCCGCCGCCGTTACAGCCGAGTAATTTCGAATTATTTTACTCCTGCCAAATTCCCCACCATCTTCTCTTTTCGAATGAGGATGTGCATATCCAGCCACACCTCCCATCCCAATTATTATACCGTCGTGTTGAACGCGGTCATCTGGATAATAAAGCCGACAGCCTACAGCGCCTACGCCCGGGCGAGTTGCATGGGAGACCAACTCAGATATCCAACCTTCATTAATAACTTCAATATCATTATTCAATAAAATAAGGATTTCACCGCTCGCTTCTGATGCTGCGAAATTGTTTATTGCTGCAAAATTGAATTCACCTGGGAAGTTTAGAACACGAACTTTGTCGTTCTTTTCTATCATTTCGAGATACGCGAAGGTTTTCGCTTCCGTACTATTATTATCTACAATAAGGATTTCAAAATTCCCGTAATCAGTTCTTTCGAGGAGTCCATTCAAACAAATACTCAATAAATCAGCTCGATCCTTTATTGGAATTATAACACTTACTCTAGGTGCAGGGATGGGTAAATCATAGCGTATCCGGTGATAAGCACCTAGGCCTGTTTCTAATACCTCAGCAGATAACTTCCGGCGCACTAGTGCATCATTTAAAACTTCTATTGCTCTTTGGTGCGCGTAGTCTTTCTCATGCGCTCCCATTGCGGTAGATCCTTCTATAGCCCGCCAATGATATAAAACATGTGGAATATGTTCTATTTTTTTTGTTCGCTCGCTTGCCCTAAGGATTAAATCGTAATCCTGCGCTCCGTCTGTTCCCTCTCTTAAACCATTTAACTCGTCTAAAAGCGCCCTCCTGTATACGGAGAGATGGCAGGTATAATTTTGAGAAAGGAGAAGATCCGGGCTCCAGCCTGGTTTAAAGAAAGGGTCACTTCTATTACCCTGCCCATCAATTTTATCCTCGTCGCTATAAAGTATATCCAGCTCTTTGTCCTTGTTTAATTTATTAACTACTGCTGCAAGTGCATGAGGATGCAATTTATCATCATGGTCAAGAAAAGTTACAAACTCACCCTTTGCGATGCTCAAAGCTGAATTAGATGCTGCTGAGATATGACCATTTCTATCCCGATAAATAATAGATATTTTTTTTTCACCTTTTTCTAAACTTCCAAGGAAATCTCTCAAATCGTGATCGGTAGAGGCGTCATCAGCAATGCAAAGCTGCCAATTTGAGTAAGACTGCACTTTTACTGATCCAATTGCTTGGGCTAAAAAATTTAGATCTGAGTTGTAAGTTGGTAGGATTATTGAAATGAGTGGTTTGTAATTCAAATTACTAATAAACTCATTGACTTTGGCATGCTGATCAGGACCATCATATCGGAGCACCCACTCGTCATAGGATCCTATAGTTGTTTCATTTGAAGGCCAAAAGTTGTCCAGCGCCGCACCTAAGCCTTGCTGTTTTGCGGTCTTGTAAGATCTAGAGATTAATCCAAGTGCACGCTGAAAACCTCTTCCACGTCGCCAACGATCACTAAAAATAGTACACCAGGCAGAACCACTGCTTAAGTGATAAAACTCAACATGATCTGGCACCCCACGCAGGATATTTAATGTGACTTCTGAAACCCCTGGTTCTACACGAACTAACCACTTAGCAATATTGCCGGCAACCGGAAGTTTTAATGCCGTTAACCTGTTGTGAATTTTCCTCTTTCTTCCGACCAAGCTTACCTCATATTCATTGGGTTGAACCCCAACAGCACAGATTTTCACCCAACGTATCTCTCTTGTAATTTCAATTAGAGCTTTAGTTCCATCACGCTTACCTCTTATTGAAACTGCCTTAAACGGACGATTGATATCAATTAACTTTTTGAGAATTCTGAGGGGTCGGGTTATCGTCCACGAAAATGACCGGCTACGTTCATTAAAAAGTTCTTGCAATTCTAATCGAGCCAACCGCTCAACCTCGATCACCTCGTTTAGGTTCGCGGCATGCTCTGCCGCTTGATAAATAGCTTTTTCTTGTGTCTTATTTATTTCAAAAAGTTGATCTATTTTACCCTCAAAAAATTCTCTTTCATTTTCTAAAACATTTGTCCGGTGGTTCGAGCGCGCAAAGAAGTAGTCTTGAAGTTTTTTTTCTCCATATAACTGCTGCATTTCAATAGCCATTGGTTTTTTCGATTTTCGAAACAGAATGGCGTAGGGAGTTAAGTAGCCCGCATCATGCGTAATGTCTGGAACAAAACCAAATTTGGCGAACTGTTTCACCCAGTAAAATGGGGGCTGTACATTAAAGTGCGTCGGATCATCGAAGTCGTCTGGGGTAGTGGCCACAAGAACGCTGTCTGCTGCCGCGCACATGTTTTTTATTGCCGTTTCGCAATCGTCTTTTTTTATATGCTCGATCACCTCTATGGTTACTATTAGATCGAATTTTCGGTCCATAGGACGAAGTATGGTATCAACGGATAGATACTTAACAATATCATCCCGAGCTCTAGAAAGCGCATAGTCAGATACGTCAATACCAAAAGCCTTACAGCCTCTATCTCTCAGGGATTCAACCAAAAGACCATATGCACAGCCAATATCTAAGACTGTTTCAGGTTTAATTTTCTCAACAATATTATCGGCTATATTTCCAAAGAAACTAAACCATTTCTCGTTCCGCCCATAGTTGTCCCCGTTATAGTTTTGATAATAGTTTTCATTGTAGAGCAGATCGTTCTCTCTTTGTAATGCCTCGATCTTTTTAACTTCGTCCATCATCTAACTTTCAAAATTATTAAGCCCAAGATTTTAATGGAGTTATTGCTTAAGTGAGATATTCGGTTGATAAAATCATTGGAACCATTTAATCCAACAGTCTTTATAACAAAATTAATGACTTGCCAAATAAAGCTTCTTATTAAGATGTCACAAATCAAAGCACGTTCGAGCATCAAGATAAAAACTGAAACTAAACGCTTTTGGATAAAAACCCATGCTTCTTCTATTACTTTTGCACGATCAACTCGATTACTATACAAATCTTAGGCAAAATTAATTTTAGTGAGTGCTTTGTGGATTCTGTGGGGACCTTTTGAAAATAAACACACCTCAGATAGATAATTCGAAAAACAGCTTTACAGAAACGTTGGTGGATCTTCATCAAGGTTTAATGATGTATCACTTGTGGGGACGTCTTGGATGGAACGACATTCTCCAACGCTACAGAAGGTCTCGTTTGGGACCTTTATGGCTTACAATAAGCATGGCAGTTTTAATTGGTGCACTAGGCTTACTGTACGCCAAACTTTTCAAAGTTGATGTAGCTGAATATATACCCTTTCTGGCAATAGGTTTTGTCTTATGGCAGCTAATATCTGGCATCCTTCTAGATGGTTGTAACGTTTTTGTTCATTCTGAAGGTATAATCAAACAAATCAAATTACCTCTCTCCCTGCATGTTTACAGGGTTCTATGGCGTAATTTTCTCACGCTTCTGCATAACTCTGTGGTGGTTGTTTTCGTAATGGTCTACTTCGATATCGGAGTTGATATTAATACTCTTTTAGCCTTGCTTGGCACATTCTTCATTATCATCAACGGCGGCTGGTTCTCTTTTCTGATTGGAATGCTTTGTGCCCGCTATAGAGATCTAAATCCAACAATCGCGAGTCTTGTAACCCTAAGTTTTTTCTTAACGCCTATCATTTGGAATCCCTCCCTCATTCCGGACAGAGCATTTATTCTCCTCTATAATCCATTTTTTCATTTTGTTGAAAGTATACGAGCGCCACTTTTAGGCCAACCTGTCCAGGTTGAAACCTGGTGGATTTTAACATTGATCACAGCTCTAGGTTGGATTGCAGTGATCCCTGCAGTATCCAAAATGGGTCGAAAACTTGTATATTGGCTTTAAGAGGGAAACGTGGCTTTTATTGAACTTAAAGACGTCTGTATAGATTTTCCAATACCTAAGTCAAGGCTAAACGTAGGTTTGAAACGTTCACTCCGACACGCTATAGGAGGAAAGCTTAAAAGCAGTGTAGGTGTTTCATATGTGAGAGCCCTTGATACAATAAACTTACACCTCACCAAAGGCGACCGAGTCGGTCTTGTCGGACATAATGGAGCTGGCAAAACAACACTGCTTCGCGTCTTAGCAGGCGTTTATCCACCTTCCTCTGGCGAAATAAAGTGTAAGGGCAGAATTGCCTCGCTATTAGATATCTCGCTGGGTTTTGATTTGGAGGCTTCAGGAATTGAAAATATTTTTCTGCGAGGCCTCTATCTTGGGTTAAGCAAACAGCAAATTTCTAAATGCGTAGATAAGATTAGCAATTTTACCAATCTAGGTGACTATTTATCCATGCCAATCAGGACTTATTCAAGTGGCATGTTAATGCGATTGGCATTCGCAATAACCACCGAAGTTGAACCGGATATAATCCTGATGGATGAATGGATAAGTGTAGGTGATGCCAAGTTTATGGAACAGGCAAAAGAACGATTAGAGAGTTTCATTAGCACCTCCAGCATCATGGTACTCGCATCACATTCTGAGGATTTAATTCGATCTACTTGCAATAAGGCTATTCTCCTTGGACAAGGCGAAATACTGGCGCAAGGAAGTGTTGATGAAGTCTACCATCACTATAATTTTTTTGGATCAAGCGCATTCTTTAACATAGATGAATATATATCGATCCATCCAGACCTCGAGGCATCAATGTCGGTTCCAGGCATGGCGCCATGGATGCATTTTATTCGCTACGGCATCTTTGAGGGGAGGTCCCCTGGTTGCGGTATAAGTCTTGAAGCATTCGATAACGATCCGGTATTTGCCAGTGCCATTCAAGCAAGAAATGGCCTCGCAGCAGCCGAAAGAATAGAGAATATAGCTCCATTTTTATCGTCTTTTGTTCCTCCAAAAGGGTGGCGTCAAAACAAGGAGTTAAGCTATCCAGACGAGTTTATAGAAACAGACGGCCATCCTTTAATTTCTATAGAAGAGTCGTTGGCAAAATACTCTTGACTTATGGCTCCTATAATCGTGAGGTGAAGTCGGTTTAACTCTTTAGCCGCCCACCTTTGCTAGGAATTTTGATAACAAGCTATTAAACACCTCATGCTGTTCGATATTTGCCAGATGAGCTGCATTGTCAATCAACTCCAGCTCAGCATTCGGCACAGCTTCAGCAATTTCTTCTGCTTGTTGAGGCGTAGTACCAGTATCTTGTTTTCCACAAATGACAAGAGTTGGTGCCGTTATTTTTGGGTTGCCGGGACGCATATCCATGGATTTAATGGCCTCGCTGCAAGCCACAAAACCTTGCACGGGCGTGTTCAGTATCATTCGGCGAATTAATTCAACTTGATCGGGAAGGCGGTCACGTCCTTCTGAAGTAATCCATCTCTCAAGTGTCGCATCTACTACGGCTTCCATTCCGCCAGCTGTTACGGCCTGAATACGTTGCTCCCATGTATCTTTTGCGGGCATAAATGCTGCGCTATCTGCAATTATTAAACTTTTTACCCTATCCGGGTGCCGTACCCCCATCATTTGAGCCACCATCCCACCTTTTGAAAGGCCGCAGAAATGGACATGTTGAATACCAAGGGTGGTCAAAAGTCCTGCCGCATCATCAGCTAACATTTCTATTGAGTAGGGTCCCTTTGGTGCTTCTGACTGTCCGTGACCTCTACTATCGTAACGAATAATACCAAACCCCTGAGCCAAAAGGTGTTCGATTTGCAAATCCCACATATTCAGATTCGATGCTAGAGAGTTAGAGCACATAATTGGTCTATCGGAAACATCCCCGTCGATTTGATAGTGTATATCTATTCCATTCACCGAATGCTTTGCCATTTCCCGATTCTCCCTAAATATTCAAATAAAAATACTATCATCCGTCGCGAAGCGATTTTAGCCATTATAAAACACCCTGCCATGGTCTCGTAGCCACACCCTACATAGGTGACGTTTTTTTTCTCTATTCGGCCAATCTTCAAAACTGGTCCTTTTGTGACCTATGACCATATTATTTAAAAACTGAATTTGACCTGCCTCAAATTGGAATTCCTTGTACATCTCAGGATCATTAATAAGATCGAAAAAAGCTGCAAGTGCTTCTTCGCCTTCATCGTCAATACTTTCACCCCGAAGCGCATAACCTTGATAAATTAGATTTCGTGATACTCTGATGCGGAAGCCGTCCCCATCACGATTAAGGATAGGGTTTTCGAGGGTTGCTTGATCCCATTCTGAATGCTCTTTTTGCCTATCAAATACAAAAGGTCGGTACAAGCGTTGGATGTGTGTTTTATTTGTAATTTCCATTCTTTCCAGCACTGTTTTCATATTCACCACGCGGCTTAAACCACCACTCATTGAGGGCTGAAGGCAGAGAAGGCCAACGATGTTGGGCGGGCAAATATTGTACGAGTTATCCGTATGGAAGCTTTGTTCTTCATTAGTGACATCCGGGCGGACACCATTTCCAGATGGTTGTCCTAAGTCTGTGACAGAATATAGCATCCTACCATCACACCATTTTTGAGCGACGGGCCTACCAAGCATTTGGGATAGCAACCAGTATATAGATTTTGCTTCGCTGTCTGTCATGTCCTCAAGCGGCAGCCTATCAAGCAAACAAAATCCGAAACCATTTTCCAAGCAATCAAAGACGCTATCTATAAGCTTTTTACACCTGGGCATGTAAAAATTGCTTGGATGAAGCATTAACAAGGGAAGCGGATTGTTACGGATCAAGGTTATGGCATTTTCAATCTCGCTTAAACAGGCTTCATTAAAGTAAAAGAAACCATCCTCCATATTAAGCTCAGATCCGATCCACGTATTTACGGGCACTGATCCTCTCTCCCTCTACAAATAAAACTTTTCCTAACCAGAGCTTTAAACTAATCCACCATTAACATGAATAATCTGGCCGGTAATATACGATGCTTCATTAGAAGCACAAAACGCTACTGCACTTGCTATTTCTTCCGGTTCTGCAACACGACCCATAGGTACCTCAGCTATCAGCTTATCTAGTGTTTCTGGACTTATTGCAACGTGCGCCTTTTGATCTTTTCTAACGAAACCCGGCGCGATTAAATTGACTGTGATACCGCTAGGTGCAAGCTGAAGCGCTAGTGCTTTAGCTGTAATTTCCATAGAAGCTTTGGCAGCAGCAGTAGCTGCAAACGGGGTTACGTTTGTTCTCCATACGTGAGGGCCAAAAGCACTCACGCCAACAATGCGACCGCAATTAGATTTTTCTAAGTGCGGTATTGCAGCAGTGGCTAACTCAAAGAAGCTCCTCGCAATCGTGGCGTGTGCCGTTTCAAAATCTTCATCTGAAACATCGGTAATTGGGGTATTTAAGGCATAACCCGCGTTTGCAACAAGAACATCCAACCCACCTAAAAATTCGATTGCCCGCTGTATCAATAACCGCGCTGCTCCTTTAACTGCAAGGTCAGCAAATTCTGCATCTGCTCTGCCCCCATTTTTTTCTATATCGCGTATCGTTTTTTCTAATCCTGCTTTATTAGCTCGGGTGTGCACAAGGAAAAGAGAGTCCCTGTTGGACATTCGTCGGCAAATGGCAGCGCCTATGCCCGACGCTCCGCCTGTTATGAGTATTTTTTTGACTCGTTTTATCATCACATCAAAAAAGTTTTACCCTTTGCTCCTATTTAGGAACAATTAGCATAGCGCCTGCATGAAAGGATTGTAAAAACCAGCCGCGAATCTATAGGGATGTAAACCTGACACCGATTTTTTAGGAGTTTCGCCTTTGATTTATTTCGCTACCGCAAGTGATTAAGGTTTCTTTGCCTTAATCATTGCTGCTAAGATTTGCTCACGCTCTTCTATATTTTTTCTAACTTTTTCGGCTGAATCACTTCCGGAACGAGATGCTTCGTCTCTCAGTCCCTCTATTTGCTTTTCGTATTTCTCCGTATCAATATCTTTAACAGGGATAACTTCTTCAGCCAATACGGTGCAACGCTCTTCCGTAACTTCAGCAAACCCATTTACTACGAAAAGGCTGTCGGTCACGTTGTCACCTTCGTATATGTTAATCACTCCGGGGGCTAAGGTTGAGAGCATAGGGGTATGCCTCGGCAGGACACCAAATAATCCTTCTGTTCCAGGCACAACAACCATTGTGACATCCTTAGACATAACCAGTTTTTCTGGGGAAACTAATTCAAAAAGTGTAGTGTCAGACATTATCGATAATCCTAGTTTGCTTCCCTATCTCTAAGCCGCTTCCTGCTCCATCTGCTTGGCCTTTTCAATAGCTTCATCGATGGTCCCAACCATGTAGAAAGCGGCTTCTGGAAGGTCGTCATGCTTTCCTTCCACAATTTCCTTGAACCCTCTGATGGTTTCCTCCAATGGGACTAAGACGCCTGGAGTCCCCGTAAAAATCTCTGCTACGAAGAAAGGTTGTGATAGAAAACGCTGTATTTTTCTAGCTCTATCAACGACTAATCTATCTTCTTCTGACATCTCTTCGCCAGTTGAATTGACAAAAGCGGCCCACTCAGAGGGTGTGACATGTTCGTCCATGTCTTCAAGC
>PAZF01000029.1 GCA_002715505.1 Candidatus Pelagibacterales bacterium
AGATTTATATGTTTGAAGAACTTTTTGAACCTCTCTAGCAACTCTGTAATGTTCATCACCAACTATTCTTGGATCAAGAATTCTAGAAGTAGAGTCTAATGGATCCACTGCCGGATAAATTCCAATTTCAGCAATTTGTCTTGAAAGCACTGTAGTTGCATCTAAGTGAGCAAATGAAGTAGCTGGTGCTGGGTCAGTTAAATCATCAGCAGGAACATAAATCGCTTGTACTGAAGTAATTGATCCTTTGTTAGTTGTAGTAATTCTTTCTTGTAAATTTCCCATGTCAGTAGCTAAAGTCGGTTGATATCCAACAGCTGACGGAATTCTACCTAATAAAGCTGATACTTCAGACCCTGCTTGTGTGAATCTAAAAATATTATCTACGAAAAAAAGTACATCTTGTCCCTCTTGATCTCTAAAATATTCTGCTACTGTTAGTCCTGTAAGAGCAACTCTAGATCTTGCTCCAGGGGGTTCGTTCATTTGTCCATAAACTAAAGCTGCCTTTGAATCTTTACTCCCTGGCTTAATAACACCTGATTCTATCATTTCATGATACAAGTCATTTCCCTCTCTTGTTCTTTCTCCAACTCCCGCAAATACTGAATATCCACCATGACCTTTAGCTACATTATTAATAAGTTCCATAATGAGAACTGTCTTTCCTACTCCTGCTCCTCCAAAAAGTCCTATTTTCCCTCCTTTAGAATAAGGAGCTAATAAATCGACTACCTTAATACCCGTTACCAGCATTTCAGTATTAGTTGATTGGTCTACATACTTGGGAGCAGGTCTGTGTATTGAATATGTTTTTTTTGTTTTTATAGGACCTATTTCGTCTATAGGTTCGCCTACAACATTTGTAATTCTTCCAAGAGTTTCAGGTCCTACAGGGACCTGAATCGGAGCACCGGTATCCAAAACTTCAGCACCTCTTTTTAAACCATCTGTAGCAGACATAGCAACAGATCTTACTGTATTTTCCCCTAAATGCTGCGCAACTTCTAGAACTATTTTTGAATTTTTTTCATTTATATGTAGAGCGTTCAATATGGGAGGAAGTGTGCCCTCGAATTCAACGTCCACTACTGGACCAATGATTTGTTTAATTTTTCCTAAATTTTTACTCATAATATACTCCAATTTTAAAGTGCTTCTGCTCCTGAAATGATCTCTATTAACTCTTTTGTTATCATAGCTTGTCTTTGTCTATTATACTTAAGTGATAAGCTATCTATCATTTCTCCTGCATTCCTTGTTGCATTATCCATAGCAGTCATTCTTGCTCCTTGCTCACTAGCTTTAGACTCCAAAATAGCTTTATATACCTGTACAATAAAATTCTTAGGTAGAATTTTTGACAACACCTCTTCCTCATCAGGTTCAAAGTCAAAAAAAATACCTTCCTCGCTTTCATCCATCTCAAAGTTACTTTTTTCATAAGGTAAAAGTCTTTCAGTCTTTACTTCCTGTGATATCACGCTTTTGAAATAATTATATAAAATATAGCATTCTTCAAATTCACCTTTATTGAAACTATCTATTATATTTGATCCCTCATATTGCAGTGAAGCATAATCTATATCAGATATATTAATAACTTTTTTAGTATAATTAAAATACTCTTTATTAAATATAGAAAGAGAATCATATCCCTTTTTACCAATACATAAGAGTGATATATTTTTATTCTCGTTTTCAATTTTTTTAATTAATAATCTAGCTTTTTTTACTATGTTAGTATTCAAACCTCCACATAAACCTCTATCAGAGGATACGACTATAATTAAAGCTTTAGCAACTTCACGATTTTTACCACCCATTAGTGAGTGTTCTAGGTGCTCTCCAGAAATGACTAGCTTTTTAACTATATCTTCAATTCCTGAACTATAATTCCTACTTTTTTCTGCTAAGTTTTGAGCTTTCTTTAGTTTAGAAGCAGCTACCATTTTCATGGCTTGTGTAATTTTCTTTGTAGACTTAACACTATCTATTCTATTTCTGAGGTCCTTTAGTGAAGGCATTTTACGATTTTAATTCCTTTGTAAATTCTTTTTTAATGTCATCTAAAACTTGGCTAATTTCGTTTGAAAGTTTTTCATCTAGAGATTTCTTTGTTTTAATCGATTGAATTATTTTCTTATGATCCTTTTTAAAGCTTTCTATTAAAAAAACTTCAAAGTTATTTACTTTTTCTTTATCTAAATCATCAAGGTAACCATTTACTCCAGCAAAAATAATTATAACCTGCTCTTCTACAGGTAAGGGTTTATATTGCCCTTGCTTCAAAAGCTCAGTAAGTTTAGCTCCTCTATTTAACAATTTTTGTGTTGAAGCATCTAAATCAGAACCAAATTGAGCAAATGCTGCCATTTCTCTGTATTGCGCCAACTCTAATTTAATCGATCCTGCAACTTGTTTCATTGCCTTAACTTGCGCTGCGGAACCAACTCTACTTACAGATAACCCCACGTTGATAGCAGGTCTAATACCCTGATAAAATAGATCCGTTTCTAAAAATATTTGACCATCTGTAATAGAAATAACATTGGTTGGAATATATGCAGAAACATCGCCTGCTTGCGTCTCGATTATAGGTAAAGCTGTCAAAGACCCACCGCCATTATCTTTGTTTAATTTGGCAGCTCTTTCTAATAATCTAGAATGCAAATAAAATACATCTCCCGGATATGCCTCCCTGCCTGGTGGTCTTCTTAATAAAAGTGACATCTGCCTGTAAGCCACTGCTTGCTTGGATAAATCATCATAAATAATTAAAGCATGTTTTCCATTATCCCTAAACCATTCTCCAATCGCACATCCTGTGTAGGGGGCAAGGTATTGCAAAGGCGCTGGGTCTGAAGCTGTAGCTGCTACTATTACTGTATAATCCAAAGCTCCTTGCTCTTCTAAAGTTTTAACTATCTGCGCAACCGTAGACCTCTTTTGCCCTATAGAAACATAAATACAAAAAAGCTTTTCATTATCTTTCTTATCTTGATTCAATACCTTTTGATTTATAATAGTATCAATGGCTACAGCTGTTTTTCCTGTTTGTCTATCTCCTATGATTAACTCTCTTTGACCTCTTCCAATAGGAACAAGTGCATCAATAGCTTTCAAACCTGTTTGCATGGGCTCTGAAACTGACTCTCTTGGAATAATTCCTGGAGCTCTAACATCAACTAGTCTTCTTTCTTTTGATTTTATTTTTCCTTTACCGTCAATGTCATTCCCTAATCCATCAACCACTCTTCCCAATAATTCAATTCCTACCGAGGTATCTACTATTCTACCAGTTCTTTTTACTGTATCGCCCTCTTTAATATTTCTATCATCTCCGAATAAAACTACACCGACATTGTCTTCTTCCAAATTAAGGGCCATCCCTAAAGTTTTGTCACTAAACTCTACCATTTCGCCTGCGCTTACTTCCTCAAGCCCATAAACTCTTGCAATACCATCACCCACTGATAATACTTTGCCAATTTCTTCTACTTTTGTGTCTAAGCTATACTTTTCAATTTGCTCTTTTAATATAGCCGATATTTCAGATGCATTAAGACTCATTTAATTTGCTCCCTTCATTGCACTTTTGATTTTATTTAATTTAGTTTTCACAGAGGTATCTATCAAATTAGATCCAATTTGGACTATTAGCCCTCCCAATAAATCTTGATCTATTAGATTAACAACTTTAACATTTTTTTTTGAATTTTTTGAAAATATTTTTTTTAACTGTCCTATTAAATCATCATTAAGCCTTGAAACACTTGTAACATTGATTTTAATTTCTTTATTATTAGAGTTTTGCAACTCTATACACCTATTGAGTACAGACTCTAAAATTTGTAGTCTTGAGTTTTTAGCAAGTAGCATCATTAATCCAAATAAATTTTTACTCACTAAAATTTTTTTACTACCCTTTTCTGCAAATAGGCTTAAAACTAGAGAAGTTTGCTGCTTTTTATTAAGTAAGGGACTTTTGAAAACAACATCAAAATTCTTATTACTTAAAAAGGTCTTCAAAAGTTGTTTAATTTCCTCAAACATTTGATTATTGTTAGCAATGATTCCATAATAGGCACTGGAATATTTAACTACAGCTCTGTGATCAAATTGTGTATTTTGAAGCATAAAATTATCTCAATATTTACTAACATAACTCAAAAATACTTGCAACATAGAATAAATATTTAATATAAATTATAGGGGTCAACATCAAACTTAATCTTTACCTTTGCATTAATGTGAGAAGAAAAGTTTTTTTCCAATAAATATTTTTGTATTATCAAAGAATTTCTAGCCTTTACTAATAATTTTAATCTGTAATTATTTTTTATATAGTATATCTGGGCTGGAATTGGTCCATAAACTTGTAGATCTTTAGAAGCCAAAAATAAGCTTCTAATATTTTTCGCTTTGATTTCAGCAAGATTTAAATCTTTAGATGAAATAGTAACAGATAATAGCTTTGCATAAGGTGGGAGTAGGTTTTTACTTCTTATTTTTAATTCCTTGTAATAAAAAAGGTCTCTTTCATTTTTAGCAATGTAATCTAGAAGCTTATTATTAGGATCAAAAGTCTGTATAAAGACTTCTCCTTCTTCATCTCTCCGTCCTGCTCTACCCGCAACTTGCTGAGTTAATTGAAAAACTTTTTCATTAGTTCTTATATCAGCATTATTAAACCAAATATCAAAATCTACTATAAATACACTTTTCAGGTTTCCAAAATCAAATCCTTTAGATATTATTTGAGTTCCTACTATTATATCAATTTTACTATTTTCTATTTTTTTTAATGTTTTAAAAAAAATTTCTTTATTCATGTAGTCTGAAGACAGCTTTATAATTTTCGCTTTCGGAAATAACCTAATTACTTCCTCATAAACTCTCTCTAGGCCAGTACCTACAAAAATAAATTTTCCATTATTACAGCTATTACAAATAGACTCATAAACTTCTTTCTTACCACACTGATGACACATTAATAGATCAATTTCTTTATGATAAACTAAACTAGAGTCACAGTATTTACATTTCCTTTTTTTTCCGCACTTAATACATAAAGTAACCGGCGCATAGCCTCTTCTGTTAATAAGAATTAAAGACTGTTTTTTATTATTTAGGTTATCCTTTATTTGTATTTCAAATTCCTTTGATATTAAACTTTTAGTTGAGTTTTTCATGTCTACAACTTGAATTTTAGGCTTAGCAGTATCCTTAAATCTGCTTTTTATTTTAACCCAATGATATTTTTCCTCTTTGCAATTTTTAAATGTTTCTAGTGATGGTGTTGCAGAAACTAAGAGGATACTTGTTTTTTCAATTTTAGACTTTAAAATAGCCATATCTCTGGCATTATATATTACTCCATCTTCCTGTTTATATGACTGATCATTTTCCTCATCTATCACGACAAGACCTATGTTTAAAAAAGGTAAAAATAAAGATGACCTAGCACCTACTACTATTAATGTTTTTTGCCTCATCACAGCATTCCAAACTTTTCTTTTTTGAGATATTTTTACTTTTGAATTCCACACTAAAGGATAAAAACCAAAGCAACTTTTAAATCTTTCTAACCATTGCTCGCTTAGAGCTATTTCAGGAAGCAAGACTAAAACTTGTTTTTTTTTCTCTAAGAATTCTTTTATTAATTTAAAATAGATTTCTGTTTTACCTGACCCTGTTACACCATCTAAAAATATAGGTTTTTTTTCTTTATGATAAATTCTTTTCTTTATATCTATGTAGGCTCTCTCTTGGTTTAATGTTAATTTTTTTAGATTTAATAAACTAAGGTCAATAGGATTCTTTATCTCTTCTAATTGATTTCTTTCAAATATTAGTTTTCTTTTCATAAGAGTTCTCAACTCAGCTGCTTTATTGTTAAATTTTAAAATAAATTCTTTTTTGGTTTTAGGTTTTTTAGATAAATAGTCTAAGATTTTTTTTTGCCGCAGGCTAAGGTCCTTACTTGATTCTTTTTTAGCATATAAGACAATATTATAAGTTTCTTCTATTATGTTTTGATTCGGTAAAAATAATTTTAGTGCACTTCCTAAATTTATATAATTATAATAAGAAACCCAATTAAGAAAGTTTCTTAGATTGTTTCCTAATTTTTTATTTCTATACTCTTTATGTATTTCTTTAACTTTAAAGTTACCTAATGGCTTTTTAACTTCTTTAATAATTATACCAAGAACAAATTTCTTTCTAAGACTAACAGTGACGATTACCCCTTTGGCAATCAAATTAATTGAGCTATATATCAAGTAATAATTAATATTAGTGGCAACTAAAACATTATAATAATATATTTGATTTTTTTTTTTCTTTCTTTTTTAACCATTTTCTTAAATAATAGTAATATCTAATTTATATTTACGCTATGAAATTTTTTATTGATACTGCTGAAATTCAAGAAATAAAGTCTTTGTCTAATTTAGGTTTAGTAGATGGAGTAACCACTAATCCCTCTTTGATTTACAAATCAGGAAAAGATTTTAAAACTGTAATAAAAGAAATAAGTAACATAATAGATGGACCAATTTCAGCAGAAGTCACTAGCACAGTTAGTAATGAAATGATAACTCAAGGAATTGAACTTGCAAAGATTGCTAACAATATTGTAGTAAAAGTTCCTTTGACTAAAGATGGTCTATTAGCATGCAAAGAATTAAGTGAAAAAAATATTAAGGTTAATGTAACTTTATGTTTTTCCGCCGCACAGGCACTTTTAGCAGGAAAATTAGGAGCAACCTATATATCTCCTTTTATAGGACGACTAGATGATATTGGAACCACTGGTTTAAATCTTATTAAAGAGATAGTAAATATTTATACTATTTTTAAAGATGATATTAAAACAGAAGTTTTAGCAGCTTCAATTAGAAGCCCTTTGCAAGTATCACAAGTAGCATTGATGGGAGCTAATGTGGCAACTATACCTCCTAAAATTATTATGCAAATGATGAAACACCCTTTAACTGATTCAGGGCTTGAAATATTTATGGAAGATTGGAAGAAAACTGGACAGAAATTTTGAGCAGTAACCTAAAATTTTCATTTAAAAACATAAAAGATATTTCAGAAAAAGACCTATATAAAACTTATAAAGATTGGCAAACCTGGTTAATAGATTTTAGAAACTTATCAAAAAATACTTCTTTAGCATACGGATATGATTTTAAATATTTTTTAAATTTTTTAAGATTACACTATGAAAAAAATAAAATAAGCCTTGCTCTATTAAATAAACTGCAAATTAAAGATTATAGAGCCTGGATATCTTTTTTGAATTCAAAAAATATGTTAATTGGAGTTAAATCTCTAGCTAGAGCAAGAGCAAGTATAAAATCTTTTTTTAATTTTACTATTTTAAATCAAAAATTAGAAGGATCTACTATATTTGAGCTTTCTTCTCCTAAATTACCCAAAAATCTTCCTCGTCCTTTATCAGATAATCAAATTAAGAAATTAATAGGCAAAATAGATGAAGAAAAAAATAGTATTATTAAAGCTAGAAATAGAGCTTTTGTAATTATTTTATGGGGAGCAGGCTTAAGAATTAGCGAAGCATTATCTTTAAATGTGAAAGATTTGAAGAGTGATTATCTTTTAATATTAGGAAAAGGGAAAAAAGAAAGGCTTATTCCAATAATTCCTCAAGTAAAAAAAGCATTATCACAGTGGGTATTAGAAAGATCTAAAATTAAAAATGAGGAAAGTAATAAATTATTTATTAATTTAAATGGAAAAAAAATAACTCCTCGGTACTTTCAAAAGTTTTTTTCTAGACTTAGAAATCAGTTAGATTTAGATATTAACTTTACTCCACACTCCCTAAGACATAGCTTTGCAACTCACCTATTAAGAAATGGTGTTGATTTAAGAACTCTTCAATTAATGTTAGGACATTCCAGCCTTTCAACTACTCAGCATTACTTAAAAGTCTCAAACAGGTTTGTAAATGAGACTTATAACAAGACTCATCCCAGAGCAAAGTTTAGTAGTTAAGATTTATTATACCTATTAAAAATGTAAAGTTTTTCCTGTAGAAGCTAAGGATGCTGCTTCTTTCATTGATTCTGATAATGTAGGATGAGCATGACAAATTAAAGCTATGTCTTCTGCACTTAAGCCAGCTTCTATAGCTGTAACTGCTTCTCCTATTAACTCTCCTGCATGTGCCCCTATAATGTGAACCGCAATGATTTTATCATTATTAGGATGAGATAGAACTTTTATATTTCCCGCGGTATCTCCAGTAGTTTTTCCTCTAGCATTAGCTGTAAAAGGAAAAATTCCTTTTTTATAATTAATACCCTTCTGTTGAAGTTCTTTCTCAGTAGGGCCCACCCATGCTACTTCAGGTTCAGTGTAAATGACAGCAGGTATACAACCATAGTTTAGAGCAGGATCGTTTCCTGCTAACCTCTCAGCAAAAATATGTCCTTCTGCACTGGCTTTGTGAGCTAGCATTGGCCCATTTATAACATCTCCAATTGCAAAAATATTTGATACTGAAGTCTTAAAGTTATTATCTACACTTATAGTATTATCTTTATTCATTTTTACATTTAACTCTTCCAGACCCAAACCTTCATGGTAGGGTTTCCGTCCTACAGCTACTAAAACTTTGTCAAAAAATAGATTTTTTCTATTATTATCAATATTATTTAAACAAGTTAAAGAGACTTTACCTTTTTCTATCCTAGCATTTTCAACACCTGTATTTAAAATAAAGTTCAAACCTTGGCTTTTCAAAGTTTTAAAAAAAATATCAGCTGTATCTTTATCCATAGTAGGGACTATGTTTGGAGAAAATTCAATCACAGTTACATTGGCCCCTAGTCTTTTCCAAACTGAACCAAGTTCTAATCCTATGTAGCCTCCACCAATAACAGCAAGATTTTTTGGAACTTCTGAAAACTCAAGTGCTCCTGTTGAAGATACAATTTTTTTTTCGTCAATATTAACATTTTTAATAGATGATGGGACTGAACCAGTAGCAATTAAAATATTTTTAGCATTAAAATCATTATTATTTACCGACACAGAGCTTTTACTAGTAATTTTTGCAGTCCCTTCTAAGTAAGTAACTTTATTTTTATTAAATAAGGATTTTATCCCACCAGTTAGTTTTTTTACTACTGACTCTTTATTATTCATCATTTTACTGATATCTACATTGACCTCACCATTTATATTTATGCCAAAATCAGAAAAATGGTTTTTGCTAATAAAATATAGGTACGAAGAATGGAGTAAAGTTTTAGATGGAATACATCCTATATTTAAACAGGTTCCTCCTAATGATTTTCTCTTTTCAATACAAAGAACACTAAGGCCTAGTTGAGAAGCTCTAATTGCTGCAACATATCCACCTGGCCCTCCACCAATTACAATCAAATCAAAATTTTTATTATCGCTCATAGTTCAAAAATTAACTGTTCAGGATTTTCTATAATTTCTTTTATACGTACTAGAAATGTGACTGCTTCTTTTCCATCTACTATTCTATGATCGTATGTTAATGCAACATACATTATAGGCCTAATTTCAATCTGTTCATTGACTACCCAAGGACGCTTGACAATATTATGCAATCCTAATATTCCTGATTGAGGTGTATTTAAAATTGGAGTTGACAACATTGATCCGTAGACTCCTCCATTAGAAATAGTAAATGTTCCATTCTTCATATGATCTAAAGTGAGTTTATTATCTTTTGCCATCTTTCCATAATTAATAATCTCATTTTCTATATCTGCAAATGTCATCTTATCTGCATTCTTTATTACTGGCACAAAAAGTCCTTTATCTGTACCTACTGCTATTCCAATGTCATACCTATTTTTATAAATGATAGAACTACCTTTTATTTCCGCGTTTATATCTGGTATATCTTTTAAAGCTATGATTGCAGCTTTAGTAAAAAAAGACATAAAACCTAATTTAACTCCATATTTATCTAAGAATTTTTCTTTATATTTTTTTCTAATATCAATAATTTTAAACATATCTATTTCATTGAAAGTAGTTAACATAGCTGCGGTATTTTGTGCTTGTTTCAGTCTACTAGCTATACTTTGTCTCAATTTACTAAGAGGCTTTTCTACATCAGTATTATTTTCTAAAGAAGGATTATTTAAATTTTTTTGAATAACATCAGATTTATTAACTCTATTTGAGCCATCTGATAAATTTAGATTTCTAGTATCTAAGTTTTTTTCTCTAATTATTCTTTTTGCTGCAGGAGAGAAAATAAGCTCTTCTGAAAATTCTTTTAAATCTATCAAACTTATCTTACTCCCTATTCCTGATCTTTTTACAGTTGTAGGATCTAATTTATTATTAGTTTCTATTTTTTTTATGCTTTCCTTTGCAATTTCAGTATTATCTTTTTTATCTTCCTTAAATTTATTTTTATTTGCTTCTTTAGTTTCATTTACTTTTGCAATAATTTCTCCTATTTTTACTTCTTCATTCTCTTTGTAAAAAATCTTTTCCAAAACACCACCATTTTCTGCATAAAGCTCTTGCGTAACTTTATCAGTTTCTATTTCTACAATAGCTTCCCCTTTGGTTATATTCTCTCCTTCACTTTTTATCCACTTTCCTATCGTTGCCTCAGTTATAGACTCTCCTAAAGATGGAATTATAACATCAAAGAAGCTGTCTGTGCTTTTTGCGTCAGAGTTCTTTTGAGTTTCTCTTATAATATTCTTATTATTTGGACTGTCTGATATTTCAATTTTAGCTAGAGTTTCGCCAATTTTTACATCTTCTCCCTCTTGAAAAAAAATATCAGTTAGTACTCCACTATCTAATGCATAAATTTCTTGAGATACTTTATCAGTTTCTAGCTCTAATAAGACTTCATCTTTTTTTACGAAATCATCCCTTTTTTTAAACCATTTAGAAACGGTTGCTTCCGTGATAGACTCACCTAAAGCTGGAACTTGTATTTCTATTTTTTTCATATCTAATAATTAAGTAAACTTTCTATAATTTTTGTTTGTTCTTCAAGATGTTTTTTAAATAGTCCAGTCGCAGTAGAAGAAGATTTCTTTCTTCCTATATACTCTATATCTTGTTCTCTAACCTTAGCGCTACTTAGCAAGTTTTTCAATTCAGGGTTAACAAAAGACCATGCTCCCATATTCTTTGGTTCCTCTTGACACCAAAAAAACTTTGCCTCTTTGTGATCTTGAACAATATCAACTAAAATTTGCATTGGAAAAGGATAAAGCTGTTCTATTCTGATTATTAATGTAGAGAAAGCTTGTTCTTTATTAATCTTACTCATAATTTCATAGAAAATTTTTCCTGAACAAAAAACTACTTTTTTTGCATTTTTTTTAGGACCATCAAGAATAATTTTGTGAAATCTAGTTTTCTCTCCCATATCATCTAGTTTTGATACTGCATCTTTATTTCTTAGCAAGGATTTTGGGGTAAAAATAATTAGCGGCTTTCTAAATTTTCTAAGCATTTGTCTTCTTAAAACATGAAAGTAATTCGCTGGAGTAGTACAGTTTACAACTTGTATATTATCCTCTGCAGCCATTTGCAAATATCTCTCTATTCTAGCCGAAGAATGCTCTGGTCCTTGCCCTTCATATCCATGAGGTAATAGAATTGTTATACCAGACATTCTTAACCATTTTGACTCACCAGAAACTATAAATTGATCAATTATTAATTGTGCACCATTTGCAAAATCTCCAAACTGTGCTTCCCATAAAACTAATGTGTTAGGATCAGCTAGTGTATAACCATATTCAAAGCCTAAAACTGCTGCTTCTGAAAGAGGACTGTCAACGATTTCAATTCTGCTTTTATTATTCAAAAAATTATTAAGAGTAGAAAATTTTTCTTCAGTTTTTTGATCTACTAATATTGCATGTCTTTGTGAAAAAGTTCCTCTTCCACAATCTTGTCCGGATAATCTAACATTTTTACCCTCGTATAGTAAGGAAGCAAATGCTAAAGATTCTGCACAAGCCCAATCTATATCTTTTCCATCTGATATATTCTTAAGCCTTCTCTGCAAAACTCTATATACTTTTTTATTTACGTTAAAGTTTTCAGGAAGCTCAGTTAATTTTACTCCAAATTCCTTTAAAGTTTTTATCGGTAAACCTGTAATAGTATTTGGCTTTATTGTTCCTTTAGTTTCAAAACCACTCCAAGAGCCTTCCAACCAATCAGCTTTATTTGGCTTAAAACTTTTCCCTGCTTCCAAATCTTTTTCTAATTTCTCTGACCAATCATTCCATAGAGCATCAACTTCATCAGTTTTCAAAACCTTTTCATTTACCAATTTTTTAGCGTAGATTTCTCTAGTTGTAGAATGGCTTCTGATTTTTTCATACATAAGTGGTTGTGTAAAAGCTGGTTCGTCACTTTCATTATGACCTTGTCTTCTGTAACAAAACATATCTATTACTACATCTTTATTAAATTTTTGCCTAAACTCTGTTGCTATTCTAGCAACATAAACTACGGCCTCAGGATCATCACCATTCACATGAAAGATTGGCGCCTCTACCATTAGAGCTACATCTGAACAATAAGGACCAGATCTAGAAAATGTAGGACTTGTGGTAAATCCTATTTGATTATTTACAATGAAATGAATAGTACCCCCAGTCTTATATCCTTTTAAACCTGATAAATCTAAAGTTTCTGGAACTAATCCTTGTCCTGAAAAAGCAGCATCTCCGTGCATCAACAGTCCTACCACTTTTTTCCTGTCTACATCTTTTTTTTGATCTTGCTTAGCTCTAACTTTACCTACTACTACTGGGTTTACAGCCTCTAAGTGAGATGGGTTTGCAGTTAAAGATAAATGAACTTTTATATTTTCAAAATTTCTGTCTGAAGAAGTCCCTAGATGATATTTTACATCCCCTGATCCTTGAACATCATCAGGATTAGATGCATTTCCCTGAAATTCAGAAAAAATAGCAGAAAAGGGTTTCCCCATAAAGTTAGCCAAAACATTTAGTCTTCCTCTATGCGGCATACCTAAAACTACTTCTTCAATACCATTTTTTCCACCATACTTTAATATTTGTTCTAAAGCTGGAATCAGAGATTCTCCACCCTCTAAACCAAATCTTTTAGTACCTGTATATTTTTTATCTAAAAAATTTTCAAAAAACTCTGCTGCAGTTAATCTTTCTAAAATAGCTTTTTTACCCTTATCAGTAAAAATTTCATCTGGCTTTATATTTTCTATTCTATTCATTATCCAATCTCTTTGCTCTTTATCTTGAATATGCATGAATTGAGTTCCTATTTTTGCACAATAATATTTTTCTAGAATTTCAATTAACTCTTTTAACTTTATTTTATTGATACCGAATACCCCATCTACAAATACCTCTTTTTCCATTGCATCTTCTTTTAAGCCATAAGTTTCAGGATCTAAATCAGGAATATATTTTTGTTTTGAAAGGCCAAGAGGATCTAGGTCGGCCTTCAGGTGTCCTGCTATTCTATAAGCTCTTATTAATAATCTCGCTCTAAGTGAATTTGCTGTATATTCATCTTCAATGCTAGTTTTATTAAGTTGAGCTGTATCATATTTAGTATCTTCTCTAATTTTGGAATTGTGGTCATTATTTTCTAAATACTGACACGCTTCATAATCTAAATCCTCAAAAAAAACTCTCCATTCCTGATCAAGATTTTCAGGATTATCTTGAAAAATTTCGTAATAATTTTTTATAAAATCTAAATTAGAAGTCTGACTCACTTTCTCCTCATTTGACTAAATCATACAATGTTTTTCCCATTAAAGCAGGTGACATAGAAACACGAACATCAGCGGATTTTAATGCCTCTATTTTATCTTCAGCTGTTCCTTTACCTCCTGCGATTATAGCACCTGCGTGCCCCATCCTTTTTCCTTTTGGAGCAGTTAATCCTGCAATAAATGCCACTATTGGTTTTTTTATTTTAGACTTTTTAATAAACTCTGCTGCTTCTTCTTCAGCATTACCACCAATTTCGCCTATCATTATTATTGACTCAGTTGCTTCATCTCTTAAAAAAAGTTCAATAATGTCAATAAAGTTAGTACCAGGTATCGGGTCCCCTCCTATACCTATACATGAGGACTGTCCTAACCCAATAGTAGAGGTTTGATAAACTGCTTCATAAGTAAGTGTACCTGATTTAGAAACTATTCCCACATTACCTTTTGTGTGGATATGTCCTGGCATAATCCCTATCTTACACTCCTCTGGAGTTATTACACCAGGGCAATTAGGTCCTATTAATCTAGACTTTGATTGTAATAGCTTATTATAAACTACAGTCATATCATGTTGAGGTATTCCTTCAGTTATACAAACAATTATTTCTATTTCAGCATCTATTGCTTCTAAAATTGCATCTGCTGCAAAAGATGGAGGAACATAAATTACTGTAGCATTTGCCTCAGTTTTTATTTTAGCATCGTATACGGTATTAAAAACTGGAAGGTCTAGATGAGTTTCACCTCCTCTATTTGGAGTCACTCCTCCTACTAAATTAGTTCCGTAGCTAATTGCTTGTTCAGAATGAAAGGTTCCTTGAGATCCTGTAAAACCTTGGCATATCACCTTTGTAGATTTATTTATCAATATTGACATATTTATTTTCCTTCTACCACGCTTACTATCTTTTCAGCAGCCTCTTCTAAATTTGATGCAGCAATAATATCTAGATTTGATTCTTGTAAGATTTTCTTTCCCTCTTCTACATTAGTACCTTCAAGTCTAACTACTAATGGTTTATCTAAATTAATTTCTTTAACTGCTTCTACAATGCCTTCAGCAATTATATCACATCGCATTATTCCTCCAAATATGTTAACTAAAATTGCCTCTACATCTCTATCAGATATAATAATTTTAAATGCGCCTTTAACTTTATCTTTAGAAGCTCCTCCTCCCACATCTAAAAAATTAGCTGGGGAAGATCCCTTAAGCTTTATAATATCCATAGTTGCCATTGCAAGGCCAGCACCATTTACCATACAACCTATTTTACCGTCTAGTTTTACATAACTTAGATCATATTTTTCAGCTTCAAGTTCTTTAGGATCTACTTCACTTTCATCTAATAATTCTTTTAAATCTTGATTTCTAAACAATGCATTATCGTCAATATTAACTTTAGCATCTAAAGCAATAATTTTATCATCATTAGTTAAAATTAAAGGGTTAATTTCAACTAAGGTAAAGTCTTTCTCTTTAGCGATATTTGCAAGAAGATTAACTTGTTTATTAAAACTCTTAAACGCTGTATTAGGAATTAGCAAATTAAAAGCTAGCTGTCTAATTTGAAATTGCTTTATTCCATCTGATGGATCTAAAGTAACCTTAAATATTTTTTCTGGTTTTTCTTCGGCGACTTTCTCAATATCCATACCTCCTTCTGTTGAGGCCATGATTACAAATTTTCCCTTTGATCTATCAAGTACTATTCCTAAATAAAACTCTTTTTTAATTTCACAAGCTTTCTCAACATATACTTTAAGTACTTTCTTTCCTTTTGCTCCTGTCTGGGGTGTTACTAAATTCATTCCTAATATTGATGTTGCTATTTCTTTAACTTCAGATAAGGAGTTAGCTATTTTTATTCCTCCACCCTTACCTCTTCCTCCTGCATGAACTTGTGCCTTTATAACCCATTTCTTAGAATCTATCTTTTTAGCAACTTCATAAGCGTCTTCAGGAGTAAAAGCTACTCCTCCATCTAATATGCTTAACCCATAACTTTTAAATAAACTTTTTGCTTGATATTCATGTATATTCATAATTAGATATTTTTTTTAATATTTTTAACTATGCTAATTAACTTTTTAACTGATTTTACTGATTTGACAAACATTTTCTTCTCATGTGAATTAAGCTTTACCTCTATAATTTTTTCTACTCCTCTACTTCCTATTATAACAGGAACTCCTACATAAAGACTTTTTATTCCATATTCGCCATTTAAATAGGCAGCACAGGGAAGTATTCTTTTTTTATCCTTTAAAAATGATTCGGCCATGGCTAAAGCAGAAGATGCAGGAGCATAGAATGCAGATCCCGTTTTTAATAAACTTACTATTTCTCCTCCACCTGACCTCGTTCTTTCAACAATCTTATCAATGCTTCTAT
The DNA here is from genome assembly GCA_002715505.1 of Candidatus Pelagibacterales bacterium. GTDB lineage: Bacteria > Pseudomonadota > Alphaproteobacteria > TMED109 > TMED109 > JAYYAX01. Next base: position 16,182 of record PAZF01000029.1, read on the forward strand.
AATCAATAAGTTTCATTTTTACTAAATCAGGAATCGGTATTCCACCTACACTAGAAAACCTAACTAGAGGAACCATGCTATCTCCATGCCCACCTAAAACAAAGGCAGATACATCCTCTACAGATATTTTCATTTGTTCTGCGATAAAATATCTAAATCTGGCACTATCCAAAACTCCTGCCATACCTACTACCATTTTGTGTGGCAAACCAGAAAATTCTCTTAGAGCCCAGACCATGACATCTAAAGGATTAGTTATGCAAATAACAAAAGCTTTAGGGCTATATTTTTTAATAGCTTCTCCGACGTTTTTCATAACTTTAAGATTAGTCTCAATTAAGTCATCTCTCGACATTCCTGGTCTTCTTGGAGACCCCGCAGTTACTATAATAACATCTGAGTTTTTAATATGGGAAAAGCTGTTTGATCCAATAAAATTTACATCAAACCCATCTACCGGAGATGACTCTGCTATATCTAAGCTTTTTCCCTGAGGTATCCCTTTGGCTATATCAATTAAGACAACATTTCCAAGCTCTTTAATTCCTATGAGATGCGCTAAAGTTCCCCCTATATTTCCTGCCCCAATTAAACTTATTTTTTTTCTATCCACTTTGTTTTATCCTTTCTTAGAATTTCCTATCCAATGCTGTGAGGTCATTTCTGTAATTCTAGAGACTGTTCTAAGAAATGGAAGATCTTTATTTTTTTTTAATACAAAAATATTTTCTAATTTATTTTCAGCTCTTATAACTAACTTACTTTTTTTTTCATAGAGTACATCTATTAAAGTAATAAATTTTCTAGACTCATTCATCATATTTGTATTTAATACAGGAATATTGTCAATAAAAAACCAATCAAAAAAATTAGAAACAGCGATATAATCATTAGGTGAAAATTTATAGGAACATAGAAATTTGAAATCGGTAAAAAGAATATTATCAATAGTTTGGTTAAAAACTAAGTCTCTACCCAATGATTTTAGTTTGATAGTTTTAAATGAATAATTTTTTTTTATGGATTTAAGAATATCTAAATAAGTAGCTTTGGTATCTGAATTAAGTGGATGAAGAAAAAATTTGCTTTTATTTTTCTCTTTATTTACAAATCTTAGATCACAATTATTTTTAATATTAATTAAACACATTTTTTTTTTTAGAATTTCAATAAAAGGAATAAACTGTTCTCTCTGTAAACCATATTTATAAAGTTCATTTGGTTTAAAATTCGAAGTAATTATAAATGATATTTTTTTTTCTAATAAAATACTGAAGAGTTTTGATACTATCATAGCATCTGCAATGTCGATTATTTCTAACTCATCAAAGCAAATAAGTTTATATTTTTTTGATAATTCTTTACCAACTATATCCAATGGGTTATTGCTCTTTTTTTTTCTAAGCCTATTTACTTGATCATGAACCATTGACATAAATTCTTGAAAGTGAACTCTTAGAACATAATTATTTAAATTTTTTTCTCTCAGAAACTTTAGAAACAAGTTTGCAACATAGGTTTTTCCTCCGCCAGGAAGCCCATGCACATAAGTACTTTTAATTGGGTTTTTCCTTAATTTAGAAAATAAATTGGTTTGAATAAAAACAATATTATATACTTCATTTAATCTATCAACTAGCTTTGATTGAAACGCATGAAATTGTATTTTTTTTTTTCTACTGCAAAGTTATAATAATTTAAGAATTCTTTTTTTTTCATTATTCTAACCAAGCGTGGGCATTTTGAACTCGGCTCCCTGTCTTAAACCTTGAGGCCACTTAGAAGTAACTGTTTTCACTCTGGTGTAAAATCTTACTGCTTCCATACCATAAGCATTATGTCCTCCAAATATAGAATTTTTCCAGCCTCCAAAGCTATAATAAGCTACGGGTACAGGGATGGGGACGTTAACACCTACCATTCCTATATTTGCCTCATTAGAAAAGTCTCTTGCGGTATCTCCATCTCTCGTAAAAATTGAACATCCATTTCCATAGGGATTGTCTTTAACTATTTTAAGAGCCTGATCATAATTATCTGCTCTAACAACACTCAAAACTGGCCCAAAAATTTCTTCTTTGTAGATATTCATGTTAGTTTTAACTTTATCGAACAGGCAAGGGCCCACAAAATATCCATTTTCATAGCCTTGTAATTTTATGTCCCTACCGTCAATTAATAAATTTGCTCCTTCTTCTACTCCACTAGCAATTAATGATTGAATTCTTTCTAGGGCTTGTTTGCTAACCACTGGTCCCATTTCTGAAAGCTTGTCATTATAAGGACCTACTTTAATTTTATTAATTTTAGGCGTTATACTATCAATTAATCTATCTGCAGCATTTCCAACAGCTACAGCCACTGAAATAGCCATGCATCTTTCTCCTGCTGACCCATATGCAGCACCAATTAAAGCATCTGATGCCTGCTCTATATCTGCATCAGGCATTACTACCATATGGTTCTTTGCGCTACCTAAAGCTTGAACTCTTTTGTTAAAAGAAGCTGACTTTTCATATATGTAAGCTGCAACATTACTTGATCCTACAAAGCTTACAGAAGAAATATTATTATTTTCTATTAAAGCATCCACAACTTCTTTGTCTCCATTTATAACATTTACGAGTCCTTTAGGAGCACCTGCTTCTTCAAATAATTCCACTAATTTTAGAGAACTAGATGGGTCTCTTTCTGAAGGCTTCAATATGAATGCATTGCCACAAGCAGTAGCTAGAGGAAACATCCATAAAGGAATCATGACAGGAAAGTTAAAAGGTGTTATCCCAACGCATATTCCTAGTGGTTGCTTCATAGAGAAAGTATCTATTCCTGTTCCTACTTGACTAGAAAATTCACCTTTTAATAAATTAGGTATGCTGCATGCATATTCAACAACTTCTAGTCCTCTTTGCAAAGACCCCTTTGCATCATCAATTGTTTTTCCATGCTCTTTTGAAACTAATTCTGCAATAATACTTACATTTTCTTCCAAAAGCTTTTTATAATTAAACATTATTCCTGCTCTTTTTGCTGGAGTAGTATTTTGCCATCCTTCAAGAGCTTTTAATGAAACATCAACTGCCTTTTTAACTACGTTTGAGTCGCCTAGTTGAACTTTTGATATTATCTCTCCAGTAGCAGGATTGAAAATATCACCTGTTCTTTCTCCTCCTTCGTATTCTTTTCCTTCTATGTAATGCTTTATAATTTTCATAAAAATACCTTAAATTAAAAACCTAAGAATAAGAATAAAACATATATTAAATAAGAAATCAATATAACTACTAATAATGCTCTATTAATAAACTTAGTAAATATACTAAAAATTAAAAATATAAGAGATGATAACATTAAAAATGATAAATCTATACCGCTTAACGTTCCCGCTGATTTAATTGGAGCTAAAATTGAAGCGGTACCTGTAATACCTAATATATTAAATAAATTAGATCCTAAAATAGCACCTAATATAAAATTAACTTGACCTCTGTAAGCAGCTATCATTGATGCGGCAACTTCTGGCAAAGAGGTTCCAAGAGCTACAACTGTTAACCCAATAACAACTTGACTTATACCTATAAGCTCAGCAGTTAAAACAGCACCATGAACCAATATTTCAGCTCCTACAACTACTCCAACAATTCCAAGAAAAGAAAAAATAGATGATTTTATAATTGAAAATTCTATCTCATCTTCATTATTTAAATTTTGCTTTCTTAATCCAATTTTTGTTTCATAAATAATAAAAAAAATATAAGCTAATAAAATTGATAATGAAATTACTCCGTATATAAAATCAAAACTTTCCATATTTATTACTAGCCCACAAAACACAACTGTAATCATAAAAAGAAAAATACTATCTTTTTTTCTTACATCTGATTTTTTAGATATTTTTATTAAATATGCTAATGGAATTGCGAAGAGAACATTAGCAATATTTGATCCTACTATATTTCCTATCGTGATACCTTGTAACCCTTTTAAAGCAGAGTTAATTGATATGGCTAGTTCAGGTGCAGATGTACCAAATGCAACTAAAGTTACAGCTATAACGAATGGTTGTACTTTTAAATGCTTGGCTAATGAAACTGATCCACCTACTAAATACTCTCCACTAAAATATAATATTGCGATTCCTAAACAAAGATAAATAACAGCAGTCAATTTCTTGCCAGAATTTTTTTCTTAATATTTGATATTGCTTTTGCTGGGTTTAAGCCTTTTGGGCAAGTCTTAGTACAATTCATAATAGTATGACACCTGTATAACTTAAATGAGTCTTGCAATTTTTCTAACCTTTCTTCTGAAGCTTCATCGCGGCTATCAGCTATCCACCTCCAAGCTTGCAATAAAACTGCTGGGCCTAAGTATTTATCTCCATTCCACCAATAACTAGGACAACTTGTAGAACAACAAAAACACATAATACATTCGTATAGGCCATCTAGGTCTTCTCTATCTTTTGGTGATTGTATCCTCTCTCTATCTTCATTATTTGCAGTTTTAGTTTTTAACCAAGGCTCAATAGAATTGTATTGTTTGTAAATTCCTTTAAGGTCGGGCACCAAATCTTTTATTACTGGCATGTGCGGAAGGGGATATACTTTAATAGGTCCCTTTACATCAGAAATATATTTAGTGCAAGCTAAAGTGTTAGTACCATCAATGTTCATAGCACAACTTCCACAAACTCCCTCTCTGCATGATCTTCTAAAAGTTAAAGTAGGGTCCAATTTATTTTTTATAGAAATAAGCGCATCCAAAACCATAGGTCCTGAGTTGCTTATATCTAAATCATAATTATCAACTCTTGGATTATCATTAGAGTCAGGATCATATCTGTAAATTAAAAATTTTTTCCTATTTTTATTATTTCCTTTGGATTTAAAATTTTTGCCATTTTTGACCTTAGAGTTTTTGGGAAGCAATAATTCAACCATAGTTATCTCAATACACCCTTGCCTTAGGAGGAAATGATTGCACTTCATTAGACATAGCTCTGAGAGTAACTGGTCTAGCCCCAAGTTTTATATTTTTATTTTTTAACCAAGCTAAAGTATGAAATAACCAGTCTTCATCATTTCTGTCTCTAAAATCATCTCTTGCATGGGCTCCTCTGCTTTCTTTTCTATTCTCTGCAGATTTAACAGTTACAACTGCCTGTTGAATTAAGTTCTCAAGTTCCATAGTCTCTAATAGATCGGTGTTCCAAATAAGTGACTTGTCAGTAATTTTAACATTAGAAAAATTTTCATAAATTTCATCCATTTTTTTTGATCCTTTTTCAAGCCCTTCACCAGTTCTAAAAACAGCACAATGGTTTTGCATCGTTTTTTGCATATCAAGTCTAAGTTTTGCTGGCATTACATCGCCTTTAGAATATCTCAGAGAGTCAAATCTATCTAAAGCTTTCTCTTCTGATCCTTTTTTTGACAATATCGATTTTCCACTTTTTTTCATTTCTTTACCTATGTGATGAGCAACACTTCTTCCAAACACTACTAGATCCAACAAAGAATTCGATCCTAATCTATTTGCTCCGTGGACTGATACACAAGCTGCCTCGCCAATAGCATACAAATTTGGCACTACTGTGTCATTAATTCCATCTGTATTAGTTACTACTTCCCCAGTAAATTTTGCGGGGATACCTCCCATATTGTAATGACAAGTAGGAATAACTGGTATTGGCTCTTTATTTACATCAACTCCAGCAAAAATCTTTGCTGTTTCAGCAATTCCAGGTAACCTTTTAGAGATTACGTTTGGGTCTAAGTGATTTAGGTGCAAAAAAATATGATCTCTTTCCTTTCCTACTCCCCTTCCATCATTAATTTCAACAGTCATTGATCTAGCTACCACATCTCTGGAAGCTAAATCTTTAGCATTAGGAGCGTAACGCTCCATAAATCTCTCTCCTTCGCTATTGGTAAGATAGCCTCCTTCGCCTCTGGTACCTTCTGTTATTAGGCAACCTGCACCGTAAATACCAGTTGGATGAAATTGTACAAACTCCATATCCTGTAGTGGCACCCCTGCTCTTAAAGCCATTGCATTTCCATCCCCAGTACATGTATGAGCTGAAGTAGCAGAGAAGTAAACTCTACCGTATCCTCCAGTTGCAAGAATTACCTTCTTTGCATTAAATTTATGTAGGTTACCGTCCTCAAGTGACCAGGCCACCACACCTTGACATCCATCCTTTTCGTCCATAATTAAGTCTAACGCGAAATATTCTATGAAAAATTCAGCTTTATTTTTCAATGATTGTTGATAAAGAGTGTGAAGAATAGCATGCCCTGTTCTATCCGCAGCAGAACAAGTCCTATTAGCAGGAGGACCATCACCAAATTCAGTAGTCATTCCTCCAAAAGGTCTTTGATAAATTTTTCCTTCGGTAGTCCTGGAAAATGGAACACCATAATGTTCGAGTTCTACAACTGCAGGAATTGCTTCTCTACACATGTACTCTATAGCATCTTGATCTCCTAACCAGTCTGATCCTTTTACAGTATCGTACATATGCCATTTCCAACTATCTTCACTCATATTACCTAATGCAGCGCTAATTCCTCCTTGTGCTGCAACTGTATGGCTTCTTGTTGGATAAACTTTTGTCAAACAAGCAACTGATAAGTCATTTTCTACTAATCCTAGAGTTGCTCTTAAACCTGCTCCTCCCGCACCGACGACGACGACATCATAATTATGTTCGATTATATTGTATGATTTTCTATACATTATTACTCATAAATAAATTTAATACTACTATCACTGTAAATACGGACAAAAGCAAACACAAGATTGATACAGATGAAAGCAACATATTTTTAATCTTTATATTATGAATATAGTCCTCTACAACTACTGTTAATCCTAACCTCAAGTGAAACAAAGCAACAAGTAAAAATAAAGCCAGCAAACTGCTATTTTTAATGTCTTGAAACCATAAAATTTTATTATTGTAGTCCTTGTATACAAAATCCTTAAAAATAAATAAAAACCAGAACAATAAAGGCACCAAAACTAAAGCTGAAACTTTTTGAGTAATCCAATGCTTTAAAGCATTATTTTGCTTTTTTTCCATATCCAAAGTCATTTTTTTTTTTTTACTTCCATACTTAATTAATTAATAAAAAGGTCCCTAAAATCAATGTCAAAAATATAATTGTGTAACCAGAGTAATAAACATTTTTCATCTCAAAGCCAAAACCTAAATCCCAAAGAATGTGTCTTATTCCGTTGAACATATGATAACTTAAAGAAAATATGTAAAAGAAAATAAATAACTTTCCTAAGTATGACTCTATAAATGACATATAATATTTATGATAATTTTCTCCAAGAAGAAGAGATAGCAAAAGTATAATTATAATTAGCAGACCTAAAGACTGAAAAACTCCTGATATTCTATGGGATATCGATAAAATTGAAGTTATTTGAGGCTTATAAATTGATAAATGAGGAGAAAGCGGTCTGTTCTTATTTTTCATGAACTATAAAACTCCTTGCTTAATCAATGATTCAGCTATTTGTACAGAATTAAGTGCTGCTCCTTTTAATAAGTTATCAGAAACTACCCAAAAATTAAATCCATTTTCATTAAAAAGATCTTTTCTCAATCTTGAAACATAAACCCAATCATTTCCTGAACAATCTATTGGTGTATGATAGTCGGTGTCTGAAAAAATAATTTCTTTAGTATTTTTTAGAATTCTCTTAATTTCATCTAATTCTAATTTTTTTTCTAATTCAAAATATATAGACTCAGCATGCCCTACTTCAGTTGATACTCTTACGCAAGTAGCATTCACTTTTATATCTTTATCTAGAATTTTTTTAGTTTCATTCACCATTTTAATTTCTTCTTTTGTAAATCCATTATCTAAGAAATCATCTATCTGAGGAACAACATTAAATGCAATTTGTTTTGGAAAATTTTCTATGATAACGTTTTTATTTTCTAAGATATTTTTGGATTGTTCTTTTAATTCGGATATAGCACTTTGCCCAGCACCTGACACAGACTGGTAAGTTGAAATCACTATTCTTTTAATTTTACAAAAATTGTGAATTGGGGCTAATGCTACAACCATTTGTATAGTTGAACAATTTGGATTAGCTATAATTTTTCTATTAGTTTTTATTAATTCTTTTGCATTTATTTCTGGCACCACAAGAGGGATGTCTTCGACCATTCTAAAATATGAAGTATTATCTATAACATAACATTTTCTATCTTCAGCAATAGGAGCATAAATCTCTGATACTTTAGATCCTGCTGAAAAAAATGCTATGTTGGTATCTTGAAAATCAAAATTTTCTAACGCTTTAACTTCATGATTATTGCCTTCAAATGATATTATATTTCCCTCCGATTTTTTTGATGCTAATAAGGTTATCTTTTGAAAAGGAAATTTTCTAAGATATAGGGTTTCGAGCATTTTTCTGCCGACGGCTCCAGTCGCCCCTACTATTGCAACATTATATTTCATTTTTAATCAATAAGGTTTCTAAATTCTCTGTAATTAAGTTTCCCATTTCAGAAGTAGAAACTAAATTACAATTTTTTTGCATTATGTCTTTAGTTCTATAACCTCTATTTAATGTTTCTTCTACAGACTTTTCTAATAAATCTGATAGGTTTTTAAAATTTAATGTATAATTTAAAAACATTGATAAAGACAATATCATAGCTATAGGATTTGCTATATTTTTTCCAGCAATATCTGGTGCGCTTCCATGTACAGGCTCATAAAGAGATTTTCTTTTTTTGCTATCTCCAAATTCGCCTAAACTTGCAGATGGCAACATTCCTAATGAGCCAGTAAGCTCTGCAGAAATATCTGATAGAATATCTCCAAATAAATTTCCAGTAACTATTACATCAAACTGTTTAGGATCTTTAACTAGTTGCATGGCACAATTGTCAGCATACATATTTTTTAGAGAAATATCAGGAAACTCTTTCTCTTTCAGTTTATGAATTTCTTCTCTCCACAAAACCCCTGACTCCATCACATTAGCTTTCTCAACTGAATGTACAGCTTTCTTTCTCAAACTTGCAATTTCAAAACCTACCCTGCCTAATCTAATAATCTCATTAGTGGTATATACCTCTGTATTAATTCCCTTTCTTTGTCCATCACTTAGGTTTTCTATACCTCTTGGTTCACCAAAATAAATACCCCCAGTTAATTCTCTTAATACCACTATATCCATATTTTTTACTATATCTCGCTTCAATGAAGATGCGTCCACTAATGAATTAAATACTTTTGCTGGTCTTATGTTAGCAAATAAATCTAATTCCTTTCTCAACTTTAAGAGTCCTCTTTCCGGTCTTAGCTCAAAAGGAAGACTTTCATATATAGGAGAACCCACAGATCCAAGCAATATTCCATCACTATTTTTAGCCTTAGCAATAACCTTATCAGTAATTGGTACTTTATGCCTTTCATAAGAACATCCTCCTACTAAATCCTCATCAACTAAAAAATCAATTTCGGTATTGTTATTTAAACAATTGATAACTTCTTTTACAGAAGAACATACTTCTGGCCCTATTCCATCTCCAGGTAGAAGCAAAATATTAGTTTTTTTATTCATTATCAACTAATTTCCAAGATTTTTCATTGTATTGTTTTTTCTCATATAAGTTTATCAGATTACCTTTTTGCAAAGTAAGCTCTACATCATCATATCCATTTAGCAGTCTCTCTTTTATGTCATTGGGTATTGTAAAATCAAGAGATATATCATCATAATATATTTTTTGGTCTAACAGGCTGACTTTTAAATATTTTTTCTTTAAGGAATAATCAGATAAAATATTTATTAAATTTTTTGATAAGGTTAAAGGAAGCAGTCCATTTTTAATAGAATTATTGTAGAAAATATCAGCAAAGGATGGAGCAATTATGCATTTTATTCCAAAATCTAATAATGCCCATGGAGCGTGTTCTCTTGATGATCCACACCCAAAGTTACTTCCTGTAATTAAAATTTCAGCGCTATCCCAAGGGCTTTGATTAAGAATAAAGTTATCTTTTTTATTATTACTACTATCATACCTTCTATTGTAAAAAAGAAATTTTCCAAGACCACTTCTTTGTATGGTTTTTAAAAACTGTTTGGGAATTATATCATCAGTGTCAATATTAATTTCGTCAATTACTACAGCTATACTTTCTAAATTATAAAACTTTTTCATTACCATCCCTCTGATACATCTACAAACGTTCCTGCAATTGCACAGGCTGCTGCTGTAGCCGGACTTACTAGATGAGTTCTTCCTCCTCGTCCTTGCCTTCCTTCAAAATTTCTATTAGAAGTGGAGGCGCATCTTTCCTGATTTTCTAACTGATCAGGATTCATGCCTAAACACATAGAACACCCAGGGTCTCTCCATTCAAATCCTGCATCGAGAAATATATCCTGAATACCTTCTTCTTCTGCTATTTTTTTTACTAGACCTGATCCAGGAACTACTATGGCATGTAAATTTTTTGCCACTTTTTTTCCTTTTATAACCGATGAAGCAGATCTTAAATCTTCAATTCTTCCATTTGTACAGGACCCAATAAAAACCTTTTGTATAGACACATCTGTCATCTTGGTTCCAGGAGTTAGCCCCATATATTCTAATGACTTATTCATTGATTTTTCTTTTTCACTATTTTCAAAATCTGATGGGTTTGGTATTGCTTCATTAATACTTATGCCATCTTCAGGACTAGTACCCCAAGTAACCATTGGTTTTAATTTGTCTACATTAATATTATAACTAGTATTGAAAAAAGCATTTTCGTCTGAATACAGTTTTTTCCATTCTTGAGTTGCTCTATCCCATTTTTTATTTTTTGGAGAAAATTTTTTATCTTTTAGATATTCTAAGGTAATAATATCAGGGCTAATCATTCCTGCCTTGGCTCCAGCCTCTATAGACATGTTACAAATAGTCATTCTCTCTTCCATAGACATTTTTTTTATCGTTGATCCCATAAATTCAATTACATGACCTGTACCAGCTGATGTTCCTATTTGGCTAATAATTTTTAAGATAATATCTTTTGAACTAATATTCTTTCCTAATGTTCCGTTAATTTCTATCTTCATATTTTTTGGTTTAGTTTGCAATAATGTCTGAGTGGCCAAAACATGCTCAACCTCTGATGTTCCTATTCCGAAAGCTAAAGCTCCAAATGCTCCGTGAGTAGATGTATGAGAGTCGCCGCATACTATAGTTGTACCAGGAAGTGTAAACCCAAGCTCTGGTCCTATAATATGAACTATTCCCTGATTAATGCTATTTAGGGGTATATATTCAATATTATTTTCAGCAAGGTTTTTTTCTAAGGTTTCAACTTGAATACGGGCTATCTTGTCTTTTATGGACTCAATTCCCAAATTTCTAGATGTTGTAGGAACATTATGATCAGCTACGCCAAGAGTCAAGTCCGGTCTTCTGACCTTTCTATTATGAATTCTTAAACCCTCGAAAGCTTGAGGACTAGTAACCTCATGGACAAGATGTCTGTCTATATAAATTATATTTTGCCCTGAGTCCAAATCTCCAACAATATGATTTTCCCATACTTTATCAAATAAGGTTTTGGGATTATTCATTTTTATTTACTTTCTTTTTTACTTTCCTTGTTTTCTTTCTGGCTTGGAACATCTATTTTTTTAGACTTTTTATCTAAATCAATGTCTTTATTAGAAATTTTATCTAATTTTTTTTTTTCCACACTATCTTCTTGCAACTTTTTCTCAGTTTTCTTTATTAAATCTTTCTTTTCAGCAATTCTAGCAGATTTTCCAGAGCGTTGTCTTAAGTAATAAAGTTTAGATCTTCTAACTTTTCCTTTTCTCACTAATTTTATGCTCTCTAACATAGGAGAATATAATGGAAAAACTCTTTCAACTCCTTCTCCATGAGAAATTTTTCTAACTGTAAAGGTAGAATTAAAACCTCTATTTGATCTTGCAATACAAATGCCTTCAAATGCTTGAATTCTTTCTTTATTTCCTTCAGTAACAAAAACGTTAACTCTTAGAGTATCGCCAGATTTAAAAATAGGTATTTTGTTAGTTTTTAAAAACTCTTCTATTTGCTCTTTTTCTATATCAATTAATTTATTCATATTTTTATTTTAAAAACTAGTATTTAAACAAAAAAAATCAAAATTATCTATCTTTTTTTTTTTTCATTATTGATTTTTCATATCTCCATTCTTTAATTTTTTTATGATTACCTGATAATAAGATCTCGGGAACCTTAATATTTTTCCATATTCTAGGTTTGGTATACTGTTGATGCTCTAAAAAATTATTATTGAAACTTTCCTCTAAAAGACTGACTGGATTTCCTAAAACATTAGGAAGTAATCTTATTACAGCATCAATCATGGTTACAGCAGCAGGTTCCCCTCCACTTATTACAAAATCACCCAAAGAAATTTCTCTAAGATTATTATATTCTATAAACCTTTGATCAACACCTTCATATCTTCCACAAACAATAATCATTCCTTCAGTAGCACTCAACTCTCTAACTATTTTTTGATTTAGTCTTTCCCCTCTTGGAGTTAGCATTACTTTTTCAAAATTAGAAATATTTTTTTTTACTTTATCAATAGCAAAGTTATAAGCATTTTGCAAAACATCAGGCTTCAAAATCATACCTGGACCACCTCCATATGGTTTGTCATCGACATTTCTATTTTTATCGGAAAATTTTTTTATGTCAGTTATCTGTAAATCCCATATTCCTTTTTTTCTTGCATTACCAATTACAGAAATATCTATTAATTCATTAAATGCTTCAGGAAATAAAGTAAGAATATTAATTAAAAATTTTTTTTTTTTATAGCTCATAGTTTTTACTTAATCTTATTTTTTTATTTTCTACATCAATACCTTCTTTGTCTACATCATAAAACCTAATCATATATTTAAAGTTTTTTTCTAATTCTAAAAGATCTCCAGCTCCAAAATTATGAATGGCAACTACTTTTCCTAAAAATTCTGCTTTATTATTGTAGACTTTACAACCCATCAAATCTTTATGAAAAAAATCATTTTGATTATTTTTTTTTAGGTTAGCTTCATCTATCCAAAATTGCTTACCGATTAAACTAGCTAAGTCTTCTATTGAATTAAATTTATCACTTTTACATATTGTTAATTTACCTTTTGTGAACTTCTTTTCAAAGTTAATTTGCGTACACCCTATGAAAGTTTTATTTTTATAAAATTTAAAGTTTAAAAAATCTTTGTTATATAATTCAACTTTAAATAAACCTTTAACTCCATGGGTACCAACAATTTTTCCTATGTAAATTTTTTTTTTAGTCATTCCTGCTTTAACAATTTTATTTGTTAACAAAATTAGACTAAATATTAATCTCTATTTAGACTCAGCGAGTTATTATTATTTTTTCTTTGCCTTAGCTTCTTCAGGCTTTGCCGCCTCCGCAGGAGCTGCTTCTTTAGCTTCTTCAGGCT
>PAZF01000030.1 GCA_002715505.1 Candidatus Pelagibacterales bacterium
ACTCTTTTTTAGCTCTTTTTGTTACATCTTGAAGATCATTAGTTAGTTGCTCTATTTTTAATTTTAGTTTTCTTTCAGCGTCATCTTTTAAAACCTCCCAAAGCTGTCTTTCTTTGTATAGTTGAGCTTTTAAATTTTGCTCTTGATCTCTTTTGATTTTATTTATTTCTTTATTAATATCTAATTTTTCTAATTTATGATTTTTAATCTCTTCGTGTTTATCCTCTAATTCAGTCTGGATTTTTTTTAATTGATTTAATAGTTCTTCATCAGCTATTTTTTTACCCTCATTTAACGCTCTTTCTTTTTCCGATCTAATTTTATTTTGTACTTCTTTGTTTTGTAAAATATTGATATTTTCAGATAACTTTTTAAAATTATCATCATCAATGCCATGTTCTAGTTGAAAAATAAAATTACATTTTGGGCACTTACACTCAATATTTTCTAAATACATATAGTCCTCCTTATAATTTCAATAACTTATATTATAAATACATGGAGCAAATACACAAATGTAGAATCAATTGTGGAGTGAAATTTGCTATGATATAATAAAAGCTAATGTATTAAAGCGTTTGAGGTAGAAGAGGGCAGAGGGCCTATCCGCCAGCTTATTTTATAACAAAACGTTTTTTTAATTTTTATGCCTAATCTTTTAAAAATATTCTTAGTATTTGCTATTTTTTACAATCCCTCTAATTTATTTTCACATGGAGGAGGATTGAACTCTAAAGGGTGTCATAATAATAAAAAGATTGGTGACTATCACTGCCACAAAAGAAAACAAAACACTTATAAAGAAAAACCACATCATGAAAAGAAAAAAAATTCTTACAATGGTAAATATAAGAGGAAATCATTTCAATATAAATCTTATCCTCCTAATACAAATATAGGATTTTATACACTATCAAGATGTGATACGAACATAGATCATGTTGTTTCTCTTAAAGATGCTTATGATAGTGGTGCAAGTTCTTGGAATAATTCCTTAAAAAAAAAATTTGCAAATGATAAAATCAATCATGTAGCATCTTGCTTAAGAGTTAATAGTTCTAAAGGAGCCTCAACGCCAGTAGATTTTTTAAGAAAAAGTAATGATGGGAAAGGTATGGAATATAGAATCAAAAGCTTCTGTGCATATTTAGACATTTATTATCGTGTTAAGACTAAATATAGTCTATCTTTTAATAACAATAACCCAGAGTTATTTTTTAAATGTGGCATAAGTATAAAATAATGTGAATTTAATATTATAAAAATACTTAAATAAACTTGATAATTATAAATGCAAAGAAAAAGCCAAAAAAATATATTAATACTGAAAAAAAATAAATAATAAGACTTGTTATTCTAAGCCTATTACAGGCCTTTGCTTTTAAAGGATCAGCAGGGCATGGCGCATTTCTACTGCGCCATATTAGAAAACCGCTAATTAGCATAAGTATCCCAGAGACAAAAAATAAAATTATCTTATGCTTTGATAATATTATTAAAAAAGGAGCGCTAGATATTATGCCAGCTAGTAATGCTCCTGCACCCAAAAAAACAAATAATGCTGGCAATGCACAACATAGCAATGTCCCTATACTAGTAAAAAGAGATAAGGAAGGAAGTAAAAGACTTTTTGTGGATACAGGTTTCATTATTTAACTAGCTCTATTTATTCCTTCGACTGTATAACCTGCATCTTCAAATATTAATGATAAAGTTTTATCTTCTATGTTAGCCTCTTCTTTTAAGTAAAGAACAACTTTTTGATCTTCTAAATTAACATTAATACCTTTTACATCATCTCTTTTCATAAATACTTTTTCAATAGATTGTGCACAAAAATCGCAAACCATACCATTAACGTTTATATTAATAATGTTAGTAGTTGTTTCTCCTGATGATAAACCGTTAGTTGTTATTTCGTCATGACTATGTTTTTCTTCTTTGTCTGATTTAGCATAAGTGTTTGATGTAATAATGATTAATCCTAGTAGTGTTAAAAAAATTTTCATAATTTTCTCCAAAGTTAAAAACGTTTAATAAAATTTAAAGTGGTATTTTTATTCTCATCTAAACCTAATTCTAATAAGTTGGTAGATTTAAAAAACCTTATTATAAAATTAGAAAGATAGTTGCTTTTTAATTCAGGAATATGATTTAATTCATACATCAGCCAAGTATGTAAAGATCCATATTTTGCCAAGTAAGGAGTAAAGCCAAATCTTGATTTTTGTATGAAAGTGCCATCGACTGAAGCGGATTTGAGGACATTATTATTATAAGAAATAAAAAGCTTTCTAGTCTCCCAATCAGCAGCAAATTCTCCATAAAACACTGGTTCTTTTTTATCATTGTATTCTTTATAGTCAGTACTCAATATTCCTAAGCCAGTTTTTAGATAAATGTTAGTTTGAGAGTGCTTTCTATTTATTCTTTTAGCCAAGTAATTTAAATTAAAACTATTAATCCAATATTCTTTTTCTTGCCAATACTGAGTCCTATATCCTATTGAATATTTGCTAGTTGGAGAGTAATGTAATAATAAGGAATTTCTAGTATAATCATTATATGTCATTACCGTCCAACCACCAGCATAAGATATAGGTCTTGCATTTAGAATAGAATAAAAAAAATTAAGCAAGAAAAATAACATTGCTATTTTTATAAAAATACCCATACTTACAATATAAGGTTTACCCTAACGTTAATGTCAATATGTTTATAACTGAAATATCAAAAAAACTTAAAATTACTGCTCGTGCTATAAGACATTATGAGGAAATAGGTATAATTAGTTCTAAAAGACTTAATAACAACTATAGATACTTTGATGATGATAATTTAGATAAATTAAAGTTTTTAGTAAGAGCTAGAAAGTTAGGGTTTTCTCTGGAAGAATGTAAAGAATTAATAAAGTTATTTCAAAATGATAAGAGAAAAAGCGAAACTGTAAGAAATATTGCTAAAGGTAAACTTGAAACTATAAATAAACAAATTAATGAATTAAATGATTTAAAAAAGTCTTTAGAATGGTTAATAAAGAAGTGCCCTGGAAATAATAAACCTAATTGTCCTATTATAGATGAATTAGCAAAGTAAATTAATAAGTAAGCTCGTCGAAATCTATATCCTCTAACTTCTCAGCTGTCATTTCATAGATACTGTTGTATATTTCTTCAATAGGGGGTGTATTTTTTAAAATTCCTTCGACTGCTATTGGTTGGTACATATATCTTACTTTTTCAGGTTTTTTAAGTTTAACAAATATCATTTGATTTGGAGGTGGAGGAGGAACATGAATACACATTCCTGCATCAGGTACCAGCACAAACTCTTGAACAGTTAATTTTTCTCCATAATCAAAGTCTAAAGGGACCATAAATCCGTCAATTCTTATTTTTTTTCCAAGAACTTTTTCATTAATTGATAGCCCAGCTTCTTCAACTTTTTTCAGAAATAATTCATCTTCCCACATTTCTTCGGTAACCCCTGTTTCTGGAACAAAGCTATAGGCATATTTGGGGACTAACTCTAACCACTTAATAGTTTTATTTTCTTCAGCAAGAGAAGTTGAATAAGTTGAATAAATAAGTATTACTGATAAAAATAAATTTCTAAAATATAACATTTTAATTTTATATAAATAGATTATATACCATCATTTATAGAGTTTTTGTAGGCTTGTAAAGCAGGAAAAATACTTACCACTACTGAAGTAAATAAGACAACCATTAAAAAATAAAAATCTTTGATTGATATAAATTTATATTCTAAGTAAATTCCAAACTTTTGATCTAAAATAGGAAATACTATTATACTTAGTAACTGTGTAAGCAAAATAGATGCAACAATGCTGCAGATAGATATAATTAATGCTTCCATTAGTAATAAACTAAATATGTTTTTAGGCGAAGCTCCAACTATTCTAAGCAAAGCCATTTCTTTTCTTCTATTGCTAAGTGTTGAATATAAAATTGCAATTAGTCCTATTAAAGAGCTCACTATGACCATAGTAGTAATAGAGAGCATTATATTTTCAGTTATAGAAACTATTTCCCATAATTTGGATAAGGCAATTCCTGGAATAACAGCTTGTAAAGATTCTTTTTCATAATCATTTATCTCTCTTTGTATCTTAAAAATTTTGATTGGAGATTTAATTTTTATAATTGCTGCTGTAATTTCTTTTGGCTTAAGGTCTTCTTTTTCAAGCTCAATATTAGTTTTTTTTACTGATGGTATCCTTGATCCAGTTTTCCAATCTTTATGAATTATTTCCAATGCTTCTAGACTAACAATTACAAGTCTATCGGTTGATGTTCCAGTTTTTTTTAAAATACCTTTTACTTTAAAAGGAAACTCATCATGTAAAGACTGCGAAGAAATTCCATGGGCTATGACAATACTATCATTTAGTCTGTAGTTTAAAGTTTTCGCAACATCACTTCCTATAACTACATCAAACATATCATTTAACTTTTCTCCATTTTCAAATTCAAGTTGTTTCTTGTTTCTGTAATTAAAATACCTAAAATACTGATTGTTAGTTCCTAATACTCTAAATTGTTTATGGCTATCTCCTAAAGAAATAGGAATTGTCCAAGATACTTCTGAGTGTTCAGCAAAGTCTTTATAGCTTTCCCAGCTAATATTATTTGTGGGGCTTCCAATTTGAAATAATGAGTACAAAAGAAGTTGAATTTCTCCAGACCTAGAACCTAGTATCAAGTCACCAGACTTTACATTTCCAAAAAAGCTCTTTTTTGCACCTAATCTTAATGTATCAATTGATAGAAATAGAGATATTGATAGCATTAAAGATATAATTGTAAGAGCAATAGTAAGTTTTCTATTTAATAATGATTTAATTGCAAGATGAATGATCATTTTCATGAGGCTTCATTAATTTTTTCTAATAGAAGGACATCATCAAAGTACTTAGTGATTAAATTATCATGGCTAACCATAAATATAGAAATATTTTCTTGTTCACACATATCAAATAGTAGATTCAAAAATTTCTCTTTGTTTTTATAATCTAAAGCTGATGTAGGCTCATCAGCTAAAATAATTTTAGGAAAATTAATTAAAGCTCTAATTATAGCAATTCTCTGTTGTTGTCCAACAGAGAGATTTTTAGCTTTCTTTTGAAATAGAACATCCTTTTCAATCCCAAGTTTTTTCCCTAAATCAGCAGCTCTTTCCCTATAGAAGCTTATTTTTTTATTTTTAAATAATGAAAAGTAACAAGGTAAAAGTATGTTTGTAATAGGAGATAGATACTCTATAATATTAAATTGCTGAAATATAACTCCTAAATTTTCAGTTCTAAAAAGATCTTTTTGTTTTGATGACAAAGCAGTAATACAAGTATCATTTATTTTTATTATACCCTTATTAGGCTCCAAAATTCCGCTTATTAGATTTAGTAGTGTAGATTTTCCGCTTCCGCTAGCACCTAATAAAATAACTCTCTTTTTCTTTTTAATAGCAAGTTTATTTATTTTTAATTTGAAATTATTTGTTTTCCTCCATTTAAATAATAGATTATTTACTTCAAGAATATTATTTGTAATACTCATAAAATATCAAAAGTAATTTTTAACCTTAATTATATTGTTATCAGAAAATAATTTATAGGTTTTAGCTATTTTTTTTGAAACTATATTTACATTTAGTTTTTTACTATTACTGAAAGTTTCAAAATAATTAATCTTTATTTTTGTAATATTGCTGATATTAGAACAAGTTAATATATATTTGCTTCTAAATTCTGTATGATTTCCTTCAATAATTATATCAGAATTGTTAGATTTTTCTTTACATTTTGCCTCATCATTAATTACAAACATATTGTTATATTCAGACAATGTATTAATAGCTTGCTTAACTTTTTTTACATCTTCTTTTTTCCTTGCTTTATATTCGAAGCCGACAACATCATAGCCAGGAAGTTCAAATTCAAATATGATTGTGTTATTTTGCTGTGCAATATTTAAAATTCCTATACCATGCTGGTGTGCCTTAAGTGATTTTTTTTTTGTTTCGTCTTCATGATGATGATCATGATCTTCATGGTGATGATTGTCGTGATTATCACAATAGCCTGATATATTAATTAGTACTAAAAAAAAAACTAAGTATTTCATTTTAAACCTCCTCCTTATGACTATCTAAATCTTTTTTAATATCCTCGTGATCTCCTGTGACTATATGATGTTTACTTTTAACTAAATACTTTTCAAAAAAAGGTATGAAGAAAAGAGGTATTATACCTCCAATTACTATTCCTAGGACCATTTTTCTAATATGTGGATCTAAAAAGCTAGCAATGACATCTGCAACCACGTGTGATAGTGCAGCGCCAAAAATTCCTGCAATGTATCCGTTTGAAATAATCTTTAAAAATCTATTGATACTCCATCCAGTATAATATCCCATAATCATTATGGCTGCATGAAAAAAACCAAAAACGAATCCTCTTAAATTGGCCGAATAACTATATAAATAATGTTCTAAAATATGTTCCATTTACTTGCAATCTGAACATAAAACAGGAATTTCAATAGACTTTTCTGTGTTAACAGAAAATTTTAATTTTAAAGATACTTTTGTAAAGTTAAGACCCATCACTTTATTACAGGTTTCAATCACTTTCTCACATTTTGTACAAAAGTTTAACATGTGTATATGCTTTTCTTTTGGCTCTAAGCACAATAGAAATTTGTTCAAACTTGATATTTTGTGCACTAACCCTAGTTTTATCCAGAATTCTAATACTCTATAAATTGTTGATATATTTATGTCCTTTTTATTATGCAGGTTAATATCATTTCTAATATCATATGCAGAAATAGGCTTATTATTTTTATCAAGAGTCCTGTAAACCATTAGTCTAGTAGGAGTTAAAGATTTTTGACTTTTAACACAATAATTTAATAATGTTTCAAACTTAATTGATCTCATAAAATAAAATTATTATAAAATTGCATAATAATCAATAACATTTATTTCAGTATTGCAATAATATTGCATTTATGATAAATAATGCATTTTAATTTATTAAGGGAATTTTGATGCGTTTAACAATACTTACTGCATTAGCTTTTATATTATCCTCACACGTAAAAGCAGATGTGCAAAATGATGTAAATCAACTAAAAAAAGAATTTGAAGAAGTAAAAAATATTTATGAGAAAAAAATTGAACTTCTAGAATCTAAAATTTCACAACTAGAGCAAAATAATGAAATAAATAATGAAATTCATGCAGATAGTCATGAAAATCATAATGATCATAAAAGTCATGAAAAAGAAAGTAGTTTTAATTTAGAAGCTGTATTAAATGGCAAATACACTTCTTTTTCTAGAAGTGGCGAAGTAGCACCTAAAGGCTTTGGTACAGCTCATGAAGGGGAAAGAGGAAGAGAAGGACTACAAATTGGTGAATCAGAATTAATTATGAACTCAGATATAGGTGAAAAGTTTAGTGGATCTCTTACTGCTGCTATAGTACGAGAAGATGGAGCAGATAAAATAGAATTAGAGGAAGCCTATGTAGAAAGTTTAAAAGGAAGCTTTTTAGATAATGCTTTTTTTAAAATAGGAAGAGCTTTTTGGAATGTGGGTATTTTAAATCCCCAGCATGCTCATGCAGATGATTTTGCAGATAGACCTCTTCCTTACAGAGTTTTTCTAAATAAAGCATATAATGATGACGGATTAGAAGCATCCTATTTGTTACACGGATCAGCAGAACTAGGGCTTGGATTATTTAGGGGCGATGATTTTCCTTTTGGAAATAATACAGCTGCAGGGCAGGGAAGCGACGCTTGGTCTATCTATTATAAATCAACTATAAATATGTCTAATGCAGAAGAGATAGCATTAAATTTGTATCATTTATCTGGAAAATCAAGAGCGCCAAATGGAAGGGTTAGTAATGAAGATAATGTTACTTTTAGAGGAGATAGTGATTTATCTATAATTAATTTAGATTATAAAAATTCTTATAACCCTGATAAAAAGTTAAAAATTAGTGCTGAATATTTTTATAGAAATCAAGATGGTACATTTGAGGATAGTGAGGAAAGTACAGGAAGAGTAAGTTTTGATGATGATGACAGTGGTTACTATATAGCTCTGGTGAATCAATTTAATGAACATTTAAGTTTGGGAATGAGATATAGCGAGCTTCTGGCTGCAGATACTCCAACTGGCTTAGTTGGTAGTGCTTTAGACTCAGGTGGCAATGATCCTGAAGCTTACTCTGTAATGTCAGAGTGGAAATTTGATTCTGCTGCAATAATTAGACTTCAACTTAATCATGAGAAACCTCAAGCAAATATAGTAGACAACCAGATTATCTTTCAATACATTATGTATTTGGGATCTGGAGGACATGACGGGCATGATCACTAATAAAATAGGAGGATATTTACTATGAATATTATGCAATTTAATAAACAATTAAGTGACAAATTATCTATCTGTTTATCAATATGCTGTATACTACATTGTATTGCGCTTCCAGCTATAATACTTTTGATTCCGAGTGTAGCGTCATTTTGGATAAATGATGAAAATGTTCATATTGTATTGGTATTGTTAGCTATTCCTATAAGTTTGTTTGCTATGGGAAAATCCTTAAGGAAACATAATAGCTATAAATGTATATCTTTAGCAGTACTAGGTCTAATATTATTAGTAGTAGCAATTTTTATGCATGACATAGGATTTGGAGGAGAACATGGACATGACGAGCATGGTCATAATGAACATGGTGGACTTGGAGAAATGCTAGAAATAATTTTTACAGTATTAGGAGGACTAGTTTTATTAGCAGCACATTTGCTTAATATAAAGCTTACTAATAAGCCTTCTTAAATTACAATTATAAAGAATTTGAAGATATGGGGATGTTAATTATGGTGTTTCCAATTTTTTTAGTATTATAGAAAAGGATAAGTATTAAAAATTTTATTATTAATAAAAATAACTTGTTATTTAAAAAATATGATCATAATTTATGTTTTAGTATTAATTAAAAATGATAAAAAAAGTAATATTAACTCATACAAAAAGTCTAAAGCATTGGGTTGGGAACGGATTTCATGTGCATGGACTTTTAAGACCTTCTGGTGAAATAAATAACATTATAAGTCCCTTCATAATGATGGACTATGCAAGTCCAAAAGAATTTTTAAAATCAGATATACCCAAAGGTGTAGGTAAACATCCTCACAGAGGCTTTGAAACTGTAACTTTTGCTTATCAAGGGGAAGTACAACATAGAGATTCGTCTGGAGGAGGGGGAACAATAAAACCGGGAGATGTTCAATGGATGACTGCTGGAAGTGGTATTGTTCATGACGAGTTTCATTCTGAAAGCTTTTCAAGTAAAGGAGGACTATTCGAAATGGTTCAACTTTGGGTAAACTTACCTAAAAAATATAAAATGACTTCTCCTAAATACCAAAGCATAAAAAAAAGTGATATTCCTAACATAAATCTTACAGATGAAATAGATATGAGGTTAATTGCAGGAGAATATTTAAATCAAAGTGGCCCAGCTGCTACTTTTACTAAAATAAATATAATGGATTTCCATGGGGAAAAAAAATCCACAGTATCTCTTAGTCTTGAAGAGAATACTAATACTATTTTATTAGTTTTGAGTGGGAGCGTTAAAATTGAGGGTCAGTTTTATAGAGATAAATCTGTTATTATTTTTGATCAAATTGGAACAAATTTAAATTTAGAAACTTCAGATAATTTCAAGGCACTTTTACTAAACGGTGAACCAATAAATGAACCTGTTGTATCTTATGGGCCATTTGTAATGAATACAAAACAAGAGATAGAAGAAGCTATTAGTGATTATCAAAATGGTAAAATGGGAAATCTTCTTTGATTACTCTTTTTCTGTGATATTATCATTTCATGAATGAAAAGTGTCCAAATTGTGGTTTTGATCTAAAACTAACATATAGAAAAGATATAGAAGAAAAACTGAAGCAAGAATTTATCAAAAAACAAGAAGAAATTATTAATCAATTCAATATCCAACTAGAGGAATTTAAATTAAAAAACTATGAACTAAAAAATAAGCTGAACAAGAATAATATTTTAATTAAAGAAAAAATTAAATTAGAATTAAAGGAAGAATTTTCACAAAAAGAAATAGAATTAGAAACTATAAAATTAGATTTAGAAAATAAATTAAAAATTTCAGAAAATAATAAAAATAAAGAAATTAAATTAGCTTTAATGAAAGGAATGCAACAGAGAGAAAATGAGTTATCTGCTAATTTTGAAATAGAAAAAACTGAAAAAAATCAGGAAATCAGTCGTTTGCAAAACTTAATTAGGGAATTAAAAAATAAATCTGTGCAAGGATCACAACAGGCCTTAGGAGAAGCAGGAGAAGTTCTTTTAGAAAATAAGCTAAGAGCTGAGTTTCCCATTGACAGAGTAGAAGAGGTTCCAAAGGGTATTAATGGGGCAGACATCAGTCATTATGTAAGAGATTCAAATGAAAATGAATTAGGTTTAATTTGTATTGAATCTAAAAATGCCAAAAAGTTTTCTATAAGTTGGGTGGATAAGCTTAAAGAAGATATGAAAAAAAAAAATGCATGTTACGGTCTTATTGTAACTTTAGATATTCCTAAGGAAATAAAAAAGCTAGAAGATAATGATCTTTTTATTTGTGGTTTTAATGACTATTTAATTGCTCTAAAACTTATACGAAATAATATTTTAGAGCAAAGTAAAATTAGATCGCAAATTGCTTTTAGAAATGATAAAAAGAGTCTTATTTATGATTATGTGACTGGCAAAGAGTTTGCTGGATGGGTAAGGTCTATACTAGATTATTTAAGAGATCAGAAAAACCAGTTAGAGATTGATAAAAGAAGTGCTCAAAAATCTTTTGCTACTAGAGAAAAACAGATAGAGAAAATAATTGAATCTCAACAAACACTTATTGGACATTTTAAAGGGTTAGGTACAGGAGATGATTTTAAAGTATTAGAAAATGCTGATGAGGAATAAGGTATAGGATTTATGAAAAAAATAAGTAGATTTGCAGTAGAGTTGTTTATAAATTGTAAAAGGTGCTTTGTTTTAACTTATAAATTTAATATTAAATTAAGGACCCTACCTTTTACTCTTAATACTGCAGTTGATAATTTATGCAAAAATGAATTTGATTTTTATAGAAAACAAGAAAAACCTCACCCTTTATTTAAAGAATATAATATAGACGCAGTACCATTCAAACATGATGATATGGATAAATGGAGAAATAATAGAATTGGTATTTCTTTTCAAAGTAAGGATAAGGGCTTTCATTTTTATGGTGCGGTTGATGATGTATGGATGAAACCGGACGGTGAGTTAATAATATCTGATGTGAAATCTACATCTAAGAAAAATTTTAATTGGGAAGAGACTTGGAATAACTGGGAATATCCAAAGGCATATAGAAGACAATTAGAAATGTATCAGTGGCTATTCAGAAAAAATGGCTATAAAGTTTCAAATACAGCATATCTTCTGTATTATAATGGTTTAAAAAATCAACCCATGTTTAATCAAGAACTTAAGTTCGAAAAGTTTTTAATAACTTTAGAATGTGATGACACCTGGGTTGAAGAAAAAATTATTGAGGCAGTGGATATTTTAAACTCTAATAACATGCCTAATGGTTCAAAAAGTTGCGATACATGTCAGTATCTTAAAAAAAGGTGGCAGGTAAGTCAAAATCTTAAAGTAGATTAAATTAAAGACCCTCCACAAGAACTTCCAGAGCCTGCAGTGCATCCAAAGCAATGATCTTTTGTAGCAATTTTTTGAGTTACTTCATTAAAACTATTAATTGCAAAAATATTTTTAAATTTGCTAGCAATAGGAATTTCAAGCATTTGATTAAAATCACAATCGTATATTAGACCGTTCCAAGAAACAGAAATCAAATCTTTACACATTACACTTTTAGCTGCATTTGGGTTAAAGTTAGAATATAATAAATTCATGTATGCATTTAATTTATTATTTTTTTCAAGAAAATGACTGAACCTTTTAATTGGCATATTAGTAAGAGAAAATAAATTATCAAAAAATATTTTAAACTCACTCTTTAGAAATTTTTTATATTCAGACTCCAGATTTTTTTGATTAGGGGGTAAAAATGCTCCTAGAGGATTATAAACTAAATTTAACTTTAGATTTTTATTACCTTTTCCATACCCTAAACTATTCAAACTCCTTAAAGATTTAATACTTTTAACAAACACTCCTTTACCTCTTTGTTTTTCTACATTTTGCTCTGTATAACATGGTAATGATGCTATTATTTCTACATGATTTTTCGCCAAAAAATCAGCGGTTTCTTCTTGACCTTTTTCGTGTAATACAGTTAGATTACATCGGTCTATAACATGTAATTGCATTTTTCTTAACTGCCTTACGAAGTACTTAAAATTACTATTTAATTCTGGAGCTCCTCCTGTGATATCTATTACTTTAATACTGCGTGTTTTTTTTAGCAACCTTAGTATTTGAGAAATTATATTCATATCCATCATTTCAGTTCTTTTAGGGCCAGCCTCAACATGACAATGTTTGCAGGCTTGATTACATAATTTTCCCATATTTACTTGTAAAGTAGATACGGATTTTCTTAATAAATTTATATTATTTTCTTTTAATGTTTTATTAAAACTTTTCATATTTTTTATTTAACTACAAAAAATTAAATTTTACATTAAATTTTTCATTTTAAAGTTATCATAATTACTTATATTAATTATTAATAAAATTTAAATTATGAAAAATTATTCTAATGCATATGAATTTTATATTAAGAATTCGCCATTACTAATTATGACACCACATAGTGGTCGAAACTATGATAGTAAATTTTTAAAATATATAAATTTGAACTTAAATGAGTTAAGAAACACTGAAGATTTTTGTGTTGATCATCTATTTTCTCAAAATAATAAAAAATTTTCTTTTTTAAATGCAAAATTTCCTAGAATATTTGTTGATGCTAATAGGTCTCCCTTGGAAATTGATAAAAATATGTGGGAAGATAGTAATTTAAAAAATTTGTTTAATTCAAATTCTAATAAAGTTATTAATGGTATAGGTGTTTTTGCTAAATATAATCTTTTTGGAAAATACCTTTATCCCTCAAAGTTGCCTTTTAGTGAAGCAAAATGGAGGCTTTTAAATTATTATTTTCCTTATCATAAAAAAATAAGAGAAATTATTAATATAACTAAAAACCAATACAAGAAAATGGTGGCATTAGATTGTCATTCTATGTCTTCTGCCTTAGTTAATGATAAAACAGATATTGTCGTTAGCAATGTAGATAATAAAAGCAGTAGTAAAGAATTATTAACTTTAATAGAAAATTCTTTTAAACACTATAGCTACAAAACTAAAACTAATAACCCTTTTAAAGGAGGGTTTATAACTTCTAATTATGGAAATCCAAAAAAAAACATTCATTTTTTACAAATTGAAATCAATAAAAAACTTTATATGAATGAAAATAATATGAAATTAAAAAAAAATAATTTTTTAAAACTTAAAGTTTGCTTTGACAACTTAATAAAAGATGTCTTACGGTACTTGTATAATTAATATTTAAATCTGATAAAGGATTATTTTTGTATAAAAAACTTATATACTTATTTTTATCATTAATATTATTAGCATTTTTATTTATTGCTATTTCCATATTAGGAATAATAAAATATACTAAAGATCTGCCTGAATATAGGCAACTGAGAGACTATTCGCCTTCAGTAATAAGCAGACTTTATACCGGTGAAGGATCTTTGTTGGCTGAATTCTCTTTGCAAAAAAGAATTTTTGTTCCCGTTGAAAATATTCCTGAGAAAGTTAAGGAAGCATTTGTTTCTGCTGAGGATAAAAACTTTTTTAAACACAAGGGTGTTGATCTCATTAGCATAGTAAAGGCTTCAATTATAAATATAAAAAATGTTTACAAAGGTAAAAGATTAGTTGGAGCATCAACAATTACTCAACAAGTTGCAAAAAATTTTTTACTAAGTAGTGAAGTATCTATAAATAGAAAAATTAAAGAAGCTTTATTAGCTTTAAGAATTGAAAGAATTTTATCTAAAAATGAAATTTTAGAATTATACCTTAATGAAATTTTTTTGGGTCAACGCTCTTATGGAGTTGCAGCTGCAGCTTTGAACTACTTTAATAAATCAATGGATGAACTAACTTTAGAAGAAATAGCTTACCTAGCCGGCTTACCAAAAGGCCCAAATAATTATCATCCAGAGAAAAACAAGAGTGCAGCTATAATAAGAAGAAATTATGTTTTAAACCGTATGTATGAAGATAACCTAATTACTAAAGAAGTGGCTCTTAAAACTTCAATGAAACCTCTCGTTTCAAAAAAATTTAAAGAAAATAGTAAAATCTATGCTCCTTATTTTATTGAAGAGGTTAGAAGAAAAGTAATAGATAAATATGAAGAAAGTGTATTATATAAGGAAGGATTGCATGTTATTACAACTATAGATCCAAGACTGCAAAAGGAGGCTATAAAGTCTTTAAGGAATGGATTAGAAAATTATGATAAAAGACATGGATGGAGAGGAGCAATTGATAATGTAAAGATAGTTAACCTAGAAAAAGATTATTTAAATATAAAAAATAAATTTATTAACTATCCTGGTCTTCATGAAAAAAAATTAGCATTAATAACTGAAGTAAAAAAAAACAAAATTGATTTTATGCTTATAAATAGTAAGAAGGACTTTAGTATTAGTAGTAAGAAAATAAAAAGTTCTAAGTGGATAAATAATGGAAAAAGAAATTATAATTTAGATAATTTACATTCTTTATTTAAAGTAAATGATATTATAGTTTTAAAATCATCTAATAAAATTTCAGATGATTACAGTTTAGATCAGATACCTGAAGTTAATGGTGCCATAGTAGTTATAGATCCAAGAAATGGAAGAGTTTTAGCGCTATCAGGAGGGTATGATTTTGATAACAGTGAGTTTAATAGAGCTACACAGGCAAAAAGACAACCAGGATCAGCTTTTAAGCCTTTTGTTTATTTAGCTGCCTTGGAGTCTGGGTATATGCCTAATACTAAAGTATTAGACGCTCCTCTTGTTATTGACCAAGGGCCGGGGCTAGAAGAATGGAAGCCAAAAAACTATTCTGGTACTTTTTACGGACCCTCAACTTTAAGAGTTGGTTTAGAAAAATCAAGAAATGTTATGACTGTTAGATTAGCCAATCAAATTGGTATGAAGAAAATTACTGAAATTTCAGAAAGGTTTAACCTAGGAGAGTTTCCTCCACTCCTAGCAACTTCTCTTGGGGCGGTAGAGACAACATTAATAAAGCTCGTTGCAGCATATGCTTCATTTGTTAATGCAGGGAGGTATAATGAGCCTGAATTAATAGAAAAAATTCAAGACAGAGAGGGTAAGGTAATTTTTAAAAGAGATGTAAGAATATGCAGTAAATGTAAAGCTGAGCAGAAAGGAAATTATATAAAGCCAATACTTCCGCCAGAAGGAATACAAGTATTAGATCCAAATAGAGCTTTTCAGATCACCTGGATGCTTAAGGGTGTTACTAAAAGAGGAACTGCAAAAGTTCTTAAGAATTTTAAATATGAAATAGCAGGAAAAACTGGGACTACTAATGATAATATGGATGCATGGTTTTTAGGCGTCTCTCCTGAGTTAGCAGTAGGAGTTTACGTAGGATATGATAATCCAAAAGACTTAGGAGATGGCGAGACAGGAGGAAAAGTAGCTGTCCCTATTTTTGCAGAATTTATGAAAGCTGCTCTTAAAGAAAAAGAACAAAGACCATTTTTAGTCCCTGAAGGAGTAGAAATGGTAAAAATTGACTATAAAACAGGGAGTATTAGTAGATCTGAAAGTAAAAATACTATCTATGAAGCATTCATTAAAGGTTATAGTAAATCTAATAAAAAAAATCCAAAAACTATAAAATCGTTGAAGGGTTTAGAAGGTGGTTTATACTAATATAAATTTAAATGATTGATTTGGATAAAAATATTGAAGAAATTTCCAGTATGCTTATGTTTATAAGGAGGTATCTTTGACCCAAAAAAAATTAAAAATAGAATTGGTGATTTAAATATAATTTCTCAAAAAAAAGATTTTTGGGAAGAATCTAACTTTGCTACAAAAATATTATCAGAAAAGAAGAGACTTGAAAACTTGTTAAGCACTTTTTCTACTTTGGAAAAAGAGCTGTCAGATTTGAAAGAATTTCAGAAAGACTTTAAAAATGATCAAGATCAAAATCTTCAAATGGAAATTTTAGATTTAGCCAAAACATTAAAAAAAAATGCAAGGAATATAAAAATGCAGACTCTGTTATCAGAAGAAGCTGATAATAATGATTGCTATTTGGAAATTCATGCAGGAGCAGGAGGGACTGAAAGTCAGGATTGGGCAGAAATGCTTTCTAGGATGTATAGCAGATGGGTAGAAAAAAAAAATTTTAAAAAAAATATAATACATTTATCAGCTGGTGATGAAGCAGGTATAAAGTCATTAAGCATTAAGGTTTCAGGAGAAAATGCATATGGTTTTTTAAAAAATGAGAGTGGAATTCATAGGCTAGTAAGAATATCTCCATTTGACTCACAAAAAAGAAGACATACAAGTTTTGCTAGTGTTTGGGTTTATCCTGAAGTGGCCAACTCAATAAGTATAAAGATAGAACCAAAGGATATTAGAGTTGATACCTATAGATCTTCAGGTGCAGGTGGACAACATGTAAATACGACAGATAGTGCTATTAGAATTACTCATTTACCATCATCTATTGTCGTTCAATGTCAAAATCAAAGATCACAGCATCAAAATAGAGCAACTGCTTATAAAATGTTAGAGTCTAGATTATACGAGCTAGAGTTGAGAAAACAAAATGAGCAAAATCAAAAAATTCAAAATCTAAAGAAAGATATAGGATGGGGCAATCAGATTAGGTCGTACGTAATGCAACCCTATCAGATGGTAAAGGATTTAAGAACTAATGAAGAGACATCTGACGTAGGAAAAGTATTAGATGGAGATATTGACAGATTTATACTTGCATCTCTAGCAGATCAAAATTTCTCAGGATAAAATATTTTTAGCAAAATCAAATACTTCTGCTGCATGATTAGTAACTTTAACCTTATTCCAAATATTAGAAATTAATTTTTTTTTATTGATAAAAAAAGTAGTTCTTTCAATACCCATATATTTTCTTCCATACATGCTTTTTTCTACCCACACACCATAACTTTCGCAAACCTTTCCTGGCTCATCTGAAAGCAAATCAACTAATAACTTTTGTTTTTCTATAAAATTTTGATGCTTTTTTACACTGTCTTTAGAAATACCGAATACTTTGCAATTTAATTTATTAAATTTTTTGAGTAGCTTTGAAAAATCTATAGATTCTGTAGTACAACCTGGAGTATTGTCTTTAGGATAAAAAAATAAAACAACGCTTTCATTAATTTCATTTAGTTCAACCATTTCATTATGTTGATTAGGAAGCTTGAAATTAGGGGCTTTGCTATGTATCTTTATAGACATATTAAATATATTAACTAATGCTTTTAAATTGATCAAACAAAAATTATTTAAATATTCACTCTTAGGTTTTACATTACTAATAATATTAGTAGTTGGGTTTTTAATCAGGATTACTTATAAGCCTTTTGATATAGGGATCATATCTAAATTTATTAGTCCAGATGTGTTAAATAAAGAGATCCCTTTTGGCAGCATACATAATGCTAAAGTTCAATTGAATTTATTTGAAAATACAGTCAAATTGAATTTAGACCATTTAGAGGAATTTAATCTTTATCCAAACAAAACCGGAGTAGAGATAGTAGTAAAGTCAGCTGAAAAAATAAATTTAGCTCTTAAGGCTACCAAACTTTTTCAAAGCAAAGTAGAGCTAAAGTATATAAATGTAAATAATGCAAGGATAGAAACATTATTAAATAAGAAAAAATTTAACTTTTATAAACCTGCTCTAGCAAATACTTTTAATGTTTTTCCAGACTCTTTAGAGGGGATTATATTTAAAAATTTAGAATTAAAAATATCTACTTTAGAAAATAATGAAAAAATTAGCTTTGCGGGGTTAAATTTAAAAATTATTAATAATAAAGGAGATATAAAAGTAAATAATATCAAGGCAGAACAAATTAAATATAATAATAATTATAAAAAACTATTAGTTAAAATTAACAAGCCAGAACTATCAATCAACCAAGGTTTTCTAATAGGAGATGCAAGTGAATTAAGTTTATCATACTTAAATCATGACAATAAAATTAGTAAAATTATGAAAAGCTTTATAAATTTATCCAAAGATATGATTTTTAGTGATGTAAAATTTAAGTCTAATTTAAAGAGAGATTTTTATATTGAAACTAAGCTAAATAATTCTGAAGATTACATGCCATTAAAAATTAAAGGAAATATAACAAGAGATATTTTATTGAATGCAGAAATTAATCTTGAGTTTAATGAATTTAAAATAGCAGAAAAGTCATTTAACGGAGAAAATTCATATAATATATCTCTAGGAAATATAAATAATATTATTGCTGCAGGCAAAGCTTCTGTTTCAATTTTCCAAAATAAATTATTAGCAAGTAATCTTGATATTGAAATAAAAAATGAAAATGAAGAAGAAGCAATCGTATCTTATGATAATTTTAATATTCCTATCAGTAATATTTTCCTAAAAGCAAACTTATTAGAAGATCAGTTTAGAATTGAGCATTGTATAATTAATAATAAAAAAGACTCAGTTGTGATTAAAGGAAATATAGATAATATTTCAAATAATACTAATGCATTATTAGATATTAATGTAAATAAGCTTAATTTAATACAATTCCAGGATGTTTTAAAAAGTATTGCGAACAAAAAAATCACTAATGAATATAAGATTACAGAGTTAAAAAGCGGTGTAATTGAAAATACAGAAATACAAATCAAATATGAAAAAAATAAATTTTTAATTAAAAGCTTAAAAGGAAAACTCTCAAATTTTCAAACCTATTTTGAAAATAAAATTTTATTTAAAGTTAAGGATTCTTTATTGATGATAAATGAAAAAGGTGAGTTGGTCATAAAATCTAATAAATTAATACTGTCAAAAGAGTCTGCAGCTATTTTGCTTGAAAATAATATTTTTAAATACAAAATTGAAAATACAAATCAAAATGATAATAATTTAGTTTACTTAGCTAAAATAAAAACTAATTATAATAAATTAAGAACATTCCTTGAAAAATTAGAATATAAAAAATTTGAAAGAATTTCTATGAGTGAATTGCAAGGAGATATTGAGTCAAATTTAATAATTGAATATTCTGAATTAAATAATTTAGCAAATTACAATTTTAATGGAAAGCTAAAAAACTTCAACCTCATAAAGGATAAGCAAGATTTTCCAGTAGTTGTTGAAAATTTTAACGGAGACTTTTCATATGAGAATAGCATCCTGAAAATTGAAGGTAACACAGAAATTAACAAGTCTCCTGCAAAAGTATCGGTCAATTTAGATAAAGATTACAAACTATTAATAGATGTAAACACGAAGGCATTTTCAAGCTCATTTGACTTTTTAGATGAATATAATTTTCTAAAATCTGGAACTACAATATTAAATATGAAAATAGTAAAAGATAATTTTTCTGACAATAAATGGTCGGCTACAGTAAATGGAAATTTATATAATAATAAAGTTGTAATAGATGAAGTTTCATACAGAAAAAAAGAAAAACAAAAAGGATTATTGAAAGGAAAATATCTGTTTGAAGGCCTAAATCTTAAAAAAGTTGAAAACCTTACTTTAATTACAAATGATATTATTATGGTAGGTGATATTTTTTTAGATGAAGATGGTTACATAGATAAAATAGATATTAAAGATTTTGTTAGAGAACTAGATAACTATAGTGCTACTTTAACATATGAAGAAAATGATGATTTTAAACTTGCAATTAAAGGATCAAGTATAAATATTAGCAATTATTTAAATGAAGATACTTCTGATAACGCTGATGGGTCTGTTGAAATTACAATTGATAATTTTTATATGAACGGTTTTAATTTTGGTTCTGTAAAAGTTGCATCTTCTGTAAAAAATAATCAGATAACAAATTTAATTGGAGATATATATCATCAGAATAATAGCTATGTTTTCTTAAATTATAATCAGGAGGATAATATTTTAAGTAAACTAGAATTAAGCTTTAAAGATTTTGGCTTATTTCTTTCTAATTTAAAATTCTCGGATAAACTTTTATATGGTAATGGAGATATAGTTTTTAATGTTGATAATGAAACAAGAAAAATAGTATCAGGTAAATATTTAATTAAAGATTTTAGTATTAAGGATGCGTCATTTCTCGCTAGATTATTGCAGCTAGCATCTTTTACGGGATTATTAGAGATTCTTGCTAATGAAGGAATACCATTTACTAATTTAGAAGGTACTTTTAGAGTTGAAGACACTAGTCTTTTTATTGATGACACGAGATTTAAAGGCCTATCTCTAGGTGCGAGTACAAGAGGAATAATTGACCTAGAGAAAAAAAGTTTGGACTTAAGCGGAGTTTTAATTCCAGCTTATGCTATCAATGACATAATTAATAAAATTCCTTTGTTAGGGAAAATTATAACCGGTATAGAGGGTGAAGGGATCATAGGTTTTAATTATAAGGCTAAAGGGTCCTATGATAACCCTGAATATTCTATTAATCCGTTCTCTGTTCTTACACCGGGAATAATAAGGAGTATTTTTAATGATTTAGAAAATAGTTCTAAAGACAGTTCAAATAAAATTACTAAATAA
>PAZF01000031.1 GCA_002715505.1 Candidatus Pelagibacterales bacterium
AGAT
Organism: Candidatus Pelagibacterales bacterium; assembly: GCA_002715505.1. GTDB lineage: Bacteria > Pseudomonadota > Alphaproteobacteria > TMED109 > TMED109 > JAYYAX01. The sequence goes on from PAZF01000031.1 coordinate 5, forward strand.
TGCAAGATAGCTCGATAAAGGCGTTCGGCATCTTGAAGTTTGCCCTCTTTATGTGCAGCAACACCCTGTTGCAGTACTTGTTCAATTGATAGTCTCACACATTATCTCTTGAGCATTTTTCATATTAAATTCAAGGTTAATATTAGAGCTTGAATTAGCGTTAAGACAATATAAAACTTGTTCCACTATTTACAAAAACAACAAAATGCTGCCGCGTGCGATTAAGGAGTTTTTGTGCCATTTATTTACAGATTTGCAATAGCGTTTTTGAAAATGCTCACCCTGCTCTGGGATAAGCAACGTTTTAAATCAGTTGACAGGTTTTCTGATCAATAATATGGGGGTTTATATTTCTAGCGCAAAATCGTTGCAATAGCTTGCAGTTTCTGCACTTCTTTAAAAGTTAAGCTCAGGCGACAGTTACCAATATCCCACATTTTTTCAATGTTAATAAAGGCCGTATGCCTCTCTTGTTAAGCCTATTTACTTTCTTCTTTCGCCATCATGCTATTGATTTTAGCTGAGAATGCGTTTTTCGAAGTCATGAGTATGGCTTTTTCTACCTCGTTTTCGCGGAGCTTCTTATCAATTTCAACTACCATATTTAGTTCTTGTTTGAGCTCGTCAGACATATCGTCGAGTTCAAATTCTTTACCGTCTATGTTTATCTTTGGCATCACTTGATCCTAGTTTAGCAATTTTTATGGTTTACTATCATTTTCATTAAAAGTAGTCCACTAAGAAGTTTTATTCCTCGACGTTATACGGTTCCCGTTTTAGGCTAATGCAACATTATATGAAGGCTCTCGATTTTAGAAAGGCACAACTCTATATGTCACTGCATGATAATGTCCGGAATAGTTTGTTGCAAGGGCTATCCACGTCTGAACCCGCCACGGTACAGTCACTAAACGGATCTTTGCGCTTGATGGCTAAATGGCGAAGCCATTTATTGGAAAATACTATCAGCAAAGAACTAGGGACAAAAGTTTTGGGCGGTCCTTTAAAAGGTCTTGAATTAGGTCTTCATTCAATAGAGGGCTGTCACACGCCGAAGATTCTGGGCTGTTATGAGCAACCTATTTCGGATTATATAACAAACGCCATTTCGAGTGACTATCAGACGGTTGTTAATGTTGGTTGTGCTGAGGGCTATTATGCCATTGGGATGGCAAGGTTAATGCCTAATAGTTTGTTCTTGGCATTTGACATAAATCCCAAAGCCACTGAGTGTTGCCGGGAGTTGGCTAAGAAAAATCAAGTCGCAGATAGGGTTAAAGTCGCGTCTAAGTTTTCATTGAACGATCTTTCAAATTTAGATCCAAAAACTACCCTTATCATTGTGGATATTGAAGGCGCAGAGGATGAGCTGCTTAGTACAAATAATGTGCCTTATTTAAAGGATTTTGACCTGATAGTTGAATCCCATGAAGTTGTAAAGAAGGGTTTGACCAATGAGTTGTGTTCGAGGTATTACTCCACACACAACATTCGGTGCATAGAGGATAATGGCCAAAGAGATTTAGCTAATATGCCAAACTGGTTCTTTAAATTATCGCATTTGGATCAGTTACTATGTGTTTGGGAATGGCGTGAGGGAGCTACTCCGTGGCTAATAATGAAGTCTAAAAGCCGTCTATAGTTAAAAAGAGTAATATGTTTTAGTAGATCATAAGCTATCATTGGTCATAGCTCCAGCGCTAGCTCGGCTGGTAATGCTGTTTGGGACTAGTGTTTTTTGGGCTTCTGCACAGATTACCCTCCACTTATCAATACAATAAACGATGTCATGAATAATATTGGTATTCTTAACGATCTCGAAATTGTGAAGTGGCAAATTTTTATCTTGGCGGACTAATTTTAATTCAACTTTGGAAGCGATGCTGTTGGGTTCAACTGAAAATTTCAGCTTGAGTTGGTTCTTATGATAGACAGCCACATTTTGTCTGCCTTCGCAGCAGAAACTTAATGTAAACCCTCCGTATTGTGGGCACCTTCTAACGGCTTCAGCTAAAACTATTAATGGAGATCTAACGACTTCAAAGAAAGATTGGTTTTGGATTATGGCGCTATCTATTAAAGATTGTCCGATGGTAAAAGCAGAAGGGATGTCGTTGCAGTTTTTTTCCCCACCAAAAGACTGTTGACCTTCTTTTATGTGTTCTATTTCTCTAAACAGACTATCGAGTGCGGGCAGTTGAATTGCCTCTAAGTAGGCTATATTTCTCGCGTTTTCAATCTCTGATCCAGAAGATATACACAATGACTGCAGTGCTCTAGAGCAGACGGATATAATTTCATTGTTAGATAAAACTACCATTCGAATTTTTTCTTTACGGTAGAGGAAAGAGGCAGTCTTCTTCTGCCTTTATTTGAAGGCCTTGAATTAATGGGGCACCTTGAAATATTGAGACTCGCAACCATAGGTCAGATTTTGGATCAAACTTTGTTGCACCAAACATTGCTAATTTGAATCTTAAAAGATCTATTGGCCGGAATGCTTGGTCCAGCAAATTAGCCTGAATTTCTGCATATGAGCAAAGTTCGAGACTCTGTATTCTCATGATTAATGTTCTCCAAAACGGCCTTGTTTTCAGAAATTCAGCGATGTTAGTATCTGAAAATTTTTGCATATACTTATCTAGTTCGCTTTCCAATTTAGAGATTTCGTAGGCTATCCCGACTTTAATTTCTTTTTCGGCTCCTTCATCGAAGAAGCGATGTCCTAATCGAGGCTCTTCCTTCTCGATGGAACGATACCAAAAATTAGCAATGGAGTCGTTTTGGTTAAATTTAAAACTATTTACCCAAGAGTAATTTTTGGAGATAATTTTCATAAGCCTGCCTAGAGTCATTTTTGGGTTAAGATTATATGTTTCTGTTACCCCCGTAAAATTTTCTAAATCATCGACTAATTCCGGATGTAGTTCCACTATAATGGAAGAGATAAACTCCTGTGTAGCTAAACAAAAATTTTCATTACACCAATTCACCACAACTTGCCAAAAATTAATGTTCGGGAAACGAGGTATGTTTTTGATGACTTCTACTACCTCCACCTTTATTTTTTCTATTGTTGCCCTATACGGCAAATCGTCTGTATGCCACTGTTCGAGATGCCTTAGTGAAGCATCTAGTTTAGTTCTGAAAGTATTTCTCTTTTGCGTTGATGTTCGCCGTAAATTCAATACACGGACTAGTGCCTCTTCTCTTACTGAAATCCACCGACAAATAAGCTGAGGGTGCTCGACCAAGAATGGTACCATGCCTAAACCGGTTGAATTTCCAACCCCCAGTTCTTTTTTTAAGTTTTCTGCGATTGGAACAAAACGATTGGGGTTCTTCATTCTCGCGACGTGCTCTACCCACTCAAAACTAAAATGGCGTGCCAGGTAAACGGTGAGCATTTCGGCTTGAAACGGCAACAAAAAAACATTGTCTCTTTGTATTCTTTTAAAGTCAGCTAGGCCAAATTTTCCATTTCCATAGACAGCGGTTGTGCGGATAAGGTATCCGGTTTCCAGTAGTTTTTTAGAATCTGGTTGCTGCCCGGCTGCCAGCATAGAAGCTACATAATTGAAAATGCGTACACTCTTGTTGGCCCGACTCAAAATTATCTCTTCTGACGAGCATCTTCCCTTTTCTTGTAAGGGAATATTTGAACGAAGACGTTCAAGAACTTCTGGAGTTGGTTCAGCTTTAGTAAGCGTGAACGTTGCATCCCATCTTTCAGCAATGACCCTATCATTCCTATCTTCTTGATCGAGTTTATCTGTAAAAATAACAAACCAAAGGTTAGTTGATTGTGTATCTATTTTATAAACAGCTGTGCCAATACCTTCCTTATTTAAATCGAAAAATTCTCTAGAAATTTGCCAGTTTTCGCGATCAAGCCGTCTCAGGAGCGTTCTTGTAAAGCTTAATCTATTTGGAAAAACAACTCCCAATCGTTCGGGCGTGAGCAAATCGCTGTTTTGGCGATGCTTTTCATCTTTTTGCTGGTTTTTTTTTATCAAGGCGCAGCAGTTATTCATTTTGCTAGTGAATTTGCATTTCATATTCAATTATCAACCCTAAATCTCATATTTTTAGCTTAATAAAAAATACAAAATATAACCAAAACTTTTTCTTCTTTTTAAAAAATGATAACAAAGTCTCATAGTCATAGGTGGGCCTTTTCCAAAGAATTGCATCTCGACAGTTTACTATAGCTTTTCAGGCGTCTTTATTAAACGACCGTGAAATAGAACTCGTTTAACTTAAAATCCGAGCGGTTATTACTCAAATATCTGCGCGCTATTAGATTGAGCGACGTTTTAAATAAGTAGCTATAATGTTTTTTTGGACCGGAAGTTTGGGGCTATTTCTTAAGTTTTAGGCTGCCACCTGTGGTGTATCTTTTTAATCTAAAGCAATATGGTTGTAGATCGGTATTATTAGAGGGTATTATCGCCAGCAAATTTAGGTAAAACATAGTGAAAAGTCTTTTTTAAAAAGGTATGAAGAAATCCAAGAGTATACTCACAAGTAGGATGAAATATGAGATGTTATGGATACCCATTGACAAAAACTTAAGGGGGCGCGGGTTTAGACAAAATAACAATTTTGCGTTTGCAAAAGATGCTTCAGTCGTTGAATTAAGTTTATTTGAACTCAAAAATTCTGTTGGAACTATGCCAATCGGCTTTTTAGTTGAAAAAGAACGAGTATTTTTAGCAGGTTTATTGGGGCTAGAAACAAATAGGAATCTTTTTGTTGACAGTGCAGGAAATTGGTTAAGTAGATATGTCCCAGCAATGTTTCGGGAATATCCTTTTAGATTAATCGATGTGAAAGTCTCAGGTGAAATGAAAAAAACGATTGGTGTATTAGAGGACGCTCCAACAATAGTAGAGGAGAAAGACGGGATCCCCTTTTTTGATGAGGAGGGTAAACTGTCCAAATCAATTCTTAAGATAGCTGACTTTATGAACCAAAAATTAATAAGCGAGACGCTTACTCGACAAGCTTGCAAGGTCATTCAGGACTTAGGTTTGCTAATCCCTTGGGATCTCGCCTATATAAGATCAACGAAAAATGGGCCAAAAAAACAAATCCTCACGGGATTATCCAGAGTTGATGAACAAAAATTCAAGAATCTTAGTGACAAAGATTTACTCCACTTGAACAAAGTTCACGGGGCAGCAATAATATTTGCTCATTTTTTTTCGGGAGAAATGGTCTACCAACTTAATAAACTTTTTCTAGCTGACGAACCAGGAAGGGCAACGGAGCAGGAGTTGAAGGAATTGGGAGATAGTATTTTCGCAGAAGAACAGTTATCCGATTTCGAACTTAACTTTGATTGATTTTATGTTTCGGTTGAGCATGGCGGGAGCCCGCTCTTCAATGCTGCGATTAATATTTTTTTAGATGATGGCGATTGGGATTATAAGCTAGCGGTAAGCTAAATTAAGACGGGAAATGCTCTTTGCATAACTCCTCAGAAATCGCGCCGTTCTTCTTCGTCTTAGTAGCGACAGCCCAAAGATCAAAATGGTTTGGTCTTCTCTTCAATGCTACGGTTTGAAAGCCCGTTGCTGCCAGTGAAGCGGTTAAGACTTTTGCTGTGAACCCACATTTGTGCGCCATATATAAATTCCCAGACGCAATCGACCGCCGATGCCCATACAGTATATCTAGTGGTGTGATAGGCCCTGCCGGAGAAATATACGCTGTATCTGTTAATTTATTATCTGCTACCAACTGGCATACACTTTGAAGATCCGGGCACGTCATAACAACAAACCCATCTTTATTAACAACACGAAAAAATTCAGACAACGCGATCGCAACTTCATGAGCATGCAAATGCTCTATGTTGTGACTACTAAAAATCGCATCATAGGAGGAAGAGTCGAAACACGTCATGTCCGTTATCGAGCCTACGACGTCGGGGTTAACACTCTCATCGATATCGAAGCGAACCTCCTGCCAGCAATTTTTCTGAAAACCCTTTGTCGTTTGGTTTTTAGTATTCGAACCACAGCCTACGTGCAGGAACCTCTTCATTTAAAATTATCCGCACCTGTTATTAAAACGGTAAAATTCTGTAACTGTTGCGTTGAATATATCTCTCTCTTTCAATGACGACAAGAGGTGCAGGTTCTTAATGAGAAATAGAGGCCTATCAATTTAGATAAACCTCCATTTTTGAAAATTGTATAACATTTCGATTATAAGGTCGCTTGCATTGAATGCTCTTAGCCGTTTAAAAAATGAAGCGATTAAAATATAATTAGGCTGAAGTTATTTAAGTATTAGCCTAATGTTATTCTAGTCTAGAAAAATAGAGAGTTGGACGGTTTTAAAATGGCGGGGAAAGTAATTTGGATTACAGGACTTTCTGGCTCTGGGAAAACAACATTAGCTCTTCAACTAACCTCAATATTACGTGGCAAAGAAAAGGCCATAGTAAATCTGGATGGCGATATCTTAAGAAAGACATTACTTGACCCAAAAAAAGAAAAACAAAGTTATACTGCAAACGATCGGCGTCAATTAGCACAGCAATATGGTCGGCTCTGCAAACTCATTTCAGACCAAGGATTCTGGGTCTTGATCGCTACTATATCGCTGTTTCGTGAAGTGCATGCTTGGAATAGGCAGAACATATCTAACTATTTTGAAGTTTTTTTGGATGTTCCAATGGCTGAACTCCGTCGAAGGGATACTAAAGGGATCTACAGAGCTTTTTCCAACAATGGAAACGGAAATATAGTAGGGTTAGATCTAAAATTTGATAAACCAGTTAGTCCGGATTGGCATGAGAAATTCGATGAGACTAGAAGCAGTGAACTAGTTGCTCAAGACCTGGCTGGAATTTTTTCGTCAAGGGGTTGGTTATGAAAGAAAACGTTAAGTCTGGAGATTTTACGGCTCTAGCCCAAAATTACTCCACTTCACGACCCGACTATTCTCCAACTGTTCTTAGAGCTATATCGAGATATTTTGGGGAAAGCTTACAAAATGTAGATTGCGCGGATGTTGGAGCGGGAACGGGTATTTGGACCCGGATGATAAATGCACTTGGTGTAAGAAGTATGATAGCTATCGAACCAAACAAAGAAATGCGTAAGTTTGGCTCGGGAGACATTTTTAATCATAGCATAACGTGGGAAGAAGGATCAGCCGAAAAAACGGAGTTGCCTAGCAATAGCATACACTGGCTTTCTATGGCGTCCAGCTTCCACTGGACTGACACCGACTTAGCATTACAAGAATTCAATAGAGTGCTCCATCCTGGTGGATTACTATCCCTGGTTTGGAATCCGCGTAGAATTGAAAACGCGGGAACAGGAAGACAGATAGAGGATTTTATTAAAGAGCTTAAACCAAACTTAAAAAGAGTTTCTTCAGGTTACTCAACTTTCACAGATAATTTATATGATTTATTAGCCAGTCATGCATTATTTGAAGAAGTTATTTACTTAGAAGGTCAACATCAGATAAATATGCCGAGAGAACGGTATATCCAAGTTTGGAGATCAGTCAATGATATTCAATCTCAGCTTGGGGCGGAGAAATTTTCAACTCTCATGAACTTCATCCAGGACATTACATCGACACAGGAATGCATATCTACTCGTTATGTCACTCGAGCTTGGGTAGCAGTAAATAAAAAATGAAGCCACCGGCTATTAGTTTTGGCACGAAAGCGGAAACATTGTCTGCTCTAAAGGATGTGGTCCAAAGCGCTCGGATGCTGGCACTGGAATATTTTACAGTTAAGGAATGGAGAGAGGAAAAAGAAGCGCGTTTAGGGTTGATTTTTGAGAAATTTGGTAAAACCAAGTTTATAGTAAGGTCTAGTCGCAAAACAGAAGATACAAGTAGAGAGTCAAATGCCGGCGTATTTGAATCACTTTTGGATATACATTCACCAGATCTTGGTTCAGCTATCGATAAAGTAATAGTATCCTATGATGACCCTGCAGAAGAAGACCAAGTTTTGATTCAACCAATGTTACGAAATGTGGTTAGGTCTGGCGTATGTTTTAGTCACGATCCAACTACTCGCACGCCGTATAGAATAATTTCAATCGCCGAAGGAGATGATACCACGGTTGTAACAGGTGGAGGCTCAGCTCAAACGTATCAAATAGCTGCCGAGTCGACAAATTTGCCGCCTAACGAAGTTTCTGCTGTACTGGTTTTACTCAATGAACTTTCAGATATTTTTAACAAGAAGCCACTCGATATAGAATTTGCCTGTACACGGGAAGGTGACCATGAATTTTTATGGTTATTGCAAGTTCGCCCATTGATTATTAAACAAAACCTTCAGACACCGGCCGAACAAAGTAAAAAACTCTCGCTCCTACATTCTAAAATTAGTGAGGGTATGAAACCGCACCCCGACTTATTAGGCAAGACAAACGCATTTGGTGTTATGCCAGACTGGAATCCTGCTGAAATAATTGGTTTGCGCCCAAAACCCCTAGCTCTAACGTTGTATAGAGAGCTGATAACTGATGGAATCTGGGCTTATCAGCGGGACAACTATGGTTATAGGAATTTGCGCAGCTTTCCTGTTATGGTGAATTTTTACGGCTTGCCTTATATAGATGTAAGGGTGTCGTTTAACTCATTCATTCCAAAATGTTTGAAAAAAACGCTCGGAATTAAACTTGTAGACTATTATGTGGACCAACTGATTTCGGAACCCCATCTTCATGATAAGGTAGAGTTTGATATAATATTGTCTTGTTACACCCTAGATATTGAAAAGCGATTAAAAACACTGGCTTCCTCAAATTTTTCGGAAGACGAATTAGGAGATATTAAAAGTAATTTAAGGTTGATTACAAACAGCATTATCGATCCGATACTTCCTATATGGCAAAAAGATGTGGAAAAAATAAAATTACTGGGTGAGCGCCATTCAAAGTTAATGGAATCAAACCTTCAGCCTATAGAAAAGCTTTACTGGGTGATAGAGAATACCAAAAGATACGGCACATTACCATTTTCGGGTTTAGCGCGAGTAGGTTTCATTGCGGTGCAGTTCCTTCGGTCTTTAGTTGAAAGAGGGTTTCTAAGCGATGACGATCAAGCCAATTTTATGTTGGGTATTAAAACAATAAGTAGTGAAATTCAGTCAGAAAGGCATACACTCTCAAAAAAGGCTTTTCTAAATAAATTTGGTCATTTGAGACCGGGTACTTACGATATATGTTCCCCGAGGTATGATACTGACGTAGGACGTTATTTTAGCTGGGATACAGATGATATAGGCAATAATAGACGGGTGTCGTTTAGCCTGAAGGATGACATTGCGAGTAAACTGGATGAAGAACTAGTAGGCCATGGTTTAAAAACAAATTCGTTGGAGTTATTAAAGTTTATCGAAACAGGCATAACTTTGAGAGAGCTAGCAAAATTTGAATTTTCGCGGTGTCTATCGGATGCGCTTGAGCTTATCGCTGCAATAGGAAAAAAAATGAACCTGACCAGGGAGGATATGTCCTTTTCAGATATTGCGATGTTTAGGGAACTGTATTTCTCAGTCAGTGATCCCGAGGAAGCGATTAAGACTAGTATCCAAGATGGCAAGCTGGCTTATCGAGACACCTCTCGAATTTGTTTGCCTCCGTTAATTACAAATGCTGACCAGGTATGGTGTTTTGAATGGCCAAAGCTGAAACCAAATTTTATTACCTCCAAGGTAGTTGAAGGAAGGGTGTTAGCACCCAGCGATAAAAATATTGAAAACAGTATAGTATGTATACCCGGTGCTGACCCAGGATATGATTGGCTTTTTTCGCACGCTATAAAAGGCCTAATCACAGCTTGGGGGGGGGCGAACTCCCACATGGCAATCCGGGCAGGTGAATTGGGCGTGCCAGCTGTTATTGGGGCTGGAGAAGAGCTCTACGATAAATGGTCAACTAGTAAATTTCTTAGAATCGATTGTTCTGCGCAGAGGGTGGAAATTATTGAATGAGACGGATTTTAGTGAGCCAGAGAGTTGATATACTTTCTGACAGAAACGAGCGTCGGGATGCTCTTGACCAGAAGTTAACGGAATTATTATCATTTATCGATGGAATTGTCTTACCAGTCCCCAACTACCTCGTTCAAAATAAGAAGCTTTGCTCATGGTTATTAGAGAATAATGCTGACGGCGTTGTTTTAAGCGGTGGGAATGATATAGGGGAAGCTCCGGAACGTGACGAGACTGAATTCCAGTTGATAAATTATGCAAAGCGGCATAAAAAACCTCTCCTCGGTATTTGTAGAGGGATGCAAGTTATGGCGGCATACGAAGGCATTGGACTGCTACCAGTAGAAGGCCATATCCGAACCATGCATAAACTGAGAGGTGAGATCGAGGGAGAAGTAAACAGTTTTCATAATTTTTCTATTGAGAGTTGTCCTAATTCTTATAGATGTTTGGCTTACAGTGAAGACCAGCAAATAGAAGCAATACGGCACACTGAACTTCCCTGGGAAGGTTGGATGTGGCATCCAGAAAGGTCATCGATTTTTTCCCCGTTAGATGTACGAAGATTAAAAGCTCTTTTCGGGTAGAGCTCCCATAGCTTTAGTGACAGTTGTAAAAAGACTTGTGAGTATGTGAATACACAATCTAGAGTTGATTGTACTGCTATTACTCATATCATTAATGCATATTGTCGCGTGATTGAAGTTGCTGGCCATACTTTTTCAGCTGTGACAGTTGCGAACTATTAATTGATGGTATTAGTTCGATTTAAAATGCTTTAGAAATTAGCGAAGTGCTAAACTTTAAGCATTATATTTATAAATATAGGCTGTTATTAATTCAAACAGTTGAATTATAAATCGCTGACATTAGGAGGGGCGTTGGGAGAAATGAAGGGTATCGTTTTGGCCGCCGGTAGGGGGAGTCGGATGGGACATTTGACAATGGATAAGCCTAAATGCCTCTTAAAAATAAGAGGTAACAGCCTCCTGTCAATGCAACTAAAAGCTTTTAGTGAAAATGGGATTACAGAGATAGGAGTAGTAACAGGCTATAGCCGTGAAAAATTAGCTTTGGAGGATATAAAAGAGTTTTATAACCCGGATTGGGAAAATAGTAACATGGTTGTTTCTTTAACTTGTGCTGAAGAGTGGCTGAAAAATGATACCTGTATAGTAAGCTACTCAGATATCTTTTATGAGAGTACAGCTGTCGGTTTATTGAAAAATGCAGATGCTTCTATTGCGATTACCTATGACCCAAACTGGCGAGTTCTTTGGGAGAAAAGGTTTTTTAATCCCCTTACCGATGCGGAGACTTTCAAAATAAATAATGAAAGTCATGTATTGGAAATAGGAGGAATTCCAGAGTCAATGGATGAAATTGAAGGCCAGTACATGGGATTAATACGTTTTACTCCAGATAGCTGGAAAACAGCCAAAATAATTTTGAATAGTTTGTCTTCACAAGATCGTAATAGGCTTTACATGACTGAATTATTAAATACCATCGCAACTGATAGCGTGCTGCAGCTTTTGGCAATTGCTTATAATGGAGATTGGGGTGAAGTGGACTCGCCTGCAGACTTAAATGTATATGCATAGACGAAATGTTAGGTATGCCTCGTTTTCTCTAAAGGAAGTTATTAAGGCAATAACACAAGTGGCATTAAGCAAGAAGAATTGTCTTAAATTTTTTGGACGTTAGACTTTCATAAAACCGCTTTTGGATCAATGATTTAGCGTCGGTGTTTGGGTTAAGAAGAATATCTCCACTGCTTTGCTAATTGAGGATTTTGGCTTAAATATTTCCTTCTTGATTTGTCAGAACATCGTGGTGAAATCTAGAGTTCGCTGGTAACGGCACTTGGATTAGTCTACTAAAGCTTCGATTTTAACGTTCTATTCGCAAGTTAATTCGCCAATTGGGCTTGAGCATTTTAAATCGGTCCTGTTTCAAACGGTTATTGCCGTTAGCTGGAGGCCAACCAATTTTCTCAAAACCTCAACATTTATACTTCTCGTTTTGATTTGAAAGACGCTTCAAATTGATTCAAACGATGTCTCAAAAAAATTGAGCCAATTCTCACCCATTATTTTTTTTACATCATCCTGGGTGAAACCCACTTGGGTTAACCCGATAGCCAGATTTTTAAAATCTCTGTTACTAGAGAACCATTTAACCGGTGACGGCCAACCGGCGTTGTCTGATGACCCTTCTCCAAAATCCATTTCTTTACTCCAGCGGCCGTTGCGCATCCATTCAACTACCTCGTTACCGTGGCCCTGTACAAGGTCTGAACCAATACCAATTTTACCAACGCCCATTAGCTCGGCTGTTTTTGCAATCATTTGGCAAAAGTCGCTAAGGCTACATTCTGGGCCGTTTCGTAGATGAAAGGGATACATAGAAAAACCTAGCATTCCTCCACTTTCAGATAGTGCCTTAAGGAGATCGTCGGACTTGTTACGCAGCGCTGGCTGCCAAGACTTGGGATTAGCGTGCGTTATTGTTATTGGCCGTTCAGACAACTCGATAGCATGAAATGTGGACCTCTCGCCTGAATGGGACATGTCAACCACCATGCCTACGCGGTTCATTTCTTTTATTACCTGGCGTCCAAATCTCGTTATGCCTGGATCTTCTTTCTCGTAACAACCGGCAGCACAGAGGCTCTGGTTATTATAGCTGAGCTGCATAAAGCGAACCCCGAGGGTATGCATGATCTCGACGAGGTCGATATCTTCTTCTATTGGAGAGCAATGCTGAAAGGCAAATGTGATAGCGGTTTTGCCTATTAATTTTGCATTTCGGATGTCATCGGCGGTGCGCGCTAAAAAAATAAGATCGGAATTTTGTTCGAAAAGTCTATTCCATTTACCTATTTCGGATAGCGTTTCCCGAGCACTTTCCCAGTAAACGATGGTTGCATTAACGCATGTCACCCCGCCGTCGCGCATCTCTTTGAATACTGATCGGTCCCATTTTGCATACTGAGCAGCATCAATTACATAACCATCGAAATTAGCCAAGGGTCGTGTCATTTTCTCACCTTCAAAAGATCAAAAACTTTTATTCGGTGGGGACAGGACCTTTGCTAGCTTCTATGGGAGACTTTGGCTGGGACCGAAGATTATCTTTTAAATATTTTGTACTGTAGCCATTGAAAAGATGACCAAACAACCCACGATTTAAGTCTGAAGTGCCAAATAACCAATCTGCAATAGGAAAAGTCAAATTCATATTTACTTCCATCATTAAGGATCGGTTATGATGGGATGTATGGTGACGTCGTAATGTATTAATAAACGGCATATATCGCACAAAACGGTTTTCATCTACATGGCAGCAAAAGTGCATGAATTCGTAGGTGAGATACATTCCCGTCGTCGAGCAGATGAACAGCCAGCCCACGTTGCTTCCAAGCAGGTAACCAAATACCGCTACTCCTGGGAGCGACATCATAATAAATATTACTAAGGCGTACGGTGGGAAAACAGTAACGCGCCAATCTTCCTGACCTCTAAAGCGGATCTCTTCGTCGGTAAAAAATTTGTGGTGGTTCAGCGTATGGCGCTCGTAAATTGCCCTTAGGCCAAAAAAATTAATACGGCGATGCATCACGTATTTATGCAGAAACCACTCAAAAATGTTAGCCAGTACTAATGTCACAGGTATTGTAAGCCATTCATACCAGGCAACTGCGTTGATGTGCTGGATATATACCCACATAGCAGTTATCCCAATCGCATATACTACTGCTATATGTAAATACCCATTATACCAACCGTCGATCTTTTCTCTATATTGATTTCGAAAAACAACTTGCTGTTTGCCCATCATGGCTTTGCTCCATGCTTGTCATTAGTGAACATCATGCCTTTGTAATTTACAAAGATACATGTTTTTAGAATTTTTTCCAGTTTTACAAATTTTCGATCTTGTCTATTTTTCTGTCTTCGTTATCTAGCTATCTAGTCGATTTTAATGTTTCACGCTTAGAGGGGAAATAGCCTTTGCCAGTTCTAAGGATATATGTCGACGCAGACCAAGTAAGTCAGATGTTGTTAATAAGGAGTTCCCTTTGCGACTCTTTCAAAGAGCAACTCAGGAAGTTTCAACGCTAAATCAGGCCAAATCATTATCGCTCCGAGACAGATGAATTCTAGGGCAAT